>JAKPPB010000033.1 GCA_029547605.1 Methanobacteriota archaeon | reverse complement strand
GCCGGAAGCCACAGCCAGACCAGGATGCATTATATTACTGTCACTCCACTGCGAAAGCCCATTGCGCTGTTCTCGCAGGATAAGGTCACCGGAAGAGTCCCCCTTACCGTGAGTTTCACGGATCGTTCACTCTTCAATCCGACTGAATATCTCTGGAATTTCGGAGATGGGGGCACTTCAACCGAAAAGAACCCTGTCCACACCTACACTCGAACCGGGATCTTCACTGTGCAGCTCAAGGCATCAAATGTGGCTGGCAGCGATACCGCAAGGAGAATTGTCATCGTGTTGAATACCCCCTGGTGGAGGTAAAGAGTTCCAAATGTCTCCCCGGTCATGCTTCACTGATTCTTCCCGGAGAATCAGGAAGAGCGTGATCATTTTTTATTCTTGTCCCTTTTCTGATTCTCCCAAAACAGATCTCGACATTCCAGTGTAAATAATATGCAGTGGATTTCAAAAAAATTAAAAATTTTAAATTTTATGAAATCATACTAATTAAAAATATATTCACATTTCTTTATCAGATCATCCCAAATATTGATTCACTATTTTGAGTATCATACAAACTCATCCAAATCACAGCTCTTGTTTCCCACCGGATTTGATACCAATTCAGTTTTTTATCACTATTCTGGGGGAACTCCCCCTTTCATTCTGCCCTGTGTATCTTCTGTTGATGCGCATCGAATCAGCTGATAATTATTAATAGTAGTGTATGAAATAATCAGATGTTCGTTTGAAAGGTGGCAGCATGAAGACTGGTAAGTGTACATTCTCTCCCAAATATGTGAGATACTTCACATTTGTACTCGTTCTCACCCTCTTCCTTGTCCCCTGCATCTCTGCAGACGGGTACGTGGGTGGCATACCGCTTTCGACGGTGCAATCCGGCACCGTCTCCGGCGGCCTGTATATCGATGCAGATCCTCCTGCGTGGGGACCAACCGATGTGATCAAGACATTTTTACCCATTCCTTCAGGGGTGGACATTGCGTGGGCACGGCTCTACGTAGCCGTCTATTCAGGAACCATGCAGAACAACTACCCGGGGACTGCCAATGTCTCGTTTGACGGGGATGGCGACGGGCTATTTGAGACAGTCCTTGGATTCGAGATGCTTGACACCCCTGGAGGATACACCTACCCCGGCGAGGGCGGCACAGGGCCAATTGCGGTAAATGACCACTGCAACCGTGTTACGAGCGATTTCTTCGTCTGGTATGATGTGACCTCCCTGATCTCTTCTGACACACCCAAGGCGCGTGTTGTGACAGAGAAGGTCAATGCAAGTTTTGACGGGAGGATCAAGATGATGACACTTCTCGTCGCCTACAATGACCGGGATACGGATGAGATCCATTACTGGGTAAACGAGGGGCATGACATTGACTCCTATCTTGCGGATAACTCCGGCATGCCGTACACGGGCCAGACTACCTTTGATCTCTCTGTCATCAATGCACCAATAGAATCGGCGATCCTGACCGTAAACCACCTCGCAAGCACTGACGGGAATTACACCTGGAACGATCAACCCATCGCTGCAGGCACTTTGGAGACTCAGGTCCAGGGATCTTACTCAGGATTCAATTCATGGAATGTGACACCAGGAACAATCTCTGGTCAGCTCAATGCCATGACCTATGACCGGAAAGCAAATTACTACAAGATCCCGCTCGCTGCCCTCGCAGTGAAGAAGGCAGCCACGCCTCCCGGAGACCTCGAGGTCACGTTCGTGAACCCGGTCACCGGGAACGTCTTTGCCAAAGAGCCGAACACCGTCCGCATCACGGTGAGGAACAACGGTGCGCAGCAGTCCTCTCCCACGGAGGTGCACCTCACCTCATCGGACGGTTTTGACGGCCGCGGGAGCGTCCCCTCTATACCCGCGGGGCAGACGACAATTGTCTCCGTGACCGATACCCTCGTGCGAAACCTCGCTGGCGGGACGGTGACCTACACCGCCACGGTAGACCCCGACAACCTCGTCCCTGAGACGAATGAAGGGAACAACCAGAAGAGCAGCACGACGAAGACGGTCCTCTACAACGGTTACAAGGGCGCCCGATACTGGGAAGGCAAGAGCGATATCCTTACCTCCCGGACGTTTGACCTCCGTGGAGGCCTCCTCTCTTCTCCGGGAGACAGCACCTACAGGGCCGGTGGTGTGGGGGGATCGGGGTGGTCCTCTTACACGGTGACCTGGACTGGTGCCGATCTCCCTCTCCCCGCAGGTTCAACGGTCCGGGAAGCGAGGCTCTACGTGCCTTACACCTGGGACGATTCGCAGCAGGTCCCGGATCACTTCCACCTTACCTTCAACGGGAACGCCACAGCCCACGATGCCCATTATACCGATCAGAGTAATTTCGGAGGCTATGCAAACCACCACTATGGGCTGCTTGCGTACAACGTCACGCAATGGTTCAACCCGGCAGGAAATACCGCGCTGCTCACGAAGGACAACGTCAATACCAACCTCGCCATCTACGGCCTGACCCTTGCCGTGGTCTACGAGGACACGTCAGATCTCAGGAGACAGGTGTTCCTGGCCGAAGGGTTTGATATCCTGGGAGCAGACGAGACCCAGTACGGCACCACGCCCGAAGAGGCAACCGCGTATCTCCCATTCACCGGGATGACAATTTCCCCGGGGGATGCCTCCCATGCCTGGCTCACCACCTTCGTCCCGTCAGGAAACGGTCCTGAAGGCAACCTTCTCTGGAACGGGGCCACCATCGGCACGAATGTCTGGGACTACGGTCCCTCGACGGGGACGCAGGTTGCGGTGGATACCCGGGACGTGAAGAACTCGCTGCTGGCGTCAGGAAACGAGGCAGGCATCCGGAGCACCGCCCCGGGGGCGACCCCCCTGATGACAGCCTCCCATGCGTTCCTTGTCGTCGAGTATCCTGAGACTGGCCCCGTCGCGGATTTTGCCGCGAATGTGACCTCCGGGGCTGCTCCTCTTACGGTCGCGTTCACTGACATGTCCTCGGGGACTATCACCTCCTACGCATGGGACTTCCAGAACGACGGGGTCATTGACAGCACAGAACAGAACCCGGTCTACACATATGCTTCACAGGGCATTTTCACCGTCAACCTCACGGTCACCGGGCAGGGCGGGTCCGCACGCGAAGTGAAGAGCGGTTTCATCACCGTGACCGGGCCTTCCCACCCGGACCTCGTGATCACGCAGCTCTCCACCAATGGAAACGAGCTCTTTGCCCATGAGCCCAACACCATCAACGCCACGGTGAGGAACAATGGCACGGCTTCCGCGGGGCCGTTCACTGTCCGGATCGACGCATCGGGTGCGGAGTACGATGTCGCCATTCCCGGCCTTCACCCGGGAGCACAACAGGAAGTCCAGGTAAATGACACCACGCTCCGGACAGCCGGGGATATTGTCACCCTCACCGCAACCGCGGATCCTGACAACGTCATCGCAGAGTCCGACGAATCCAATAATGCCCTCTCCCTCACGATGACCGTGATGAATAACGGGTACAAGGGCAAGCGCTGGACCGGCGGGTCCGACCTTGAGACTATCGCAGCCTTCGAAGGACGGGTAGGCATGGCATACTCGACCGGCAATGCCACATACCGGGCAGCGGGGTGGAGCAGTGCGACCACACACTGGACCGCTTCAGACATCCCTGTCCCGGGGACTGCGACCATCCTCTCTGCCCGCCTCTCCCAGGGATACACTTACGACCAGACGCCTGGGGGAATCCCTGCGTGGACTGCGCAGTTCAACGGCCAGCCTGTGGCCCCCGAGATCACCTATACCGACCGGAAAGGATATGGCAGCTACAACTATCCATCAGGCCTCCTGACATACAACGTCACCAGTCTCTTCTCAAAGACTGGAAACACCTTCACAATTACGCCGGGGGCCGGCAACAATAACGGCCTTTACGGCAGCCTCCTTGTGGTTGTCTACGAGGATTCCGGCGAACCGGTGAGAAAGATCCTGATCAATGAGGAATGCGACATGCTCTATGCAGGCGCGGCCCGGTTCGCATCCGACGATGAGGCCACGGCGTACGCGCCGTTTGGCGGCGTGGATACTGCAGGCCTTGGTGAGGCGCACCTCCTTGCCTTCCTCTTTTCTGCGAACGAAGCAGGAAAGAGCGCGTTCATCTTCAACGGCCATGACTACGGCGACCTCTCACCGGGATACCTCGCAGGGCCGCAGGTGACGCTCAGGGAGTTTAACGTGACCAATGACGTAGCCCAGGGAGAGAACACTGCGCTGTTTCGCAGCGTCACTGTCGGCGCAAGCGGTGACAACATGGTCGCCGCAGGAGCCATTCTCATAGCGGAATACACCGACGGCCCACCCGTTGCAGTGTTCTCTGCCATCCCGACAAACGGCACTGTACCCCTCTCAGTCCAGTTCACCGATAATTCCACAGGTGCAATCACCGAGAGGACCTGGGAGTTCCGCCCCGAGAGAGGTGTCTGGACGCAGTTCTCCACCGCATCCAGTCCCTCGTATACGTTCACTGATGCCGCAACCTACGACATCAGGCTCACGGTTTGGGGACCGGGTGGAGAAGACCAGCAGGAGAGGGCCGGATACATCACCGTGCTCTCCGAGCCTGCACCTTCCGCTGACTTCTCGGCATCCCCCCTGACTGGAACGGCACCCCTCTCAGTCCAGTTCACCGATAATTCCACAGGTGCAATCACCGACAGGACCTGGGAGTTCCGCCCCGAGCGAGGTGTCTGGACGCAGTTCTCCACCGCATCCAGTCCTTCGTATACGTTCACTGACGCCGCAACCTACGACATCAGGCTCACGGTCCGGGGACCGGGAGGGGAATCAACTGAACAGAAGATGGCATACATCTCTGTCCTCCCGCCGGGAGGTCTCCGCGCCGACTTCGCGGCAAGCCCCATTTCAGGTGTTGCCCCGCTCTCAGTCCAGTTCACCGACCAGTCCACGGGGACCGTCACTCTGCGGACATGGGACTTCAACAACGACGGCCGCTGGGACAGCATATCCAGCAACCCCGTGTACAGGTTCTGGAACCCCGGCGTCTACACCGTCCGGCTCGCGGTGAGCGGCCCCGAAGGATCCGATCAGATTGTCAAGGACAACCTCATCACCGTGACCGTGCCGCCAAAGCCGCCGGTTGCACGGTTCACGCAGGACACGAAGGTCGGCAATGCACCCCTCACGGTCCGGTTCACCGATCTCTCTACCGGATCTCCTGAATCATATCTCTGGACCTTCGGCGACGGAGGAACCTCGACAGACCCAAGCCCTGTCCACACCTACCAGGCACCCGGACTGTACAGGGTCACCTTCCGGGTGGAAAATGAGGGCGGGACATCCACCGCGACAGGATATGCATACGTGATTCGGCCCATCAGGCCATCCTGATCCTTTTTTTCGCACCATCCTGCCTCACATGACGGCCGGGTCTCCGTTCAACGTCTCACCTCTGCATTTCTTCTCGGTTAACAGCAGCCAAAAACAAATAATTAGGAATAAATGCTACTAAAATAAAAATTTTTAATACTAATACAGGTAAGTATAGATCTGGCAGTGATCCTCTGATGATCTGCTGTCACCGGTGCTGCAACACCGGTTTCATGGGTTTCGCACACACGCCCACGATATCACCAACACTCTCAGGAGTTCCATGACCAGCAGGGGGGCGAATATTTCTGGCTTTCCCTCGAATACACCGGGGAGCGGCACGCATGCGATATGCCGGACAGGAGGAGGAGAGTATACCGCAAACGGCTGCCCAATCCCCGCATCCCTGTTTTCTTCCGGAATACGATGTCAGGAGGATGCATCCACCCAACGAAGGACAATATCCTCCCACACTTGATGGGAGGGAGCTAAAAGCCGGGACATTGCTCCCCCATGACCATGGATCAAGGATGACCTGAATGTTGTTCATCGTGCCCCCCTTCCGGGTCTCTCACCGCACCAGGTTCAGGATGCGGCAGGTTGAACCCTGTGAAAGCAGGGTATGGTGCACGGTCGACCTGTCCCGTGAAGAAGAGAGGCTGTCTGGCTCTATCCCAAGGCACCACTGAAATGATGTGTGCAATCATCACCGTCTTGTGAAAGGTTAAGAAAAGACCCTCGCGAATTCGTTTCGCGTGATATCCCCGAGAACCCCTGCCTTCAGGTCAGAGACGGCGTAATACCGTCCGCCTGTCTCTTCTGCGATCTCCCTGCAGTAGCCAAGCTGCATCTTCAGGAACGCAGACCCTGTCTCCTCGGTATCAATCACTACCGTGTGTATCCCGCGGGAACGGAGTTCCTGGGCGGCACTGCGAATCTCCGCCCTGATATCCCCACCGCGTGAGACGTTTGCCCTCCCGTCCGATATCAGGACCAGGACGGGGACTGCCTCGCCGTTCTTCCGCTGCTCGCGGTCGAGCACCTCGATGGCCTTCCATATCCCCTCCGCAAGAGGGGTCTTTCCCCCCGTGGGGAGATCGGCAAGGCTCTGTTTGGCCAGGTCCACGCTGTGGGAGAGCGGCAGCAGCACATCTGCACGGTCTCCCCTGAACGCCACCATCCCGATCCGGTCTCGGTGCTGGTACGAGTCAATCAGGAGGGAGAGGATGGCACCCTTCGCCGCCTCCATCCGCTTCATCGCGCCCATCGACCCGCTTGCATCGACCAAAAAGATGCAGGACGCAGAGACCTTGCCTACCCTGACCTTCTCACGGATATCATCCTCACGGATCGAGACCGCGAGCGCTCCCTTGGATCTCCGTGCCTGGTGGGGGGAGGCTGCCCTGATGGTGGCATCGAGTGCAAGGTCCATCGAGCCGGTCGGCATCCGGGAAGTGATGGGCGAGCCGTTCTTCCCCGAAGAGTAGGTCTCTATCCTCCTGCCGTTCAACCGCTTCCTCTTCTCGCGGTCACGCCCTGCACCGAGCATGACCCTGCGGGTGTCGATTGGGTCCCCGATACCAAAGACTCTCTCCTGCGCCGTGCTTTCCCTCATCCTGGGCGGCTGCCCGCGCCCTTCTCCTCCCTTGTCCTCGTGGCTGTGCGGGATTTGTTCATCATCCGGCGGGAGCGGGTCATTTGCAGGAGGCTCTTTCTCCTGCCGGTTCTGCTGCTCCGCATTCTTCATGGCGGAGTCGAGCCGGTCGGGGTCGAGTTTCGGCTCCTCGAAGGGCTTTCTGCGCATACGGTGAGGGAGTGCGAGCTCCATCGCCTCCCGGACATCGTCAAGGGTGACCTCGGTCCGCCCGTCAAGTACGGCGATAGTCCGTGCAGCCCTTGCCACCGCGATCTCAGCCCTGTGTGTCTTGACACCCAGCTCAACGCAGGCGTTCACCAGCGCACGGAGGACTTCCTCCGGGACTGTCACCGTGGGCAGGAGCCCCCGTGCACGGAGAATCACTTCACGAAGTGCCTCCTGTGCCGGTTCGAACCCTTTCGAGAACCAGGCAGGCTCGGTATCAAAGGCCTCGGCGTTGCGGACGATTGCCATCCTCTGCTCGGGGTCGTCGATCGCCTCGACTGCCACCTGCAGACCGAACCGGTCCAGGAGCTGGGGCCTGATCTCCCCTTCTTCGGGGTTCATCGTCCCGATAAGGATGAACCGTGCCGGGTGGGAGAACGAGATCCCCTCGCGTTCCACCACGTTCACGCCGAGCGCCGCGGAGTCGAGAAGGACGTCGGCGATATGGTCGTCAAGGAGGTTCACCTCGTCGATGTAGAGGATACCGCGGTTCACTGCGGCAAGAATTCCGGGCTCAATCGCCTTCGTCCCCTCCTTGATGGCCCGCTCGATGTCGATTGTCCCGACAAGGCGGTCCTCGGTGACGCCGAGCGGGAGGTCGACCACTTTCACCCTCCTCGTGATATGGTCCAGGGGAACACCCTTTGCAACCTTTTCCGCACAGAGCTCGCACATCTCCCTCCCGTCACGGGGGTTGCACTGGAACGGGCAGCCCTTCACCACGTCGATTTCTGGCAGGAGTTCGGCGAGCGCCCGGACAGCAGTGGACTTCGCGGTTCCCTTCTCGCCGCGGATCAGCACGCCACCGATTCGGGGATTGACCGCGTTTAAGAGAAGCGCCCTCTTCATCTTCTCCTGGCCGACGATGGCGGTGAAAGGGAGGATGGTGCGGCGTGGTGAAAAATTAGTCATTCAGTAATTAATTAAGATACCTTATACTACAAAATGGTATTTTTGTTGTAAAAGATATGCCCATTATACAGAATGGTAGGAATGAAAAAATACTTGCGACCGGGTACTTCCGCAGGCAGGGTACCTGGACACCCGTATAAAGAATCGAATACGAGGGAATGCTCATTTTTTAGAGAGTACCCCATCAATCCACTCTGATTTTATATGTCACATGATTTTTTACATTCGTTCAAGAGTTCCAGGAAATGCATCCACACCCTATCACCATGTAAGCCAGAGTCTGTCAGCAGGAATGCCCGTGCCCATCCCTTTTCATCCCCTGTCTGCCGAATCATCGCGTGGATCCTGGTTCATTGCGTGGGTAGAACTCGCCCACCTATGACCTGATATAGATCCCCGGACTGCGACAGGTAGAGTCAGAATCATCTGCCACCAAAGGTAGCACCTCCTCATACCATAGATCAAAGGTCCAGTTGGAGGTAATCCGAATGAAATCTCATTGAATGAACAGGTTTTTCCTTATCTCCACATCCCCTGCGGGACCACGATCTCGAACCGCGCCCCGACACCGGGAGTCCCTGTCTCCCTGATCGCCATCCCCGTGATCGAGAGGATCTCGCGGGAGAGAAAGAGGCCAAGACCAGTCCCCTTGCCATATCCCTTCTCGAATATCCGCTCCTTCTCGCTTTGGGGAATTCCCACCCCGTCATCCTCGAAGGAGATGATGAGAGAATCGTCGACAATGCGGCAAGAGGTGCGGACATGGGTAATCTTCCCTCCGTACCTGACCGCATTGTCAAGAATCGTGTAAAAGACCTTCTCGAGAAGGGGGTCGGCGAAGATCTCGAACTGGCAGTCTCCTTCCTCGAGGATGACGCTGCCCAGATCGATTTGGCTCCTGACTTTCCCGAGGGTTACCGAAAAGTGTTGCCATGAAGGCTCCTTCACACCAAGGTCCTGGTAGTCGCGGGTAAAATCGAGGATCTGCTGGATCGCCTCAACTGCCCGCTTCTGGCGGTCGAGGCATCCGGTTATCTTGTCGTTCCCGATGTATTCGTGTGCAAGCGCGATATGCGCCGCAAGGACCGAGAGCTTGTTCGAGATGTCGTGGAGGGTGATGCTGTTGAGGAGGTTGAGCTTCCGGTTTGCCTGGACAAGAGCCTTCTGTATACGCTTCTTCTCGGATATATCGCGGAAAATCACGAGAAATGCCTTTTGTCCGTTCCTCTTTGTCGCGGTAGCGATCACCTCCACATCGAACACCATCCCCTGGAGCGTGACAAACTTCTCCTCGATCGGGGGCATGACCGCAGTGGGATCCTCTTTCATCATCGCAATGCGCCTGATCACATCATCTCGTGAATCGGGATGGACAAAGTCGAGGGTCTTCTTTCCGACGATCTCGGACCGATCGCTCGCTCCCATCAGCCTGACTGCCACATCGTTTGCGTAGATGATGCGCCCGTCCCTGTGGATGACCATTGCGTCAAACGAATGCTCGATGAGCCGGCGGAAACGCTCCTCGCTCTCAATCACCGCGTCCTGGTGCTGGCTGAGCTCCTCGAGCATCTGGCGAAGCTCCTCCTCGGTCGCGGCGATCTGCTCGTAGGAAGCAACAAGCTCATCGTGCTCACGTTGCAGCTGCTTCTGTATACGTTTCTCTTCAGTGACATCGGTGAGCATGGCAAACGAACCGCGGAACACCCCTTTTTCATCAAGGATGGGGGTGGCTGAGACGTACATGATCCTTTCCAATCCGTCGCGTGTAACAAAGGTTCGTTCGTAGGCCCCTGGCACCCCTTTCATTCTCTCCTGTAGTTTCGAACGATTATCTGCCATCTCCCGGTCGGCCATGAAGGAATCGATGGGACGGCCCATCATCTCATCTGGGGTGTATCCAAGGATGTCGGCAAGCCGCCGGTTCACATAAGTGGTGTTGAAGTGCTCATCCATTGCCCAGATGCCTTCGTGCGCAGTTTCTACTATCCGGCGGAACTTCTCCTCGCTTTTTCTCAGGTCCTCCTGGGCTCGCAGCCGTTCGGTCATATCTGTGGCAATGCTCATCAATACCTTCTTCCCCTGCCATTCCGTCAAGAGGGTATTGATGTGGAGCGGGATGGTACTCCCATCTTTTTTGAAGTGCCATACATCAAAATCAGCCTCGCCGGTACGCATGATCGCTTCGATCCTGGACTGGATGAGTGCCTCGCTCTCAGGGACATCAAGTTCATGGAGGTTGAGGGAGAGGAACTCCTCCCGGGTATACCCGTGGAGATCGAGGGTTCGCTGGTTGGCATAGAGGAAATTTCCCTCAAGGTCATGGACCGTGATGGATGCCGGCGCATTGTCGAGGAGCTTGGCCAGTATGCGAAGGTACTCGTCGGTTTTCTTGCGTTCCGTGATATCGCGGATAATACCCCTCGTACCCTTCACGTTCCCCGCTTCCATGACGGAAGACGCCTTGAGTTCCATCACGAACCTGCTGCCATCGTTCCTGACTGCCTCGATCTCGAGCGGGGCATCGGGAACCTTCCCAGTCCTGATGCACTCAAGGAAGATGGGCAGTATCCGTCCATGCTCTTCGGCTGCCACGAACCGGGAGAACTGTACGCCGCACATCTCTTCGGGTGTCTGGAACCCAAACATCTCCGCGAGCGTCCGGTTGGCAAACGTGAGCACTCCTTCCCGGTCTGTCATGAAAAACCCGTCACGGATCTCGTCAACGAGCGTGCGGTACTTCTCTTCGCTCGCGGCAAGCGACTGCTGGCTCGCAAGTCGGTCCGTGATGTCCCGTGCGATGGCATAGATAAGGTTGCCAACCGGGAATGACCGCCACTCGATCCACCGGTATTCACCATCCCTGGTCCGGTAACGGTTCACGAACATGGGGACAATTTTTCCGTGGCTGAGCTGGACAACCGCGTCAAGAGTTGCTGCCCTGTCATCAGGGTGCACGAAATCCATGAATGACCGCCCTTCGAGCTCGTCAAGGGTATATCCGAGTGTCCTCTCCCACTCGGGGTTCAGCTTCCGGAAATAGCCGTCCGTATCTGCGATGCAGAGGAGGTCGATGGCATTCTGGAAGAAAAGGTCGAGTTCACGGGTCTTCTCCCTGATCTGCTCCTCTGCAACCACACGTTCCGTGATATCACGGATTGCTTCTATTGCCCCTGCCACGTTGCCGTCTTCGTCGTAAAGGCGGCATGCCTTCCCCCAGTAGTGCAACGTCTTTCCATCTGCCTTCCTGACAGTGGTCTCTGCAGTCAGGAATGTGCCGTTCCTCTGTGTGAAATGATAGTGCTGACGTTCAAATTCAGCATCCGGGGAGAGCACAAGATCGATAAGCATGGGGCGCTGTTTTCCGTAGAACGCCCTTGAATATGCTGAATTGCCCTGGCCAAGGACTGCAGTCGCAGGGGTGCCGGTCATCTCCTCCATCGCATGGTTCCACGCGATCACGGAACCTTCACGGTCGATCGCGAAGGTGGCGTCGGGAAGAAAGTCGATGATGTCGGCGAGTCGCTTCTTTGATTTGATGAGCGACTGCTCGGCCCGCCGCTTCTCTATTGCCTGGCGTACCTTGTGGGTAAGTTCTGCAAACTGTACCTTTGGGTCTCCCCCTTTCTGGAGATAGAAATCCGCGCCTGCGTTGAGGGCATCGATCACCACCTCCTCCCTCCCCTTGCCGGTGAAGATGACAAACGGTATCCTGCTCCCCCGCGACCGGAGCGATTTGAGAAACTCGATTCCGTCCATCCCAGGCATCTGGTAATCGGAGATGATGGCGTCAAATGCGGCATTCCCCAGAACCTCAAGTGCTGCCAGCGCTGAGTCGACGCAGTCTACTGAAAAATCCCCTGTACGCTCCAAAAAGATCTTTCCCAGGTCCAGGAGATCCTGGTCATCATCCACATACAATACAGTGTAGGGACGATCAGGGGCCATAGCAGGAGATCTCCTTTCGTGGTAATGAACACTTTGGAATTATGATCAATCAATGTATTCTGGGCAGGAGAGCCCGTGGTCCTTCCCTGAAGACTCCCCCCGCAGAGCAGAGGTTGTATGTATGAGGACTTTACTACACTATACAATATGGCGACGCTTCGGGGATATGCCGACCTTCTCAGGCTGCATTTCTTCTTTGCCTGGCCGATCCTCTTCTGCTCGGGCTATCTCCTTGCCGCATCCGCGTATGGCACCTTCTCCGTCTTCGACCTGGCCAGGGCTGCCATCATCGGGTTCCTCGGTTTCGAGGGTGGGCTCGTCCTGAACGACTATATCGATCGCGAATACGACAAGAAAGACACAGAGTTCGGGAGGCTCACCCGGTACTGGAGGATCTTTGGGACACGCCCCATTCCGGCAGGGCTCGTCTCCCCACGAAGCGCCCTCCTCCTCTTCCTTCTCCTCGCCATTTCCACCCTCATTGTCATCGCGACGCTTCCTTATCCCCATTCACTCTATGTGGCGCTTGTCATGCTCTACTGCTACGGCGCAGAGGCTTTCTACCAGGTAAAGAAGCGGCGCCAGTCTCTTCCCGTTGCGCAACTGCTGGGGAGAACAGACTTCGCCCTCTTCCCAGTCGCCGGATACCTCTGCACAGGGCTTCCCGATATCCCTGCCCTCCTTTATTTCCTCTTCTTCTACCCGTTTGCAATGGCACACCTTGGTGTAAACGACCTCGCAGATATCAAGAACGACCGTGCCCGTGGGATGCAGACCGTCCCCATCCTCTACGGGATGCAGGGGACCGCCTGGTGGATTGCCGGGTTCTTTTTCGTCCACGCCGTTTTTGCCTTCATCTTTATCAGGGTGCTCGGTCCTGTCGCGACCGCGGGAGTGGTCTTTGGCCTTGCACTCCTCGCACTTGCCGTAATTTACCTGACCAGGCAGCCAACTTCAGAAAGGGGAATGAAGGTCCTGCCGCTCTTTCACCTGGCAATGCTCATCTATGCGGGCTCGATGATCGTGGGAGCGTTTCTCTGATCGTTGGTGTGGTGATGCCCGAATGGAGAGAAAGCGGGCCTTTTCTGCCCTTTCATAACGCCTTGGTGAGAACAACAAGATTCTGAATGGAGCGACCTTTTACGAGAATTATCCCTCCCAGGGGTGGTGTCCCAGGTTTGCTTCACGCATCTGGCCCAAATAGGAATGCCCTTTTCCCGGTGCGTGGCCATTCCATTCCTTTTTAGTGGAATGGTGAGGGGAAACTCGTCGCTCATCTCCTGCAAATTGCCCGGCAGACCTGGAAGAGAGCCACTGCTGCCCCATTGGTCTCCCGCAACACAGGAGACACTCCCGGCAAATCTACGACGGGGGAGCCCCATTGTATTCCGGCGAATAAGAGGGAAGGAATGGGAGGTTTATCTCTCCTGGGGACACAACTCTCATGAGAATGCCAGACAGTGCGCAGTTGATCAGGGCAGCAGGACTCGAAGGCTGGGTGCTCCCGGGCAGGACGTATCCCCATCCCCTCCCGGAGGGTCTCCGGGACTTCTACTGCTACACGCGGGACGGAGGGCATTCCCTCCTCGTCGTGCTTGGAAACGAGTACCGCCACGGTGAGCCTCCCGAACGGTTCATCGTCCCGGCTCCGGTGAAGATGGTACTCAGGCATGGTTTTCGCCAGAAGGATGGGTATCTCTGGTCGGACCTCCCGTACGCAAAAGACATAGGCCTGCAGGTGAAAGACGAGGATATCGAGTTTTAACGGATTGCATACTTGTTCGGGGCAATGAGGTATCTCTCCTTGAACAAGGCGAGTGCCCCATCGGCTCTTTGTTCCAATCCTTCACCAATAGGGGAAAGTAACCCGCTCCAATCCAGAGCAACCTTCTTATGTTCCCCTGACCATCATCAGCACAGGGGGGTGCGATGATGGACTCAGGCGAGCAGCCGATCGAAGTCATTCCAGTCCGGCTTGGCCTGACTTCACGGGCATACCTTGTCAGGCAGCACGGCGTGATCCTGGTCGATACGGGTAATCCGGGGAAAGAGGGCGCGATTATCGCGAGGATGAAAGAATCAGGGATATCTCCTGATGACATCAGGCTCATCCTCCTCACGCACGGCCACGCAGACCACGCAGGATCTGCCCGGGCTCTCAGGGACCGAACAGGGGCTCCCGTGGCCGTGCACAGGGAGGATGTGCCAATGGTCCGATCCGGGCGCCAGGGCGCACTCAATCCCATTGGAACCGCGGGGTTTGTCCTCGGGGCCGTGTATGGCAGGAAGGGCAGTGCCCACTTTCCCCCTCTCGAACCTGACATCATCCTTGGGGATTCGTTCGCGTTGAATGAATATGGGATCAGGGGCGAGGTCATTCATACCCCTGGGCATACCGCCGGGTCTGTCTCAATTCTGCTCGGAAATGGGGACGCTATCGTCGGGGACCTCATCTTCCCGACCATTCCAACCGGACGACCGGGGCTTCCGTTCTTTGCCGACGACCCGGATGAGGTGCGGGCAAGCATTGGGAAAGTGCTGGCGTTCCAGGGAGGGACGATCTATCCCGGCCACGGAGGACCGTTCTCTGCATCCCATCTCCGCCGGTGTTTTCCAGGGGGTCATCTGAAGTCACCCGGACAGCGATGACACGGGAGTTCCCGCTCATGCAGGAAGGTCCATGCCGGAACGGGACGCTGGCGTGGGACCGAAGATATCGAATATCTTTTAGTCGTTGATGACAGACCACTCCTGCAAGGAGAGACTCCGCATGACCCATTTGAGACCGTTCCATTACCTGGCCCTGGCGGGTGCACTCCTCCTTATCTCCTGCGTCATTGCAGGATGCACCGCGCCTGTACAGCGCCAGACTGGCATGGAAGCCACTCCCAGCTGTGTGACAGAAGAGATCGTCTTTTTGACCGAGGAGATCTACCCATTGAGCTATACCGGCACCGGCGGAACCCCTGATGGACAAACTGTCCAGGTGATCCAGGAACTCTCCCGTCGCCTGAACTGCAGCAGCCGGATCGAGATACGTGCGTGGCGTGACGCCTACGAGACTGCGCTCGCGAAACCCGGTTGTGCGGTCTTTCCCACGGCGAGAACCCCTGAACGTGAGAGAGAGTTCGCCTGGGCTGGCCCTGTTGCCATATTTGACTATGTGCTCTATGCCACAAAGGACTCCGGGATAGCCCTCCAGAGCCTTGAGGCCGCACGCAATGCCGGGACAATTGCAGTGGTTGCCAGAGATGCCCGCCATGACTTCCTCATCGGGAACCAATTCTCGAATGTCAGGACATATTCTACCGATGCCGAATGCCTCGACGCCCTCATGAACGGCTCCGTATCTCTCTGGGTAGGGTCTTCCGCAACCACCCCGGAGACTCTGCGAAGGAAGGGTATCCCTGAATCTGCACTGGTTCCCGTGTACTCGCTGCTCAGGACGGAGCTCTTCATCGCGTTCAACAGGGAGACTGCCCCGGCAACTGTCAGGGCATACCAGGACACCCTCGATGCCATGAAGGCGGACGGGACATTCGCACGAATCACCGGGAGCAGTACTCATACGCCCCCTTCACCTGCAGGTGCCGGGGATCGGGCTGCCCTCGCATCCCGAACCCTGCTTCCTGCGTTATCTGCGCTCATCGGGACCCGTATGCACGGTATCTCTGCAGCCATGGAGACCCTCGCTCTCACCGGTGAACTGGAGAGCGAGGACTGGGATCGGATCCGCCCGCTCCTTGTCCGGCTCGAGGCAGAGTATCCCGAGGCCCGGTTCTGGTACGCGAGGCCTGACGGCTCCTACTACACAACGGTCGACAACCTGACGAGCGCGAACCTCCGGGACCGCTCCTATTTCCCTGGCGTGCTCGCAGGGAAGACCTCAATCGGGACCATCGTGCTGAGCAAATCGACCGGGAAATACACCGCAATCGTCGCGGTGCCGGTGCGTGCTGAGGGAAAGGTGAATGGAATCCTGGGTACGTCGGTATACTGCGATTCGCTTGAGGAAACACTCTTCCGCGACTTTGCGCTCCCCGAAGGATATTATGCGTTCGCAGTGGACCGCGAAGGGATGCCGGTCATGGACTCCCTGCCGCAGAGGATTTTCTCACTTGATGAGAATACCAGGTCGCAGGTGATGGGGATGAAGGAAGGGCAGGTGAGGTACCGTGACGAAGGCACCCCACATGAAGCCGTCTTCATGACAGAAGATGTGACCGGGTGGAAGGTCGCTATCGGGTGGAGGGCCTGACGGGGCGGGGACAATCACCAGGTACCGCCCCTCTCATCCCGCATCTGCCAGGCAAAACCCCGACTTTTTTTTTTGGCCCTTCGCTATCTGTTGTGGGCAGGATTGGTGGACCGGACACAGATTCTGGGGGCTGTCTGGCCCCACACTCCCACATGCGATCCACGCAGCCGCCCCCAAAGGACGCCCCGGCGGCGGTCCAGTGACTGAATTGATATGCAGATAACAACCTCGATTCAGCCTCCCCACGTAAAACAGCGAGGAGGGTTTTTTTTAAGACCTCTCCTCCCCAAGCGCCTCAGTACTCCGCATCTGGTAGAGGGCGATCGGGTCCATCTCCTCGTATGTCTCGTCCCCGGTGCGCATGATCACCGATCTCACCCCCGAGTTCACAATCATCTTGGAGCAGAGAAAGCAGGGCCAGATCTGCGTCAGGTCACCCGTCTCCACGTCGAACCCGGCAAGGTACAGCGTGCAGCCCCGTGCGAGTTTTCCTGCCTGGAGAAGCGCGTTCATCTCGGCATGGACGCTCCGGCACCGTTCGTAGTTCGAACCCGATGGGATGTGGTGGTCCTTCCTCCAGCACCGCCCGATCTCGGTGCAGTCCATCTGCTTGCGCGGCGCACCCGTGTACCCGGTGGAGACGATGGTCTGGAATTCATCGACGATAATGGCCCCGAAGTTACGCCGGAGGCACGTCCCCTGGTGTGCGCACCGGAGGGCGAGGTCAAGAAAGTACTGGTGCCGGTTGGTCCTCATATACTCATAAAATTGCCCTGCGGGAGGGTATCAACATGCCTGTTTCTTCTCCCTCAGGAGGCGGCATGCCCCCGATGCAAGGAGGATAAGAGAGCCCAGCATACATTCTCTTCCCGCAATTCCCTGAAATGGGAAAGTGTGTGACAGGGGGTAAATTGCGCGTGCCTGAACAAAACATCCCTCCACTTCCCCTCATGGAAATCTCCCTCTGGACGCACCCCTTCGCCTCACCTCTGATCACTTGCGCGGCAGGATTGCATCCAGGGCCACGGGAGTGAGCCTCCCCTTTTTCCCCGCGACATCTCGCGCCGCGATTCGGACCATCGTCCCGGTGAGCACATAGCTCTCGTCCATGATATCGAGCCCGCCTTCCTGGAAGTCTTCAAGCCCGACGGGAACAGCCCGCTGGTCCCGGGAGGGAGCGGAGGAGACGGGAAACGCATGGATGCACCCGTCGTCCCCTGTCTTGACGACGATTGCGGGCCGGACCTTCGGCTCGCCCCTCTCTCCTATCCGGATCCTGGCAAGGATCACATCGCCGGGAACAAACCGGGACATGGTTCGTGGGAGAAAGATATGCGTGATCTGATTTAAATGACTCGAAATGCCATTCGGGGGTGATCACTCCCCCAGAAAGATGGTTCGATCGAAAAAAATGGGGTGTGTTTTTTTCCGGGGATATTGTGGCATCATGCGGAATATGTCTGGAGGTTCTCGAAGATCTCATCTGTCGTGAGTCCCCTGTTGTAGAGAGCAAATGACCCGATATCTCCCGAATAGGGGAAGGGGTACTGCTGCGACGCCTGCTTGCCCATCGTCAGGGGATACTGGTTGTCCTTCAGCCTCACTTCCGGGATTTGTGAAGTCAGGTTGTTACCTGGCACATTTGATATATAGTAAGAGAAAGCCTGAGATACTCCATTCACGTATATCTTTGGTTCTCCTCCCTCGATTACAAGGTTCACGTACTGCCAGTTTCCGGCTGTCACCACATCGTTGTTGGTCATGATATGGTAATGGGTGTTGGTGACCCGGTCATCCCATTCGAAATAGACCTTCCGGTTGATCAAATAGAGGTCGTAGTTCTTGTCCTCGATCACCCCGCTACCGGATGGCGTCTGGAGGCCTTTGCCGATAACCTGCTTCCATGTATTGACGTGCAATGGCCGCAGCCAGAGTGAAATGGTGAGGTCCCCCGTATACTTGAGGGTGGGGTCATCCTGGTATTCGAGCCAGTCATTTCCATCAAATGTGAGATAACTCATGTTCATCGGGGGCCCGGTATGCCCTGCAACCGGGTTTCCTTGGACCGTGTATCCCAGCGGCGTGCAATCGGTCCTCCATACGTTCCCCCCGGGGGTGCCGCCGGCAAGGGCATAGGACGATGTCCCTTCTGTAATCTTTGCCCGGTCGTCACTTGAGATGAGGAGGTGGGCCTCGGTATCGATCAGCTGCACGGTCCATGTCCCGAGGACAAACGGCTTGAGTTTTCCTGCCGGAGGGGAATCAGAGACGATATAGTCGCAGTGCTCCGAATAGCCGGTGGAATTGGGATAAATGAAGAGGGTCCTTCCCTCAAGGGCCCCACCGCTGATGAACGGCGTGGGATAGAGTGTCCGGCCATCGGGGGTTATCACCTTGAGCAGTACCTCTTTCCCGGCGATGGGGGGTGCCTGGCCGGCGAAGTGGAACGGTTCTGCCTCCCTGATGGTAAACCCTACCACCTGCATCGGGATGCCCCCGGGCTGGTTCACTACAATTGCCTTTGCTTCGCCTGCAATGTACACTTTGTCATGCAGAATGGAGGGGGACCCTATCCATACCGACCAGATGATCATCGCAATTCCGATGACCAGCACGACCATCAGGATCGTGCTCACGGCGGCACTGACCGCCATCTCTCCCTTCAGTCTCCCGGGACTCATCGACGAAACCTTCTCAAAGGTATCCTTTTTGCATCAAAAGGGTTATGAAATATTGATGTGCCTGGAGCATAAATTTCTTCAGAGAATTCTCCCGGGTGACGCACGATGACCCATAGATACCCCCAAATTGCATGGCTTTTTCTCGTACTCTGCGGGCTTCTTTTGACTGGAGCCGTTGCCGTCGCCCCCGAAGACGCCCCGCCACTTGTCAATGTCCCCCCATCGACCGATTCGGGAGCGGCAGAGAAGATCGCCCCGCCGCTACCCCCCCATGCAGAGGAGCCGCTCGCGTCATTCCCGGTATGGGTGACAGTCCTTGGCATTCTCTTTGTTGCGATTGCAATCGGCGGCATCGTGATTTTAAAGCGCCCAAAAGAGTATCAGCCGCGGGCGAAGCGTCTCCGGAAGTAAGGGAGAGATCTCTGGATCACGTCCTCCAATGTCCACACGCAGGAGAAGGTCTCCCTCCCCGGCAAACCATGGCGGGCCAATGATTCCGAAACTTATAGGCTGGGTAGTTGTTTCAGGAGCAAGACTCCTGCCTGAAAAGGCACTCTCGCGGCATCGTTCCAACCCTCCCGCATCAATCGCGTTCGGGGGAGTGTGCTCTGTTTCCTGGGACGGTCGCACCGCGAGGGATCGCACTGGGATCGTCCCGGGGACTGCGGGAAAGGTCACCTGCGGCGGCGATGCAATCGGGAAGGTCAATTCCCAGCATCCCCGGACCGGACTGGATACTGCTCCCCTTCGAGAGGGAGGGGCGCAGCCGTGCGGAACTCCGCAGGCTTCCACTGCTCAATCCCATGTCCTTGCCCTTGCGATGCTCCTTGCGGGTTCCGCCGGTTTCATGGACGCAATGACCATGATTGCCCTGCCGCAGGTCTTCTCGAGCATGATGAGCGGGAATCTCCTCTTCCTGATCCTCGACTTCATCGCACCCGCCCTCTTCTGGAAACCAGGGCTGCACGCTGTCGCGGTGCTGGCGTATATCGCAGGCATCGGGTTCTCCATGCTCCTTGGGAGGGCGTTCGCAAGAAAGTCTTCGGCAGGCCGGTCTCTGTTCCTCACCCTGATTGTGACCGAAGTGCTGCTCCTTGTCCTGTTTTCAGTATGTGGTTTCTGGTATCCCCCGTTCCCGGGAACCGGCATCCTCCCTCTTGCCTACATCCTGGTCTCGCTTGCATCTGCCGCGATGGGCATCCAGAATAGCCTCGTCCCGCAGGTTGCAGGTGTGCCTGTCCAGACAGGGTTCATGACCGGGACGCTCGGCTCCCTGGTAAAAAAAGGGATTGTCATAGGCCTGCCGGGGACCGCAACCGGTGACCGCTGGGATACGGGTGAACGGGATCACGCACGGAGGGAATTCCAAATACTGGCACCGGTTTTTACCGCCTTCTTCGCAGGGGCTGTCATCGGCGGGGTTATTGCAGTGACTGTCGGGCCGGAGGGGACCCTGGTAGTACCGGCTGCACTCACTGTTGCCGCTGCATACTGGCATGGACGGGGGATCCCTGAACCATGAGTTCCGACCATCCGATCTCTTCAGGCAAAGAATGGATAAGAGGATGGGTGGAGGTCGCAGGAGAGAGACTCCAGCCACAAGAGGCACTCTCTCGGGTCCGTTCAAACCCGCTCGCGGCAACCGCATTCGGGGGAGAGTTCTCCCTCTCATGGGACGGGTGCACTGCGAGGGACCGCCTCGGTATCGTTCCTGGCCCCGGGCCTGCGGGAAAGATCACATGCGACGGGGATGCAATCGGGGAGGTCAACCCCCAGTATCCCCGGATGGACCTGGAGAGTGCCATCCGGGAGGCAGTCTGGCTCCGCGCCGATAAGGGGGCAGTCGCACTCTCCGGCGGAGTCGACTCGTCGCTCGTCGCTGTGCTGGCAGGGCTTCCCTGCCTCGCGGTGGGAATCGAAGGCTCCCACGACCTGGAGAAGGCGGACTCGGCCGCCCGTCTCCTTGGGCTTGACTGCACACGAGTGGCGATTCGTCGCGGAGAAGTGGAGGAGGCCCTTGTAGCGGTGGTGAGCGTCATTCCACAAAAGAGCCCCGTTGATGCATCGATCGGGACGACAGTCTTCTTCATTGCCCGTGCGGCGCGTGATTTGGGCTCATCCCGGGTGCTCACCGGCCAGGGAGCCGACGAGCTCTTCGGAGGGTATGCCAGGTACCTCACGACGGGAGACATCGAGTCCCAGCTCGTAACTGACTTTGCCACCCTCGGGGCACAGGCAGACCGGGACCAGGCGGTCGCTGCCCTGCATGGGGTCCTTCTCTCGCTGCCCTACCTGGACCTGCGCGTGGTCAACGCGGCAAAGGCACTTCCGCCGGAAAGAAAAGTCATCGGCAATCTCCGGAAAGTGGCGCTGCGGGAGGTTGCCGAACGGTACATGCCGCGGGACCTCGCATGGAGAGAGAAGAAGGCGATGCAGTATGGAAGCGGGGTCGCAAAGGAGATCCGGCGGCTCTCAAGGAGGAAAGGGTATACCAGGATGGGGGACTACATCGGACACCTGGCGGGAAAACACATCTGATACTCCCCCTAATACAGGTACTGCATGGTAACCCGGTCAGGTTTTCCTGAACTTTTCCTTTTCTTTAAGCCAGGGTTCCGGAACCCTGCCGCAATGCCCCTCAAGACCGTGGAGCACCTTGCACCCCTTCGCGAAGCCCTCAATGCATGGCTCTTTGAATATTTATGTGCCAATTACTCACAGTGGAAAGTGCAATTTTTGCACTATCTATACTATTTTACTACCATCAGCCTGCATCTTCCTGCGCGGGTGAAGTGATCCTGTAAGAGTGCACAATTGAATACCTGCGTTATTTCCGAGGCAATCGGACATTCCTTTTCTTGATCGAAGGCTCCAT
Organism: Methanobacteriota archaeon; assembly: GCA_029547605.1. Taxonomy (GTDB): domain Archaea; phylum Halobacteriota; class Methanomicrobia; order Methanomicrobiales; family Methanospirillaceae; genus Methanolinea_A. The sequence goes on along the minus strand of JAKPPB010000033.1, from coordinate 89,462 downwards.
ATCCCGGATATTGAACGCCTGGCACAATCAGGAGCAAACCTGGCACGGACAACAATGGTTATAAAAAAACGTATCAAGACTACTTATCCTCATACGGGACACAGGAACCCGCACGGGAGGCATACCCAGGGATGATAACCGAGAGAGATACCGAACATATCGCGCAACTCGCTGATATCGCCATTCACCGGGAGGAACTCGCGTCGTTCACCTCGCGGTTCAACGAGATCCTGGAGTACTTCGACCTTCTCGACCAGGTCGGGATGGCTGAGGAGTCCGGGGAGAGGGCATACAATATATTCCGCGAGGACGAGGTCGTCCCTTCCCTCTCCCAGGAGGAGGCGCTTTCGAATACCACAGGACCTGAAGACGGCTTCTTCAGGGCCCCGCGGGTGATGTGATGCCCGGACGGACCGTATCGTTCCATCCCGACGACCGGTACGCCGCCTTCCTTCGCACGATACCAGAAGCTCCCTTCGGGGAGGGAAGACTTGCCGGGGTTCCCGTTGCAGTCAAGGACAACATCTCAACCGCGGGGATCGAGACCACCTGCGCTTCCAGGATACTCGAGGGCTACGTCCCCCCGTTCGATGCGACGGTGGTCGAGCGCCTGAAGAGGGCGGGCGCCGCAATCGTGGGAAAGACCAACATGGACGAGTTTGGCATGGGAACGACCACCGAGAACTCGGCATTCTGGCCCACGCTGAACCCCGCCGACCCCTCCCGCGTCCCGGGAGGCTCTTCGGGTGGAAGCGCCGCCGCCGTCGCCGCGGGGCTCGTCCCCCTTGCACTCGGCACTGATACCGGAGGTTCAATCCGGTGCCCTGCGGCCTTCTGCGGGATCGTGGGGCTCAAGCCTACCTACGGCAGGGTATCCAGGTACGGGCTGATCGCCTACGCAAACTCGCTCGAGCAGATCGGGCCCATGGCAAAGACAGTAACGGACGCAAGCCTCCTCATGGAGGTCATCGCAGGGCACGACCCCCGCGACTCGACCTCGCGTGACTGCCCGTACCACCATACCCCAGACCCCGAGATCAGGGGGTTGCGGATCGGTGTCCCCGAGGAGTTCTTCGGGGAAGGAGTCGACGCCAGGGTCGCATCAGTCGTCTGGGACGCGATCTCGCTCCTCGAGCGGAAAGGGGCAGAGGTCATCACCTGCAGGATGCCGAGCATGGCCTACGCCCTTGCTGCCTATTACGTGACCTGCACGAGCGAGGCGAGCTCAAACCTCGCCCGCTTTGACGGTGTCCGGTACGGTCCGCCGGCGGACACGAAGAAGCCGTGGCACGAGGCATTCCAGGAGCGGAGAAGGGAGGGGTTTGGCGAGGAGGTGCGAAGGAGGATCATGCTCGGCACGTTTGCCCTCTCGTCGGGTTATTACGGCAAGTACTATGCCAAGGCCCAGGCAGCACGAAACAATGTCAGGGCAGACTTCGAGCGACTCTTCTGCGACGTGGACGTGCTTGCCGGCCCGACCATGCCGACGGTCGCATTCAGGTTCGGCGAGAAGAGCGACCCCCTCTCAATGTACCTCTCTGACATCCTCACCGTCCCCGCAAACCTCGCAGGTGTCCCTGCAATCTCGGTCCCCTGCGGGAAGGTCGAGGGACTCCCCGTGGGCCTGCAGGTCATGGGCCGCTGGATGGAGGACGAGCGGGTGGTGGACGTTGCATACGCGTTCGAGCAGGGGAGATCGGCATGACAGTGATCGTGGGCCTCGAGATCCACTGCCAGCTCGACACCGCCACCAAGCTTTTCTGCGGGTGCTCGACCGATTACCGGGATGACCCGCCAAACTCGCATGTCTGCCCGGTCTGCCTGGGTCTTCCCGGCTCGCTCCCGAAGATTAACAAAAAAGCGGTCGAGTTCGCCCTCAAGGTCGCAAAAGCCCTGAACTGCGAGGTCCCTGAAGAGTCGGAGTTTGCCAGGAAGAACTACTTCTATCCCGACCTCGACAAGGGATACCAGATCACCCAGTACGACAAGCCCCTTGCCGTCTGCGGCTACCTTGACATCGAGGGAGACGAGGGGGAAAAGAGGGTCAGGATCACCCGGGTCCACATGGAGGAGGACCCCGGAAGGCTCGTCCACAAGGGTGGAGCGGACCGTCCGAAATATACCCTCGTCGATTACAACCGCGCCGGGATCCCGCTGATTGAGATCGTGACCGAGCCGGACCTTCGGTCGCCGAAGGAGGCACGCCGCTTCCTGAACAAGCTCAGGGCGACTCTCGAGTACCTCGGCGTGTTTGACAGCGAGAAGGAGGGGTCGCTTCGTGTCGATGCAAACATCTCGCTTGCGGGAAGCGAGCGCGTGGAGGTCAAGAACATCACCTCCTACAAGGGCGTCGAGAAAGCGCTCACGTTTGAGGTGACCCGGCAGAAAAACGCGATTCGGAGGGGCCAGAAGATCGCCCGGGAGACGCGGCACTTTGTCGAAGCCCGCGGGGTCACCACCTCCTCGCGGAGCAAGGAGATGGAGCAGGACTACCGGTACTTCCCGGAGCCTGACCTCCGCCCCCTTCGCGTCCGCAACTGGGCAGAGGAGATCGAGATCCCCGAGCTCCCTGATGCGAGGAAGCTGAGGTTCATCAAGGACTACGGGCTCTCTCCCACCCACGCCGCGACACTGACGGGAGACTGGCAGATCGCCGAGTTTTACGAAAGCCTGCCCGCCGACCTGAGGGTCTCGACGGCAACCGCAACATGGGTGGCAGATACGCTCCTTGGAGAGCTCAACTACCGGGACATGAGCATCCGCGGTGTCCCCCTCGACCACTTCAAGGAGCTTCTCCTCATCCGCCAGGCTGGCGAAATCACCGAGAAAGCAGCTGTGGAGGTCCTCAGGAGCCTGCTCGACCAGATCAGGGATACAGGTACATGCGAACTCCCTCGGCAGTGCATCGGGAGGCTTGGGCTCTTCGTGATCACGGCGGCAGAAGAAGGAGCAAATGACCCCGTGACTGCTGCAGCACGGGAGGCCATCGCCGAGAACCCCCAGGCAGTCGCCGATTTTTGCCAGGGCAAAAAGGAAGCCTTGAACTTCCTCGTCGGGCAGGTCATGAGAAAGACGCGCGGATGTGCAAAGCCGGGCGATGTGAACCGGGTGCTCACGAGCCTACTCTCCGGGGATGAGTGAGGAGTCCCATGTACCTCATTGTCACCGAGAAGAACATCTCTGCACGAAGAATATCGGGGATACTCGCCGGAAAAGAGAAGGTCCGAGAGGTGAGGGAGGGGGGTATCTCGAGTTACGAGTTCGACGAGACCGTGGTCGTGGGGCTGAAAGGACATGTTGTCGAGATCGACTTCGTCCAGGGATATTCGAACTGGCGAAGCGAGACACGTACACCCCGGAGCCTGATTGACGCTCCCACGGTGAAGGTCCCCACCGAGAAGAAGATCGTCGCCCTGCTCCAGAAACTGGCAAGGAAAGCCACACGCGTCACGATCGCGACCGACTTTGACACCGAGGGGGAACTGATAGGAAAAGAGGCGTATGAGCTTGTGAGGGAAGCAAACCCCCGTGTCCGCGTGGACCGTGCGCGGTTCTCTGCCATCACCCCCGAAGAGATCCGGCACGCTTTCTCGGCAACGACCGAACTTGACTTCGACCTTGCAGCCGCAGGTGAGGCGAGGCAGGTAATCGACCTCGTCTGGGGTGCTTCCCTCACGCGGTTCATCTCCCTTGCGGCACGGAGGGGGGGCGCGAACATCCTCTCGGTCGGGAGAGTCCAGAGCCCGACACTTGCCATGATCGTGGACCGGGAGCGCGAGATCGAAGCCTTTGTACCCGAGAAGTACTGGCAGCTGCGCCTCCTCACGAAAAAGCAGGGAGAGGAGGTGGAAGCAAGGCATACCACCTCGCGGTTCACTGAGAAGAGTCTGGCGGAGGGCGCCCGCGACCGGACACGCGAACCGCTCGTTGTCACTGACGTTAAGGAGGGTGCAAAGGCGGACAGGGCGCCCTCGCCGTTTGACACCACCTCCTTCATTGTCGCCGCAGCACGGCTCGGGTTCTCCGCGGCAAACGCCATGCGCCTGGCTGAAGATCTCTACATGAACGGGTTCATCTCCTACCCGAGGACCGACAACACAGTATACCCGCCCACCCTCGACCTGTCCGCGATCCTCTCCGCGATCAGGCCGACTGCCTTTCGGCAGGACGTCGAATGGGTGATGGCCAACAGGAGGCCGACCCCCACCCGTGGCAAGAAGACGAGCACCGACCATCCGCCGATCCACCCAACCGGGGCAGCACACAGGGAAGGGCTCGGCGAGGACCGCTGGAAGATATACGAACTGGTCGTCAGGCGCTTCCTTGCGACACTCTCCCCGGACGCCCGCTGGCGGACGATGAAGGTGTTGCTCTCTGCCGCAGGCGAACCATACACGATTACCGGCGGGCAGATCACAGAGCCGGGGTGGCGAAAGGTGTATCCCTACAGTGCTGCGACCGAGTACGTCATCCCGGCGCTTGCGGCGGGGGAGACGCTCCCGCTCATCTCGGTCACGATGGAGGAGAAGGAGACACAACCGCCGCCGAGATACACCCAGAGCCGGCTGATCCAGAGGATGGAGGAGCTCGGCCTTGGGACCAAGAGCACCCGGCACGAGGTCATCCAGAAACTCGTCTCCCGGAAATACGTGGAGGGCAACCCGCTTCGGCCTACCCTCGTTGGAAGGGCTGTCATCGAAAGCCTTGAGCACCATGCCGACACCATCACCCGCCCTGATATGACCCAGACGCTTGAAGCGCACATGCAGCAGATCAAGCAGAAGGCACGCTCCCGCGCCGACGTGATCGACGAGTCGCGGGGGATGCTCCACCAGGTCTTTGACCAGCTCGAAGCCCACAGGCAGGAGATAGGCGACGAGATCATGGACCAGACCGCCGAAGAGCTGACGCTTGGGCCCTGCCCCATGTGCGGACATGACATCAGGATCAGGCACCTCCGCAACCAGACCCAGTTCATAGGCTGCACAAATTACCCCGCCTGCAGCTTCAATATCGGCCTGCCCATGACCATGTGGGGTTTTGCGCTCAGGACCGACGAGGTCTGCCCCACCCACCGTCTCCACTCCGTCCGCCTTGTCAGGAAAGGCGCCCGGCCCTGGGACATCGGGTGCCCGCTCTGCCACCATATCAGCTCACACAGGGAGACACTTGCCCTGATGCCTTCATTCTCGGATGCCATACACCAGAGGATGCTCGCAGCGCACCTCTACACGGTATACGACCTTGCGAACACCCATGTTGAAGCACTTGAAAAGATCCTTGGGATCAGCAGCGCCGAGGCAGGGAGGCTCCAGCAAGAGGCCGCCGAAGTGCTCGACCTGCTCCGCCGGCGCTCTGACTGCCGCAAATTTGTGCGGTCAATCCTCCCGCCAAGGAGAGGGAGGAGCCCTGCAGGCGTGATACGAAAATTGCATGAAGCAGGCATCAACGATATCGAAAGCCTTGGACTGGTTGACCGGTCTGTGCTCAGGCAGGCGGGGGTGGGCGAGAAGGAGGCAGAGAGTCTCCAGGCCGAAGCAAAGAAGGTCGCCGGTGAGAGGCGCCTGAAGGAGACGGGCCTGCCGGCCGTGAGCCTCAAGAAGTATATCGAAGCGGGGTTCAGCCGCCCCGAAGATCTCCTGTCTGTACATCCCCTGTATATCTCCTCGAGAACCGGAATCTCGCCTGATACCGTGTACAGGCATATAGGGACTGTTGCATCCGCGCTGGGAAGACCTGTCCCGGAGAAGGTCAGCAGCGCACAGTACGAGAAGGGGAGAAGAGAGATCCTCGGGATCAGGGGAGTGACCGAGTCCACCCGGGAGGCGCTGCTCCGGGCCGGCGTGTATAATATCGAGACACTCCACGAGATCGATGAGTCCACGATCTCGTGCAGGTCAGGCCTTCCCCGTGATCGGGTGCGGGAACTCAGGTCAGCGGCACCGTTCAAAAAGAAAAAGAAACAGAGCGATGATATCATTGTCATCTGAGAGAGTGGCCTGATGCACATCAACTGGAAGAGCTGGAACCACGTGACCAAGCTTGACCCCGACAAGCAGCTGACACCCGATGCGATCACCGGGGTCGTCACAAGCGGGACCGATGCCCTGATGCTCTCGGGGACCCTGAACGTGACAAAGGAGAACATGCAGGAACTCCTGAGGCAGGTGGCGCGGTACGGTCTCCCCCTCGTGGTGGAGCCGGCGGGGCCCGAGGCAGTGATCGCTGAGGGGATCGATTTTCTCTTCATCCCGAGCGTAATGAACACCCAGGACGTCGGCTGGATCGTGGGAAAGCACTGGCAGTGGGTGCAGCAGCAGGAGATCGACTGGGATCGGGTGGTGCCGGAGGCGTACATCGTCCTCAACCCCAACTCGGCGGTGGGGAAAGTGACACGTGCAAACTGCTCCCTCTCACCCCCCGAGGTCGCTGCATACGCTACGCTCGCCGAGAGGTACTTCCACTTCCCAATCGTCTATATCGAGTACAGCGGGATGTATGGGAATCCCTCGGTGGTGAAGGCCGTCTCCGACGCGCTTGACTCCTCTGTCCTGTATTACGGGGGCGGCATCAACTCCCCGGAACGTGCGGCGGAGATGGCCAAATACGCAGACACGATTGTCGTAGGAAACGCTGTCTACGACCAGGGCATCGACGTGCTGAAGGCCACCGTCAGGGCCATCCAGTAGGCAGGGGATGCCCGACGTTGAGTTTGTCCTGGTCCAGCCCCTCTACGAGGGGAATGTCGGGTTCGCCGCTCGTGCCATCAAGAACTTCGGGTTCACGCAGCTGGTCCTCGTGGACCCATGCCCGCTCGGAGATGACGCCATCGCAAGGGCAGGACACGCAAGGGACGTCCTCGAATCAGCGAGGCGGCTGACACTCGAGGAGGTCTTCTCGGGGAGCGATTGTGTCATTGCGACAACTGGCGAACTGAGCAAGTCGATCTGCAACCCCATGAGGATGCCCTATTATACACCCCGGGAGATCCGAAGGCTCATCGAACCATGCCGGGGGAGAGTGTCCGTCCTCTTCGGGCGGGAGAACTGGGGACTGAACAACAGGGAGATTCGAAAATCCGACGTCATATGCACGATTCCTACGTCGGCGGAATACCCGATCCTGAACCTCTCCCATGCCGTCGCGATCATCGCGTACGAACTTGCCTCTCTCCCCCGCGGGGAGTACCTTCTTGCCGGGAGGGAACAGATGGAGCATCTCTACCAGCACATCGACCAGTACCTCACCCTCATCGGGCACCCGGATTTCAAGCGCGACGTGACCATGCTCCTGATGCGCCGGATCTTCGGGAGGGCAAACCTGACCGCAAGGGAGGCGAGTACCTTGCACGGGCTGATGAGGCGCTCGGAGTGGTATATCACCCCCAAGGGAAAGAGACCGGAAAAGGAGATGCCTGACGATGAACCGGCCATGCCGGATGAATGAACGCCTCCTGTTTTTTGCCCCCGTTTCCCCGCAGGTTCTTCTGCCAGGCGTGGCAGGGGTTGTGTGGGTCCTCTCTTCGAGATTCCCCCACGCAGCACTCAAATGGGCCAAAAGGAATTGGTCAATAGCGTTCCCGCCGGCCTCCAGGCCTCTTCTCACCGGGTACGCAACTGTACCGGGCAAAAAAATCTTTCATTATATCCCCATACCGGTAAAGGGCGATAAAAGGTAAATCGGGGCATTTATGTGAGTTACACCCAAATAGTGCCCCCATGAGACGAAGGCACACTCATGGCATATTCTTCCTTGTGCTCGTTGCCGCAGTCCTTCTCTCCGGGTGCAGCGCTCCCGGACATCCACACGACAGCGGCCCGGGAATGACGCCAGCTGGCCTGGCTGGTTTCGTACACGAAGCGGCAGCATTCGCGGGACATGCCGGCAAAGAGGCCGCGCTCTCCGAGTTTAACCGCGAGGACGGTGCGTTTTCCCGAGGCGACCTCTATGTATATGCCTACGACTACAACGGGACGCTCCTTGCCCACCCCTACCAGAGGGAGAGCGTCGGGACCAACCGGCTGAACTGGACAGATATCCGCGGTCTCCCCGCAATCCGCATTGGGGCGCACGTGGCCGCACAAGGCGGGGGTTTCATCGCGTACCTCTACCCTGCCCCTACTCCCGGTGGGATCAACGAGTCTTCTGTCGAGGACTATGTCCCGAAGATCGGGTATGTCTCCCCTGCCGGAGAGGACTGGTGGATCGCATCGGGTACCTACTTCTCCGGCCTGGATGGTGCGGGTCCCGGAAGATATCCGACGGCAGTCGAGGAGATGGTGGGCCTCGTGGAACGGGGAGCGGCGTATGGGCGCGAGCATGGCGTGGAGGCGGCGAGCGCAGAGATCTCAAACGCCTCGGGATTGTTCGTGGATGCCAACGCCCATTACCTGTACGCCTACGACTTCAACGGGACACTCCTTGCCCACCCCCACCTGAAGGATGCAATCGGGACCAGCCTCATAGAGAGGACCGATCCGTTCGGAATGAAGAACATCAAGGCGCTCGCTGACACCGCACGTTCCGGCGGCGGGTTCATTGTCTTCGTCTGGCCAAACCCAGCAAGAGAGAACCGGCAGGAGATGAAGATAGGATATGTCCTTCCTGTGGATGACCGGTGGTGGCTGGGATCGGGAGTTTACTTAAGCGAGGTCACCGGGATGGACACCTCTTTTCCCCTTCCCAACTCCTGATCCTACCAGGAATGGGAGTGGCCACTGCGGAAAGAGAGGAATCCTAATCCCTACCGGGATCCATACAGATCCTCATGATTCTCGTGGACTGGCAGATACTGGACCGCGTCCAGAGGGGATTTATCACCGTCGAGCCCTTCGATCCGCAGCTCGTCCAGCCCAACTCCCTTGATATCCGCCTCGGGAACCATTTCGTCTGGTACGAGAGGGGCGATGAGGTGATCGATCCCTACAAGGGGGAGACGATCGCCGGGGGCACGCACGAGACCACCACCGACTCGATCATCCTCTACCCAGGCCAGTTCATGCTCGCCGAGACATACGAGGTAATAGGCCTGCCCGACAACATCGTGGCCAGCATCGAGGGCAAGAGCAGCATCGCACGCCTCGGGGTGGAACTGCACCAGACAGGGGGATGGATCGATGCCGGCTTTCGCGGCTCCATCACGCTCGAGATGTGCAACGTGAACCAGCGGCCGGTGAGGATGTACGCGGGCATGCCTATCGGTCAGCTCGTGTTTTACACGACCGAGAGGGCTCTCTTACCCTATGACAGGAAGAAAGATGCCAAGTACATGGACCAGCGGCAGGCAACGCTCTCCCGCTACCACAAGAACCTGCCCGATCCCTGAATGGGTATATACACCATGAAACCACAATTATCTGGGATGATCTGACCGGAATTGGAGCTGAATGCATGCGACTTCTCTTGATACACTCTGATTTTATTGAATTCGAGGCAAGAAAAAAGACCGGAATGGCAGAAGAGGGTCAGCCGTTGAAGGGATTCAAGGAGGAGGCCCTCACTGTCTTCTGCGCCGTAGAGGCTGGCGATGAAGACGACATCCCCGGCGTGGTCGAACTCGCCGGCGAGGAGATCGGAAAGACCGCCGATCAGCTCTCGGTGGAGAACATCGTCCTTTACCCTTATGCCCACCTCTCAAGCGACCTTGCGAGGCCCGATGCGGCAGTCGAGGCCCTCAAGATGCTCGAGCACCTCCTTGTGGACATTGGTTTTGACGTGACCAGGGCGCCATTTGGATGGTACAAGTCCTTCCGCATCTCCTGTAAGGGCCACCCGCTGTCGGAGCTCTCAAAGACCATCCTCCCACCCGAGGAGGGCAAAAAAGCAGAGAAGAAAGAGATCACCCACGAGTTCTTTGTCCTCACTCCCGACGGGAAACGGCATGACCCGAAGATGTTCATGGACGACTCCTCTTTTGGCTGCCTCCTCAAAAAAGAACTCGGCGAGCCCGCAGAGGGGGGCGGCGAGCCCATCCACGTCGAACTGATGAGGAGCAAGGAACTCGTGGACTACGAGCCGGTCTCAGACGTCGGGCATCTCAGGTGGATGCCGAAGGGAAAACTGATCCGAGACCTCCTTGCCGACTACGTCCTCCAGAAGGTCCTTCCCTACGGGGCAACGCCGGTCGAGACCCCGGTGATGTACGACCTCGGCGACCGGGCAATCTTCGAGCATGCCGACAAGTTCGGGGAGCGGCAGTACCGGTTCAAGAGCGGGACAAGGAACATGATGCTCCGGTTTGCTGCGTGCTTTGGGATGTTCTCCATCATGCGGGACATGCACATCTCCCCTAACACCCTTCCGATGAAGATGTATGAGCTCTCCACCTACTCGTTCCGGCACGAGCAGAAGGGGGAGGTGATTGGGCTCAAGCGACTCCGGGCGTTCACGATGCCCGACATGCACTCTCTCTGCACTGACATGCCAGAGGCCCTCCAGTGCTTCGAGGAGCAGCTCCTGATGGGCTGGGAGACCGGCAGGGACTTCGGGACCGAGCTCGTTGGCGTGATCCGATGCACGAGGGACTTCTACGATGAGCACAAGGATTGGGTCGCACGGATGGTGAAGATCTCGGGCTGCCCGATGCTCATCGAGGTCCTCTCCGCGCGTGTCCACTACTGGGTCGCAAAGGTCGACCTCGCGGCGATCGACGGACAGGGCAGGCCCATCGAGAACCCCACGGTCCAGATCGACGTCGAGAGCTCGCACCGGTTCAACATCAGGTACCACCTTGACGGAGAGGAAGTCCACCCCCCGATCCTCCACTGCTCCCCAACCGGCTCCGTGGAGCGCGTCATCTGCGCCATCCTCGAGAGCACCGCCAGGCAGAAAGTCCCGCGGCTTCCCACCTGGCTCTCACCCTCACAGGTACGGGTAATTCCCGTCGCCGAGCGCCACCTCTCCTTTGCCGAGAAGATCGCAGCCGACCTGAACTCAAGAAAGATCCGTGCCGACCTTGACGACCGCGACGAGAGTGTCGGCAAAAAGGTTCGGGAGGCGGGTATGGACTGGGTACCTTACGTGGTCGTCGTCGGTGACGCGGAGGTTGAGAGCGGGAGACTCACGGTCACCATCAGGTCAAAGTCCGAGCCGAACAAGCCCTTCAAGGAGTCGTTTACCCTTTCCGACCTCGTGGCACTGGTCCATGCAGATTGTGGCACCATGCCGTTCCGGCCGCTCTATACCCCGATGAAGCTCTCAAAGAAGGCCCGGTATATCTGAAGAGCGCCCGCCGTAAGATCAATACCCATCTTTTTTTTGTGGCCCTGCACACACACTCTTCTGACGTGACCACGGGACAGATATGCAGGCAGTGCGGGCACTGCTGCGAGCGGTGGGGGTGGGGGCAATGGGGTTTTCCCGAAGATCTCCGTCCCTGGATTGAACACAACCGGGAGGAGATCCTGCAGCACGTGACAGTATTCCTGGAGGGCGGGAAAAAGGCGAGCGGTACCGGAATTGCATCCGGCGATATCCCTCGCATCAAAAAGGTGCGTTACTGGCAGGACCCTTCCGGCCGGCCGTTGCGACACTGTCCGTTCCTCAGCAGACTGGCGGACGGGACCGCTTCCTGCCGCATCCACGATGTCCGTCCGGCGGTCTGCAGGGAGTACGCCCCATGGAACTGCAACAACGGCGATTACCAGTATATCCGGTGCCAGGCCTGCCGCGAGAAGACACCCTGAACCATGGGAAGGTACGGCGATCTCAAAATGATGACCGATCGGTAAGGAACAATCCTTAGTTCGCATATTGCGTACCGCAACATCCACACCGGGAAGGGCAGCACGGACTGTGTCTTTTGCAAGGGCTGCCAATGCCGGGATGGGCTCGATCAGGAGCATTTCTCTGGTACCAGGTACCTGTCCTGCATCGACGAAATGGGTGAGAAGGGTAGTGGTGAACGTCCCATCGCCGTACCCGATGTCCAAAAAGCAGACAGGCCAATCGAAGATGGGGGAGAGTGTTTTACTGCCTGATGAACTGCCGCCCTGCCGCCTTCCTCACGGGAATCCCTGAAAAATGGATGAATTACCGTGGATCCTGGAATGGTACGGCGGGAGCCGCAAGACTCCCCCCCGTGCTGCTTCAGAAACCCGAGGAAAAATCAGGACTCAAAGAGCCTCTCTTCTCCGGTGCAGGTGCCACTCCCACGACACTCGATGCCAAGTTCGCCCTCCCCGTGTGCAGCGAGGAACGTGGTGATATTGAAATGAAATGCCTGTATGAGATCTTTATGAATCCCGAAATCACAGGATCCCTGCTGCACACACAAATAAGCGCATCACTCGCATATCCTGTCCATTGCCGCCTCTGCGCCATTGACAGAAAAAGCGGGGGTGTCATATTCTCCCAAAGTGCCAGGAAACGTGGTTAAAATAAAAAGAGTATTCAACCGCGGGTGGAGGAGATCTTCAGGATGGGGAACTGTGAAGACGCAAGGAGGACTCTCCAGGAATGGCATGGCGTGTCATTTTTTAAGGCTCTTCGCAATCTGGTGTGAATAGGTTTGGTGAACCGGACACATATTGTGGGGGCTATCCGCCCCTACACCCCCACATGCGATGCACGCCGCCGCCCCCGAAGGACGCCCCGGTATCGGTTCAGTGACTGAATGAATATTACAGATAACAACCTCGATTGCGCCTCCCCACACAAAACAGCGAGGAGGCTTTTTTCTCTCTCTGCGTTCACCTTTATGGGCGTATCCGGGGGGATCGGGTCCATGCTGTGTGCGGTTTTTTCGTGCTCGGTGAACATCTTTTCTTCATGATTTCTGGGTCATCGGGGGCAGTGGTCTCAAACATTCAGTTCTTTTCGGAAACACTTGAAAGACGGCATTATTTCCCACCGCTGATTCATTTGGTTCACCATTCCTATGACCTGTCGTCGGGACCAGGAACCGCGGAACAGGTCCGGCTCCCGCAAAGAAGGGAGACCCTCACCGTTCTCTCAAATAACCCACGAGGACCATTGGATCCGTTCGGCCTGTAACAAGTTGAGAGTCCTGTTCCGAAGAATCACGTATCCTGCAGTCATCCTGACCCCTGCATAACATTTTTACCGCCAGAGGTTCTCTCACACCATTTGGGGATCTGTATGGTTCCACCAGAGAAACACGGGATCGAGTTCCAGAGCGTGGTCGACCGCGCCTACCAGGAGTACAAGCGGCACAGGAAGGTAGCTGACATCATGAGCCCTGAGGTTGCCGTCACCACCCCTCAGGCCCCGATGGCGGAGGCTGCCCGAACCATGGGGGAGAAGCGGATCGGAAGTCTGATCGTCGTGCAGTACGGCACTCCGATTGCCATTGTCACCGAGCGTGACCTCCTCTCGAAAGTGCTTGCAGGGGGGATGGACCTGGAGAAGACAAAGGTCTCGGATGTGATGTCCTTTCCACTCATCAAGATCTGCCCCGACCTCGAGATACGCGAGGCGGCAAGGACAATGATAAAGAAGAAGGGACGTCTCGCGGTCTTCCGGTGCGGCATGATATGCGGCGTGATCACCGCCTCTGACCTTATCCGCGAGATGCCGGACGCCCCGGAGACTTCGCTCGTGGTCGATGACTTCATGACAAAGGACCTCGTCTGCGTTGAGGATGATCAGAAGATAGAGGATGTGGCCCGGATCATGGGCCAGAAACGGATAGGGAGCGTAATTGTGAAAGAAGGAGGCACCCCGAGGGGAATATTCACCGAGCGCGACCTCCTCTCTGCGCTGATCGCAAAAGGAGTATCGCTCGATGTCCCAGCCGGGGAGGTCTGCTCGCCGATGCTCGTCACCGCACCGACGGGAATAAGCATTCACGAGGCAGCCACCATAATGGCAACGAAGCATATCCGCAGACTCCCGCTCGTGAAGAAGAAGAAGCTCGCCGGGATCATCACCGCAAGGGACCTCGTGGAAGCCTACGCACGGTAACTTTTGGAGGAGGAGGGAGAAAAGATCCTTGAGGGTTTTCCGCGGCGTGGGGGGAGGCGAGGGGGGTTGCCCACCCACTCCTATTTCCCGGCAGGCAACCGATAGATGCATCGTCCTGGCCTGTTTGCCCCGTAACGCCTTTCTATTGTGGACATGACTGCAGGGTGTCTCTCTTCTCCGATAAGGCAATTTATTCCCCCTGTCTTGCACTCTTGCAACACGTCAAAACGAGCCATTGACAGCCTGCTTCCTGATACCATGCTCTTGAACCCTTTCCTCAATGTACTCGGGAAAGGCGGTGACGGCATTCCCGTTCATCAGACACCCGGAGGGCGATGACTGCATGCATTCAGACAGCGAAGTCCACGTCCCTGCAACAAAAGACGAACACATCCATCGTCCGTGAATCTTGGCGCTCTCCAAGGGCCGCAATAGCCCCGATCCCATGGTCTGGATTTTCGCATTTTCAGGCGTCGTTCGTAAATCTTGTCAGTCCTTTGCCCCTTGCTGAACCAGTACCGCCAACGTTTTCCAGGCTCATGACAATGACATCGCCATGATGGAGAGACCAACTCACCCCACGCCCTGTCCCAGGCCAAAAGAGACACGTGGGGAAAAATTCTGGCCTGGAGAATGAGAATAACTGGCTGCGCCTTCACTGGAGCAGAATGCGGTACCGTTCCCCACTGCCTGATGGCCCGGGTGAGATATTGGTCCATTCTCATCCTTTGTTGCCTCCCGGCAGTGAGTACAGATATCATTCTCCCGGGGCACTCTCCGGGCCCCCAATCACATTCACCCTGCACCCGATCGTATTATTCATCCCCCACATCAACCTCCATTCATGGATGAAGATGCCCTCGTCACGTATTGCGGGCTCTGCTGCCTCGATTGCCATGGGTACTCCCAGAAGATACCGGATCTCGCACGCGATCTCAGAAAGGAACTTCGCAAGGCGCATTACGAAAAGTTTGCCGGCACACTCTCGACCATGCCGTTTGCACGCGCCTTTGGAAATTACCAGGAATGCTATGATGTCCTTGGCCTGATGATGAAATTCCGCTGTAAAAAAGGATGCAGGGAAGGCGGAGGGCCTCCTTTCTGCCAGATCAGGAAATGCTGCCGGGAGAAGGGCCTTTCCGGGTGCTGGGAGTGCGATGCACAGGCAGCCTGCGAAAAAATCGATTTCCTGGCGGCAAACCACGGCGATGCCCACCGAAAGAACCTTGCCATCCTCCATGAAGAGGGGATAGAGGGGTTCCTGAAAGGCAGGAGGAACTGGTAGCAGGAACGCGGATTTTCCGAAGCGCCGGGCCACATGAGGTGAGGACCCATGCCGGCGGTTGCCGGTGTTCCGCTACCAAAACCTCCTTCTCCCTGTGCCGCGCAATCACACTGCATGGAAGAGTACCAGGGCCTTGAACAGGCAACGTTTGCCGCAGGCTGCTTCTGGGGAGTCGAGGCCGCGTTCAGGCAGGTGAAGGGAGTGGTTGCAACGGAGGTCGGCTATACTGGGGGGATGGTCCCTGATCCGACTTACCCGCAGGTCTGTTCCGGAAAGACAGGCCACGCGGAGGCGGTGAAAGTGATCTTTGACCCAAAAGTCGTCAGCTACGATCACCTTCTCGATACCTTCTGGGAGATCCACGACCCTACCCAGGTGAACCGCCAGGGGCCCGACATCGGGACCAATTACCGTTCTGCCATCTTCTACCACTCACCCCAGCAGAAGGCCACGGCCGAGGCATCCCGTGAACGCCTGCAGCGCTCCGGGAGGTTTGGGCGGATGGTAATCGCAACCGAGATCGTCCCGGCCAGCCGGTTCTGGAAAGCCGAGGAGTATCACCAGCAGTATTATGAGAAGTGTGGCCACGGGTATTGTGCGACCGCCAGGCACTGGGAGTGAGGCAGGATCTGCACACGGCCTCGTCCGCCACCAATCACAGAGTGGCCGATTTCTTCCTGTAGCCCCCTTCAGGGACCAGGATCTCGAAGCGTGCACCCCTGCCGGGGACACCTGTCTCAACGATACTGATACCGGTGATCGAGAGGATCTGGCCGGCAAGGAACATCCCAAGGCCTCTCTGCGGCGTTATCTCGTGGTCAAAGAGATGACCCTTTTCATCCGCCGGAATTCCTGCGCCATCGTCCTCATAGAGTATCAGCAGTCCTTTCTCTGTCTCTTTTGCCGAGACCCTAATGGTTGTCAGTCCCTCCCCGCCATGCTTGAGCGAGTTCTCAAAAAGGTTGTAAAAGACCCTCTCGAAGAGCGGATCGGCAAATACCTCGTACTCAACCTTTTCTGCCCTGACCGTGAGGTGTTCAAGCGGAAGAGCGCCCCGTGCCCGGGTAATCCCCATCCCGATATCCTGCCATGTGGCACTCTTCACCCCCATGTCCTGGTAGTCCTTTGTAAAGTTGATATGACGCTCGATATTTGTTGCCACCCTCTTCGCCTTCTCAAGGAAATTGTGCTGCTGTAGTGTATCTGCCTCGGGATCCCCTGCGAGTTCAAGGTACCCTTTCAACGCCAGCAACTGGTTGAGGATATCATGTCGGGTGATGCTGCTCAGGAGGTTGAGTTTCCTGTTTGCCTGCAGGAGTGCTCTTTCGGCATTCTTCTGGTCTGAAATATCTTCAATAATTGCAATAACCCCGGAATACCCATCTTCTCCGGAAAGAAGAGGATGCGCAAGGATTCGCACATACAGCTCTTTTCCTGAACCTGGCGATTGGTACTCTCCCTCGTAATACGCGGGTATGCCCCTGGGAAGATCCGTAATTGCAGCAGCGAGCCCGGGATTCCGCAGATTGGCACGGACATCAAACCCGGTGATCAATTCGGGAGGCAGTCCCAGTATCTCCGCGCACTTCTGGTTGGCCATGACAATCTTTCCGTTCCTGTCAATCTGGACAATGCCGACTGGCGACCGGGTGAAGAGGAGCCGGTATCGCTCTTCGCTCTTCTGTATGGCCCGCTGGGACGAAGCGAGCAATTCATGCTCTTTTTGCTTTCGATCAATTACCACGATGAATGAGAGGAGCAGGATGAGGACCAAACCGGTCCCGAGGATGGGTGGGAGTGCCGCGCCGAGAAGGATAACCACCCAGTTTTTCGCATCGACGTCAAGTCCGAAAATTCCCACGAGTTCCCCTGTCTCGGGATCCTTGACCGGGATGAATGCAGTGACCCATGTTCCCCAGCGGTCAGAAGCAGGACCGGCAGTGGACTCCATTGCCGATGCGAATGCAAATCTGGTGGGAGCCGTGGCTTCCTCGTAAATCTGTCCCGGAGGGGAATAGTCTGCTGAGTCAGGAGGTTCGGAATCGACAAAGAAGAAGATCTCCCCTTCGTCATTCATCCCCATGAGGTAGGCGAACCGCACAGATCTATCGGCCGCAACAACCCCTTTCATCGTGCGCTTCAGGTGCATGTATACCTGAGAGCCAAGATCCGCTTCAGACCCGGAGAGTGCCCTGATCTGGTCGGTTGTCAGTGAGTTTGCTGCAATCCTCGCTTTGATGAGGAGGTTGTCCCGCTGGATATGGTCCTCGTACTGGACGTTCCACACCGTCAGGAGAGATCCCGTGATCAGGACAAGGACACAGGCAGCCTTAAGCCACCCGCGGATATCACGCGACATTGGGTATGACAGAGTGGATAGGACAGGGCACCTCTTAAGGCTGGTGCTTTTCAGGCGTGCCCCACCCCATAGCCAACAAGTGAGGCAGGAAAGAGTTCCACTCACCAGCCTGCACGCACTTACCCCGCATTCTTCAACATGTACCTTTATTTCATTCTCCACTGATGCTTCCCTGCAGGCATGAAGGACCTCGTTCCGCTCGTTGAAAAGGGCATTGACCAGTATAAAAAGAAGATGCTGCAGATGTGTCTTGAATGTCCGCATTATCCTGACAACTGCCCACCAAGGCGCTGTCCCGTGTACCTGGGCGTCAAAGTGCCCCCCTGCTCCACGAGAGACTCCCTGCTGCGCCTGATCAAGGCGTATAAATAAGAGCCCGGCAGGTGGCAATCCGACATTATCCACGTATTGAAAGAAAAGAATATTGAAGGCCTGTGATGGGGCCGGTATGAACATAGGAATTCTTATCATGTGATGGAAAGCCTGCCCTTCAGGGGATTATTCCGGGCCAGCGAACCGTAAGACGCAGGAAGGATCCCGCTGCCAATCCCTTCGTTGGGGAACCCTTCATGAACCGGGGGTTTCCACTCAACTGCATCTTTGAGCCGGATAAGGCGAAAAGACTTCTGCGGTTGAGGCTCAGAATTGTGTGAACCCGGGACCCGGAGACAGTCAACGAAAACAAGGGACAGGGGAGAAGATATGATGAATGTGTGTTACATTTTCCATTCCTATTCAGGCATCACAAGAAGAGTCGCCGAACGCCTGCGGGCAGCCTGCGGGGGAGACTGCATAGAAATAGTGCCCCGCCAGAGATACAGTGTTCTTTCCGCCTACACGCTGGGATGCATGAGGGCAAGGAACCGGGAATGCGACCCGATCGACCCGGAGGTCATCGATGTGTCAGGGTATGACCTCATCGTAATCGGGACTCCTGTATGGGCATTCCGGGCAACCCCCGCCATCAATGCCGCAATTGCCGCACTGAAAGGCGCTGAAGGAAAGAATGCCCTTGTATTTGCGACGTGCGGGGGAAAACCCGGTGAGACCATCCCGCTCGTCAGAGAAGCGCTCGAAGGAAAGGGCGCGAGGGTAATCGGCGAAAAGGTTTTTATGAAGGGGGAGGTGGAGGACCAGAAGAAGATAGACGATCTGGCAAGGATGGTCAGGGAAGCGGGAGAAGCGGCCCGATAATACACCCCGTCCCGTAATTCTGTCAGGCGCGATTTTTCCGCAATGGAGTCCCACGCCGGACACCCATCCAGAATCATGGAGGCTTGAATGGACCAGGTGCCCTGCAGAGGGGAAGGGGAATTCGGGCGGCTCCACTCACACTCTTTTCGAAATCTACGGGCCATGCATGGGTGGCAGCAGCCATGCCGGGACCCCCATATCAGCGTACGGGGGATATTCTCCGCAATCGAACCCGGAAACGCCCGTACCTGCCCTCTGCCCCTTCTCTCTTGAACTTCAATTATCCAGGGGTCTTAATCCGAGGGTTCCCTCTTCATCGGTTGCACATTTGCTCCTTCCAGCTGCCCACCCGCAAAGGCGAACCGCTCCCTGATCGTCGCAGGGAGTTCGTCTTCCCGTATGGAAACAAATCCGTACCTGCCGTAGAACCCTGTCAGGTTCAGGACAGAGTGCATGTAGAGGGGTTCGTGGCCGCAGGCCTCGATGAGCCCCCCCACCGTGAGGTGCGCATATCCGTGCCCACGGTGTGCGACCGGGGTAAAGACCGCGTCCACTTCGAGGCCGTCTGGATGGCGCCGGCACCGGGCAAGGGAGACCGCGGCTCCCCCCGCAAACGCCGCGAATATCCTGTCGGTTGCCGGGTCCCCCTTTGTCTGGTGGTAATCCACCCACAGTTCGTTTGCCACTGGGAACTCGGCCGAGAGGAGCTCCCTCGCAAAGGCCTCTTTCCCTCGCGGATACGCATCCAGTGCAGTAAGGGGAAACGGAGGCGCGTCTTCTGATGCCCCCTCGATGCGCCAGTTCCCGTCAGGTACCCGGATTGAAAAACGTGCTCCCTTCCCTGGCCTCCCCACCTCTGAGATGCTCATCCCCGTGACTGAGAGGATCTGGCGGCAGATGAAGAGGCCGAGGCCCGCGTGCCGGCCGGCGTCGTACTCGAATATCGATTCCTTCTTCTCATCCGGTATGCCGCAGCCATCGTCCTCCACAAAGATCTCGAGATCCCCCTGAGTCTCGCGATAGGAAACGATGATGTTTCTGACCGTCGCGCCGTGGCGGATGGCATTCTCCACAAGGTGGGACATCACATCGCAAAAAAGGGGGTCGGCGTACACTTCGAGGCGTTCTGCCCAGAACCGTACCGAGATCTTCCCTTCAACCGCAGACGCGTCTGCCCGCCGGAGCGCCTCCTGGACCCGGATCCATTCCGGGGGGGACGCCCCGAGGTCATGGTAAGTCTCGGTGAGGAAGATCTGCCGCGCGAGTGTCCATGCCATTCCCCGGACCTTCTCGAGAAAGCCGATTGTCCTTGTATCCTGGCACTTCGCCGATGCCTTATCCACTGCCTCGATGATCTCATTCACTGTCCTGTGGAGGTGATCGGATGATATCCGGGAGAGGAGGGAGAGCTTCTCGTTTGCAGTCCGGAGGGCCTCTTCTGCGTTTACCATTCCGGTTATGTCCACTCCCGTAATGATGGCGCGGTTGCCGGGAAGCGCGGCGATAGAGACAAGGATATGGTGCTCACTCCCGTCAGGGGTAGTCATGACCGCCTTCTCCGCGTAAATCCTCCCCTCGCTCGCAAGGCGCCGGAAGAGAGCCCGCTCGACGTCTTCGGAGAGAAACGTCGAGAGTGGTGCCCCCCTGAGGGATGCAATCTCTCTTCCCAGGAGCCGGGCGGCATTCCAGTTCACCTCTTCAACGGTCCACCTCCCTTCCATTTCGCGGACGAGAATGCTTCCCGCTTCCGAGTTGTCGAAGAGACCGCGGTAAAGGTCTTCCTGCTCGCGGAGCCTCCCGGAGAGCACGGCTATCAACCAGCCGATAAGGACCACAACGCATGCCCGGATCAGGGCCTCGATGAAGAGAGTGCTCCCTGTTCCGCTGATGAGCATCACCAGGAGGAGATACCCTCCTCCAATCCCTGCCGAAATCGCGACACCCTGTCTTGGGAAACGATAGGCGCCGATGACAACCGGGATATAGAGGAGGTGAGGGACGACGATGGTGATGCCAACGAAGAGGCCGACAAGGTTGAGGAGGAGGGCTCCTGCGGTGGTGGCAATGAGCGCCGCGTTCCATGCGCCGTCCTGGCCATCAAAGATATGCAGCGCCTTCATGCCCGGTTCTCCCAGATGGCAGCTGTATACCTGCGGGATATTTCTCCGCAACGCACCTGATGAGGCTCGTTCCAGGTGTCCAGCTCGTCCTTGCGATCTGTTCCTGCCATACTCACAAAGAGACGGGAGCGTGAGTATTTGTACTTGTCCATTTTTCTCTCTTATACCGTGGGGAAAAGAGGACGAACGCTGCCGGTGACCCTCATCCATGCCAGGGGAGGGAACAGGATATACGTCGCCAGGACCCCCTTTATCCCCTCTTGTACCCGAACCTTCGAAGGAGTTCCACGCGTTCCCGCATGTTGTCCCGGGACTCGATCCCCTTCGGCGAGGACCCGTCGATGACTCCCATGATCCCCCTCCCCAGCGAACTCTCCGCAACGATCACGTCGACGGTATTCGCCGTTGCACAGAAGATCGTGCACACCTCCTGTATCGCCTTTATCGCGTTCAGCACATTGATTGGATAGCAGTCCCGCATGCAGATGAGAAACGAATGCCCCGCACCTATCGCGAGTGCACCTTTCTCTGCCAGGGCCATGAGCCCCTCATCGTTGCCTTCGCGGCGCACCAGGCAGTCCGCGGAGGCCTCGCAGAACGCCAAGCCGAAACGCGCCCCTGGGACAGATCCTGCCATTGCCTCGTACAGGTCTTCGACAGTCTTGATGAAGTGGGATTGGCCAAGGATGATGTTCACGTCTTCCGGTTTCTCAAGTCTTACGCGCACGAACGATAAATCGCCAGACATGTGTGATCAGGTTGAGTGATGGGCATCACGGTCAAAAAAGCATTGCCGGCTCCCCGCACTTTTTTAAAACCGGGCTCCCCCGACAGGTCTTTCCGCCGGGAAAGAGCGCGATGCCCGTTCAAACCGGCTTGCTTATTCCCTCCCGGGACAGACGGGATCCTGATGGCAGGCAAGGAACCGGAGACAAGGCAGATCCGCCTCTCGGTAAAGACAAAGATACTCCTCGTATTCCTTGCCCTCTCTGTAAGCGCACTCCTCCTGACCGGCATTCTCGCATTCATCCAGATCGGTGACGTGAGCAGATACGCCGTGGAGAGCAGCAGCGCACTCGGGGACCGGGCCGTCGAAGACAGCACCGCGGCGATGGAGAGGGATGCACGGGAATCACTCCTGCGGCTGGCACGGGACCAGGCATATATCAGCAACATCATCTTCGACCGCGTTTCCGGAGAGATAGAGATGATGGCGCACTATGCAAGGGAGATCCAGGCAGATCCTGCGCGGGTGCGGCCCCGACACTTTTTTCTCCAGGACGAGGAGCCAGAAGACCCCGCCTCTACCACCGTTCTCTTCCTCTCGCCGGGGGTAGAGAAGGACATTCCCATAAAAGAGCGTGACGCCGCAGGGATGATGACCGATATCTTCATCCCGCTCTTTTCATCCGACAGGAACCTTGCCGCGGTCTACGTGGGGACCGACAGCGGGATGTCATTCATCTATCCATGGTTCACCGGAATGGATGCCACATTCGATCCCCGGCTGAGGGGATGGTTCCGACAGGCAAAGGAGACCGGCGCAAAGACCTGGTCAGAACCTTACATCGACCTCCTCGGCCATGGCCTGATGATGACCTGTTCGATCCCGGTCTCAGATCCCGGGAAGGGGTGGTTCTGGGTGATAGGGGCGGACGTAACCATCGAGACCATCAACCAGAACATCATCGGGACCCAGGTAGGCGATTCAGGATATGCCATGCTCATTGACCAGCACGGGAACGTCATCACGAGGCCTGGTCTCTCGTCTGGCGATATGCGCTGGGACGAGTCATTTGTGACTGAGAACCTCCTCGAGAGCGGAAATGCCGGCCTCGTCAACGTCGCCCGGGAGATGATTGCCGGCAGGGAGGGCGTTGCCCGTGTCAGTTTCGAGGGAGGCGACCGGTTTATCGCCTTTGCACCCGTGCAGAGCGTGAACTGGAGCGTGGGCGTGGTGATGCCGGTTGACGAAGTGATCGCACCCGCACTCTCCACAAGGCAGCGCATACTAGGCGCTTCAGAGGAGACGGCTTCGCATATCACCCGGCAGCAGGAGCAGTTGAGAACCACCTTTACCGGGATATTCCTCATCCTCGTCGCCGTCGTGATAATCCTCTCCCTCGTCTTTTCACGGTATCTCACAAGGCCTCTTGAAAATCTGAAGAAGGGGTCAGAAGCCGTCGGGAAGGGAGACCTCGACTACTGGGTTGAGGTGCACACGGGCGACGAGTTTGAGGACCTTGCAGTCTCCTTCAACCGGATGGCAAAGGACTTAACAGAGCACATCAGGTCTCTCCGCCTCACCACTGCCGAGAAGGAACGGATACAGAAAGAACTGGAGATCGCGAGGGGGATTCAGCAGAGCTTCCTGCCAGAGTCCGCACCCCGGATTCCCGGCATTGATCTCGAAGGGCTCAACCTTCCCGCCACGGAGGTAGGCGGCGACTTCTATGACTTCATTCCTGTCGGGAGCACGAGTTGGGGGCTCGTGATCGCGGACGTCTCCGGCAAGGGCGTCCCCGCTGCCCTCTTCATGGCACTCTCCCGTACGCTGATCCGGGCGAGCGCATCGCGGAATCCGGACCCTGTGGCTTCCATACGCGAGGCAAACCACTCGATATACCTTGACTCAAAGACCAGCATGTTCGTCACGCTCTTTTATGCAATCCTCGACATCAGGAAAAAGACCCTTACCTTTGTGAATGCCGGGCATAATCCCCCGCTTCTCCTTGCTTCAGGAAGCGAGGGTGTCTCACTCCTGAAGGCAAGGGGGATTGCACTCGGGGTGATCGACGAGGTGGATCTCGAGCCAGTCGAAGTCGTGCTCTCTTCGGGCGACGTGGTGGTCCTCTATACTGATGGGGTGACGGAGGCGACGAACGAACGCGACGAGGAGTATGGTGTCGAGCGCCTCTCAGCCCTCGTGTCCGCATCGAGGGGGCTGCCGGCAAAGGAGATCATCAATGCGATCGTCAAAGACGTCACCGCGTTTGCCGGCTCGCGGCCGCAGTTTGATGACATCACTCTCATGGTGCTGAAAGTGGAGTAACGACGGATTTGCTGCCCTCCCCAGGGGGGTGGCAGCGTCCAACCCTCCACCTTATCGTTCTGGCAGTCCCACCTTAATTCCAATGGATCAGCAGGGAACTGACGACTCCTTCAAGTCCCGCGACGAACAGCATATCCTTGAGCACCTTTTCGAAGGGGCGCTCTGGAACTCCCGGCTCATTGTCCTGCTCGCCGTTGCATTCGGGACTTTTTCCGCGATAGTGCTCTTTATATCCGGATCGCTTGAGATTCTGAACACTCTCCTCCACTCGGTTGACTTCACCCACATGGAGGTCGAACACACCGAGATCCTGATCGGGATCATCGGGGCGGTCGATTTTTACCTGATAGGGATGGTCCTCCTCATCTTCTCATTCGGCATCTACGAGCTTTTTATCTCGAAAATAGACATCGCCCGGCAGGGGAGCGTCTTCCATAATATTCTCGAGATCTCGAGCCTCGATGATCTCAAGAACAAGATCATCAAGGTGATCATAATGGTACTGATCGTCAGCTTCTTCCAGCGGGTCCTTGCCCTGCAGATGACGAGCGGAACCGACATGCTATTCATGGCGCTCTCCATTGCTGCCATCTGCATCGGGGTCTTCTTCCTCCAGAGACTGAAGCTCTGAAAAAAACCTGTTCCTTTTTACCATGGAAATCGCATCCACGATTTTCATTTTGTATGCGTGTGTGTCGAAGAGAATCATCCAGTTTTTTTTAAATGACAGGTGATCAGGGCTACAAAATGCGCATCTGCCCGGTACTACCCGGATAATATTAAAAAGGCTCTTCGCTATCTGGTGTGGGTAGGATTGGTGAACCGGATACATTTTTTGGGAGCTATCCGCCCCCACACCCCCACATGCGATGCACGCCGCCGCCCCCGGAGGACGCCCCGGCGGCGGTTCAGTGACTGAATTGATATGCAGATAACAACCCCGATTGAGTCTCCCCATACAAAACAGCGATGAAACAGTAAAAAGGACTCACTGCCCCTTCCTGACTGGCTGGCTGTGGACGGTCTCCATGCGGCTTATGCTCTCAAGATCAAGCGATACGAGGTGATCGAGAGTGAGCGGGGCGTACCCCGTGCATTCGCATGAGACATTGATAGTCCTTGCGTCCCCGTTGATGAAGGGATAGTCTGGCACCTTGTTGTGAGTGTGTCCGTGGATAACCCACCCTCTCCACGAGAGAGGGGCGTCCCGCGGGTTATGGACGAGATAAAAATCATAACCGCCATAGGTCAGCACCGTGTGGTGCCTTGCGCCAATAAGGTGTGTGTCATGGTTCCCCCGGATGAAGATCTTCCTCCCGTTCAGTTCGCGTATCCACCGGCGGGGGCTCCCCCTTATGCTGAAGTCCCCGATGTGGTAGACTGTATCGTCCGGGCCTACCTGCCGGTTCCACCGTTCTACAAGATGGGCGTTCATCTGACTGAGAGTGGCAAAGGGGCGGTGGCAGTGGCAGATGATCTTTGCGTGGTTGAGATGCAGATCAGATATGAGAAAGATTTTACCCCGGTGCCGGGAACGAGGGAGAAGAAACGCCTTGATTGACCGGATGATGCCGCTGATCATGTGTGTGAGGGTTCGGTGACCCCGGCCCGGAAGGGAGGGCTTCGGGGGGTGTTCACTCACGGTACTTCCCCCATGGCACTCTCTGGTCTTCCCGCGTTCCGGACACGTGGCAAACCGCACCTCCCCACCGGGTTCACAGTTTTTCCTCCACTTGTCATCCCTCTCTCTTTGCACCGGAAAATGGAGGACTTCTACTTCTGCTCTTCGGAAATGAGGATACCGGAAAGCGCGATGTTCTCCTTCTCGAGCTCGTGGATCAGGATAGTGACACGCTCGATGGGAACATCGAGCACACGGGTGATCGTCCCCGCGATCTCCTCTGCCATCTGCTTCTTCTGTGCAACTGACCGTCCCTTCGCCATGGTAATGGTGACAACCGGCATACCATTACCTATGTGAAAACCCGCCGGATAAACACGTCTGATCCGGGCCGGAGCCGGAACCCCTCCCCGCTGGGGGGCTCGATGGGATGCTCCACAGCACAGGATGCCGCATTCGCCCGTGTTCGGGATAACCCTCCCCTCGTCACCTCCGAGTAGCGTGGCGGTATCTCTGGCCCTGGCCATTCACAGGTCCCTTGCATATCCCGACTGTATCGCGGCCTCCCTGACCGCACCCGCAATCGCCCGCGTCACGTCGCGATCGAGGATTGTGGGAAGGATGTGCTCCCGGTTGGGATGCGGGACGCAGTCTGCAATCGCGTGTGCCGCCGCCACTTTCATCTCGTCACCAATGCACGTGGCAAAGGCATCGAGCGCACCCCGGAATACCCCTGGGAAGGCCAGCGCATTGTTGATCTGGTTCGGGAAGTCGCTTCGCCCCGTCCCTACCACCGCGGCACCGCCACGCCGGGCGGCGTCAGGCATGATCTCGGGGACGGGGTTGGCCATCGCAAAGACAATTGGGTGGTCATTCATCCTCCGGATCATCTCTTCGTTGAGTACGCCGGGTCCGGAGACGCCTATGAAGACGTCTGCTCCCTCCATCGCATCAGAGAGCGATCCCGTCCGCCCGGTGCGGTTGGTCTCTTCGGCAAGGATGAACTTGTACTTGTTGCGGTAGAGGCCTTTTCGGGCGCGGTGGATGATCCCCTGAGTATCACAGACCACGATCTCCCGAACGCTGCGGCAGACGTCCGGGCTGTACCCGATGCAGCGGAGGAGCCTCGTGATGGCGTACCCTGCGGCACCGGCCCCGCAGACCACGATATGGAGGTCCTCGAACTGCTTCTTCGTGGCCCGGCAGGCGTTGAGGAGGGCCGCGAGGACAGTGATCGCGGTGCCGTGCTGGTCGTCGTGCATCACCGGGATGCCGAGGTCCTGGAGGCCCTCCTCCACCTCGAAGCAGCGGGGGGCGGCGATATCCTCGAGGTTGATCCCGCCAAAGACCGGGGCGATGTTTCTGACCTGCTCCACGAAGTCAGACTGGGGACCGTCGAAACAGATGGGGAAGGCATCGATACCCGCGAATTTCTTGAAGAGGATGGCCTTTCCTTCCATCACCGGGATGGCCGCATACCCGCCGATGTTTCCGAGGCCGAGCACGGCAGTCCCGTCAGTGACGATCGCTATCGTGTTCCGCTTGAGGGTGTAGCGATACGCAAGGTTCCTGTCCTTATGGATCGCACGGCAGACCTCGGCCACCCCGGGGGTGTAGGCACGTGACAGGTCATGGCGGCTCTCAAGCGGCACCTTTGATCGTATCTCCAGTTTGCCATGGTGTTTTTCATGGAGCGCCAGCGCCTCGCGGTAGATCGCATCGCGGTCCTCTTCCTGGTCCATGATTCCACCAAGGTCGCCTTATCACATAAAACCCGGCTCTCCCCTCCATCCTCATGGCCCATTCGGACCCGGGCGGCCTGCCAACACTTATCCGGGTGCACGACGACCAGAATGGCTATGTCAGGGAGTTCCCTCTTTCGCTTCATACCCCTCGCCATCGCACTCGCCTGTCTGCTCGCCATCGCAGGATGTATTATGCCAGTGAAAGTCACGCTGGATCCGTCGGGAAACCCGGCATATACGTGTGGGATACCGGTCGATGCGCGTGTCACAAGGGTCATCGACGGGGACACCATCGCAGTGAAGACAGCCGGAGGAAGGGAGGAGACCGTGCGCATACTCGGTATCGACACTCCTGAGACCGAAGAGCACGGGAACTGGGGCAATGAATACGAGGGGATCAGCAGCCCTGTATACCTGACTTCGTGGGGATACCTGGCCAGTGACCAGACAGAGAACCTGGTGAAGGGGAAGGGCGTAACGCTCATGACAGATTGCATGACCGGTGAGCGGGACCGGTACGGCAGGCTCCTTGCATATGTCGGAGTCGACGGATCTGACTTAGGGTCGCTCCTACTCGAGGGAGGGTACGCAAGGGTCTATACAGAAGAATCGTTTGGGAAGAAGCAGCAGTACCTCCTGCTCCAGTCCGAGGCACAGAGTGCGGGGGCCGGGCTCTGGAGTGCGGCAAAGACCCATGAAAGTTCGCAAAAAAGCCCCGTATCGATCGTTTTTGTCCAGTACGATGCCCCCGGCGACGACAGGGAGAACCCTAACGGCGAGTATATCGTACTTGCCTCCGATGAACCGCTGAACCTCTCGGGATGGACGATCGCCGATAACAGTGGGACAATCTACAGGTTCGGCAACGTGTTCATACACCCTGGCGACCGCGTGACCCTCCACATCGGTTCAGGCACCCCAACCGGCACCACGCTCTACTGGAACCTCTCCGCCCCGCTGCTCGGAAACGATGCCGATGCCGTCACGCTCAGGGACCCTGACGGGAAACTAATAGCGGTCTACCGGTGGGGCCAGTGAGCATTTTTTCAGATGGAGACGAAATTGAGCATTTCGCGCGAGCTGCGCGACAAGCCTATGGCCTTCCCGCGAAGACCGCCCCAGCCCCCGGGGGGAGTCTGCAGTCCTGCTGCCGGCATACCTGCAGCCGCTTCGCCCCTCCGGATCTCCGGTGAAGATCGGCCGGTCCCGTTCATCCCCAGATGGCATCAGGTCACCTGCTGCCTGCGCTCTTCCTGCATCGCTGCCTCCTCTGCAGCAAAAATTACTTCTTCCCAGGCCTTCCCGAGCAGCGTGCGGTAGTAGCCCACATCGAAACGGGCGGCCTTCCAGTCAAGGTCTACAGCCCAGGTGCGTGAGTCGGTGACAACGTAGCTCACCTCCATCCCAGGGGAGAGGACGACCCCCTCCGCCGCGCAGGCCTTCACCGCCGATGCCTCGGGGCACGCGTGCCGGTGGCGGAGGGTGCTGATCCTCCTGCTGACCGCCATCTCTCCCGGCCGGGCAGAAGGGAGCTCCTCGACTGCCCTGCGGTAGCGTTGCCGGAGCGGCTCACGGAGTGCCGCGATCTCTTCCGGTGTACGGGCCTGCTGCATACACGCCAGCATCTCCTCCTGCACGTCCCTGATGAAGGGAGGAGTGTCTCCACGGCGCGCCGCGATCCCCCGCACCTTGAGACTCCCGTCCGAGAGCCTGCCATAGTAGCGGGTGTAGGCCCCGGTCCCGTCGGCCATCGGGAGGAAGACAAGCCAGTCGTAGGCGTCCACCACCGTATGCAGGCGGGTCTCCCGCTCCACCCGTTCCCTGAACGCGGCAACCGGGCCGCCCTGCACCCAGAGGCAGTCCACGATCCCGTGCAGGACGGAAAAGCCCATCTCCTCGGCGATGTCCCTTGTCTGGATCAGGACTTCGCGGGCACTGGCGGTGATTGCCTCATGCACCTCGATCCTCCCGAACTTCGCGTTGCGGTACCCGGTGTACCCGAAGCATGTCACGAGCATCCACTTGAGGATCGCATCAAGACCCGCATACCGGGGATCGAGCGCCTTCTTCTGCTTGGTCTCCATCCGCATGGCGATGAGGGGGGCCAGGACTTGGGGGAGGAAGCCTTCTTTCCCGGGGTCTGCGAGGGTCTCGGGAGAGAGGTTGTCCCTGACGATGAGTGACGGGTAGAGGGAGGTAAAGTCAATCTCGTGCACCGATGTATACAGGCCGGGAACCGGCTGGAACATCATCCCTCCCCTGTCCGCCGCCTTCAGTTCCGGGAACCGCCGCACCACCTCAGGGTCATCCTTCCGCCAGGGGACCGCGATCCCCCTGCGGAGCGCCTCGTAGACCTCGTAGGACGAGATGAGGGTCCCGGAGGTGAACCGGGCGGCGAGGTTCGGGGAGAGCCCCGAGATACGTGCCCCGAGAAGGATTCCGGAGAGCCCGCTCTCCCTGTAGTGGAAGCTCTGGCGGGTGTCCACCAGCAGCCTGCCGTCGGGGATCAGGGCCCCCACCCGGAACTCCGTCTTCCCGTAGCTCCAGTATGACTTTGCCTGGAGACGCCGGAACCTCCCCGTCCGGGAGATACCGGTATCGAGCCCGTGAGCGCGGGCTCTTGCTGCCAGCCGGGGCACCCAGATGTCGGCCTGGGGGAAGAGGATCACGTCCGGGTCAGCGGAGCAGATGAGGCCTTCCATGTCAGAGAGGATGGCCATCTCGTCCCCCCCGAGCCGCACCTGCCTCCCGTCGACAGAGAGCGAGAGCGAGGTGAAAGTGCCTGCGGCGAAGGGGTTGTCCTCGACCGCGATCTCCATTGCAGGGAGATCAAAGGAGAGATCGGTGGAGAACCGCGACTCCCCTTCGTCGCTGCAGGGGACAATGCCGCACGATGCAAGGACGCACTGGTCAGGCCGGAGATCGGCATTGAAGATCCGGGCCTCGTACCGCGTCTGTTTCTCGACGAGTGCTGCGACCTCCCTGCCGGCCTCTACCCGGTAGCCGTCGAGAGTTCCGTACACGGTCCGGATGCTGCACTCCTCCACGGGGAAGCGACACTCAAGGCCCTCAAGGAGATCCCCGTGGGCATGCGGGTCCGGCAGGTGAAGGAGGAATGAGGGGGGAGCAGGGACGACCAGGTGCCGGCCGCCGCGGCCCCGCTCCCATATCTCCACCTGCCCGTTCCGGGAGCAGGTGTCAAGGATCCACACGCCCCCTCCCCTCCTCGCGCTCCTTTGCGACCTCCAGGAGGACCGAGAAGAGCACGGCCTCGAGCGGGTCGTCGAATGCGTAAAAGCACTCGCTCGCGTGCACCCGTGCCATCGCGATCACCCGGAGGGCATGCTCCCGTTCCTTGCCGGGAAGGGCGCGGGCGGCCCGCTCCCAGCGGGAGAGGATCTCCCTGACTCCCATTCGCACGCTGGCAAAACTCCTCCCCATCTCACAGCCCCCCGAGGGTCTGCTGGCCGCGGGGAAGCCCCCCCGGGTAACGCTCCCTCCCCCGACCCCTTGCCCTGGGTGCCGGCGGCCGTGCCGCGGGACTTGCCAGGTAGAAGACCCGGTCCGCAAACCTTGCCATCGCATCGAACGAGGGATCCGCACACTCGGTGTACAGGACGACGAGCGCCCCCTGCCCGAGCTGCCGGAGGGCCTCTCCCACCTGAGGGGCCATCTCCTCCCCCACACCTTCGTAGAGAGAGGAATCGTGCTCGACGAAGACGATGGTGTGGTAGGACTCGCGGATGATCTGCATGAGCTGGAAGGCGGTGAACGCCCGCCTCACTTCGATACTGACCGACCTGCGGTTGATCCCCGAGAGGAGCCGTGAGTAGTTACCGCTCACGAAGAGGAACAGGAACCGCCTGAGCACCGGGCTGTCGTTTAACCCCTCCAGCACCACATCCCCGGGCGCCACGACGGCCGAGAAGGTCCCGCTCCGGAGCGTGACCGTGGGGTGCAGATCGAACTCCATGCCTGTGAGACTGGCACCTCACCCATCCTTAAGGGTGGGAGAGCACGCGGGGTGAAAGTGGTCCCGGCACGTTTATCCAGGAGAAGATATCCGGGTTTATCATGCTTTTTTCGAAATTCGCATGATATTTTCCGTTTTTTCTTAAACGGACATTCCTGTCCTGCAGGATCTCCCCCCCCACACTATACCAAAGGATTGAACCGTTATCCCGCCATTGTACACCTGCATGGAACGCTTGAAGTGTGCCAGTTGCAGCAGGGAATTCTACCTCAATTCAGGATGTTCCTGCTGTGCACCCCCACCCCAGGGCCCCCATTTCTGCCCCGAGTGCGGGGGTGTCCTCCACCGGACGGCCCCCCCGTACTTCATCTCACAGGACCGGTGGGAGACGGACTAGGGAGGGGGCCCGCATCCCCGGGGCATGGTTTCTCCCTCTACTCCATAGTGCAGTGGAGTCTCCTCTCCAGGAACGGATATCTCCACAACGTTTAAGCAGTGTGCCCTGCAAGCCAGTTGTGTCGGGGGAATGCATATGCCATCGAGACTGATGGAGTACTTCAACAGGCAGCCGAGGATCGGGACACTCAGCACCTCCGGGAAGGATGGAAAAGTTGACGTTGCCGTCTTCGGCTCGCCGCACATGACCGATGAGAAGACCGTCATCATGGGCCTTGGGAAGAACCGCTCGTTCTCCAACCTCATGGAGAACCCGCACGCGGCCTACCTGATAATGGAGCCGGGAAAGAGCATCATGGACTGGAAGGGTATCAGAGTCTACCTGGTGGCAAAGGATATCGCCACTTCAGGGGAGATGCTCGACGGCCTCAGGGGCCAGATCGCAAAGGTGGCAGGAGAGGCTGCGGCAGGGATGATCCACGCCGCGGTGAGGTTCGAAGTGACCGAGGTCCGGCCGCTCGTAGACATGGGGCAGGGGTGGGAGAAGTCGATCTGATCCAGGTGTATCTGACCTCCCGGACGACGCCGCAGCATAATGAGGGGATCGCGGCGTATATCATGGAACGGAGTGCCCACTCCATGCCGCACGCCGGTCCCAAGGCTCCTGGACTGGATTCCCGGCGCCAGTGAGAGCGTGGTGTCCCTCTCACCTTTTCTTCAGCGTATCGATCGCGATGGTGAACGGGACTGCCCTCTCGATGTAGACGAGCTCGAGTTCGCCGGGTGAGAGAAGTGTCCCGGTCGAGGACCCGCCTCCATGCTCAACGATGGAGAAGGTCTGGCCGTCAGGATTGATTGCTCCGGCAAATGCCTTGACCTTATTCGTGGCGGTCTGGTTCGAGAAGACGATCTCCCCCGAGAAGATCCTTCCTCTCTGCTCGGTAATCCGCATGGTCATTGCCTCGCCCGGGTAGTCGGTGTATCCTTTCTCCTCGATGAACCCCTTCATCGTGCCTGACCAGTTGCCGGTGAGGTCCGGTATCGTAGCTCGTACGACCTGGGATGAAGGTGTGGTGGTCGTACACCCGCAGGCAAGGACTGCGATTGTGAGGATCATGAGTGCATACACGATTTGTTTCATACATCTCCCGTCGGCGTGCGAAGAGAAAAAGCCGGGCACTTCGTTGTGTGCATGATCCGCATGACGCAGGATATTCGCAGGCCGATTTCTCTCTCGATAAACGAAGGATGCGTAGCGGGCTGAAAGGCAGGGCCAGATGGTGCACGGGACCTGGCCGCTTCGGTAGCTATTTTGTCGGTTTACGCACCATCACTATCCATGGCTTCTCACATCCACCGGATAGAAGTCCGCTACCGGGACGACCCGCGGCAGAAGACCCGGACTGATCGGATCCGCTCCCTCGGGATTCCGGTCGATGCCGTGCACCTGGTGGATGTCTATACCATCGCCACCCGCGCAAGGGACTTCTCGCAGTCCGAGCTCTCGGAGATCGGCGCCCAGCTCGTCAACCCCGTCGTGCAGGAGTACACCGTCGATCGGGCGACCTCTGCCGCCTTTGACCTGGCGATCGAGGTCGGATTCCTGCCCGGCGTCACCGACAACGTGGGGACGACCGCACGGCAGACTATCGAGGACTATTCCGGATACCGGTTCGGAGAGGGCGAAGCCGTCTTCTCCTCGCAGCTCTTTCTTGTCTGCGGAGCACTCTCCCCAGAATCCGTGGAGAGACTCTCGGCCACGCTTGCAAACCCCCTCGTGAACCGCGTGCATGTGAAGACCAGGGAGGAGTATGGGGAGCGCGGCATGGACCCAGTCGCACCCTTCGTCTCGCTGCATGAGCTGCCGACAGCCGAGACCGTCGACCTCGATCTCGACGATTCGGAACTCGCCCGGCTTGGAAAGGAGGGGATCCGTGATCCACTCACAGGTGAGCGGCGCGGGCCCCTCGCCCTTGACCTTCCCCAGCTTCATGCAATACGTGACTATTTCCGGGATCGCGGGCGCAGGCCGACTGACGTCGAGCTCGAGTCGCTCGCGCAGACCTGGAGCGAGCACTGCAAGCACACCATCTTCGCCTCTGCAATGGACGATGATGTCCCGGACGGGCTCTATCGTACCTGTATCCAGGCGGCAACCAATGCCATCCGGAAAAAGAGAGGAGACCGGGATATCTGCGTGACGGTATTCACCGACAACTCCGGGGCAATCGTATTTGACGACACCTTCCTCGTGACGCACAAGGTCGAGACACACAACTCCCCGTCTGCGCTCGACCCGTTCGGAGGGGCGCTGACCGGGATCGTGGGGGTGAACCGGGACACGATAGGGTTCGGCCTCGGGGCAAAACCCTGCATCAACGTGTATGGGTACTGTGTCGGAGACCCCGAGTCCGAGCCCGCGCTCTTCCGGGGAAAAGACCGGGAGAGGCCAGTCCTCTCACCCCGCAGGATCCTCGACGGTGTCGTCCACGGGGTCGGCGTGGGGGGCAACTGCTCGGGCATCCCGACTCCGCAGGGGTGGTGCTACTTCCACGACCGGTACGTGGGAAAGCCCCTCGTATTCGCGGGGACCGTCGGTGTGATGCCGCGTGTCCACGGCGACAGGAAGCTCTACGAGAAACGGGCCAGGCCAGGAGATCTTATTGTCATGGTCGGCGGCCGTGTAGGAAAAGACGGCATACACGGCGCCACCTTCTCCTCGGAGGCTCTTGACCCGGCAAGCCCGGTGACCGCGGTCCAGATCGGAGACCCCATCACTCAGAAGAAGTTCTCGGACGTCCTTGTCAAGGAGGCCCGAGACCTGGGCTTGTACAGGAGCATCACCGACAACGGCGCGGGGGGCCTCTCCTGCGCCGTCGCGGAGATGGCAAAGGAATCGAACGGTTGCCACGTCTTTCTCGACAGGGTGCCGCTGAAATACCCCGGCATGGCCCCCTGGGAGATATGGATCTCGGAGTCGCAGGAGCGGATGACACTTGCTGTGCCGGAGGAGCACCTGGACGCGTTCATGGACCTGATGGAGAGGCGCGATGTAGAGGCCACGGTGATCGGCAGGTTCACGTCGAGCGGGAGGTGCGTGGTCGAGTGCCAGGGCGCTGTCGTCATGGATGTCGGGCTTGACTTCCTGCACGACGGGCTCCCGAAGAAACACCTGAAGACGACTCCCGTCATCGCAAAAAACCCCGAGCCTGCGGTACCCTGCCCCGACCGGCTTGACTCAACACTCCTTGCCATGCTCCGGCGAAAGAACCTCTGCTCCAAGGAGTTCATCTCCACCCAGTATGACCACACAGTCCAGGGAGGACACATCCTTGGGCCCGTGCAGGGGGCAGGGAGGGCCCAGGGGTGCGCCACGCTCACGAAGGTCGTGCCGGGATCAGAGAAGGGTGTCGGGCTCTCGCAGGGGCTCTTTCCCCTGTACTCGGAGATCGATCCCTACCGGATGGCCATCGCAGCCATCGACCTGGCCATACGGGGACTCATCGCAATCGGCGTGCCTCTGGACGGGATCGCGCTCCTCGACAACTTCTGCTGGTGCTCTTCCGACGACCCGGAACGGCTCTGGCAGCTGAAACGGGCAGCCTTCGGTTGCTACGACGGCGCCATCGCGTTCTCTACCCCCTTCATCTCCGGCAAGGACAGCATGTTCAACGACTTTTCGGGGTTCGATGGAGAGAACAACCCCGTGAAAGTCTCGGTCCTCCCGACGCTCCTCATCTCCTCTATCGGGATCCACCCTGACGTCAAGAAGGCAGTCTCGATGGATGCCAAGTGTGCCGGGGACCTCATCTACGTGCTCGGCGAGACCAAAGAGGAACTCGGGGGATCCGAGTACTTCATGCACCTCGGGAGTTTAGGGAACCGCGTACCGGCCCTCGACCTGGACAGAGCGAG
This sequence comes from Methanobacteriota archaeon, assembly GCA_029547605.1. GTDB lineage: Archaea > Halobacteriota > Methanomicrobia > Methanomicrobiales > Methanospirillaceae > Methanolinea_A. The sequence continues at coordinate 53,879 of JAKPPB010000033.1, read as the reverse complement.
AGAGCGGTATGGGCGGCTCACAAAGGCGATAGAGAGGGGACTCGTTGCCTCTGCGTTCCCTGTCAGCCACGGTGGCCTCCTCACCGCACTGGCAAAAGTCTCCATCGCAGGGATGATTGGCATGGAGATCGCTGTTCCAGTCACAATACGCCCTGATTACTACCTCTTCTCGGAGTCGCTCGGGCGGATCGTGGTTACTGTCTCGCCAGGGAACCGCCAGGAATTCGAGGAGACGCTTGGCACCGATGCGATGCTCCTCGGCAGAGTGGGGGGCTCAAGCTTCCGGGTGACTGCAGGGAGACCGATGGTCGACCTTCGGGTTGCAGAGATGGAAGCTGCCTACAAGGCGCCGTTCGGGAGGTTCTGATCATGGTATCCAGTCTCGCAGATCCAGGATCAATGTCCGGAGGAGACAGTTCAGGCAAGAAGGAGATAATCCCCGAGAAGGCCCTCATCATGAGCGGATACGGGATCAACTCCGAGATGGAGACCCAGGAAGCCCTTCTTCGGGCGGGGATGCGGTCGGATATCGTTCATATCAACGACCTCATCGCGGGAGCAACGCGGCTATCGGAGTACCGGCTGCTGGTATTCCCGGGGGGGTTCTCCTATGGTGATGACACAGGTGCAGGCAACGCGTTCGCCAACCGGGTGCGAAACAACCTCTGGGAAAACGTCTGCGAGTTCCTTGACGGGGACAACCTCGTCCTTGGCATATGCAACGGGTTCCAGATCCTCGCAAACCTCGGCATCGTGCCCGCATTCGGACGCACCCCGGCGCGCGAGATCGCTCTCATGCCAAACAGGAAGGGCGTGCTCGAGTGCCGGTTCGTCACGCTGAAGCCGGCAGCCGAGAACCTCTGGACACGGGGCATCTCCCACCTCTATTGCCCGGTATCCCACGGTGAAGGGAACTTTTCCTGCACGGACGAGACCCTGCAGAAGCTGAAATCAAAAAAGATGGTCGCATTCACCTACTGCAGGGACGACCTTGGGGCTGCGAATGGAGAGTTCCCGTATAACCCGAACGGCTCACTCGCAGATATTGCGGGCATCACGTCTGAAGACGGGAAGGTGCTCGGCATGATGCCGCATCCCGAGCGGGCCATGGAGTTCGTGAACCTGTACGACTGGCCGCTTCGAAAGGAGCAACTGGTCCGGGCGGGAAAGCCGCTCCCCAAGGAGTCGGTCAACATGCAGCTCTTTTCCAACATCGTCGACTATTTCCGGTTTTGAACCGTCCAATGCCTCCTGCATCCACTATCCGGACAGTTCGGCTCGTCCTCATCCCGCGGACAGTCGTAATACTTGGTGTGCGAGTGGGGCGACAGGAGAGAGTGCTCCCGGCTCCTCGATGCCCCCGTCACTTCCACATGGCCCTCTCCGCTGCATGATAAGGAGACAATCTCACAATTCGTCCGCAGGATAGGAGACGGGCCAGACCGGAATTTCTGCTCATGTGACTGGGTGCAGGCAGATCGTGCGGGAGAAGAGCGAACACTCATCGTGTGCGGCGGAACAGGGCCCTTGCCCGGCATCCGAAGAACGGGGATGATCGGATACACGGTCATTGGAGAGTTCCAGGACCCGGGATCACGCAACCAGGGCAATTCGCCGCACCTTACCAGAGGTCTTCTCGTGGCCTGGAATCCGGAGGATTGCCGCGACCACGTATCCTGACCTGAAGTCATCGATCGGGGTACTCGACAAGATCTGGTTTGTCCCCGCCATCGGAAGGGAGAAGGGAGAAACTATAATGGAAGGGACGTGAGTGTATATCCTGCACCCACCACCACAAAAGGATGCAAAAGAAGGATAATACGGCCGGATATCCGGGAAAAAAAGAGGCGCTGCCTTTCGCTGTTACATCATTCCTGCCATTGGTGGCTCCCCTTCATCCCCTTCGAGGTAGTCCGGGTGGATCTCCTGCCGCACGATGACAGCAAGGATCACGATGCCAATGCCGAGTAAAAACGACCCGAAGAATGCCAGGTCGAACCCTGCAGCGAGCACCTCGAGCTTGAGAGAGACTGGCGCTGCATCTGTCACACCACGGCGCCCTCCAATCGCCTGGACCCCCTGGAGAAAGACCAGGTTGAAGAGCGCGATCCCGATCGTCATCGGCGCGAACCGCTCCAGGCTCGTGAGGCTCGAGACCATCCCCTGGTAGCTCTTCGCAACCGAGTTCATGATCATGTTGGCAACAGGGGTAATCAGCATCCCCATGCCGAACCCGATTGCGGCCAGGCATGCCACGATGTAACCCATGCCAGTATCGACACGAAGGTGCCAGATCATGAAATATCCCGCAAGGAGAATGACTGCCGAGACGGTGCAGAGGGGCCGTGTGCCGACACGGTTAAAAAGAAGCCCTGCGATGATGCCGCTTATCATCATTGCAACCGAGAGGGAGGTAAGGACCACCCCTGCGGTTGATACCTCGTATCCCTTGACGTATTGGAGGTAGAACGGAAGCAGGTAGTTGATGCCGGAGAAACTCAAGAAAACAAGGACCATGATCATGTTTGAAAAGAGGAAGTTGCGGTGCAAAAAGAGCCGGAGTTCAAGGATGGGGTCCGCGACCCGGAGTTCGTGCCACAGGAAGGCGGAGAATGCGATTCCTCCAACGATGAGCATGCCGATGATAAGAGGGGAACTCCATCCCAGCGAGTAGCCCTCAGTCATCGCGAAGAGGAGGGTTGCAAGCCCGATGAAGATGAGCACGGCACCATAACGGTCGAACCCGGTCAGAATACCCGGGGCTTTCGATGGCGGTATGACGCGGGCACCAAGCAGGACGGCGAATATCCCGATCGGCACGTTGATGAAGAAGATCCAGTGCCACGAGGCATACTGTGTCAGTGCCCCTCCAACCGTGGGACCGATCGCGGTCGCAAGTGCAGCAAGCGTCATGATGATGCCCATCGCCTTTCCCTTCTTCTCCATCGGGATGTAGGCAGTCACCATCGCCGGGGCGATCGCGGTGATCATCGCACCCCCCACGGCCTGGAATATCCTGGAACCCACCAGTATCGGGAAAGAGTTGAACAGGTCAGGGAGTGACCCGCAGGCAAACGACCCGACGGTAAAGAGAACAAAACCCGACAGGAAGACCTTCTTGAAACCGATGACATCCGAGATCTTGCCGAATACCAGGACGCACCCGGCCATCACGAGCAGGTAGGCAGTCGCAACCCAGCTCACCGTGCTCGAAGAGATGGAGAATGCCTCGGAGATGGTGGGGAGCGCGATGTTGACGATAGTGCCATCGAGGGAGGACATGAAGATGGCAAGGGAGATGGAGAGGATCATCAGGAAAAAGGAGGGGTGGGGGTCATTCCCGTGAATATTCCTCATTGAAAGCTATTGACCGGGTAAGTGCATTATTGTTTGTGGATCACTCCATGACTTTTTCTCATGCCACCAACGGGATGAATCGGTACTGCCTGATTTCTCGTCAATGAAACATATATATGGGATCTCTTTAGGGAGGACGGGTGTTCCTCCAGGTTTAATCAGATAAAAACGTGCACCTGGCCTCTTCTTGCGTCCTCATGGCTGACAGGACACCGGACCCTTAGAACACATATTTTTAAATAATTCCATGCTCCTGAGTTCTTGTATCATTCTGGGGGATATACGGTGATCCGGCTCTTGCATGTAGATGATGACAGGGCCATTCTCGAACTTGCAGGCCATTATCTCGGCAAAACAGGCGATATTATCGTGGACTGCGTCGTCTCCGGAGAGGCTGCGGGAGAATTACTCAAATCGAATAACTACGATGCTATCATCTCGGATTACCACATGCCTGGTTGCACTGGTATCGATCTTCTCAGGTATGTCCGTCAGACCGACCGGGTTACGCCATTTCTCTTCTTTTCGGACCAGAAGGACGAGGAGATCATTATCACCGCACTCACAAGTGGCGCAGACTTCTTCCTGCCAAAAGGACTCCATGTCAAGTCTCAGTTCATACAACTTGAGCATGCAGTACGTGAAACGGTGAAGAGGCGTCGTGCAGAAGAGCAACACAAGCAGATCTCTACCCTGCTGAGGATCAGGGATGCGGCATTCCGATCCTCGCTCTGCCCAATTGCCCTCTGCGATACGGAGGGGCGGATCCAGTATGCGAACCCCGCAGGGCTCGCTATTTGGGGCTACAACGATGAACGAGAGGTCATTGGACGGTATGCTGCAGATTTTGTCGTGTCGCCAGAGATTACGAAGGAAGATATACCGGGGCTTTTTACCGAGAAGACGTGGTCAGGCCATGCAGTTGCACGGCGAAGAGATGGTACCACCTTCGATGCACGGGTCTCTGTCAATGTTGTCGAGGGTGATTCGGGCCATCCCCTGGGGTTCGTTGCCGCGTTCTCCGATGTATCACGACAGAACAAGGCGAAAGGGGAGCTTGAGTCGATAATTCGCGATATACGGTTTGTCACTGAGACTGCTGCTGCCATGATGGATTTACCTCATGGTGCTGATATTTATGGCTTCATTGCAGATGCGCTCTTCCACCTTGCACCGCCGCAATCTATCGTGGTGCTCAGTTCCGTTTCGAAGGGTTTTGTCGTCAGGCTGGAGGCTATCCGCGGGGAGGGGAAGCATATCGCCGCAATTTCAGGAATAATGGGCAGGCCGCTTGAAGGTCTCTCATTTCATCCACCTGCAGAGTATCTCGGGCCATCACTGCCGCATTCGTTCATCGAACTGGAAGGGGGTATCGATACTCTCACCTTCGGACTCTTACCTGGAGAACTATGCAGAAAAATACAGGATCTTCCTTTCTTTGAGAAGGTCATCGGGAGAGGGCTCTGGTGGGGCGGCACCTTGCATGGTATCACGGCAATCCTCCTTCCCCCCGGTTCAACGCCTGATAATACCGATATTCTCGATCTCTTTGTCCTCCACTGTGCTGCTGTCCTCCAGAGAAGAGAGACAGAACAGGTGCTCCGTGGTACAGAAATTTAATTTTCGTGCCTTCAGTAACCCCAGGTTTTTATCCCTGCAACCGCACTAGGACAGATTCCTGGACGGAACGCTGGAGGGGGGGTGGAGGCCGTACCTCTTCAGGAGCACCTGCCAGTATGGATCTGCCATCAACTCGCGGAGGCCCCCGTCCATCATGGTGAGGAGATGGCTATCGGCCTTCCTTACCGCAATGGCGTACATATCACTGGAGGGAATCTCGCCAAGAATGACAAGCGGTTTCCCTGCAATTGCCTCCTGCTGGACGGGGGTATCGGAGACCGATGCATCGATGCTCCCGTTCACGAGCGCAGCCGTGAGAGAGGGGACATCCGGGAACAGGAACACCTGCCCGGCCGGCATGATGCCAGGGTGGACGAGGTGCATTTCCACCCATTCTTCTGCAGTCGACCCTGCCTGGGCACCCACCCTGAGCCGGCCCGCACTCAGGTCGTCCATCGTGAAGTGGGAGTCGGATCGGACGGCTACGCTCTTTGTCACGGTGAAATATGGGACGGTGAAGGCCACCTTCTCATGGCGTTCGGGAGTGATGGTCATACCGGAATAGACCATATCGATACGCCTTTCGACGAGTGCATCAAGTATCTGATTCCATGGAACAGCAACGAACTCGACCTCGAACCCTTTCCTGGCCGCAATCCACCTCGCGGCCTCGATATCTATCCCGGTGAGGTTACCGGTACTATCCCGGTAGGTGAAGGGAGGATAATCGGCATCGATTCCGATGACGTAATGCGGCTTTTCCAATGGCGGGACTGGTGTGGTTGCTGAAGGGGCATGGCCGGGTGGTGCCGATACGCACCCCGTTGCAAGCAGCAGGAAAGAGAGGAGGGTGAGGGTGAGAAGGGGGGGGTTCTTCATACAATACGCAGGGATTCCTGGGAGATTAACGGTTTCGCGGTGCCAGGAAAACAGCAATAGGAATTTGGGCCTGCAAGCCACCATATCTCCGGTAACCTTCTCCCCGCGGGAATAGCAAAAAGGGAGGGTGAACCCGGGTGCTGCGGCTCACATTGAAAGCCGGCGTGCGATGGTTGCCACGTAGCGGCCCTGGAACCTTGCCCCCGCACGTTCGTTTTCACTCGGCAGCCTGCTCGCAGGACCGTTTCCCGCAATGGTGGATGCCCCGTACGGAGAGCACCCCGTGATCTCGTCCAGCCGGCTCTGCCCGTCGAACACATACGGCAGTCCAACGACGACCATTCCATGGTGAAGGAGCGTGATGTGGAAGGAGAGTATCGTAGACTCCTGGCCGCCGTGCTGGGTCGCGGAACTCGTAAAGACGCTTCCCACCTTCCCTACGAGTGCGCCTGACACCCATAGCTTGCCAGTCGCGTCCAGGAACTGCCGCATCTGTCCTGCCATGTTCCCAAAGCGGGTCGGTGTCCCAAAGAGGATGGCATCTGCTTCCCCTAACTCATCGAGACTGCAGACCGGCACGTGGGCAAAGGCCGCCTGGTATTCTGCCGCCCCCATCTTCCGGATGACCTCGGGCGGGAGAGTCTCGGGCACTTGTCGGAGGATCGCCTCTGCTCCCGGCACCTCGCGAACTCCTTCAGCGACAGCTTCAGCCATGCGATAGACGTGACCGTAGAGGGAGTAGAAGAGGATGAGGACTCTCATAGATCACAACTCCCGAATGGGTGTGCCGTATGCATATCCAGAGCCTTCCAGTACATCAGGGATCCCCCTAAAAAATCCCCACCGCACTCAGCCCAAGGACAACATTCACAAGAACCAGCACTACCAGAACCCTTCCGAGCCAGAGATGGACTGTCCTGACCTCTCCCTTATGCCCGCCTGCCCATTTCCGGTATATCCCTGCACCGAGGGTGAAGAGGAGGATGGCAAGGACGATGAGCCCCAGTGCCACGTGGGCATCCCATGCATTCCGGAGGCTTCCTGAAGGGATCCCCACAAAGACCATCGCAATCGCCAAAATTGCAAGGATACCCCCGATCATGGCAAGGACTGTGTGATAACGATACCAGCCCGTGATCCCTTTTCCATAGGTTGGAAGGACTGAAACACCAAGGAAAAGGAAGATTGCAGCGAGCAGCAAGGCCGCGTGCACGACCCACGGCGAAGGGGCCATCGAGGGAGTGGTGGGAATCGCCGTTGACGGCTGGCCCTGGGCGGAAGGTCTCGTATATTCCCGGGTGAGAAATCCACCGATATTGCACCTGGCCGTGACGCGTGCGAGATCCCCGGGGTCGAGCGTCAACGGATAAGAGTACGTGAAGCTCTCTCTCGACGGCTGGCTTGCGTAGGTGACAGTATCAACCGTCACCCCGTTCTTCTGAATGACTACCTCCCTGACGTAGTGGGAGGATGAATCATCTACCTGGTGGGTCACGGTCACCCGGAGAGTGCTCGTGCCCTGGTCGTAGTCGAGGCGCAAGTCCGAAGGTGAGTGTGCGATCGCAATGCCACAGAATAAGAAGAGTGCAATGGCAAGAAGGACAGGGAACCTGACTCCAAGTGTGCGCATGCACTATCCTCTGTGACAGGATGGATAATGGTTCTCCCCTCCTGACCGCTATTTTTCAACATTTTTTTATACATGGATGTATAATTTTATACATCAAAGTACACAGGTGTAGAGACCATTATGACCTGCAGTGCTCCTGCCTATGCGACGCCGCGGAAGATGCGGAAATCTTCTGTCTACTTCCCGGTGCTGGCTCCCTGGCGTCTCCTCTTCTGACCGCACCCCCTACTGCTCGTTTGAGCCATTTGATCAGCCTCCTGAATACCCATTACCTACCAGACGTGATACACACATGAAATCAAAAGATATTGCCATTGTTGGCATATTGCTGGCCATCGGCGCGATCCTGCGCTATTTCCTGGCCATGCTGCATACCCCGCTGACCCCGAACATGATCATCGCCTTCTACTGCCTGGCGATCATCCTTATCAGGCCAAAGGTACTGGAGGCCCTCGGCATCGGAATCGTCGCAGGGATCCTCTCGATGCTTATCTCGAGCTCCATCTTCCCCCCGGCAAACCTCATCAGCGAGCCGATCGGGGCGCTGGTCTGCTTCGGGCTGTACGCCGTCCTGAAAGACCGCATCGGCGGGCCTGCAGTTGCCACGTTCACGACCACTCTGGCAAGCGGCTTTTCGTTTGCGGCGATTGCACTGCTCGCAGTCGCCCCGAAGATCCTTGACAAGTATTCGACGGTCTTTGGGTTCGTCCTGGTCTTTGTGCCAATTGTCGTGATCACGGCGGTGTTCAATGCCATCATCGTCCAGATCCTCTATTACCCTGCGAACAGAGTGCTGAACCGGGGGTCATAGATGATCGGGCTCGAGGAGGTCAGCTACTGCTACCCGCAGGGGGGAAAGGAGGCGCTCTCGGGCGTCTCACTCTCGGTCGGGCCGGGGGAGTGTATTTTCATCACCGGTCCATCCGGTGCGGGAAAGACAACCCTCTGCATGGCGGCAGCTGGCATCCTCGCGCATGAATATGGCGGAAAGAAGGGGGGGCGGGTCACCATCAATGGGAAGGATGCAAAGGAGTACCCCAGCCTTTCTGACATCTCCGGCCTGGTGGGCATGGTCTTTGACGACCCCGAGGCCCAGCTGATCTTCACTACTGTCGAAGAGGAGATCCTCTCCGCGCTCGAACGGAGGGGGCTCTCGCCAGCCGATATCGAAGAGAGGCTTGCCTCCATCATGGAGATCACCAACCTTTCGGCACTGAAAGACCGAGCTCCCCACGCGCTCTCGGGCGGCCAGAAGCAAAGGGTGGTGCTTGCCACCACCCTTGCACTCGGGACCGACATCCTCATCCTCGACGAGCCAACCGCCGAGCTCGATGAGCACGGAACAGAGAGCATCGTCTTGGTTTTAAAAGACTTGAAAGCACAGGGAAAGACCATCATCCTCACCGAGCACAAGTTCTCCCGCTTCAGGGACCTCGCCGACCGCCTCGTAGTGATGGAAGGAGGGAGGATACGGGCATCTGGTCCCCCTGATCAGATCGCAGGGGAAGAGTCCGTGAGAAGGATCATCGTTCCCGATTTTTCTGGAATCAGGGACTTTTCTGTCCCGCCACCGCAGAAGGGCAGCACTCCGGTGATATCGGTGAAGGGGCTCGAGCACTACTATGGTGAGGTTCCGGCCCTTCGGGGCGTAGACCTCGAGATCTCGCCCGGCGAGTTCATCGCCATTGTCGGAGAGAACGGTTCGGGGAAGACCACGCTGATCAAGCACTTTATCGGCCTGCTCCGACCCACACGGGGGACCGTGACTGTTGACGGTAAGAATGCCGCAACCGCACAGGTCTCGGAACTTGCCCACACTGTCGGCCTCGTCTTCCAGAACCCTGACCACATGTTCTTTGCCAACACTGTTGCCGAGGAGATTGGGTTCGGCATTGCAAACCTCGGGATCCTTGAGCCGGAGAATGTGCTTGAGGGTGTGATGGAAAAGACCGGCCTCTCCCACGCGCGGGATCTCTATCCCCGCTGGCTCTCCCGGGGGGAGCGTCAGCGGCTTGCCATTGCCTGCGTGCTCGCAATGCAGCCGAAGGTGATCGTTCTCGATGAGCCTACGACCGGGCTCGACGGCCGCGAGTCCCGCGAGATCATGGAGATCCTCAAGCAGCTCCAGCGGGACGGCAGGGCGATCATAATGGTCACCCACAGCCGCCAGATAGCCGAGGAATGCACCGATCGGATCATCACGATGGAAGGCGGGAAGATCGTGTCTGATATTTCAAGGAGGGAGTGAGCAGGTGTCCGAGATCCTCCAGTACATCCACAAGGACGGGCTCTTCCACCGGATGCACCCCGGCACCAAGATATTCCTGATCCTGGTCATCGGCATTGTGACCATCCTTACCCTTGACATTCTCCTGCTCTGCCTGATTCTCCTTGCAGTCCTCCTCCTTGCACTGGCAGGAAAAGTGCTGCGCGAGGTGCTCCAGCAGATGGCACTTATCCTGGCGATGAGCGTGATATTCATCCTTATCACACTGATCACCATGCCCGAAGGCGAGGTTCTCGGGTATCTCATCCCCGGGGGTTTCCTCCCGGTTACGACAGGGGCATTGTATGCGGGCATTCTCCTCACACTCCGGTTTGCGATCCTGATCATCTCCTTCCAGGTCTTCGTGATCACGACCCAGCCCCGTGACCTTGTAAATACGCTCGAGAAGGCAGGGGTTCCCATCGACTACAACCTGATGTTCCTGATCGCCCTTCGGTTCATCCCGACGCTCCAGATCGAGGCGAGAAGGATCCATGAAGCCCAGCTTGCACGGGGCTATGCTCCAGGAACCGGCTTTATCGGCAGGATCAGGAGTGTCGCTCCCGTCATGGTCCCGCTGGTCTCAAACGCTCTCTCGAGGGCGACAGTCCTCGGCCTCACTATCGACATGAGGGGCTACCGGACCAGGGCCCGGACGCCCTTGCGGGAGGAGCGGATGAATCTCCTGGACCGTGCTGTCATCGTCATCCTTGCGGTCATCCTCGTTGCATTCCTTGCCGGCACTATCCTCCCGTTCTTTGGGTATTCCCTGGTACAGGCATAAGATTTTTATCGTGATGGCGGGATCTCTCTCACATGCCAACCTGCAACGACTGCTTCCTCTATACTCCTGGGAAGGGTGGAAAAGAAGGGGAGTGCAGGATCAACGGACCGGCTCCACCTGACCGTGACGCGGATCGGTGCCCCTCGAGGACCTTCCGGCCAAAATGACGTCGGCCAGAGAGGTTCCACCAACTATTTATGCAGAAATATTGTAATTGTGTATTAATGAAACGCGTCGCCCACTTTCTCGTTACCATTTTGGTATGTGTGGTTCTTCTTGCCGGGACGTCTGCAGCTGCCGCGTTAACTTCCGCGTATTCTGGTTTCCCACAGATCTCATCACCGAATTCTCTCCTGTCCGGGTTCAATCCCAGGGACCCCGCCACGATGCAACCCTTTATCACGAAAGTGCAGGGATTGAACCTGACGCCCCCGCCTGAACCCAGGATGTCCATGGATTCATACGACGGAAAATATTCATACAACTGGGGTGAAGACAGGTTCAAGCCCGGCGGCACATGGATCTCGGAATGGAGGTCCGGCGGCTGGTTATGGTAACAACCGGGATCTCCCCTTTCTTTCTCTTTCTCTCTCGTTTCTTTGAATAAAAAGGGGTTTGCCTGTCACTTAAGGAAAATACATTTTCACTCTCCCCGGATATTTCAGCCCAAGGGAGTGCGTGCGGCGACTCATTCTTCGATCTGCCAGGTGTGAGACATTGCCACAAACCCTCTGGATGACTATCCCCTCAACGCAACAGTGTGCACTCGTTCCTCCACCCGTTCGGATCAGATCGAAATCTTCTTCTGAAATCGCAAAGAAACAGCCAGATGGCACAATATGGGTATATTCAAGCCAGGATGGCGTTAATTTCAGCACCTCTCCACGGAAGGCCAGTCCTGTGGGACTCTCACAACGTGAAAACTCCCACAGGTTTCCTGTCGTTGTCGTGCCTTTCCGTCTGCAGGCTCTCCCCTGCAGTCATATGGATGGGAAGAGGATAAGTCGGCCTGGACAGTGGTTCGCCTGGATATCCCACAACGAATACCGGGTCTGAAATGCTCCCCATACTCATGCCGATTGACCTTTGAAGGTGAATGGATGTCATTATTCAATCCCCTGCTCATTGCCCTGATCTGCTGCGGCGTGTTCTCTTCCACTCCTGTCGCAGGCGAACTCGTTGCATCGTTCTCAGGCAGTCCTGTGTGCGGCCACGCACCCCTTGCAGTCTCTTTTGCCGACACTTCAACGGGTGACCCTTCCGGGTGGGCATGGTATTTCGGTGACGAGGAATACCGCCACACTGAATGGGTTGAGCAGAACGGATCTGCCTGGTATGGCAGGTTCGGCCACGCAACAGCTGCTCTGCCGGACGGGAGTATCGTTCTCATGGGCGGAGGGGGAGGATACAGAAACGACGTGTGGCGTTCCGTGGACCAGGGGGTCACCTGGACCGCACAGAACACCTCTGCAGGATGGCCTGGGCGCGAATTCCACACCTGTGTCGTGCTTCCGGATAAGAGCATCGTGCTGATGGGCGGCTATAATAGCGCCTATTTGAGAGATGTCTGGAGATCTGCTGATCAGGGGATCACATGGACGAGGCAGACTGCTGCAGCTCCCTGGCCTGCACGCGCGAAGCATGCAAGTGTCGGACTCGCTGACGGGAGCATACTCCTCATGGGTGGGTTCAACGGTGCATACCTGAACGATGTCTGGCGGTCCGATGACCAGGGCGTGACCTGGACCTGCATCACTGCTTCTGCGAACTGGTCCGGCCGTTACGGAATGGCCAGTTTCGTGTTGCCAGGCAACCGGATTGCCCTCATGGGAGGGATGTATTACAATAATGGCGAGAAGTATTCAAGAGACCTCTGGATATCTTCTGACACGGGATTGACATGGAAAATGCAGAACTATACATTCGGAAGTGTGCCAACGACACGGCGCTATCACAGTGGTATTGCGCTTCCGGATGGAAGTTTTCTGATCATCGGTGGCGAGTGTTCGGGGTATTTGAATGAATTTCTGCATTTCCGGGAGCAGGGATTTTCCTGGTCTGCCCGGAACTATCGCCTGCCCGGAGAAGAGGGCAGGTATCATCACCGCACTGTTTTACTCCCTGACGGCAGCATTGTGTTGATGGGCGGTCAGACTCCAGGTGGCATCAGGAACGACGTATGGCGGTTTCCGACTGCGAATGGAGAGAAGAATCCCCAACATGTCTACGAGACAGCAGGCACCTATAACGTGACGCTCCAGGTATACAATGATGCGGGCTCCGACTCCACAAAATGGGAATCATGTATCATAGTAAGCCCTGAACTCCCCGCACCGGAATTGGTAGGAATCATGCCGGGAGAAGGTCAGAATACCGGGAAAGTCACCATCACGAACCTCTCCGGGGCGAATTTCGATACCCTTAATCCCCCTTCGATAAGGCTGAACCGGACAGGTCATCCAGATATTCCAGATGATGACATCACTGCTCATTCGTCCTCACAGATCACCTGCACGTTTGACCTGGCGGGACAGCCCGCCGGCACCTGTGACGTGGTGGTTGAAAATCCCGATCAAAAAACAGGAGTTCTTGAGAAGGGGTTCCGCATCACAGAGGGACCCCCTACTGCCTCGTTTGTCGGTTCACCTGTGTCCGGGAAGACACCCCATAAGGTCTCCTTCACTGACACCTCGACTGGTTTTCCCACCAGCTGGCGATGGACATTCGGGGACGGGGGAACCAGCGACACGAGAGACCCGACCCATACGTATTCCACGGCGGGAACCTACACCGTGGCACTGACTGTCCAGAATGAGGGTGGGACCGATTCGCTTACAAGAACAGGGTATATCACGGTCATTGCGGCCCGTCCCCCCGCAATCACCTCATTCTCCCCTGCGAGAATGGTCCACGGGAAGACCGTGAACGTGGCAATAATCGGCAACTATTTCCAGAAAGGTGCGACCGCAGCACTGGTCCAGGGGGCTGTGACCATCCCTGTGAAGATAAAATCGCTGATACCACCATCGAAGATCGCAGGCTCGGCCGCAATCCCGGCATCGGCAAGGGGCAAGTGGAGTATAGTGATAAATAATCCCGATGGCGGAACATGCACACGCGCAAATGCGATTACGATTTCCTGAAAGGAGTCATCCGATGAAAGAAGCAACAGCATACCCTGCGGGATGTGGTGGAGAATGAGATTCGAGGGGGGTGTTTCATGGCTGACAGGACTGATGGTATGTGTACTGCTCATCAGTATGGCGGATGCGGATGTCCCGGTCAACGCATCGCTGGAAACAATGAGTATTTCCAGCATGACCAGTTTCGATTGCGAGGGAACAATTACACAATCAAACACCATTGCCTGGCAGCAGTCGGGCACATCTCTCCATGAACCGCCACTCATCCCAGGTGGTTTCTTTACAGTCTGGTTTGACCAGTTCGGTAACCCGGTGTATGGCTGGACTGCCGATCCGATGCTCGCAGAGTTGCTGGAGGAGACGATACCTACGGGAGAGGTCAGGTATACCGCGGGGTACTCAGCGATTACACTTTCAGCACAGGGAAGCACCCATCTTACAAGGATGGTTGATGTTGATATGGCAAATAAGGCTGGAAATGATGACAATATCGATATCAACACCCACCTTGCATTCGTTGCAGAAAATCCGTTCGGACAAGTGATATCAGATGAAGATCTCCTTATCGACGCCGCTGGGACACATACAACAGCAGAGAGTTCTGCGCTCTGCCCGTTCACGATTGTTGAGGGCCTCTTCATCCCCCCGTTCTGCAACGTGGTTCAGATGGGCAGCAGCATCGATCTTTCGCAGGGATATGTCACAACATCTGCAGGTGCACGATTCGTCTCAGAATCGAGTGCGTCCCCAGTGACGATGGATTATTCAATTGCGGGAGGAGGAATTTTTTCATCCGAGAGGGGCAATTCCATGACCGGCTCGATGAGTTCGTATATACGTGCGCATCTCCAGGAAGGCCGGATGGCGGAAATCACCCCGTTTAACCCGGATGCACTGCCGGATACCCCGAGAGGGTTTGTCCCGGTCCAATCTGCAGACGACACCTACTCCGAATCTACAACTGCAAGGGGGTCAATTGCGCTGTTTGCAAAGGAAATGCATTTCCTGTCCGGGACTGGGTGACGACCTGAAGGATTCCTGAACAGTGAGAGATCAGGAAAGATGAATTTTTTTGACTCTTCGCTATCTGGTGTGGGGAGGATTGGTGAACCGGACACATATTGTGGGGGCTACCAGCCCCCACACCCCCACTTGCGATGCACGCCTCCACCCCCGAAAGACGCCCCGGCGGCGGTTCAGTGACTGAATTAATATGCAGATAAAAACCTAGATTCAGTCTCCCCAGACAAAACAGCGAGGAGGCTTTTTTCCGAGGCTCATATCACCATGTGAAAAATCCTCGGATTCCTTGTTTTTTGGCTTTTTTCTCTATGGCTCAAAGAGGATTGAATGACTGCCTGGATTTAGCGAGGGCTTTTTACCTTTTCACCCTACTCTATGCAATACGTTACCGCCACTCCCGATGTGGTGTTCCGACAGTAGTTCGATGAGTGAAGAGGTATGCAGATATCAACGTCAATTCCAGCCCACCCACAGAAAAGAGCGGGCAGGAATTTTTCCCACTCGCATCAAAACCCTTCAAGTTTATCGAATGAAACGTGAAGCGAGGACCGCCCTTATCACTATCAATGTCAGTAGTCCCCAATTCGCATCGCCTCCCCCAGGAGAGTGCGTCTGGAAGATCCTCTTGCATCTTTATATAGGATCACAAGGAGATCAACATAATATGAGAAAGATATTCCTCTTGATCGCCATTATCACGCTCGTTTTTGCACTTTTTACATTGCCCTGTATGGCATATCCCACGGTAAGTCCCTTTGGGGAAGTGACTATCGGGATATATGCGCCTCCCAGTCCTTTTGGCAGTGTTTCATATGGGGGAAATCCACCGGTTAATCCCTTTGGTGACTTCCCATACGGCGGGTATAGTCCTTCCAACCCATTTGAGGGTTTCTCTTATGGAGGATATTCGCCTTTTAATCCCTTCGGAGACCTCCCATTCGGCGGGTACAGTCCTTCCAACCCATTTGGTGACTTCCCGTACGGCGGGTATTCTCCCTGCAATCCATTCACCTGATTATTTTTTTTCACTGGTGCTGCAACACCTGCCTGATCCTAGTTCGTGTTCTCCCGATTCCCATTCCTTGCGGGAGTGCACTGGATTATATAGAGGGTTTCCCCCTCGACTTCTTCACATTCCAGAATCTCAGAGTCGAATCCGAATGCGGAAAAAATACCTCTCACCCTGTCAGGGCCGGTGAGTGAAGACACCAGGAGGAGGACACGTCCCCCTGGTGCAAGAACCCTTCCCACCTGGCCGGCGAATCGGTCGATCACGTCCGTTCCGTCCCGCCCTCCGTCAAGGGCGAGTTCAAGCCAGTCATCGATCCGCTCTCCAGGTTGCGTGGGAAGGTACGGCGGGTTGAAGATGACCAGGTCAAAGGGTCCGCGTATGCCCCCCAGGAGGTCAGCACGTATCACATCAAGGCCATGCAGCCGGGCCTCGCGGACGGCGTATGGGTTAATGTCGGTCGCAATTACCGGTCCTTTTGCGGCGAGTGCGCTGGCGATGTAGCCGCTCCCGCACCCCACTTCGAGCACCCGGTCCCCTGCCCTTACTCCCTTTCGTGCAGCGTGGAGGAGGGCATACGTGTCCTCGCGGGGCGGGTAGACCTGGGGGTGCGTCATGCGGTTCCCATGTTCGCGATGGTGGCAAAGTCCTCAAGAAAGAGAGCTTCCGGGCGGGATGCAAGGATCTCTTCGGGAAGGCCGGAGAGCATCCGTTCCACATGCGTCGGAGAGAGCATCCCGCCGGCACTCTTCAGGCAGTTCCGCACCGTCTTCCGGCGGTGGGAGAAGAGCGCTCTCACGACGTCTGCATAGAGGCGTCGGTCATGAATGGGAAAGAGGGGGTCACGGGGGATAAGGTGGACTACTGTCGACCTTACGCGGGGCTGGGGGGAGAATGCCTGGGGCGGGAGGTCAAAGAGCCTCCCGGCTGCACAGTATGTCTGGACCATGATCGAAAGCCGCCCGCAACCCGGGGTTCCCGGGAACGCAAGCATCCTGTCCGCAAACTCGCTCTGGTACATGAGCACGGCCTCGGAAAATCCTGCATCAAGGAGGCGGAAGGTGATCTTCGAAGATGCCGAATAGGGGAGGTTCGAGACCACGACCTCAAACGGCGGCAACGGGCAGCGGATTGCATCCCCCCTTGTGATGGTCAGCTGTCCGGCACGGATCTCATCGTCGAAGTCGAGGGCCAGGCATTCCGCAAGAAAAGGATCGATCTCCACCGCGTTGACCTTGGCGCCGCGGTCTAGAAGTGCACGTGTCAGAATGCCCCTTCCCGGTCCGATCTCAAGCACTAGCCGCCCCGCAACTTCGATTGCGCCTGCGATGCGCCCGACCGCATGCCGGTCCACAAGGAAGTGTTGATCGTTCCGAGCACTCATCGGGACGTGAAGAGGTGATATTTTACCGTAGGGTCCTGCAACTCCTCGAGCACCCGTGCGATGATCATCTTCTCTGGGTGCGGAATAGACTTTATGCGCTGGCTGATCTCGGCATAGGTCTCGAAGGGCTTCTTCTCGCGCTCCTGGAGGATCTCCCACATCAGCTTCTTCCCGATCCCGGGCAGGAGGTGAAGCATGTGGAGCTTTGGGCTGATGGATATGGACTTATTGAAGAACTGTACGAACTCTGGCTCCTTCTCCTTCACGATATGCTCAACCGCAAAGGGAAGCTCAAGGCGTGCCGTCTGAGTCAGGTCCTCGTAGCTGATCCGGCGCTTCACCCGCTCGATCTTCTCGCGTTCGCCGTCACCGATGTACACCCTCTCGTGAATCTGGATCTCGAGAGTTTTTGGGACCATCTCAAGGAGCTTGAACTGGTCCAGCCCGATACCCTGGACCAGTGGTTCACGCTTGAACACCGGGCGGGGATCATCAGGATGCCCTTTCTGGAGGACATCCAGGACTATTGCATTGATCTCCTTCTTCTCCGTCTTCATGTGACCACTCAGGAGTGCGTTCTGACGACCTCGATGATGGTATCGAGTTCATCGGTCTGGAGGGTGAACTTCTCCTTGGCGTAAATGGCGCGGAGTTCATCCCGTGTCCGGGGCATGACATTGGCGATGCGGAATGCAATGTCAGGCTTCATCTTCTCCATCTTCAGCAGTTCGCCCACAAGAAGGCGCGACTTCTCGGACGATGCCTTGGAGAGCTGATTGGCATGCTCGATGCTCTTGCGGAGCTCGTATGACATCTCCTTCCCTGCATCGATCCGTTCAGTCTCCACCTGGTGGAGTACCTCGCGGAGCTCGGGAAGGGTAATCCTTTCCTCACGAATAATTCCCTTCACTTTCATGCCAATCACCAAAATGTTCGCGTTTGTTGAGTGTTTACTTTTGTGCTTTTAGATGTTGCGGTCTCGCGATCACGATCTTCTCGCTTCCCCCGTCTCTGATGGATAGGAGCCAGGCCCTTCCCCGCTGCCCCACGACCGTCCCGGTCATCCCGTGGAAACGCCTGTGCGGCATTCCCTTCTGGATGCTGGGCTCACAGACCACGTGCACCTTCTGCCCGAGGTCAAACTTCTGGATGAGCGAGGTCACCGGGACCACCCCGCGCTTGCGGAGATCCTTCTTGAACTTGTACCGTGTCTTCTTGCGTGGACCATTATGATGCGCCATGTTGATTACTCTCCCTCATTGTGTCCTTGTACCTGCACCACATCAAGGCTGCACACCCGGGCGGATCTCCCCAGGAGGCCGGAGAGGCTCGGTTCGGTCCTGCCCTGGTCACCGGATATCAGCTCCTTGATGTAGAGGCCCGCTTCGCCGGTGACCTCCAGGATCACCATTGAGTTCTCCTCTCCCGCGATACTGATATCCAGGACCTGGCGTTCACGGACACGGTCTGCCCGGCGGTGTGCAACCCGGATTGGGGTGCGCTGGTTTACTTTTACCCCTTTCAGGGCTCGGATTGCGGATTGGAGCTCTTCTTGCGAGTATGGTCCGTCAATCTCGACCAGGATCCTGTATTTTTTATACCCCTTCGTCGTTTTAATAATTTCCACCTCTTCGCGGCTGCTCCACCGCTCGAGGGTGACTGATACCCGGCCTTCGGCTTCCCGGTTGACCGCCTCCTCGACATGCGCGAGGTTGTGCATACGCACGCGGGGGGCCACCACCTCCATCACAAATGGCCGACCCGTCCCGACCATCAGCGCGTCGATATCCTCACGGCCTGATCCGTGAAGGATGGCGTTCTCTGCCGAAAAGAGCCTCGTGACCGGTCTTCCTATCAGTTCCTCGACAGAGTCCTGGTACTGTTTGCCGGTGAAATTGCAGGCCTCGCACCCCCTCCCCTGGCAGGCTCGGCAATGCCAGTGGGTCTGGGGGATGCCTCGCTCAAGCTTCTGGTACCTCCCGTAGAAGAAGAGGGGGTTGACCTGCACTTCAACGACCTCCTCCGCGAGGTTGAGGATGGCAACCACCTCAGGCTGCTTCGGGTCGGCAGTTTTCCGGGTCTTTTTTGCGACCGCCTTTCCCACCTCGCGGTTCATCTCGGACTTTAGGGGCTCGGCGTGGGCAAGGGATAGGTCGCTCCAGACTATCTCCTCGCTCTCCGCCATGAGGGGAGGGACCCGGGTGCCGATGACAAACCGCTCGAACTCAATACCCCGGGTTGCGTCAACTACACGGTCTGCCCACTCGTCGACCCGCGAGAAGAGGTCCCCGCATATCCAGCACTGGCCGGGAGCCCTGTACGGAAGGTGGTCACGCAGGTACAGGGAGATACGAAGAGCCCTCCCCCGCTCCTCGTTGGTGAGGCCAAACGACAGTTTCCCAAAGAAACGGCCAAGGCAATGGTCGCAGGTCTCACCGTACGAGAGGATCTTTTCAGCGTCTTCAAGGATCACCATCCCGCTTCCCTCCGGTCAATCTCGTTCCAGAGGACGGTGATGGCATGGTCGGCATGCAGCGAGCGGGGACCAAGAGATATTCGTTCCAGCCCTTCCAGGGAATGGTTCTCCTCTTCCGTGAAATCCAGGTGATCGCTCAGCAGGAATGCGTCAGGGAGTGTTTCCATACCCCGGGCATCAGTCCCGTTCTCATCGAGAACGGCAAAAGTATATTCGCACATGAGATCAGAGAGCCCGCCTTTCTTTACCTCGACGCCGGGGGTTGACTCGCGAAACCCGGTTCCGGCAGGGACTGCCAGCGCCTTTTTGATCAGTGACCCGGCACTCCTCTCATCAGGGCTCAAATAGCGGAGGCTTCCGCCAGAGAAGCGGATAATCTTTGGAGGGTCAGGTTCACCGAGAAGAACGAGGAAGCATTCGACATCCCTCCGGAACTCGTGAGAGAGGAAGAATGCTGCATTGACACAGCGGCACAGGACGTCCATCCGGCCGGCACTTCCCGGCATATCCGAGAGATTGAAGTCTCCGGATGTGCGGGCCAGGTGCCCAACCACGGCAACCCGTCGCATCGCGCTCTTTCACATCCCGCCGAACTTCTTCATCATGCGCTGCATGTTGAACTTCCCCTGGCCGCCACGGACCCCTTTCAGCGCTTTCTTCATCATTTTGTAGTAGCGCAGGAGTTCCCGCACCTCTTCGGGGCTTGCACCCGCCCCGATCGCAATGCGGTGAATGCGGGAACTTCCCATAACGGAGGGATCGTCGAGTTCCGTGCTTGTCATGGAGTCCATGATGATGCGGTAGCGCTGCATCTTGGTGCTGGTGATGTCGTATGCGTCCTGGGGAATCTCCAGATTCCCGAGCGGGAGCATGCTCATGATCTGCTTGAGCGGCCCCATCCGGTTCACCGCCTCCAGCTGCTGGTACATGTCACGCAGCGAGAACTTGCCCCTGAGCATGGCGTTCACATCGACGTCGCGGCCTGCCATGGTCTCTTCAGCCCTCTCGACGAGCGCTTTCAGATCCCCCATGCCGAGGAGCCTCGAGATGAATCCGTCGGGCTCGAAGCGTTCAAGGTCTTCGCTCGTCTCTCCGCTGCCGATGAACACGATCCCGGCTTTCGTCTCTGCCACTGCAGAGAGTGCCCCGCCGCCCTTTGCAGTCCCGTCCATCTTGGTGATGATGACCCCGTCTATGGTGATCGCCTCGTGAAAACGGCGGGCCTGTTCTGCCGCCTGCTGGCCAAGGGCCGCGTCGATCACGAGCCAGCGGTGCTTTGCCGAGGCGATCTTCTGGATGTCGATGATCTCCTGGATCAGATCTGCCTCGAGGGCATGTCTTCCCTGGGTGTCGATGATCACCACCTCGTTTCCGGACATTGCAGGAAGCCCATCGCGGACAATCCTGAGCGCATCTTTCTCCTTCGGGTCACCGAAGCAGGAGATGTGTATCCGGGAACAGAGGGTGTGTAACTGCTCGAACGCGCCAGGACGGAACGTATCGGCACAGATCACCCCCACCCTCAGGCCTTTTCTCTGGAAGAACCTGGCAAGCTTTGCGGTGGTGGTGGTCTTGCCACTTCCCTGGAGTCCGGCCATGAGGATGACCTGCGGTTCAAGCTTCACCTCACCCGCACTGCCCACAAGTTTCACGAGCTCCTGGTACACGATGCGGAGGACGTGCTCCCTGACCGTCATGCCCTTCGGAGGCTGCTCCTCGAGGGAACGTGTCTTTATTGCCTGGGAGAGCTGCATCACCAGTTTCACGTTCACGTCAGCCTGGATGAGTGCCCGCTGGAGGTCTTTTACGAGTTCTTCGACTGCAGCACGGTCGACAACCGTCTTTCCCGCGAGCTTCTTGAGAGCATCCTTGAGAGATGTCCCGAGCCTGTCGAGCATCAGGCCGAGACCCCCAGCAGTTCGTCGACCACCCGATCCGGAGAGAAGGGGATGATATCGTCATATCCCTGCCCCACTCCGAGGAACATCACCGGTTTTCCTATAGTATGCGCAATCGAGATCGCCGCTCCGCCTTTCGGGTCCATGTCAGCCTTGGTGAGGACGACCGCATCCGCCCCGACCGTCTTCTCGAACTCGTGCGCTCTCACTACGGCATCGTTGCCTGCAACGGCCTCGTCAACGTACACGATGAGATCAGGCTTCATCACTCTCCTTATCTTGTCGAGCTGGTTCATCAGGTTCGCCCTGTTATGGAACCTTCCTGCAGTATCGGCGAGGACGGCGTCGATGCGGTTCGCTTCTGCATGCTGGACCGTGTCAAAGAGGACTGCCGACGGATCGGCGCCCGCCTGGTGCTGGATGACCTTGATCCCAAGCCGCCCTGCATGCACCTCGATCTGCTCAAGTGCACCCGCACGGAAGGTGTCCCCTGCTCCTATGACAACCGTACAGCCATTCTTTTTCAGGTACGAGGCCACCTTGGCGACCGTCGTGGTCTTCCCTGTGCCGTTCACCCCGGTGAAGAGGATCTTCACCGGCTTTTCATGGTCCCGGACATAAGAGAGCAGGTCAAACCCCTGCCCGAGCACGCCAAGGATGGCACCCCTCAGCGCAGAGACCACAATCCCATCCACGGACTCCCCAATTTTTCTCCGCCTTCCGGTGAGATCTGCCCTGACCCTCTGTATGATCTCTTCGGTGACAGGGAGGGCGACATCATTCTCAAGGAGGATCATCTCCAGTTCAAAAAGGGGTTCCTCGATATCTTTTTCGGCAATAAAAAATTCGCGGTCGGTGATGAGGACTTTTACCCGTGAGAGGAGGGATGGGTCTTTCTCTTCTGGTCCTGTCCCGGAGACTGCCCGGTTTTCCGGCGTACTATCTGCAGGAGGTACAGTCTTTGCGATATTCTCCTCCAGTTTTCCCTGGATCTTCTGGAGCCTGGCCCTGAGCCCCTCGAACATCACGCACCCCCCGCCCGAAGCATTATCCCGATTGTTCGTCCGGGATCGGCCGGGCCTGCTGCATCTGGTACTGCTGGTACCCTGCTTCCAGGCGGCGGGCGATCTCGTTCATCTGGTACTTGAGCTGTTCGAGGGTCTCGATGACCTTCTTTGAAGAGGCTTCCATCTCGGTAAGACGGTCCTTTAAGTATTCCACCGCTTCTTCGCTTGACCGTTCGACCACGACCTCGGCCCCGATGTTCAGGAGGACCCGCTCAGGCTCCTCGATGCGTGCCCGGAGACTGACCCCCCCTCCGATCTGGAGCAGCACGGTGTCCCCCGATGATTCCTTGATGCCATGTATTGCATCGATTGCGGCGAGCGCTTCCACCCTCCCCTCTTCGAGAAGGGCCAGCTGCTGCGAGAATATCTCGGACTGCTGCCGGTACTCGTTCAGGTAGAGCTGAAGCGACTGCAGCTCCCTCGGGTCAATCCCTTCCACCTTACTCACCACTGAACAGAGTTACGGACTTCACGGTGATATAGCTTCTTTTCAGCCTGTGTTTGCTCCCGATAAGGGTATATATCCGCTCTTTTGCCTGGGCTTCATTCGGGGCCTCCACCACTTTTGTGTAGGGGCGCCACTCGTCCCCCATCCTGAAATCGCCTTTTACCTCAAACTTTTGTTCCGCCATTCTCTCAATCACTCCAGAAATCCAAATACATCCTCTACTCTTCCAAGTTCAAAGCCGGTGGTCTCGAGCCCGGCAACATATCCATGCTCGTTTACGAGGAGGCCCGTCCCCACAAGACCGGTGCCCCTGTTGATTGACCCGGTCCCTATGGGCACACCCGCAGCCTCCTCCAGCACCTGGATCTCGGCCCTGGTGCTGCGCGGGTGAACCAATATCCCCCTGTTTGTGGCAACTCCCGCCATCCCGACTGTCCTGATGCCGCCGAGGGTGAGAGGGATAGTCGTAACTCCCAGGAAATCGCCCACCTCCCGTGCCATCTGCTTTGGCATGTCAGGGTGGACAGCGGCAAAGGAGTCGTTCGCCATGATCACATTGCCTGCGGCATTCATGGTGTGCTCGAGGAGAAATACCTGGCCATACTCCTCGAGTAGGGCAATCTCGCGGTCATACGCAAGGCCGCTCGTAACGAAACCGCGCCTGTTTCCGACAAGGAGCGACCCAATGATCTCGCTTCCCTGTATGGTGGTAGGAATGATCTCCACGTGAAGCAGCTCCACCAGGGCCTGGCAGAACTCCTCAGGTGCACTTGGGGGGACTACCGCAAGATCGTTGAACACCCTGGAGAACACGCCGATATTGGAGTCCCCGGCTATGGAGATCGTCCTGTCCATCTCACTCCTCAGCAAGTTCCGCCTGGACCTGCCCGTCATCGAACTTCATGGCCCGGACACGAATGCGCGACGGAGGCTTCTTTGCGCCGCGGTCCCAGACCCGCTCGTTGATAGTTCTGTCCAGTTTGACGTCCTGGCTCTTCATGTGCTTGGCCAGGAACTTCCTGATATCCTTTATTGCGGTATTGCTCCTCTTCCAGCTGGGAGCCCTCTTCGCATCCCGCAACGGGATGATGTAAATCTGCTCCTGCATCTTGTCTGCCATAACCCTCACACCTTCAGCGTACTCCTTCTCCAGTTACGCCTGCGGGGATGAGTCGAGACCTTCCGTTTGGTCCGCATCATCACCCACGCAGGAACCCTGCGGTTCTGCTCACACGCCTTTGCCAGGCGCACCTTGTATCCTTTGGTTGATCTGCTCATGTGTATCTCACCCTCATGTCGTCAATTATACCAGTGACCAGGGACTGTGGATGTCCTCGGGGGAAAAATCCTGCCGCATCCTTGCCCCTGGCCCGCACCCCTTCACGGATCTCCGTTTCATAATCCCCGTTCTCGATGCTGCCCGTCTCACCGTGTGCGATCTGCAGATGACGTGCCGCCAGGCGGTCCACTTCCCTGCGGGGAAACCCGAGCAGCGGGCGCAGGTAACTGCACCCGGTAGTGTCCTGGAGGGACTGCACCTCGTCCCGCGAGAGCATGGGAATCCGATCGTCGAACCGGGTGCCGTCTGCGATAACCCTGTACTCAGCGGCGAGAGCGCGGAGGGCTTCCCTGTGCACCATCTGGATGGCGTCATTGGGATACCCGCTCGTGAGGACCATTTCCACGGCACGGTCCAAAAGTCCCTCCCCGAATGTTCGCCGGAACCAGGGGAGGCCTATTGCGCGGGCCGCTCTCTCGACGGCACGCAGGCTCCTTTCGTGGCTGAACGCGAAGGTGTTCAGTTCCACCGCGTAATCTCTTGAGAGAAGGACTGCTGCAAGCGAGCTGTCCTTGCCCCCGCTGAAGAGGACTCCGGCCTTCATCCTTTCCTGGTGATCCTGAAATCCTTTTTTGCCGGCTGTAACTGCTGCAGCAGGGATTTCAGCTGTGCATCCGTGATCTTCTGCTTGAGACGCCCGCTCTGGGCCAGCATCACCAGCTGCTGCTCGACAGCTTTTGCGAATTCGGGCTTGGTCAACTTGATGGTATTAAGCCGCTCCCTCGCTTCAGGCTCGAGAATCTGCATGAGCACGGCATGGATCTGCGCATCCATCTGTTTCTGGCGCTCCATCTCCTCCTGCATCAACTGCTGGTCGATGGACTGCTGCTGCAACTGCGCCATTCTCCTGCGCCTGAGTTCCGCGAGTTCGTCGTCTCCCATCAATCTCACCTTACTGTGGTGCCTTTGCCGCGCTTTCCTTTGCGATCCTGTCAGCCAGGCCGTCCATGTAAGAGATCCCCGCAGGACTGACTCTTCGCCCGGTCTTGTCGTGGAGGACGAGCCCTGCAGTCTCGAGCTGCTGGAGCGATTTTCTCAGAATGGACCCGCTTCCCTTCCTGAACTGTGACGGGCGGGAGCCCCTGTCCTTCTTTCCTCCATAAATGGAACGCATCCGCTGGACGCCGATAGGGCCCTCGATGTAGACCCTCCGGAGGATCGATGCCACCCGGACGAACCACCACTCGGGGTCCTGGGGGGGCATCTCCTTGTGCACTCCCGTCTTGGCGAATGCAGCCCATGCCGGAGGTGTGATCTCCGGCTTCTTCTTCAGTTCCTCGGCCAGGGTGCGGATGAACCTGTCGGCCGGAACATCATAGACGGTTGTCATATGTACTGGAACCTCACTGTCACCGATTGGATATAACAGTCTTTACTTATATGTTGCCTGCACTTTTATATATTTCGAGCGTGGAGGCGTATTCGTGGCGGCGCAGGAGATATCCTGCAGATTACAGGGATTTTCGTTCCGTGAAAACCGCTGTCCTGCCCCTGACCTCCAGGAGGACCGCTCCTGCGCTCCTGGCGAGCTCCCGTGGGTCAACTTGGGTGTTTCGCAGCCACTTCACCTTTACATGGTGACGCTTCTTCAGCTGCCGGACCAGCTCGTCGACAACTGTAGGTGTGAGCCCCTGTTTTCCTATCCATACTGTAGCCTTCATCTCCTGCATGCCGGAACCCCGGCGGTCCTCTCTCATCTCCCTCTCCGTGCTAAAAACCTCGTCTGCTGGTTGCAGGAGAGGCAGGTGATTACCACCATCCCACGCCGTATCCTGACTCTCATGTTTACCCCGGGAACAAGGAGACGGCCGCAATGGTGGCAGAACTGCCTCCTCAACCTCCTGTCAAGGCGTACCCGGTGTTTCATGGAGATCTTTCGTGCAAGGTCGACGTACCTGTCGCTTCGTGCAGGTTCAAGGAGAAAGCACTCGCGTGCCCGCTGAAAGAGGATAGTGATCCGTTCGCGGGCAATCCTCTTCGTATCGGCGCGTGGTATCTTTCTTGACATGGATCTCACCGGAAGGGAGTCCCAGCTGATGCGGAGCTATGAACCATGCTGTTGCCAATCAGGTGACAGGGCCTGCCTGATCCAGGAGGACCCGGCGGCCGACAACGGCCAGGCGGCCCTCGCAATACAGCCTTACTGCCAGAGGCAGGCAACGGTGCTCCTCGGCAAGGATACGATCCGCGAGCCGCTCCTCGTCGTCGCTGTCAAGGACTGGCACACACGCCTGGACGATGATGGGCCCGGTATCCATCCCCTCGTCCACGAAGTGGACCGTGCATCCCGAGACCTTCACCCCGTACTCGAGTGCGTGCCGCTGTGCGTGGAGCCCGGCGAAACTCGGGAGGAGCGCGGGGTGTATGTTGATCATCCTCCCCGAAAACTCCCGGACGATTCCCGGCCCAAGGATGCGCATATAGCCGGCCAGCACAAAGAGATCGGCATTGAGGGATTTCATCGCTGCGAGGAGTGCCGACTCGTAGGCTCCCTTATCGGGGAAGCGGGTGTAATCGACGACCTGGACAGGTATCCCCGCGTCCCTTGCGCGGGTTATGGCATATGCACCGGGGTTATCGGTGACGAGTCCCACGCACACTGCGGGTATCTGCCCTTCCCGTATTGCATCGATCAGCGCCTGGAAGTTCGAGCCCCGGCCTGATGCAAGCACTGCGATGCGCTTCATCGCCGCTGGTCCTCCGTTCCATCCTCTCCCACGTGGTGCTGGATGAGCTTCACCTTCACGATGCGTCGCGAGAGCATCTGGGTGACGACGAGCGATATGTGGCTCTCCTGGATATAGACACTCTCGCCCGGATGGGGGATATGGCCGAGGCGATCAATGATGAGCCCCCCGATGCTCTCGTAGGATTCTGATACAGGGAGGGTGATGTCAAGCTCGTCATTTATCTCCTCCACCCACACCTTTGCATCCACGAGGTATACCCCCTCCCCAATCTTCTGTATCTCCGGCTCCTCGCGGTCAAACTCATCAAGGATGTCCCCCACGAGCTCCTCGAGAATGTCTTCGACGGTGACGATGCCGACAAAACTGCTGTACTCATCGAGGACGATCGCGATCTGCACTTTGCGGAGCTGGAGCTCTTTCAAGAGGTCATCGATCTTCTTGCTTTCAGGGACAAAGAAGGGGTCATACATCAGGTCCCTGATGTGGATGTTCTTCTTCCCCGCAATCTGGCTTGAAAAGACGTCCTTGACGTTCAGTACACCGATGATATTGTCCATGTGCTCGTGGTAGACGGGGATACGCGAGAACCCGGTCTCATTGAAGATATGAAGCGCGGCCTCGAGCGTGCTTTCGTCGTCGATCAGCACCACGTCCACCCTGGGTGTCATGATCTCGCGGGCAGTGGTATCGCCGAATTCAAGCACGGAATAGAGCATCTCCCGCTCTTCCTGCTCGATTGCCCCCTCTTCCTTCCCTACCTCGATCCACTCACGTATCTCCTCCTCGGTCACCGAAGGCTCGGCAAGCCCGCTCTCTTTCGCCCTCCTTTCCGTCACTTTCTCGATTGCCCAGATGAGGGGGGAGAAGACGACTGCAAGATAAAAGATCGGCCTTGCAACGGAGAGGGCGAAGCGTTCCGTGTTCCTGGTGGCGTACATCTTAGGCCCGATCTCGCCGAAGAAAAGCAGGAGGATCACGACGACCCCAGTCGCGATTCCCACCCCGATATCGCCGAAGATATTGATGGTTACTGAAGTTGCAATCGCCGCTGCAGCAACGTTCACGATGTTGTTGCCTATCAGTATGGTGATAAGAAAACGGTTTGGATGTTCCTTGAGGAGGGTCAGGGCCTGTGACCCTGGTTTCTGCTCGTTTGCAAGGGTGCGGACTTTTGCCCTGGTGATGGAGACGAGGGCAACCTCGGATGCCGAAAAAAATCCGGAGAGTACCAGGCAGAGGATGAACAGCAAAAGGAGTAAAAAGTCCTCGATCATTCAATACACGCCGCCTGGACGGCTATTTCAACGTTGTTCATATGTCCTGGGACACTACATGTATCGTGCTGACATTTTATAAAGCCGTCGATTATACGAAGCAATCTCGCATGAATGCCAATTCCCTGGAGAGTACGAGGATCTTCTCCTCTGCAGTAAGGTCGTGGGTGAAGTTGCGGTCCTCGAGCTCAAGAGTCAGGTTTCCATCGTAACCGGATTGCAGGAGGTAACGGAGTATCCCGGCCATTCCGTCGTCTCCATCGATAGGGAGGTGCATTCTCCCATTTGCAGATCCCCCCACATGGACGTTTGCCAGCCGTTCTCCGCACAGGTCGATGAAGCGGCGGACTTCATCGGGGCCGGCTCGAAGGGCATGCGAGATATCCAGGGTGAACCAAAGCCAGTGCTCCCTGTCAAGGAGCTCGCGCATATCATCCGGGGTGCAGAGGAGCGAGTTGACCTTCCTCTCCATGTTCTCCATTGCTACCCTGACGCCAGATTCCGATGCTGCCTCTTCGAGGGCCCGGATATACCGTGCGAATCGCATATAATCAGGGGCACCGGGAGGCCTCTTTGCAGTTCTCCTGCCCGGATGAACCGTTACCACCTCTATACCGGTCCGTGCAGCAAGCCTGATTGCGTCGATTGTGCACTGCACCGATACCTCCGCGACCGCCGGGTTGATCGACGTCGGGTTCAGGTCGAGAATCGGCGCATGCAGGGTGGGGGAGGCCAGTTCCGGGAACTTTTGCATGGTCTGCACGAGTTCATTCTCCGGTTGTCCTGCCATCCAGTACGAGGGAGTCTCCACCCAGAATTCAACCGAGTCGCAGCCAGCCTCCACGACGAAGGAAAATATCTCCTCCAGGGGATATTCGTGGAAAAACATGCTGGATACGGCGAGGTGCACCATGATCGTAATTCATAAACCGAGGGCCATAATAATTGTTGATGACCTGGTACCAACAGGGACTCTCCCACGAACGGGGCGGGCATGCCATGGAAGTGCTCAGCGTCTCGGAGGTCTCCTCTCTCGTGGAGGCTCTTCTGGATGACCCGAGGCTGCAGGAGATCTGGATCCGGGGAGAGATCACGAACCTCAAGGTCCACGGCTCAGGCCATCGGTACTTTTCCCTCGGGGAAAAGCGCAACGAGCACTCCGCTGTGCTCTCCTGTGTGATGTGGCGCAACGATGCCAGGAGAATAGACTACGATCTCCATGACGGTATGGACGTCCTGGTCTTTGGGTCCATCGGGCACTACGCACCCCAGGGGCGCTACCAGCTCTACGTCAAGGAGGTGAGGCCTGCAGGCCTCGGTGAGAAGCACCTGATGGTGGAGAGATGGAAGCAGCAGCTTGAAGCCGAAGGGTGCTTTGACCCGGGGAAGAAACGGTCTCTCCCCCCATACCCGGAACGGGTAGGTGTCGTAACATCTGAAACCGGAGCCGTCCTCCAGGACATCCGTAACGTGATTTCACGGCGCTACCCCCTTGAGCTGGTCATCTCCCCCACTGCGGTGCAGGGTGAGGGGGCACACGAGGAGATCACCCGCGCACTCCGGCGCGTGGAGCAGCAGGTCGATGTGATCATCCTTGCAAGAGGGGGAGGAAGTTTTGAGGACCTCTTCCCCTTCAACCACCCTGATGTCGTCAGGGCGATCTCCTCCTCCCTTGTCCCTGTGGTGAGTGCAATCGGGCACGAAATTGATGTCACCCTCGCAGACTTCGCGGCGGATATCCGGGCGCCAACCCCATCAGCGGCAGCCGAGCTGGTTGTTCCCGACAGGATATCTGTCATGGAGTCCCTGGCAGGCTACAGGAAAGCGATTGGGAACCGGCTTCTGGATCGGCTTGACCGGGCTGGTTCAGATCTCTCGGATGTGAGGGAGAGGCTTGCGCCCCGCAGAGTATCGCAGCGGGTGACTTCCCGGCGGGAGGATCTCTCAGTCATCTCCGGGAGGATAGAGAGGGGCATCCTCTCGCGGGTTGGGCGGGAGCGGGAGCGGCTCTCGGCGGCTGCTGCGGTGCTCGCCGCGCGGAACCCTGCTCATCTCCTCGGAAAGGGGTACTGTATCCTGCAGAAGGATCGGCGGGTGATCAGGTCCGCAGGCGAGATCGAGAAAGGGGACAGCCTCACCATCCGCATGGTGGACGGGCGGCTCGGGACACGGGTCGAGGAGGTGCATCTTGACACAGAAATTTGAAGATATCATGAAGGAATTAAAAGAGATCCTCTCAAAGATCGAGGACAACCAGACAGGACTTGACGAGGCTATCGCCCTCTACGAGAGGGGTGCTGTACTTGTGCGGCAGGCAGAGGAACTCCTTGCTTCCGCAGAGATGAAGATCACGATGCTCGGCAGGGACTAAATCCCGATTACTCGGGGACGGTCACAGTGAGGACCGCGAACATATCACTTCCTCTTCTCAGCGCTCCAATGAACTCCCGGGGGATGGTCCGGGCAACGGTGTCCGCTTCGATTGCGACAGTCCGCCCGCAGACATAGCGGCTTTTTCTCCATACCAGGTCGGACGGGTGGTCCAGTGTCATTGAAGAGGACCCCCTCCCCCGGATCTCCACGCTCATCCCTTCACAGGAGAGGACAGTGAGAAGAGATGCGTCGTCCCTGCAGAGGAGTTCCCCGAACTCCTCCGGCAGATCGCATGCACCGTGATCTGCGGCCACCCCGAGAATGCAGTCCCCCTTGAGTGTCAGGCCAGGCTCCCGCGTGATCTCGAATGTGGAGGGGTGTGCTGCTCTCACCAGCGGATGTCCCCTGCAACGGACCGTCACGGATACCTCCCTTGTCATTCCTGGATATGGTGGTATTCAGGAGAGTAAAGAGATGACGCATCAAGGCGACCGGATTATTCGTCTACTCATGCCTGGCGCGGGAGACTGGCTGGACTGGTTCCTCTCAAAGTCGATCCCCTGAAAAAAAGCCTCCCTCGCTGTCTTGTATGGAGGACTGAATTAAGGGAATTCTCTGCATACCTATTTTCTCATCGAACCGCTGCCGGGGTATCCCCTTGGGGACGGGGGCGTGCATTACATACAGGAGGAAGGGGGGCGGAATACCCTCGCAAAATGTGCATGCTTTGTCAGGCCTGCCCGGACCATACAGGAAAAAAGCGAAAAATTGTTCAATACTTGTACCATCGCCCCTTTTCGTCGTACTCTCCCTGCAGCACCACGGGTGCGCCAGCGGGTGTCTCCCCGCAGGTATCGCGGTAGAAGACCGCCTTGAATGCATAGATAATATTTCCCGCAATTGTTACTCCTGCAAGGTAGAATGCCGCGGTGACGAGGACTCCCCCCGGCCCGAGCATCTCGTTGAACATGGAGATCGAGAACGCCTGGATATGGGCAGGGTCCATGCTGGCAAGCGGAAGGAGCTGGTCGTAGAGAAGAGCGGTCCATATGACCGCAAGGGGAATCGCCACGACAAGCACAATCACTATCGATACCAGGTAGAAGTATATCACCTTTCCAGGCCGGTTCATGACCACTTCCACGCTCCGGCGGATACTGTCAAACACCCTCCGGTCCTCGAATACTGCCGCCGTGTCAAAGAAGAACGTGAAGAATAGGATTGGGATTGTGCACCCCATGACGATAAATGGGAGGACCGCCCCGACGGCACTTATGAGCGCAAGGGGTAGTGCCACGAGGAAGATAGTTGCAAGGACTGCAAAGACGATCACGAGCGAGGGGAGGAGTATCCTGAAATAATAGGCCGTCCCCCCCGCGAAGAAGGCAACTGCGCCCCTCTCGCCTGATCGTATCTGGACGTACGCTCCTGCAAGGAGGAACGGTACGAGGAGTGCCTCGATGAACCAGAGCCTCGTTGCGAGGAATGTGCCCAGATAATACTGGAGCAGGATGTCTGCCGCGCCGAGCGCCCCTGCGGCGAGCCCGGGGAGCCAGAGGAGGGGGTTCTGCAGCAGGAGGGCAACCGCACGCTTCAGCGAGTCCAGGACCATCCCTTCACCGGTTCCTGGGCATTGCCACGATCTCACGCACCTGCAGGTCGAAGAAGGAGGAAGTATGTGCCGGGCGTATCACGCACACCGTATCCGCCCCACTTGCGGTCCCGCCGACCGCGATGACCTCCTGGTCGACCGGGATGGCGCCCTGGTCGGCGGCGATCAGGGTGCACTCGACCGCCACTTTCAGGCCGACCGCCACAACCCGGCGAAGGGCCTCTGCAACAGCCTCGGTACGGGATCCTCCTCCTACCTTGGAAGAACGGGAGAAGGCACGCTCCATCCCCGAGAGGACATGCGTCCCCGTCACGACCGGGATCTTCTCCTGCTTCAGGGTTTTAGCTGCCTCGGCCGAGAACTCCCATTCACCCGGCCGGGAGAACCCCACGACGTGGGTGACGACCACAAGCTTGATGCCGGAACCCCGAAGCATGCGGTAAAAGGCAAGTGCGGTATCACCCGACGTGCTGGCCACCACCACCCTCTCTATTGACAGTTCACGCGCCCTCTCGAGTGCAAACCTGGCGCAGTCAACGGTATTGGCAGGACCAGGTGCATCGAAATAATAGCAGCTTCTCTCGACAAACGACATAGGCACCCTAAGGTTAAGGTGGTACCAGGTAAAGGGAATTGCTATGATCACGCTCGCACTCGCCGGGAAACCGAACTGCGGCAAGTCAACCTTTTTCCGGGCGGCGACGATGGCGCACGCCGAGATTGCCAATTATCCTTTCACGACAATCGATGCAAACTTCGGGGTGGCCTATGTCCGCACCGAATGCCCATGCAGGGGCCTTGGGCTCAGGTGCGGAAACTGCGCTGACGGAATCCGGTACGTGCCGGTGAACCTCATCGATGTGGCAGGGCTCGTCCCCGATGCACACAAGGGCAAGGGGCTCGGGAACCAGTTCCTTGACCACCTGCGTCAGGCAGATGCCATCATCCATATTGTCGACGCGAGCGGCTCGACTGACAGCGAGGGCAACCCCGTGGAAGCCGGCAGCCACGACCCGCGCGAGGATATCGCTTTCCTCACCTTTGAGATGACGATGTGGGTGTATGGAATCCTTGATAAGCACTGGGCCAAACTCCAACGCCAGGCCCAGTCCCGTACCTACTCACTTCACCGGGGCATCTCCGAGGTCTTCACTGGCCTTGGAATAACCCCTGAGGATGTCCAGGACGCAGAGCGGAAGGCTTCCATCGACCTTTCCCGGGTGGATCAAGACGGCATGGTCAGGTTCTGCGCAGAGATCGTGGCTATCAGCAAGCCCATGCTTCCGGTCGGCAACCGCGTCGACATGGCGCCACCTGCTCTCGTCGAGAACCTCCGCTCGACGGGGCTCACCTTTGCAACTGCAGCGGGAGAACTTGCACTACGGAATGCAGTCTCTGCAGGTCTTATCTCCTACCACCCTGGCGATCCTGCATTCTCCATCATCAAGGAAGAGGCCCTCTCCCCTGCCCAGAGGTCTGGATTGCAGAAAATTGCGTCGGTCATGAATGCCAACGGGGGGACCGGGGTGCAACAGGCAGTCGACAGGGCAGTATACACGCTTCTCGATATGATCGTTGTCTATCCCGTCGAAGACGAGCACAAGTTCTCGGATTCCCAGGGGCGGGTGCTCCCCGATGCATTCCTCATGAAGAGAGGCTCAACTCCCCGAGACCTTGCATTCCAGGTGCATACCGATATCGGGAAGGGCTTCCTTTACGCTGTCGATGCACGGACCAAGATGCGGGTCAAGGACACCCATGAACTCAAAAACGGCGACATCATCCGGATAGTAAGTGCCGCGAAATGACCCTTTTTTTACTGAAATGAAGGGAGATAACGCGTATTCGTGCAATAGGTTTATATATTGGCAATTGCCAACCGGAGTATTAGCATGGGTGGCGAAGTCTACCAGGCCCAGATATTGCGGAATTTCTTTGATACCATCACGGGTACCGACCGGAACCTCACCCGTATTTACATGTGCGTCGTGAGCATGGCAAAGATCCGGATGGAGCCCCCGGAGAAGTTCTCCTTCCTTATCGAGCAGTTGCGAAAGAGCAAGCAGCACAAGGAACTCTCAGTGGATATCCTGGACTACATGTGTGATGTTGCAGCCCAGCTCGAGATTGCCGCAGTGAGGACTGCATTTGGGGTAAAGGAGATCGGGGAGATCAGGCAGGAGTTCGAAGGCATCAGCATGGACTCCCTGTAGGCGCACACCCTCCACTCTTTTTTGGGCGTAATTTATCATCTAAATATTTCCCTTTTCCCAATCGTCGTTGAATCACGGCACATGATGGCCGGGGAATGAGCTGGACTTGAACCTGGAGCGAAGGACACTCCCCCTCATCCTGGATCCTGGTTTTCCCGGGAAGAAATCCGCTGAAGACGTCAACGAGAAAAACCCAAGACCTGTGTGCTGGACGAAAAAACGGGTTGATCTCCCGCACCCTGCATGGTCCGCCAACACGCAGGGCATTATTGAAAAAAAAGGATCTCGATATTGTCGTTATTTGAGGTTCAGCGGCTCGCGGTAGCTCTCCAGTATCTGGATGACGAAATTCTGGTGCTCATCGAGGGATTGACCGTCGTCAGGTGATTGGAGGTATGCTGCAGTATAGAGGAGCAGAAGGGCATTGTCGAGTGCCAGGGTGTCCTTATCATGGACCTGGTCATCCCTGAGGACAACTGCCAGGTAAGGGAGATCTTCGTTATCAAACTTCACTTGCGAGAACTCCCCGACTTTGGCTTCTTCGAGGGCCCTTGCACGATCCCCGACGATTTTGAGGGCTTTTCCAATCACTTCTCCTGTCCTGTCTTTCGGGAGGCGGGAGGCAGCCTTTCCCGCATCATTCACGGTCTTTGCATACAGGCCGAATTTGAAGGAGAGGACTGCAGATGCAATCTCGTGGGCAGTCGCGGGATCAATAACCCGCAGAAAAGGGGTCATGCGGTGAATATAGTCATACAGGTACTTTTCCATGTGATCTTCCTCTTTGGGAATGGTTTTTGGGGTGCTGAACCGGTAATGAAGCCTGACAAGGAGGAGAGTGATGCTCAAGGCATAGAGAGCCTGAAGGAGAAGGGATGCCTTCGTCTCGAGGGGGATGATGAAGATGAGGAGCGCGTAGAATGGAGCGAAGAGGGAGACGATGTCCCTCCTTGGCTTCAGGTAAGCGAGGTAAGCAAGGATCACGGACGCCGCCACGCTCCCCCAGTAGAAGTCCGCCGCATCTGCGATAATGCCTGTATCCTGGAGCAGGATGGCGAGGCCGAGCCCCCCGAATGCACATATCGGGACGGCCAGGGTGAGCTGCATCTCTCTCTTCTTTCTTTGAAAGTCAGGGTTCCTGTGCGTAGTGGTTGGCAAGATACCATTGAGAATGTGGGGACACCACCAGAAAAAGATTTCAATACGCATCGCCGTCGTTCCCCCATGCAGACCGGATAGCATGGGCAGAAACGTCTCCCGGATGTTTTAAACATCTTTGAGTGGAACCATTGGGTATGAAGGTGTGCATCATGTGCGGGGGGGAGGGGACACGGCTTCGCCCGCTCACCTTCGAGCGCCCCAAGCCCTGCATCCCCATCGTGAACCGCCCCTCCATCCAGCACCTGGTCTCTCATCTCTCGAACCTCGGGTTCCGTGACGTCGTGATCACCCTCGGGTATATGGGAGAATCAATCGAAGAGGCGCTGGGCGACGGCTCGCTCTTTGGGGCCGATATTACCTACGTGCATGAAAAAGTCAAGCTTGGAACCGCCGGAAGCGTGAAAAACGCCCAGAAATACCTCGAAGAGGGCGACTTCCTGGTGGTCGGAGGGGATCATGTCACCGATCTCAACCTTCTCGATTTCTACCGGGAGCATATCAAACACCCGGCACCCGTATCCATTGGGCTGATCAGCATCGATGAGCCATGCGAATACGGGATTGCGGAGATAGACGCGGACTTCCAGATCAAGAGGTTCAAAGAGAAGCCGGCTCCCGGTGAGATCTTCTCGAACCTTGCCAGCACGGGGATATACGTCTGCGCACCGGAGATCTTCGATGACATACCTGAAAAAAGGAAGTATGACTTTGCAAGGGATCTCTTCCCGAGCCTCATGGAGAGCGGCCATGTCCTCCGTGCCTGGCTCGCCCGGGGGAACTGGACCGATGTGGGGAACCCCGCTTCCCTTCGCCAGGCGGAACGCTGGAAGCTGCAGGAGATCCCTTACACGAGCATACGCGGTGACCTGACGATCCGGGCCGGACAGATCCAGGGGCCGGTACAGCTCGGGACTTCCTTCTCAATGGGGGAGAACTCGCGGATCATCGGGCCGGTTGCGATCGGGGCAGGGACTGCCATCGGCGACCACGTGCTCATTGGGCCATACACGAGCATCGGCGAGAACTGCCTGGTGAAGAGCAATGCCAAGATATTCTCCTCCTCGCTCTACAACCGGGTCGTGGTCGGGAGGAACAGTACCGTGTCGGGCAGCATCATCGACAACGACACAGTGGTCGGAGACGACTGCAGCCTCGAGAACGACACGGTCATCGGGCCGCGGGTGGTCTTCAGGAACGGGGTGGTTGTCCACTCCAGGACAAGGATCTGGCCGGAAGTGGTCGTGCCTGACAGGACAGTCGTAAAGGAGCACCTCCTCAACGAGGAGTATGCCGTCAAATATGAGGGTTCTTAACCCCTGCGTACCAGCCTGTGCGTGATGGCGACCAGCGGGTGGCGGGCATAATCGAGGACCTGGATATCGTCCAGGGAGCGCAGGTTCATCGCACGCGCGGTCCGTTCCATCCCGAGTTCAATGTCTTCGTTCACCTCAATGACATAGGCATCAAGAGTCTTTATCCCCATCTTTTTTGCAGCAATTGCCCGGTGGTGACCATCGACAAGGATGAGCTTTCCTGGCCTTCTCACAACGATGAGGGGTTCGGCAAGCCCTTTTTTTATCTCGTAGATCCGGCCCTCGAGCTCGTCTTCGTATATTCGCGACTGGGTGGGAAGGAGCTGGTCTATCGGGACCGCCTCCCTCTTCAGTTCAGGGGCAATCCCATGGAGCGTCTTTAGCGTTGTAATAAAGTTGAATACTTTCTCCGGGGAGACATGCTCGATCTGTGAGCGGATAACATCGGTATTGGATATGATGCCAAGCAGCCTGTTCTGTTCGTCTACCACAGGGAGTTTCTGGATCCCTGATCGGAAGATGACCCTTGCCGCATCGTTGATGCTCATGTCAGGGTCGGCGACGATCAGGTGCTCGGACATCACCTTCCGGACAGGGGTGGACACGGGCTGGAAGAGGAGGTCCCGGGCTGCGACGTATCCCACCACTTCGTTTCCTGTGACGACAGGAAAGCCGTCATGCCCGGTCTTCTGGATCTTCTCCATGACCTCCCGTACGGTCCCCTGTGAGTCCACAGTGACGACGTCGTAGGTCATGTAGTCCCTGACCTTCTTCTTATCCATCGTATCTCATTTTTGGGTCAAGAGACTAAAAACCATCGGAAAAAAAGATTAATCGATTTTTATCCGGCTTCCCCGCTCTTCCTTTGATTTCTTCATGCGTATCTCAAGGACACCGTTCTTGAAGCTGGCGGAAGCCCCTTTTTCCGTGACATCGTGGGGGAGTGCGACAATCCGTGCCATGGACCCGTACATCCTCTCCCTGACGTAGTATCCCTCGTCCTTCTCCTCCTTATCCATCTTCCTCTCGCAGGAGATCTCGAGGGTGTTTGGGCTGAGAAGGGAGATGGAGACATCCTCCTTGTCGACGCCAGGGAGATCAGCGACGATCATGACCTCATCTTCATGCTCTCTCACATCCACCCGGAACTCTCCGCGGATCGCCGGAAGCATCCTGTCCGCGACCCCACCGGGCGGGAGAAGCCGCCCCCCTCCTCCCCAGAACCGGTTTTCAAGCTCCGCCATCATGTCCTCAAAGTCGCGTAACATCCACCCGAAAGGGTATCTCCTTCTGTATACCATTGTGATAACCTCCTTGTGGTCCTCCAGCAGTATGGTTGCTGGCCTAACTTTTTGTTAGTATTAATATTATATAATATTATCGTAAATGTTCACTTAAATCCTCCGCACTTCTCTCATACGCGAGGAAAAAGGGAGAATAGCGGGATATTCACTTCGGCCCCACCTTTCGATTATCTGTGGGGCAGGTAAAAAACCAAACATTTACAGTCCCGCTTTCCTCACCGCACACCATCTGGTATGTTTATTTTCCCATGGGCCAATCGTATAAGGATGAAGGATCAAGAGAAGGGAAAGAAAAAGAAGAAACCTGCCTCCAAATGGACCGCAAAAAAGATAGGGGTCATCGTCATCGGCGTCGGGTTTGCAGTGATCATGGTGGTCAGCTCTCTCGGGATGGGTTGGCTCATCACCATGCATCCGGCAGCCGCCGGTGACGGGGCAGTCGTGGACGTCACCCTGTTTGACGGTATGGGCCGCCCGGCGCTCACCTCCAATATCCGTACTTTCAACACTACGACCGAAGCCGGGAATATGGTCTGGTTCTGCGGGCAGTTTTCTACAAGGGTCAAGGCAACGAGCCAGAAAGAGATAATCCCCATACCGGTATACAACTATTATTACGGCGAGGCAAAGTATGCCCTCTTCGCCCCTGAATGGGATGCGATTGCTGCCGAACTGGAAGGAATGCGGCAGGGTGACTCGCGAAGGATCACTTTCCCGACACCCGAAGGTTTCGAGAGGGAGATGAGTCCCGAAGAGTTCAACGGGATAGGGGGTAACTTTACCACTGTGACCACCGGTGACCAGATAGTGCTCGGGTTTGCCGAGAATCCAGAGGTATCGCTTGAAGAGAATGTGACGCCAAGCTACGTGATCCGCACAGGGTATGTGACTGAAAAGACTGACGCAGGCATACGGGTGAACTACTCCCTCCCCTCGGCACAGATATCCCTGCTCCAGCTCACCAAGGCCTGAAATACCAGAGTTTTTTTACCATAATCCCCCATTTTTCTCCATGGCACTACGGATACTCTATTTCTCACAGGACGGGTGCATGGCCTGCGACGAACAGGAGCCGATTATCCCCGAGGTGGAAAAGGACTGCAACGTGAAGGTTGAGAGGATCAGTATCAAACCGAGGGAGAGCCGGGAACTTATCCGTGAGCATCGCCTGAGCGTGACCCCCACCATCATCCTGATCCGTGATGGGGTTGAGGTGGAACGCTTCGAGGGCCTGGTATACCGGGAACAGATGGACGAGGCCATCCGCCGTCATCTATAAGGGATAGGCAAAGATCCTCCGGATCTCGCGGGCCTGCGCTTTTGCACCCTCTCTTCGGAGCATTATTCCCTGTCGTATCTTGATCCTGGAAACCCGTATCCTCCTCTGGCCGGCCTTATATGTCTCCCCGACCACAAAGGGTTCATCACCGGGGACGACAATCTGGAGGGATGTCGTGGTCCGGCCCAAATGGAGTGAGATCCTCACTGCCACCTCCTCGACCTTCCTCGTCCAGATTGCGGTGATATCATCGCTGAGAGCCTTGCGCGGCCGCGATTCCCCCCGCTCTATAGCGGTCACTTCCACCCCGATGTATTCGTCGCCGCACTCGGCCACGAAACGGTCGCCGATGCGGCAAGTTTCCCCTTCCTCCATCTCAACACTGCAGACACGGGATATGCCCTCAACGCTCACGATGGCTTTCACCCGGAGGGCTTTTTTTTCTTTCGCCGCCTCAAAGGGATGCACAGTCCCGCATTCAAGGCACCGTGCAAGGGGGTTTCTTCCCCTGGCAATCGCTTCATGTTCCGTCACTTCACCGCAGGCAGGGCAGAAGCACTCCTCGTTTCTCTCCATCACCCTTCACCATTCCTGGTATACCATTCCATCCTCTCTCCAATATAGACTCTCGTACCTGCCAAAAAAAGCTCCTCCTTCTTCCTGTCTGTGACTTCCCGCCACAACCGCGACATCCTTGTCCGTCACGTGTCCTATGCCTGACCCCGCTCCCCGACCTGTATAAATTTGCGAATCTGGGATTTCTCTCTACCACCAGAGTGAGGAGAGGGCGATTGCGCAAACTCCCCCGCCGAGTGTCGCAAGGAAGTTCGTGCCTGCGTTCCCGACAAACCCGGGGTTCTCCATCAGCGCTCCCACCACGCTGTCGATATTGGTGCCGATGAATCCGGCAACCATGCAGGCTGCCGCAGTCGGAAGGTCAATGATACCGAGGAGAAAGGCGAGCGCGGAGATGATGATGGCTCCTGCAATAGCCACGCCTTCACCCGTGAGCGTCACGCCGCCATTCGTCCCCGGCGGGACCCGCTCGAACGTGGTGATCAGAAACGGGCTGCCACCCGTCACCCCAATCTCGCTTGCCATGGTATCGGCTGCGGCTGTGGCTATGCTTCCCACGAAGAGGGCAAGGAACACCGGCGAGCCCGTCACACCCCAGAGAACAGCCGCAGCCGCAGAGACGCTCCCGTTCGCAAAGACATTCAGGTATCCCCTTGCACCCCCGTGGACCTGCTCGACCCCTATCCGGAGTTTATAGTCGTACCGGTATTTTGTACTTGCCGAACCCATGATGAAAAATGCGAGCACGACAAGGAACCAGCGGATATCGGCAAAGATTATCAGGATGATCCCTATCAGCGCAGCCGAGAAGAGCCCGCTCACATCCGCGGTCCCCGCCCGGTAGGAGAAGTACGCAAAAGAGAAGGCGATTGAGACGGCAATCCCGATGAGCGCCATGTCTGCATGGTAATTCAGTTCGTAAATGAGGAACATCGTCATGGCAATGCCGAGTGCCTCGATCATCAATGCGTCCTCCCGTTCCCTGAGAATCGCCCTGAGGAGCACTGCGACGATGACCCCGAAGAGCACGACAAGGAGCACCCAGGTGTTGAGGTAGGCCATTACAAGGACACACCCCACCAGTGCCGCGGCAATATACCCTATATAGGAATGGAGGCGCTCATCCGTCCCCCGGAAGGCAAGCTCGCCCATCACCATAATGGTGAGGGTGCAGCAGAAGACTACCAGGGGAAGGATCGAGATGCCATAGAGAATGGAAATGGGGATGAGGGCCATCGCAAGGAACCGGGTCTTCCTGATTAGAAAGAGCACCATCGAGAAGAGCACCACCATGACTGCCAGGATCCACGGCGGCTGTACCACAGGTGCGATGAGGATGAAAGAGAGTACGAGGACAGCGGCGAGGCGCTCCCCCATTCGATTCATCATTCTTCTCCTGTTGGCCCGGACAAGTTATGAGCTTTTGTCTGGGTCCGCAGGTACTGGAGACGTACCAATCCGAGCCAATCTGCCCGTTTCCGCAGATGCCGCCCAGTCCTGCAGTATTTGGATTCGATTAGGTATATCTCCTGTAAAGACCCATATTAAGAAAATGTCGCCGTCTATGGATCTCCCCAAGAATTACGAATTTTCGGAGGTGGAACGGCGCTGGCAGGACACCTGGCGCGAGGAAGACAATTATTTTGACCCGGCATCCACGAAGCCAAAGTATATCATCGATACCCCTCCCCCTTACCCCACCGGCACCTTCCACATTGGAAATGCCTTCAACTGGTGCTACATCGATTTCATCGCCAGGTACCGGAGGATGAGGCAGTTTAACGTGATGTTTCCCCAGGGATGGGATTGCCATGGCCTGCCCACTGAGGTGAAGGTGGAGGAGATCCACGGCATCACCAAGAACGATGTTCCCAGGGAGGAGTTCCGGAAGATGTGCCGGGAACTGACCCTCTCCAATATCGAGAAGATGCGCGGTACCCTGAGAAGGATGGCCTTCTCCGTCGACTGGAGCCATGAATATATCACGATGCTCCCTGCCTACTACGGGAAGACGCAACTCTCATTTCTGCGGATGCTTGCTGGCGGGTACATCTACCAGAGCGAGCACCCTGTCAATTTCTGCACGCGGTGCGAGACCGCCATTGCCTTTGCCGAGGTGGCATACGAGCCGCGCGAGACCACCCTCAATTACTTTGATTTCGATGGACTCGAGATTGCCACCACACGGCCCGAACTGCTCGCGGCATGCGTGGCGGTAGCAGTCCACCCGGAAGATGAACGATATTTCGGCATGGCAGGGAGAATGCTCTCGGTGCCTCTCTTTGGCCACAAGGTCCCCCTGATCACAGATCCCGCCGTTGACCCCGCATTCGGGTCTGGAGCCGTGATGATCTGCACTTTCGGCGACAAGCAGGATGTTCACTGGTGGAAGCAGCACAACCTCGATTTGAGAAAGGCTATCGACCGTCAGGGGCGGATGACCGGAATCGCAGGGGACTATGCAGGCATGAAGTCCTCCGAGTGCCGGAAGGCCATCCTCGATGACATGAAAAGGGCACAGATACTCACCCGCCAGGAAGTCCTTGAGCAGAGGGTCGGTACCTGCTGGAGGT
This sequence comes from Methanobacteriota archaeon, assembly GCA_029547605.1. Lineage (GTDB taxonomy): Archaea > Halobacteriota > Methanomicrobia > Methanomicrobiales > Methanospirillaceae > Methanolinea_A. The sequence continues at coordinate 11,188 of JAKPPB010000033.1, read as the reverse complement.
GCAAGACCCCGATCGAGATCATGAGCGAGCGCCAGTGGTTCGTGAAGATCGATCCCGATGCGATCATGAAGGCTGCACGCGAGATCACCTGGAACCCGGAGCACATGTTCCTGCGGATGGAGAACTGGGTCTCACAGATGGAATGGGACTGGTGCATATCCCGCCAGCGCATCTTTGCAACTCCCATCCCGGTCTGGTTCTGCAGCCGCTGCAACGAGATGATAGTACCGGCCGAAGAGGATCTCCCCATCGATCCCACCACGTCGGGCCCCTCCCATCCCTGTCCCAAGTGCGGTTCGACTGAATTTGTTGGTGAAGAGGATGTCCTCGACACCTGGATGGACTCCTCAATCTCCGTCCTGAATGTAACCGGGTGGGACGGGACGTCGATGCCACACCTCTTCCCCGCAGAACTCAGACCGCAGGGGCACGATATCATCAGGACGTGGGCATTCTACTCCATCCTTCGTTCTGTGGCCCTCACCGGGTCGAGGCCCTGGGACCAGATCCTCATCAACGGGATGGTGCTCGGAGAGGACGGTTTCAAGATGAGTAAGAGCCGCGGCAATATCATCTCCCCTGAGGACATCATCGAGAAGTATGGGGCCGATGCCCTCCGGCAGTGGGCGGCCGCAGGGGCAGCCACCGGATCCGATATCATGTTCAACTGGAATGATGTCATTGCCGCTTCCCGTTTCCAGACCAAGATCTGGAACATTGCCCGTTTTGTCCTCCTTCAGCTCGGACGCAGGCCATATTCCCGCGATGCGCCGATCGAGGCCCCTGCCGACCGCTGGCTTATGGCCCGCCTCTCAGGTACGGTGCGAGAGGTGACTGACGCGATGGAAGCATGCCAGTTCGACCGGGCACTCAAGTCTCTGCGGGAGTTTGCATGGGATGTGCTCGCCGACAATTACATTGAGCTTGTCAAGGGCCGGCTCTACTCCGACGAAAAAGAACGGGACGGCGCCTGCCGTGCGCTGCACGCGACCCTTGATACTCTCTGCCGCCTGATGGCGCCTTTTACCCCGTATTTTGCAGAGGAGTGTTACTCGCACCTTGGCAAGGGGAGCGTGCATGCCTGCACATGGCCCGAACCCGGCCAGCAAGACCCCGATGGGCTGGCATATGGCGATCTCCTCGTGCGAATCGTTGCCGAACTCCGGCGGTACAAGCATGAGAAAGGGCTCGCTCTGAATGCCCCGATGGGGAGGGTGGCAGTATTCTCTTCTCCCATCACCGACGACGGTGGAGACGCGGGCAGGGCGCTGAATGCTGCCTTTGAATGGCACGAGGAGCCGCCGAAACTCGAGAAGGTCCCTGGAGACCTGAAGTTCAACATGGCAGTCATCGGGCCGAAACTCCGCAAGGACGCGGGTGCATTCATGAAGGCAGCACGGGCACTGCCCCGCGATCTCCAGGAGAACCCTCCTGAAACACTCGATATCGATGGCCGGACGATTGCCGTCCCGGAAGGGGCATTCTCACTCGAATACCGTTACCTCGAGGCCGGAGAGCAGGTAGACGTGATCAGCGTCGGCGGTGTGATCGTGACGATCCATACCATCCCCTGATCACCCCTTCTGCAAAGGAGGCGAGTTCTCCCTCCTTCATTTCTGCGTCCACCACCACGAACCGGGAGGGTTCTTCCCCTGCCAGGCGGAGGTAATTTTCCTGGACCCGTGCAAGGAGTGCCGCTTCCTCAAAGTGTTCCCTCTTCCCCCCCTCCTTCTTTCGCGAGAGCGCCACCTCCACCGGCAGGACGAGGAGGAGTGTGTGATCGGGAGAGATCGTCCACCCGTCATGCACCTGCCGGAGCCAGGTGAGGGGGTCAGGCAGCACCCCTTCAAGGGTGGCCCACTGGTATGCATACCTGCTGTCGGTGTACCTGTCTGATATCACCATTCTCCCCTGGGCGAGCGCCGGCCTGATGACTGTATCAAGGTGGGCGGCATGGTCGGCAGCAAAGAGAAGGGCTTCGGCAACGGGGTCGACCTCCTCTGCAATGGCCCGTCGCACCTGATCACCAATCCAGGTGGCGCCGGGCTCCCGGGTAAAGACTGGGGAGAGGTCCGAAAGAGCACATTGAAGTGAGGCAAAGAGGGTGCTCTTGCCGCTGCCATCGATCCCCTCCAGGGTGATCAGGACCATCTGCCCCTCCTCAGGTCCTCGAGCGGGATTGTCCCCCTGTGTATCGCAGTGGCGATGATGGCGCCGTCGAACCCGAGTGCCTCCAGCGTATCCAGGTCAGCGGGAGACGCCACACCTCCGCCGTAGAGGAGCGTTTTGTCATATGCGCCCCTCAACTCTCCCAGGGAACGGGGAACGATTCCTCCTCCGGTCCCCACCGCTCCCACGTTCAGGATGATGGCCCCCTCGAAATGCCACTCACCCGCCTTCCTGAGGAGGAGGCGGGGATCTTCACCGGATGGCATGACCCTGCCGCTCTGCACATCCACGCTCAGGAAACCATCCGGGTATGTCGAGAGATCCGCATCCGATGTCTCGGTCGCCGCAACGTCGGTGATTCGTGGCTGGCGGAGGTAATCCTCCGGTCCCCTGCAGCCCCTGTCCAGGTAGAGGGTCTCGACGAACGAACTGCAGGCCATGACCTGGTTCCTGTGGTCACCCTTCCCCATAATGCGGTCAAGATCGGCGACATAGAGATGCCTTGGAGAGAGCTGCACCAGGTAGCCGACTGGATCTGCTGTGGATGAGAGACCCCATGTGAGCGGCAGGTAGGAATCCCGGTTTCCGGATGCCCCGTGGACCACCTCTCCGGCCTTCAAATCCATGGCTAAAATCAATTCCATGCTGTCAGCGCAATCACTATTAGCCAGCAGGATCATTAAATCCTATGCAATTACTGGTCAGCCCGAGGGACATTGAGGATGCCAGACGTTCTCTTGCTGCTGATATTGTGGACGTGAAGAAACCGTCCGAGGGATCTCTGGGTGCAAATTTTCCGTGGGTGGTGCGGAGCATCAAGGCCCTCTCCCCAAAGCCAGTCAGTGCCGCAATCGGCGATTTCGATTTCCGGCCAGGGGGGGCAGCCATGGCTGCATATGGCGCAGCATGCGCCGGGGCAGACTATATCAAAGTAGGGCTGATGTTTGACGGTATCGATCGTGCCAGGGAGCTGATCCAGGCCGTAGTAAGGGCTGTCAAGGAAGAGTTCCCCGAGAAGAAAGTAGTGATTGCAGGATACTCTGATTACCGGCGACTGAAGAGCATCTCACCTTTCGAGATCTCTCCCCTCGCCGCGGACGCAGGTGCAGACGTCGCGATGGTCGATACCGGCATCAAGGACGGGCGCAGCACGTTTGAATTCATGGACGAGGAGTCTCTGATACGTTTCTGCACGCTGAACAGGGAAGGCGGCATGGCCACAGCACTTGCAGGATCACTCAAATTCGAGGATATCCCTGCCCTGAAGCGCATAGGGCCTGACATCATCGGGGTCAGAGGAATGGTCTGTGGGGGTGACCGGAACGATGGTATACGCGAAGAACTGGTTGACCGCCTGGTCAGGATGGTGCACTGATCATGTTCAGCGAAAAACTCGAGGCACCGCTCGCCCTGACCTTTGACGACGTACTCCTCATCCCTGCACCCTCACTCGTGGAGCCAAACGAAGCCGACATCCATACCCGCTTCTCCCGGAATATCCCCCTCAACATCCCGCTTGTCGGTGCTGCGATGGACACGGTAACAGAATCTGCGATGGCGATGGCACTCGCACGCGAGGGGGGCATCGGGGTCATCCACCGGAACATGTCCCCTGAGCAGGAGATCGAGGAGGTGCACCGGGTCAAGCGGGCAGAGGAGTTGATTGAGAGGAATGTTCTCTCGGTCAGCCCCACGACCAGCGTGGCGGATGTCGAGCGCCTGATGGTTGAGCACGGCATCGGCGGCGTTCCGGTCCTTGAGAACGAGAAGATCGTGGGGATTGTGAGCCGGCGGGATGTCCGTGCTATCGCCTCCCGCCGGGGTTCCGAGAGCGTGCAGGCCATCATGACGAGGCAACCGATCACTGCCGGCGAGGACATCTCCATGGAGCAGGCGCTTGAGACGATGTACACCAACAAGGTTGAACGGCTCCCCGTTGTCGACAAAGGTGGCCGCCTCCTCGGGATCATCACCATGCAGGACATCCTTGAGAAGCGCCAGTACCCGAATGCCACAAGGGACGCAAAGAAGAGGCTCAGGGTGGCGGCCGCGGTCGGACCGTTCGACATTTCGCGGGCTCACCTCCTTGACGAGTGTGGAGTCGATGCCCTGGTGGTCGATTGTGCCCACGGCCATAACCTCAATGTCGTGAAGGCAATAAGGGACATCAAGGGGAGCGTGAAGGCTGATGTCGTGGCCGGAAATATCGCCACCCGCGAGGCGGCCGAGGACCTCATCGATACTGTCGACGGATTGAAAGTCGGCATCGGGCCAGGTTCCATCTGCACGACCAGGATCGTGGCCGGGGTCGGCGTCCCCCAAGTCACTGCCATCGCAAGCGTTGCTGACGTGACAAGAGGGACAGGAATCCCGGTCATCGCGGATGGCGGGATACGGTTCAGCGGGGACGTGGCAAAAGCGATCGCTGCCGGTGCCGACTGCGTGATGATCGGGAGCCTCTTTGCCGGTACCGATGAGTCGCCGGGCAGGGTGATCACGATGAAAGGCCGCCGTTACAAGCAGTATCGGGGAATGGGGTCGCTTGGTGTGATGAGCGGCGGGGTCTCGAGCGACCGCTATTTCCAGAAGAAGGAGATCGGGAAGACCAAGTTTGTTCCCGAAGGGGTTGAGGGGGTGACTCCTTACGTCGGCACCGTCTCCGATGTCGTGTATCAGCTCGTCGGTGGCCTGAAATCCGCCATGGGGTACACGGGTTCCCGGACCATTCCCGAGATGCACGAGAAGACGCGGTTTGTCAGGATCACCACGGCCGGCCATACCGAGAGCCACCCTCACAACATTATGATCACCGACGAGGCTCCCAATTACCGGATCTCGGATTGAACACTTCTCCTCTTTTCGATTGCAAAAATCCCTCTCTCCTGTAATTTTTCCTGATGCCAACCTACCAAAGTATATATAATGAGAAGACTAACATAAAGTAACCAATGCTGGATCAGGTAGAAGTCGCACGACTCCTCGACATCCTTGGAAACCGGAACCGGCGCCGGATAATCGAACTGTTGAGACAAAAGCCCTGCTTCGTCACTGAGATCTCCGACCGCCTGATGCTCTCTCCAAAAGCCGTGATTGAACACCTGCAGCTGATGGAGCGTGAGGAGATCCTCTCGTTCCGGCTTGATGAGCGCAGGAGGAAATACTACTTCCTTGCAAATGACATCGATGTGATGGTCAGGCTGCTCCGGCAGGACCAGATCAGCGTTGTGACGAAGGACAACTCCCATCGCCTACGCACCTCGCTCGCCAGGCTCCAGAAGATGGTGGAGACAAGGGAGGAGATGGCAGAGAGCCTGAAGAACCTTGAGAGGGACATTGACCAGCAGATAAAGGAGATCATCTCCTTTGGGCAGGAGATCCTTGCAAACGAGACCCAGATAGATCTTCTTATCAGCCTTGCCCATTGCAATCTCACCCTCCAGGAGCTCTCTGAGCTCGTCGAGGCCCCTCGCGATGCCGTATCCGATAGTCTTGAATGGTTGCGCAAGAAACACATAGTTGAGCGGGAAGGGGAGACTTACCGTCTCTGTGATGCACATGCCCAGTAATGAGAACCCGTATGACGAGTTCATCAGGAATATTGCGAAGATGGTGGAGGAACTCCTGAGGAAGATGCCAGACCAGGATGCGACTCATATCATTGGCTGCACCATCATCACCGGGAACGGACAGAATAAACCCCACATCCATTTCAACACTGACCGGCATGACGAGGAGACCAGGTTTGAGCTGGTAGAGGGGCCTGACAGGATCTTTGTTACCGCCAATCTTCCCCCGGTCCTGCACTCGGCACCCTACGCAGATATCACTCCCGACTCCCTGCATATCGTCGTGAACGAAAAGAGGACAAGAGTGGAGCTTCCCTGCAGGGTGGACGTGATCCACAGCTTCTACCATGTCCGCCATGGTGTGATCGACATCACCCTGAAGAAGAAAACGGGTGCAACTCCCAGCAACAGCATCGAGCACAGATAAGAGACTGGTGGCTTATACTCAATTTTTTATACTCGTCCCGCCGCGGTACAGGGGACGATCCATTCCTCCACGCGATACACATACCAAAAGGCGATGGTCATCCAGGTGGCCGGTCAGCCTGCATACGACACCTGATGAAGAGTATGCATGAAATACGATCCCCCTTACGAGAGAGAGAAAAGTGTGGGGAGATCCGGAATATACGTCAGGCCTGGATCCTTCCGCCGGCAGACACCCACTCTGATATCCTGTTCCTGTCGCTTCGGAACTCGCGGAACTGGTGGAGCGAGACGGTGAGATCTCTGGTGAATGCAAAGTACCCGATCTGGGTCGTTTTGCAGAGGTTCATCGCCATCTCCATCAGTCCGCGGGGATCAGGACGTGACTCGCCAAGCCAGATGTGAAAGATGTTTCCGCCGTCGACGATGGGGAAGAAGACATGCTCGATCGACATCCGTTCCGCCATCGTCACATTTGCCCCGGGCGCCACATGGGTCCCGTTGGTGTAATAGATTGGAAGGTCCCTCGTCGAGCCAAGGCGCAAAAGAGCCTTTTGGAGATCTCCCTTGATCACCTTCGCGGCCCATTCACGGTATTCCTTGTTGAGGAGGTCTGCGACGGCGAACCGCTGCCCGGTCGTTTCGGCAGGGGTCCGGGCAAGCGCGATAGTCATGTTGTGCCGCCTCGAGAGCTCGCGGGCGTACTGCTCCATGTGGGTCATCGCAAGGATGGCGAGGCGGAACGCATCCCTTGACTCGTGCAGTTGTGACCCTGTGTGGTGCTGGACCATCTCGTTCACACCGACGACCCCGATCGTGTAGACGAGGCCGTCAAGGTCAACGGCAACTGATCCTCTCTCCCCGGTGACCGGGTCCCTTGGGCGCTGCATCGCAAACGGCATCCTTCCCTGTGACCGGATCGTCTCAAGCCATCTCCGCTTGATTCGGAAGACCTCAACGCAGACGTCCATGAGTGCCCGAAGCTCGGCAAAGAGGCGTTCGTTGTCTCCTCCCGCACGGTATGCTGCCCGAGGGCAGTTGAGTGACACCACCTGCCAGGAACCCATGGAGAAGTGCTTGCCTTCCCTGAAGTACAGCTTCTCCTCGAACTCCGAGTCCTGGTCCGCGACCGCCGAGAACTGGTATGCGCAGCACTGGTAACAGGAGATCCCCTTGCCGGCACCGCGGTAGGGCGGGATCTGGTTGTCGTAATAGGGGGTCCCAAACTTCGACGCAAGTTCGAACGTGAGGAGGTAGAGGTCCTGGTATGTGGGCAGATCAGGGTGGGCATCGTTGTAGGCCTTGTCTTCCTCCATGAACTCAGGTTCGATGCTGATCTCGGGTTTTGGGAAGCTGAAGGGTTTGCCCCACGCATCCCCCTCCAGCATGACCTCCATCAGTGCCTTGAAGAGGAGACGGACTTCCCGCTCGAACTGGCCGTATGTCCTGCGGGGGCCGCTGCTGCCGTCCCAGACCCTGCCCCTGAATACGACCGGTTTGTCCTTCCATAGCGAGGGAACGCCCGGGCTGAGCTGGACCGATGAGAAGACGAGCTGCCCGCCTCTTGCGACCATCATCTGCGTCATCTCGTAGACAAACATCTGCATCAGCTGCTTGATCTCGTCGTATCCCATCCCTTCAAAGTAGGGGGCAAGGAACGTGAGGAAGTTGTAGTACCCTTGTCCGCCCGCGAAGTTGGTCTGGGCGCTCCCGAGCGCCTTGACTGCATGCAGGACTGCCACCTCCGCACGCTTCGCAGGCCCTGCAACCGACGCCTTGGTCCCGTTCCCGTCCGGCATCAGGCCGTAGTAAAAGAAGTAGCGGAGGTCCCAATCCTGACAAAACGGTCTTGTCCCGAAGTATTCCAAATCGTGGATATGGATGTCGCCAGACAGGTGGTGGTCCGCAAGGTGGGGCGGAAGCTGCAGGAGGTACTGCTCCTTGCTGATCTTGTCGGCCTTCTTCTTGTGCGAGGTCTCCGCATTCTCCTGGAGGTTTGCGTTATCCTTGGCCTCAAACCCGCGGCCAACGTCGATCAGGTGCGCGTCGAATACCGGCGTCCCGACCCTGGTGCAGACGTTGCGGTACTGGACCATCCCTTTCTCAAGGAGGGTGATGTTCATGATCTCCCGGATGAGCGGCCCGCTCAGCGTCCGAAGGTTCATGGACTTGATGCGCTGCTCGACGAGCCGGGCAATCTCCTGGGCCGTCTCTTCCGATGCGCTCTCGTAGCCGTAGAACGTCTCTACGAGAGTTGTCTCCTCGAGGATCTGGCGCACGATCCGCTGCCGGTCCCACTCCAGGATATGCCCGTCCGTAGTCCTGACCGGGGGCATGCTGGGAATGAAGACCCCATCGAGCGTGGACTGGCGCGTATCCCGGGTTGACATCATCCACCCTCGATGAAGGGGATGACCTGCTCCGCTCTTATTGCCCCCTGGGAGAATATCTCGGTTGACGTGAGGAACCGGGTATCCTTCTGGAGGACCGGGGCCTCGGAGACAAAGATACCGTTAATGCGAAGTTCGGTGAGCGATTCGGCGGTAGAAAGATCCCGCTCCTGGAATGGCACCGCCTTCTCCCTCAGGAAGTGCTTCAGGGTATTGCAATTCGGACAGAATTCCAGTGTATATACAATCAGGTCGTTGGGTCTGCTCAAAGATGTCCCCCCGGAATGAATCTGAATCAATGATAGATCTTCTGTGAAAAAATATTTGTTGATCTGATAGTAATTGTACCTTCAGAATTGAGAATTTTTGCAAAAAAAAGCAGATTTCACGCGTGACAGATGATGAACCACACGATGGTCCGCGACAGAGTGCCTGCGCGGGAGCCCGGCTGATGGACAGGCTCTTTGTAGCGGTGGAACTCCCGGGTGTTGTGAGAGAGGCACTTTCCTCCGTACAGGACGCTCTGAAGGAGAGTCATGCACGGCTCACGCTGGTGGACCCGGACATCATCCATATCACCCTCAAGTTCATTGGGGACGTACCTGAGACCCACACTTCGAAAATTGGAGAAGTGCTCAGCCGGGTGAAGGCTGACCCGTTCCCGCTTCACGTGCGTGGCATCGGGGGGAACAACCCGCGCCAGCCCCGAGTGATATGGGCACGCATTGACGAGGGGGGGAAATGTGGCCTCCTCCATGCACAGATTGAGGACCTGCTCGCACCGCTGGGGGTAAAAAGGGAAGACCGCGCATTCCGCCCCCATGCGACGGTGGCGAGGGTGCGGGAGTTTCACCCTGATCTCCTGGAACGCATGAGGCCTTTCCGGGACAGGGACTTTGGGACCGGGACGGTACAGGGGTTTACCCTGAAAAAGAGTACTCTGACCCCGCGGGGCCCAATCTACCAGGACGTAAAGGAAGTGCGCTTTTGACCCGCACCGCACTCGAGGAAGAGGTGCTCGCCGCGATTCGGCCTACCGCCGACGAGACCCGGCACATCCACGAAGTGGCACGGAGGATCCTCTCGCGCGTGGAGTGTTCCGGTACGGCGACCGCCATGATGGTGGGGTCAGTTGCACGGGGCACCTGGATTCACGGCGACCGGGACCTCGATATCTTTCTCCTCTTTGACCCATCTCTTCCGAGGGAGGAACTCGAGTCTCAGGGACTCTCCTTGGCCAGGGAAATTGCACATGCCGAGTCCGGGAGGTTCCGGGAGAAGTACGCGGAGCACCCGTACATAAACGCGAGCATCGACGGCCTTGACGTTGACCTGGTCCCCTGCTACCAGGTAGAATCGGCAGCATGCATCCAGAGCGCGGTCGACCGCACCCCCTTCCACACGCGGTACATCATGGAGAGGATTCCGCCATTTGTCGACGATGTGCTGCTCCTCAAGCAGTTCGCAAAGGCAGGAGGGATCTATGGGTCCGACCAGATGACTGAAGGGTTCGCGGGCTACCTCTGCGAGCTCCTGGTCCTCCATTACGGGGGATTTCTCCCGCTGCTCGAAGCCGCGTCCCAATGGAGACCGGGAGTCCTCATCGATCCGGAAGGACACCGATCGCGTGACTTCTCCGAGCCCCTGGTGGTGGTGGACCCGGTAGACCCCGGGAGGAATGTCTCGGCATCGGTATCCCTCACAAGAATGTGCGAGTTCATCGAGCTCGCCCGGGGATACCTTGAGCACCCCTCGCGGGAGTTTTTCTTCCCCCCTCCCCTCCCGGTGCTCTCCCTTGACGAGGCGGCGGACAACCTGGCACGGAGGGAGACGTTCCTCTACGCCATCACTCTCCAGACACCGCCCTACATCGAGGATATTGTCGTCCCGCAGTTACGAAAGAGCCTTGATGCACTCCAGGCCCTCCTTGACCGGCACGGCTTCCTGGTGAACCGTGCCGACTGCGAGATGCACGAGGAGCAGTCGATGCTCCTCTTCGAGCTCCTTGTCGACGAGCTCCCCGCGGTCAGGCGGCATAACGGCCCGCCGGTCTGGAACCGGGTCAATGCCGGGAAGTTTACTTCCAAGTACCTGGATGCCGACGAGCGGGGGTTCTTTTCTGGGCCTTTTATTGATGAGGGGACCTATGTCGTCGAGATCCGGCGCCCATACACCCGTGCAATCGATCTCCTCCGTTCCGATCAGGTGCTGCAGGTCGCGCTCGGAAAGCACGTGAAGCAGTCGATGGAACGCTCGCTTCAGGTCTTTCGCGGCATCGAGTGCTACCAGGAGGAGTTTGCCACGTTCATCTCGGGGTTCCTCCAGAAGACCTCTCCCATGATGCGGATCGAGCGGAGCAGGAGATCTCACGCCGGGAACTGAAGGAAAGACCGCGGATTTCTCCCCCGAATAAATCCCGCGAAAGGCAGCGCTCACGCTAGCTGCATTTCATCTGAATCCAGACGAAAAATGCAGATTTCACGCCGTATCTCCCCATTTCCCCGTGGATCTTTTGATACTTTTATATAATGACCCGCCACACATACTCAATAATCTCCATGCCGTCCAGACGCCGCGAGGACGCCCTCTCCGAGGTCATCGGGTTCATCCTGATCCTCGCCCTGATTGCGGTGCTCG
>JAKPPB010000030.1 GCA_029547605.1 Methanobacteriota archaeon | reverse complement strand
CCCGTGAACGTAGACCGGAACACGCCCGTGAAGGCGAGCAGTCGCCAGATGTAACGGCGGAACCTCAGGTCGTGCATGAGGTCGTAGAACTCCGCAAGTTCCATCCGTCTTGCTTTCCCGTCCTTCTCCTGCTGTTCCCTCCCCTCTGGCTCCTCAGGCTCGAATATCCCTGCGCTCGGCGGGAGCATCACGCACTACCCCTCTGGCCCATCAACGCCCCTATCGCGTTGTTCTCTTTGTTCTCGATCGCGCTCATGTCCTTGCCGACCTGTGCCGCCTGCTGTGCCTGTGCCATCATCATCTGCTGCTGCATTGCCCGCGCCTTCTCCGCCCGGATGAAGTCTCTTTTCTTCTCGTCCCTCAATATCTCCGGGTGAACGCCCATCATGTCTCCGTAAATATGGACTGCCTTGTCAAAGTCGATGTTGTCTATGACATCAGGGTCTTTACCCGCCTTCGCCTGGAACTCAGCGATGCTCCCTACGAAACCGGAGAACTGTTCAACCTTTTCCATACCTGCCATTCTCTGTGCCTGTGCAAGGACTGAGATGTATTCCACCTTCAACTCTTCCCCCTCAAGTTCTGCCGGGGGCGGAGGCGCAATACCCGCATCCATGATGTAACTGAATGCCGTGTCTATGAGCGGGTCTAACAGGTCCGAGTACAGTTGCTCAAGGACAGGCCCGATCATGAGCATCTTTTCCTCATGCCGTTCCACGACCTCACGTGCCGTCACATCCCTGCCGCGCATAGGCTCCTGTGCGAACATCAGGAACAGGTCATTGAAGAAACTCTTGCCTATCCAGTACTGGAGATCGTCAGTCCACGCCTTGATGCGCTCAGGGTGAAAGTCGATACTGAACAGAGGCCCGAACCTTTCAGTTGACGGGTCTTGAACATAGTTCACCCCGCCCGGCAACTGGTTGACCCCTATCGTCTCAAGTGAAGGCGGAGCGACCAGCGGCGGGTCTATGCTCATGTCAAATGCTTTGATGGTCTTTTTCTGAAATTGCTGATAAATCTGCACAATTCCAAGAGCCGTCTCACCCGGCCCCCATCCCCACGGTGCGCCCGGGACGACAGACCATCTGGGTGCGAGTACGGGGAATATTCCGTACCCTGACTCCCTCAGGAAGTTCTTATTCTCGTGCCCGGAGTCCTCGTAGTAGACGCTCCTGAATCCCTTGCCTGCATTGAACGGCTTATCCTCACGCACCATCTCGTTGGGTTCCACGAAATGGTCTATCATGACAGGCGTGTCCTCGTGATTCTTCGCCAGTTCCCTTAATCTCTCTGAGCAGTTCTTCTCACCGAACCACCGAACAGCCGCATGAGCAGGAAGCCAGAACTTGCGCCCGAAGGAGTCAACTTTCAGATCGTGTCCCACACCAAGGACATACTCGCCTATAGTCAGAGGTCTCAGGCGTATGACAGACTCAAAGTCCTTCTCCGTAACGACCGCCGCCGTACCGTAAGGCAACTCTTTGTAGACGTGATGCAGTCCCTGGTAAACGTTCGACTGGCTAAAGATGCTGTACATGAGATCCTCGATGACCTTGAGCCACGCCTTAGCTGCCTTTGAGCGTCCTCCTGCTGGGTGTTTCGTGGCAAGTTGGAACCACGGCCTTGCAGGACTCGTCAGACCACCCTGCAATCCTGCCGCCATGACGTTGACCGCGTATGTCGGAGCAGGATGGTATATCTCAGCGACAGAGCGTTGTGCGTCAGACGGCTTAGTCCCGTCAAACAGCCCGTTCCATGGCAAAATAAAGGCCGTGATGTCTTCCCACCACGGCTGCATTGGTTCTCTGAGTGATTCCAGTTCCTTCTGACGGCGCTTGACATGCTTCATCAACGCCTCATTTTCGTATTGGGGCATTCGCCGTCAACTCACTCTCCTAATAGTTTTTTCTTCGCCACGGGTGCGGCTCCGAGCAAACCTTGAGAACTGGTCGCCACGGTGTCCTCGCGTCCGTATGCCGCAGCGCGTCTTCTGCGCTCCGCCTCGATGCCGCGGTTAACCTGATCTCCCTCGTCGTTCTTGACGGGAGGAGGTGTAATCTTCGGGACAGTGGGATTAAATATGCACATGCTATTACCTCGCTTTCAGGGGATCGTATTTATCGGCGTTACTGAAACGGTTCTTAGCCGTATTCGACCTGTCTGTCACTTTCAGCTTTGGTCTCACTGGAGCGGCGAAGGTCAGGACTAACGCATCAGCAATGTCAGGCGACCTGCCCCCGCGTTTCTTGATATCGTCTTTCGCCTCTAATACCATCCTGTCCGATGCGTCCATCTTGTACGTCGGCGACACCAGGTCGGTCTTGAGATCCGGCATGTTCGGCAACGCTCCGCCTGCCTCTATCCACTCCCTGCATTTGTCCCACATCTCGGAGCGTTTATTGGCGTACCGCACGGGATCAGCCGGTTTGCCGCCGAAGTTGACCTCTATTGCCGGGTACCCCAGTTGCCGGAGCCTGTCTATGACTCCCTCTCCGCGTCCCGCATCGATGAACAATGCGTCAGGCTCATGATGGTCGTACTGTGCCGCTATCCGTTGAGCGAGTGTCATGTTGTCTATGTCGGTAAATACTATTGGCTCGTGACACCACAATCCCTGCCGCAGAACTATGACAGAGCGATCATCTCCGAAGCGCGCAACGTCAACTCCCAGGATCTTCGGCGCGCCCCTAACATCGGCAGGAGTGATGGTCTTCTTGCACGCCGCACTAACGAGGTCTATCGTTATCAGCGTGTCATCGCTCGATGCGGAGAAATCGCACAAAAACTCCTGTCTGTAGGCCGCATCGCTCATAGTTGCCTTCGCCATCTCTAACTCTGACTCTGTGATAATGTCCGTCTCGTCCACCCGATAAAGTGCAGAGTACCAATCGTCAAGCGTCTGAGCGTATTCGTACAACTCGTAAAACAGGTTCATACCCTTTGGCGTGCCGATGAACACCGCCCACCCCTGACGGTCAACCAGTGTAGGCCGGACTATCTCTCCCCACACTTCAGGCTTCATTTGCGCTACCTCGTCCATAACAACGCCGTCTAAATACATCCCCCTGATAGCATCGGGATTATCTGCGCCCAGCAGCATAATCCTGGAATCATTAGGCAGGGAGATCGTCAGTTCAGATTCCGATATTTTCACGTCTGGAACCGGCTGAACGAACCGCTTGAAATAGTCCCAGGTATTACGTTTCGCCTGCTTCAACTGCGGAGCCATGTAAGCGTACCGCGCATTCGGGACCGTGACCGTAAGTGCCTTTTTGATCATGTGGTTGACAGCGCAGACCGTCTTCCCGAGTCGCCTGTGAGCCACGATGACGGAGAATCTATGGGAGTCCATCTGGGAGTGAATGACATTCTGCGGATACCTGGGATGGTACGGGATGACTATCTCATTCATCGGCAGCCTCATCAGCGGTTTGCCACCTGATCAAGAGAGGCCCGCCATTTTTGCCGGTATGCTCTAAATGTTTCTCATCACGCCAGCCGTAATTGTTTTTGAGATTGAAAATGATTCCAGGAGTGAAGGTTGATTTATCGTTCAAGTGTTCCTCAAGCCACCGGAGCACTTTTGCTTTCGCTGTTTTTATAGTGTCGGAAAACTCTTCTTCCGAAGCATAGTTAATCAACTGTTCCCGATCTAAACCGCACGCCATTGCAAGCCCCGTCACTGTGTAAGGCTTATCTTTTTCCTCGCACTCGGCAAAATAGGCATCAATTTTGACCTGCAATTCCTCGGCAGTTTTATATTTTCTTGGTCTGCCTGTTTTTGCCACGATTTTCACCTCCATTTTGGACTATTATGGGGTTTCAGGCGATCTTCGTAGCCTGTATATATATGTACCGGTCTGTATTATATCGCCAGTGATACCAGGGTAATATATAATCACCAGGCCCCATCCCCGCCCTTATATGGTGATTGCTCCC
>JAKPPB010000028.1 GCA_029547605.1 Methanobacteriota archaeon | reverse complement strand
AAGCGGCTCCTGATCGACATCCGCGAGCGGATGAATGACCTTGAAAACCCCATTGTGGTGAGCGGCGGGAGGGTCTCAGGTGAGGATGTCTCGGCCTCAATGGCACACGTGATGCGGGACACGTCAAGTGCCATCGAATCAGCTGCCAGTGCAATCAAATCCACCACGGAGATGAGAAAGGCCGAAGAGCAGGTACATGGAGCGAGTACACAACCTCCCTCCCAGGCCCAGTACACTCCACACCCTGGTATGCCCCAGGGACAGGAGAACCCGACGGGGTATCCGATGCATATACCTGCACCCGCAGTACAGGGTGGGCAGAGCGAACTCGACATCTTCACGGCGCTTCGGTCTCAGCTTGCAACCCTGCCTAAAGAGGACGAGGTGTCGAAGGCGACGATTGGTGACAAGGTCAGGCTTCAGAAGGTCTTCCGGCTCTTTGAGTGGACAAGCCGGAACGTGAAGCGCTTCGGCCACGACCGGGTCGACCTGATGCTCGATGCCTACCACGCGATGGGCTACATCTCGGACCAGTCCTGCAAGCTTGTGAAGGACATGACGAGGCTTATGCAGACCAGCATCGGCGAGTTGCACGAGATCAAGGCGGACGAGTTCGTGTCCGAGCTCTACGAGCTGAACCACATTCTCAACCCGTCCGACTCGACTCTCGACCGCGACATGATCGAGGTGCTGATGGAGAAGAGAGAGGGCAAAGAAGAGCAGAAGCTCCTCAGTCCCTCCCGCACGCAGGAGGGTGAATCTGGGAGCAGAGAATATTTACCCTCCCGTGACAGAATCTAGGTGAGATGTCCAGCGAGACGATCGTCACCGCCCTATTTTTGATTGCTGCGGTAGTGGCAGCAGGGGTTCTTATCAGTGCATTGTTCCCGGCCATCCATCGGACAACCAGCACCTTCGGGGCGGTGTCGCACGAAGCAGACTTGCAGATACGAACAGACATGAAGATCGTCAATACTTTTGCAAACGCAACCACCCTCAAGGCATGGGTGAAGAATACCGGGAGCTCGCGGGTAAGTACGGGTGAACTTACACAGGCTGACGTGTTTGTAGGGAGAGCTGGGGACTTCGAGCGGAAATCGCTCTCGGAACTTTCCTATTCGATCGAGGGGGACATGAACGCGAACTTCTGGGATCCGGGTGAGACCTTGAGCATCACCGTTCCCTATGGTTTCAACAAGTTCAGTGCCGGGGACACTGCTTATTTCTCCCTGGTTCTCCCTAATGGCGTCCGGAGATCCGAAGAGTTCAGAGTGACCATTACCACGTGAAGGGTTAAAACAAATGGCAGCAGCGTCTCTCATCGCGACGGCTCTTGGCATCGTCCTCATCCTTCTGACTGCGTACTTCCTTGCGGGCGGTGCCCTTTCAGCCATTGGCGTGGTCTCAGATGCCCAGCGGGATACAACGATTATCCGGTCGAAGATGCTTGGCACTTCAGTAAGCGTGCTCGGTAGTTCGGCAGGTGACTCCCTCCTCTATGTTGAGATTCTGAATGATGGGAGGGAACCCATCAGGGAAATGGAAGGCATAGATGTCTATCTCAATGACCCGGCCATCGGCTGGTCAATTTTTACGTACAGTCAGGCTCCGGGAACGGGTCACTGGTCACTGGTGAGGATTACTGCGGGGGATTATTCAGCAGAAAAAATCTACACCAACCAGTGGGACCCGGGCGAGATTCTGAACATGTCTATATCCTATTCAGGTATCAACCCCAATTACTTCAAGATAGTGACTGCCAATGGAGTGGGAGCACTCTTTCCTGTTTGATAAGATTTTTTACCCTCACGTCCGGTAAGGAACACTTTATATCAACATTCCGATATATAATTCAATACTCATCATGGTGGCATCCATCAACGACGGGCTCTCCAGTCTCCTTGGCGGGGAGGACAAGAATATCCTCTCGACCGGAAACAACGAGATCGACAAGAAGATTGCCGATGGGATACCGCTCGGGTCACTCACCCTTATAGAGGGTGAGAACGACACAGGAAAGGGCGTCCTGACCCAGCAGATCATGTGGGGGGCCATGAAGCAGGGGCTGTGCGTCGACTTCTACTCGACTGAGCTGACCGCAAAGAGCTTTCTCTCGCAGATGGAATCCATGAGCCTTGACGTCTCCGATTATTTTGCCTGGGGCTATATCCGCCTCTTTCACCTCCACATGGTTGGATTTAAGTGGACAAAGGAGGAGATGGACGGCATACTGCAGAGGATTATCGCCCACATCCGGGCAAGCAAGGCACAGGTGGTCGTGATCGACTCCCTCACGATGTTCACCGAGTACACGCAGCAGTCGTCGATCCTCACGTTTCTCACTAACTGCAAGAACATCGTGGACCAGGGAAAGACTATCCTTATCACTCTGCACACCTATGCATTCGAGGAGGACACGTTGATCAGAATCCGCTCTATCTGCGATGCCCACCTGTCAATGAAGAAGGCTCTCATCGGGGATAAATATGTGATGGTGCTCGAGGTGGTCAAGGTCAGGGGTGCGAGGAAGACCACCGGGAACCTCGTCTCCTTCGAGGTGCATCCGGGTTACGGCATGAAGATCATCCCGATATCAATGGCAAAGGTGTAAGATGCCTGCGCTCACCGCTGCCCTCAACCTCCCGTTCACCCCGGCAGAGAATACCGAGGACAACGATTGCGTCAATAACCTAGAGAGCTGCGCTCTTTACCGTATGCTGCCGGTAAATGCGAAGGAATACGTGAAGAAAAGCCCTCACCTGCTGGAGTATCTCCATATTTTTCCGGTCGATGAATTTGGTATTCCCCTCTTCTTCTCCGAGCTGAAGCGCGACCTCAAGTCGATGACCGACCCGAACCTGATCTACCCAGCAGATGATACAGTTTTCGTTCATATCTTCTTTGACCAAAACGATGTCCGGAACTACTACATCCCCATTGACCCCTCGTTCATGCACAGCGTCAAAGAAATGCTGCCGGCGGTGGAATACAAGTTGATCGACCTGCTTGATGCACTCGAGAAAGATCCGGTCACTGATGAAGAGCGGACGAATGTCCTGAAAACACTTATCTCACAGGTACTCCACGTAAGGCAGCCCGGTGAACCTCTCTCTGGACTAACGGGAAAAAGCGCAGAGAAAAGCTTTTCCAGCAAAATAAAGGATTTTCTTAACAAGGACCTGACCGCAAAGACAAGTGTGCACCGTGCTGCAGCCCTTTCACACGTACCCCAGACTCCCGATGGTCGGATCATCGTCTCTCCACAGGAGTATCGCGCGATTGAGTACATGATAATCAGGGACAAGATTGACGTGGGGCTCCTGAAACCCTTCATCAACGATAAGTACATCGAAGACATTACGGTAGACGGGGTTGGCCCCATCTTCATCGAGCACAAGATCTTCAAGGGACTGAAGTCTGTGGTAGGTTGGGACAATACCGAGGAACTGGACAACTTCGTGATCAAGCTCGCAGAGCGAACGAAACGACCCATTACCTACCGTAATCCCATCGTGGACGCCACCCTTCCCGACGGGTCACGTATCAATATCGTGTATAGCACCGACATCAGCAGGAAAGGGAGTAACTTCACCATCCGTAAGGCGATGGATGACCCTATCAGCATCCTGAAGCTGATCGAATTCAAGACATGTGACTATATGGTCGCAGCATACATATGGATCTGCATTGAGAATGGGATGTCGCTCTTCATGAGCGGTGAGACCGCGAGTGGAAAGACCACGAGCCTCAACGCCTTCACGGCATTCATCCCTCCTGAGAACAAGATCGTGACCATAGAGGACACGCCGGAGTTGCAGGTACCGCACAAGAATTGGACAAGAGAAGTCTCCAAGGGAAAAGGAAAAGGAGAGGGAGAAGGTTCCGATGTCACCATGTTCGATCTCCTCAAGGCTGCACTGAGGCAGCGTCCGAACCAGATACTGGTAGGCGAGATCCGTGGAGTAGAGGGAGCGGTCGCATTTGGTGCCATGCAGACGGGCCACCCGGTCCTCTCAACATTCCACGCCGCATCGGTTGAGAAACTCATCCAGCGTTTGTGCGGAGACCCTATTAATATCCCGAAGACCTACGTTGACAACCTGAACATCGTCGTCATTCAGAGTGCAGTAAAGAGGCCCACAGGCGAGACCGTACGTCGCATGCTCAGTGTGAATGAGCTGGTCGGGTATAACCCCGAGACACAGGGGTTTTCTTTTGTGGAAATGTTCCACTGGAACCCCGTAACCGACATGTTTGAGTTTCCCGGCCGTGGCAGTAGCTATCTTCTTGAGAATAAGATCGCCACCATGCTCGGAATCCCAGAACACAAAAAGGCATCAATTTACGACGAGGTGGAGAAGAGGGCTAGGATTCTTGAACGACTGCACAAGGCAGGATATACGGGATTTTATGATCTTTATTTCATGATGACAAAGATAAAGAAGCAGGGACTCCTGAAGATCGATGTCGATGCGATGTAGATGGCATTCGCAGGGTTTGGAAAGTCAGTCCGTCAGGTAAACGCGGGAAAGCTCCCCTTTCAGGACCTTGGCGCCTCGGTAAAGAATCGCCTGGCCACCATCACCGAGAACAAGCAGATGGGGCCTGACCTTCTCTTCATGGTCACCTACATGGCCTCCATTACGACCGCACAGGCAACCAGGCCTGAAATTTTCGCATATACTGCGGCACGTACGGAGTATGTGACATGCAAGTATATCCAGCGCGTAGAGTTCTTTGTAAAGCGATGGAATTACAGTTATGTTGAGGGCCTGGCCATCATCGCCGAGAAAGCCAAGAATGACATGCTGCGGAGTATGCTCCATCGTTACGGCAATTCCATAGAGTCCGGTGTCCCAGACGAGGACTTCCTGACAAGAGAACTTGCGACTATCAGGAGTGTCTTCCGCAACTCTTACGAGCAGGGGCTGGAGATGTTGAAGAAATGGAGCGATGCCTACATTGCAATGCTCTTTTCCGCCAACCTCATCGGTATCATCATTATGCTCTCCATTGCGATCTTTGCACCCGATGACGTTCAGCAGACGCTCAGTTCTGCCTATTTCATTGTCATCACAATCGCGA
Organism: Methanobacteriota archaeon; assembly: GCA_029547605.1. Lineage (GTDB taxonomy): Archaea > Halobacteriota > Methanomicrobia > Methanomicrobiales > Methanospirillaceae > Methanolinea_A. The sequence continues at coordinate 116,709 of JAKPPB010000028.1, read as the reverse complement.
TCTTCGGTCTCATCACGATGTACAAGTCTGTCCCATCTGATGATAAGACCCATGCCATGCAGCGGTGCTCAAAAGAGCAGGCCATCGTCAGAAAATTGGAAATGAAAGTGATTCCGGTCGCATTGATCGCCGCAGTCCTCCTCAATTTCCTCTCCCAGAATGCCGGTCTGTCAATGCTCTTCCTCGGGTTCATCCTCATGCCTCTCGGCGTGATTGGGTATCTTGATGACAGAAATATCGTCCTTCGCGATGCCGAGTTCACCACCTTCATAAGGAGCCTTGGTGCAGTCATGGGGGGAAAGGGAATAACGGTGGGCAGCGCCCTTGCAGAAATTGACCGGAAATCCATGGAGAACCTTGAACCTTTCATCGCAGGGGTATACTCAAAGATTAACCTTGGCCTCGACGAAAAACTTAGCTGGGACAGATTCGTGGGAGAATCCGGAAGCAACCTCATCTACAAGTACCTCAATATCTTCAGGGATGCCGTGGAACTCGGAGGAAAACCCGATATCATCGGGCAGATTGTCGGCTCCTCGATGCTTGAGCAGGTTCTCCTCCGTGAGAAGCGGAACTCAATCGCGATGGGATTCGTCATCCTCCTAATCCCAATGCACGCGATGATGGTGGGGATATTCCTTTTCCTGTATCACATCATGGTAATGATGTCAAAGGCCATCTCATCCGTGGTTGCGCAACTCGGGTCTTCTTCATCGGCGTTGAGTACCCCCGGCACGATCGGGGGATCCGTAGGGGGTAGCGGACTCTCCATGTTTGTGAACTTTCCTGAACAGGATGTAGGACTTTTTGTAGTGATCATGATCATGATTATTACCATCGCGAACGTTATCGCAGGAAAGATAGTGATGGGGGGGGATCGTTATATGTACTATTTCTTCAGCAGTCTCCTCCTCATCGTCACTGGCATCATTTATATAGCCGCGCCGGTAATAGTTGCTATGTTCTTTAATATTCCCACATTCCAAGGAGTCTGATATGAATGATTCAACCCTGAAAATCATCCTTTTTGCAGTCATCATCGTATTCGGCTCCCTGATGCTACTTTTTGATACTCCAGTCTTTTACCTGATCATCGGGACGCTTGTCCTCGCAATCCTTGTCCTGATCCTGGCCGGGGGAGTACGTCTTCCCAGGTTGAGCAGAGAGAACGAAAAGAAAGTGAAGGGAACTGCACAGGAACCTGCTTCAGAAAGAAAAAAAGAGAAGAAACCTCTGAAAGAGAAGAAGGCAAAGTCCCCTGGAAAAAAGAGCAGTGTCGGAGATTTCTTCTCCTCGCTCAAGGGAGCGTTCGCAGTGCTCGGAAAGGATTTTTCCAGGAAGAGGAAGTCGAAGACTGAGATAGAGGCCCAGGAGAAGAAGATTGACACCCTTCTGGACCAGTCGATCCAGGGCGGAGCGGTGGCATCCCTTGATGATATTATCCCCGATGCAGCGCCCGCCGAGAAGAAGAAGACCTCTGACCCATTCAGCGCGCTGGTGGGAGAGGACCTGAACGCCGACCTCCTGAACGAGATTCAGGGTGCAGAGGATTTCTCCGTCCTCGATGACGCTGGACTGGACATCAATACAGAGATTGCCGGTCAGACAACCCCTGCAGGGGGAGGAGATCTCTCAAATCTCGACATCACTCTTTCAAGCGACGACGATGCCATCACCCTCGACGAGACAAATGATGCCGACGAGGTGAAGGAGATCCTTGAGGCACACAGCGACGAACTTGCCCTTGACCAGGACGCAGGGGCAAATCTTGCCGAAGATGCAATGGAGGGACTTGAAGGCCTCGATCTCGATGGAATGGATCTCGAGGAGGAGCAAGGTGGCCCTGCTCCTTTGAAACCGGCTGCCACCAGCGAACACCCTGCAAAGCCATCAGTGGTCTCTCCACCAGGGAGATCCGAACCTCCAAAGCCCGCCACGCCCGCGTTCTCCCCTGAACAGGACATGCTCTCTTTCTCAAAGGGCAGGGGCCAGGATGATGACCTTATGGCATCGCTCCGTTCGGATGCGAAATTGCAGAAGAAAAACGAATATGCAAGCCTTATCAGGGATCTGAAAGATACCAGGGTTGCCGCATCTGATCTCCAGAGTGAACTCGAAAGCCTGTTAAAGCCGAAAAGACCAAAAAGTGACTGAAGAGACGGGAGGTGTCTGAAGGGTGGCTGTGGTTCCGGTCAAGATCGAGAAGGAGGGGAAATGGATAGTCAGCAAGATCGACCTTCAGCAAGAGTCAATGACAATCGCAGATCCGATTGGAAAGGCCATCCCTTTCAAATCGGTCGTTGACCTCGAAGAGAAGAAGAGCCTCCTCATCATCACCCTCAAGGGTGACCCTCCCCAGGTGCTGCGGATCGCAAGTGTAGAAAAGGTGCTCCAGGCAATGAAGCGGCTCATCATCATGTCCTGCAGTGCCTACAGGCTGACTGCCTATTTCATGTCACCGGCCGTCAGAGGTGGCGTGATGGTGACAAATGCCTCCTGGGAGAAGGGGGCAATCGCCGTTCTCAAGACCAGCATCTGGTTCGTGAGCCAGAACAAGCAGGTGTCTGTGCCCCTCAAAGAGGTCACTGGAATCGAGCTGACAAAGCGTGAGGTGCAGGGAAAGCAGGTGGACGTAGTCAAGATAGATCACCTAGAGAATTCCGACGTGGTGACCAGTTATGTGCTCTGTCCCCTGTCTACGCTCCAAATCCTCCTTAATTTCCTTCAGGACGCCACAAAGGACCTCGAGACGAGCGGCGAGGAACTTGACCCCCTCTCCGCCCAGGTAGGCATGCTTATCTACAGCGGGATGGACTCCCATGCTATCGAGAACATGTTAAATATCTCCCACAAGAGCCTGGACGAGATCTACGAGAAACTCCTGAAAATCGGCTTAATAGAGGTAGTATTCGTAAGAAAAGAGGTCCAGCTGACGCCAAAAGGTGTCCGTTTCATCACCGAGGCAGTAAAACCTCCCACTTAGAAATTGTCTTTGTTCTCATCACGGCGAAGATATTCGCAAGGCAAAGGGCAGGGTTTTTTCATACCACATAGCTCTTCGAGGTGTAACCTATACGATTAACTATTTAAATTCTTCGCATTTACCTATATAGTGATAGATATGGGGAGAATTCTGATAGTGGATGATACCCTCTTTATGCGTACTCTTCTCAAGAATATCCTCTTCTCGGGCGGCCATGATATCGTAGGAGAAGCAGGTGACGGGGACGAGGCCATCGCAAAATATCAGGAGCTTAAGCCAGACCTGGTGACGATGGATGTCGTGATGCCCAAGGTCAATGGGATCGAGGCCCTGAAGGGGATCAAGAGTTTCGACCCTAACGCGAAGGTAGTGATGTGCACGGCGGTGGGGCAGGAACAGATGGTGAAGCTGGCGATCAAGACAGGTGCAAAGGGGTATATCGTGAAACCATTCCAGGCCCCCAAAGTCCTGGAAGAGATCAAGAACGTGCTCGGTTCATGAGAAGATGATCAGGGTTCTCGTGGTTGATGACTCCCTCTTCATGCGAACCATGATCAGGGACATGCTTGAGAAGGATCCCAATATCGAGGTAGTTGCTACCGCGGTAGACGGGGTGGACGCACTCAAGAAGATATCCGAGCACATGCCTGACGTCGTCACCCTCGATATCGAGATGCCCAGGATGAACGGGCTCGAAGTGTTGAAGAGCAGGTCACAATACAAGAACTTTCCACGGGTCATGATGCTCTCTTCCCTCACATCTGAGGGTGCAGAGATGACACGGAAAGCCATGCTGCTCGGGGCAGACGATTTCATGCCCAAACCAAAAGACATGCATGCGATCAAGGGCATCGAGCGCGAACTCCTCGAGAAGATCCATAACCTCGTCAACATCGCATATGTCGACCGCCCAGATACCAGAAAGACCCGCCTTGCGGACAGGATTGTCGTGGTTGGCGCATCAGCGGGAGGACCCCCCATGCTCGATATCCTCATCTCCTCCTTCAAGTCCGGGATTCCCGCGGCCATGGTGGTGACCCAGCACATGCCTGAAGGGGGCTTCACTGCATCCCTCGCGACCCGCCTGAACCGGATATCGCCAATGCCTGTCAAGGAAACAGAAAACGGCGATGTGCTCAACCAGGGGAGCATCTATATCTCCAGGGCAGGGTACCATTCCCTTATCTCTGCTCTCCTTACGGACGGGGGTGAGAAGGGCGGGAGGATAGTCCACTCGCAGTCTCCCCCTGTCCACAGCGTCCGTCCTGCCGTCGACAAAACATTCATCTCGGCAGCGAGCGTCTTTGGCGAGAGAGTCGTTTCGGTGATCCTTTCCGGAATGGGGAACGATGGGGGTGATGGGATGGCGGTGGTGCGTGAACATGGAGGCCGGACGATGGTCTGCCGCGAGGAGGACTGTCTCGTGTACGGGATGGCACGTTCCGCACTCTCGAAGAACTGTGTGGAGCAAGTACTCCCTCTCGAGAAGATTGGGGATGAGATCGCACGACTTGTGGCGGGGATGGCGAACTGAACATGTCTGAACTTGATGCATACAGGTCACTTTTCATTGCTGAATCACGTGAGAACCACGAGAATATCGTGAAGAACCTCCTGGTGCTGGAGAGCGAGGCCTCCGACGAGGCGATCGCGGAGATCTTCCGTTCTGCCCACTCCCTGAAGGGCATGTCGGCATCAATGGACTTCAAGGGCATGGAACGGCTCTGCCATGCAATGGAGGATATCTTCCAGGAGATACGGAACGGAAACATGGTCGTCACCCACTCCCTGATGGATACACTTCTCTGTGCATCAGACATGATGGAGACAATACTCGATGATATCGAGGCCGGAGGCCCGGGCGTCCCAGAAGACCTCGATGAGCTGGTCGATGGCCTGAAGAAGTGGATCGGACGAAAAGCAGGGGTCGTGCCGGATACGGGTGCCGAACGAGCCTCATATGAACCAGGCGACAGCGAATCTCGAGAAGAGTTGTCGACCACCGGAGAAGAGAAACAGGCGCTGAACCGTTATTGCATCACGCTCTGCATGAGTGACCAGTGCGATAACCGGAACCTCCGTGCAATGATTATCCTGCAGAACCTCGAAGAACTTGGGAGACTGGAGAAAGTCACGCCTGACCGTTCAATTGTCGAAGATGGTGAATTCGACGGCCGTTTTACAGTCGAGCTGGCAAGCGATGCAGGGATCGATGCTATAAAAACCGTCACGTCCTCTTCCGATATAAAAGAGGCTGTCGTTGAAGACCTGCAGAGCCCTGCCTCCGCTCCTGCAGTCATCAGGAAGGCCGCCGAACCCACGGCACCGAAGGAGGACGAGAGGAGACCCTCGCAGAGAGCAGAAAGAGTTGAGAAGGGGAGGGAGGTCAAGAATATCCGCGTCGACATCAGCCGGCTCGATGTCATGATGAACCTCGTCGAGGACCTGGTGATAAACCGCGGGCGAATCACCGAGATCGCCCGCGAGCACCAGATGAAGGACCTCGACGAGACCCTCAACATGATAGGTCGCTCTGTCTCCGACCTTCAGAACCTGATGATGAACATCAGGATGATCCCGCTCAACCATATCTTCAACCGGTTTCCAAGGACGGTCCGCGATATCGCCAACCGGGAGGGTAAAGAGGTCGAGTTCATCATCGAGGGAGGGGATACCGAGCTTGACCGGAGTGTCATGGATGGGCTGAACGATCCCCTCCTCCACCTGATAAGGAATGCCATTGATCACGGGATCGAGAGACCGGAGGTCCGTGAGGCTGCAGGAAAGGCCAGGAAGGGGACTCTTCGCCTGTCAGCGCGAAGAGACAGGGATAACGTGATCATCACCATCGAGGATGACGGGAAGGGAATCAGTGCAGAAAAGGTGAAGCAAAAGGCAATAGAACGGGGACTGATCTCAGAGGCCGAGGCGCAAGTCCTCTCCCGGGAAGAGACCATCGACTTCCTGTTCCGCCCGGGGTTCTCCACCGCTGAATCCATCACCGACATCAGCGGAAGGGGTGTGGGCCTCGACGTCGTCCGTACCACCCTAGAGTCCCTGAAGGGGACCATAAAAGTCGAGTCTACCGAGGGCAAGGGATCAAGGTTCGAGCTCCTCCTTCCCCCCACCATGGCAATCTTCACGGTGATGATGGTCAGGATCAATGGAAGGAGGTGCGCGATTCCCGTCCACAACGTAGTGGAGGTCGCAAGCCTGGAGCAGGAGTACATCCACACGATAGGCGGGCACGAGACCATCCTCCTCAGGAACGAAGTACTGCCTCTTGACAGGCTCGATGACATGTTCGGCCGTTCGGATCGGACTGACATCCTGGTGGTGCTGCAGCACCAGAACAGGAAGCGGAGCATTGCCGTTGACCTCATCGAGGGCCAGCAGGAGGTAGTAATCAAACCGCTTTCCACCGTAATGGGGTCCTGCCGTGGAGTGTCCGGCGTCACGATTCCCGGTGATGGCGAGGTGGTGCCGGTTCTCGACGTGAATGCACTAATCAAGGAGACCTGAAAAAATGCTTAACAGCCAGCAACGAGATGCACTGCGTGAACTCGGGAACATTGGCGCCGCACATGCGGCAACCACCCTTTCCACCATGCTGATGTCGAATATCGAGATGGAGGTCCCCGAGATCAGCGTGGTCGACATCTCGAAGATCCACGAACACGTCGGGGATGAACTCTCGGCACTTGTTATCTTCCAGATCACCGGCGAGGTCTCGGGTGGGGGGTACGTCCTTTTGCACATCCCAAAGAACTCGGTGATCAGGCTTACCAATGCCATGCTCGGGATGACCGAACTCGAGCGGGACCTCACCGAGATGGACGAGAGCGCACTCCTTGAGATCGGGAACATCATGGTGTCTGCTTTTCTTGATGCCACTGCGACCCTTCTCTCTATCATCATGCTTCCCTCCCCACCGTCGATGATCATCGACATGCCGCACGCGGCATTCCAGACCATCCTGGCAATGCAGCAATTTTCCGACATTGACCAGGTCGTGATCTTCCGTACGGAGCTCCGGAGCGACCAGCATAAGATCTCAAGCAACCTCTTCCTGCTCCCCAACAAGCCCATGCTCGATGAGATACTCTCAATGCTTGAGAACCTGATGAAATAAGGGACCAGGAACGAAAAATGCCAGGCCCAGAAGAACCAACCGTGATCGTAGGGATTGGGGAGTTCTACGCAGGCAGGAATCCGATGTCGTCGATTGGCCTTGGATCATGCATAGGGCTTGTGATATACGACAAAGATAAACCCCTGGGTGCCCTCGCTCATATTATGCTCCCGGATTCGCAGGGAAGGAGCGAGCGACCGGCAAAGTATGCCGACACCGCGGTCAAATTTCTTGTAAAAGAGTTGAACATGCTTGGGTGCAGGTCATCTTCCCTCGCGGCAAAGATCTGCGGAGGCGCATCGATGTTCCAGACGTTTTCAGGCAACCTGAACATTGGTGAGAGGAACGTAGAGGCGATCAAATTCCATCTGAAGGAACTCAACATCCCCATTGTTGCAGAAGACGTCGGCGGAATCGTAGGAAGGACTATTGTCTATAATCCTGCGGAGAATGGAAAAGTCAGCATTAAAACTGCGGACGGGACGAAAAAAATAATCTAGGTGCGATTGGTCACAAAGACGGCGGCCGCAATCACCGTGGTCCACATGCCATTCTTGTCGCCCTGTGCAGACTGGCAGACCTGCGTCGTCCTGATGATCTTCCCGCTGGCCTTATAGATCTGCTCCCGCTCCTGCCAGGCCTGGTTGATATCGAATTCTATTCCAAGGGTGGTGGCGAGCATGGTCGCTGCCAGGTCTTCGGCGTAATCTCCTGTCTTTTCTGCCGTCTCACCGTAGGCATGGTGCTCTGAGAGATACCCGTACTCCTTGGCTTCCTTGGGTAACGCAAGCCCTATTGCCGCTGAAATCAACCGGTTAGGCTCATTCGTATCGTTCTTGGCCATGACACAGTATGTAATCTCACCCGGCTCCAGCATCTTTGTTCCCTCCTCAACAGAGACCATTTTACAGTTCGGGGGAAAGATACTGGAGACATAGACAAGGTTGAACTTCTCGATTCCTGCCTTCCGGAGCGCAAGCTCAAAAGAGGCGAGACGGTCTTTATGAACACCCACCCCCTTGGTAAAGAATATCCGGCTCGGGACCACCATATACCAAGATCTGGTATTTTTTAACTCTTTAAACTTTTTATTTTCAAGAAATAACATTTTAGAACCCTTCATTCCTTTTTTTACTACGATTTCTCCTGCCTTGAGAGATCAGGTTATCTCGATCACTCTTTGCCAGACACTTATCGGCGCACCAACGCAGGTTCATTTTCAGAAATACAAGAGCCGGATTTATCCAAATCAAGGCTTTTTTCGACACCCCGACACCTATTAAAACTTCCCCGGCACACCATATATGGAAATCATGAAGGCGGTCCTGGGTCTAGAAGACGGCACCTGTGTGACAGGAGAAGGGTTCGGTGCCGAGGGGGAATGCGCTGGCGAGCTGGTATTTTCCACCCAGATGGGTGGGTTCATGGAGGCCCTCACCGATCCCAGCTATTTCGGGCAGATTCTCATGTTCACCTTTCCGACAATTGGAAATTACGGCGTGGACAGGATGAACTTCCAGGCCCCGAGAGTCTGGACCCTCGGTTGTGTTGCACGCGAGATCTGTCCTACCCCCGAGACGAGACCCGCATTCACAGATTATTTCGAAGAGAACGGCCTCCTGGGAATCCAAGGCGTGGATACCCGAATGCTGACCATAAAGACGAGGGTAGAGGGAACGCTCCGGGCTGCGCTTGTCGTGGGGGATGAAGACCCGGATCGCGCTGTCGAGCTTGCCCGGAGGGCAAAGCCAATATCCGATGCAGACCTCATTCCCGCCGTCTCGTGCAAGGAGCCTTATCACATTCCCGGGCAGGGGAGGAGGATTGCCGTCATTGACCTCGGAATAAAAAAGAATATGATCATCAGCTTAAGGCACCGCGATGCAGACCTCCACATCTTCCCCTATCACGTCCAGCCCGACGAGATCATGGCATGCCACCCTGATGCCCTCTTCATCAGCAATGGCCCCGGAGATCCCGTGCATGCCACCGATGCCATCCGGTGCGTAAAAGAACTCGCCGGAACCCTCCCGATCTTTGGCATATGCATGGGTAACCAGATCTGCGGACTCGGGCTCGGCGGAAAGACCTACAAGATGAAATTCGGGCACCGCGGTACCAACCAGCCTGTACGTTACAAAGACGGGAGCATCTACATCACGACCCAGAACCACGGATTCGCCGTCGATAGCGACACACTGCCCGAAGGGGCAAATGTCCTGTACTCAAATGTAAACGACGGAACCCTGGAAGGGTTCGAAGACCCCTATCTTGAGATCACCTGCGTCCAGTTCCATCCCGAGGCCCACGGCGGCCCGCGGGATACGGAGATACCATTCTTTGACACCATGTTCAGGAGGCTCGCCTGATGCCGAAGAAGGCACATATCAGGAAAGTCCTGCTTATCGGCTCAGGGCCAATCCAGATCGGGCAGGCGGCTGAGTTCGACTTCTCCGGCTCGCAGGCATGCAGGGCCCTCCGGGAAGAGGGAGTCAAGGTGGTGCTGGTAAACTCGAACCCCGCCACCATCCAGACCGACCCGGAAATGGCCGACGAGATCTACATCGAGCCCATCAGGGCAGAGATCATCGAGAAGATCATCGAGAAGGAGAGGCCTGACGGGATTCTCTCGGGCATGGGGGGCCAGACAGGGCTGAACATGACCGCAGAACTCGCTGAGAGGGGTGCGCTCAAAGGCGTGGAGATCCTCGGGACTCCCCTCGAAGCGATTTACCAGGGGGAGGACCGCGAGAAGTTCCGCGCCCTGATGGAGCAGATCGGGGAGCCTGTCCCAAGGAGCATGATCCTCAACCGCATGGACCAGGCCGATGAGGCTCTCCGGACGGTGGGGCTCCCTGCCATCATCCGGCCCGCATACACCCTCGGCGGATCAGGAGGAGGGATTGCCCACACCCGGGAAGAGCTTGTCCGTATCATCGAGATCGGCCTTTCAAGGTCCCGCATTCACCAGGTGCTCGTTGAAGAATCCGTCGTGGGGTGGAAAGAGATCGAATTCGAGGTGATGCGGGATGCAGGCGACACCTGCATCATCGTCTGCGGGATGGAGAACGTGGACCCGATGGGAATCCACACCGGCGAGAGCGTGGTGGTTGCCCCGATCCTCACTCTCCGCGATGACGAATTCCAGACGCTCCGCACTGCAGCCATCAAGATCATCCGTGCGCTCAATGTCCAGGGGGGCTGCAATATCCAGTTTGCCTACAAGGAAGGCGAATACCGGGTGATCGAGGTCAACCCGAGGGTCTCACGGTCTTCGGCACTCGCCTCCAAGGCTACCGGCTACCCTATCGCCCGGGTGGCTGCAAAGATTGCCATCGGTCTTCGGCTTGACGAGATCACAAACAGCGTCACCGGCTGTACACCCGCATCATTTGAACCGGCGATCGACTATATCGTCGTGAAAGTGCCTCGATGGCCGTTCGACAAGTTCAAGAACGCCGACCGGACCCTCACCACCGCGATGAAGAGCACAGGTGAGGTGATGGCGATAGGCCGGACGGTCGAGGAGGCGTTCAAGAAGGCGCTGCGTTCGATCGACACTGACATGGAGCCACACACGAACCCAAACGAGATCCGCATGATCCTCTCCCGCCCCACGGACGAGCGGTTCGCCACACTCTTTGATGCGGTTCGTGCCGGTTTCTCCGTCGAAGAGATCGCGAGGATCACCAATATATCACCTTTCTTCCTCGAAAAAATCCAGAATCTCGTCAGCACGGAGAAGAAGATCAGGGATGCCCCGACAAAGGAGACCATCCAACTTGCAAAGAAGTTTGGGTTCACCGACGCCGAGATTGCCAGGGAATCAGGGTACTCCGTGGAAGAGGTGGAAACAATGGCGGGTAATCCGACCTACAAGATCGTGGACACGTGTGCCGCCGAGTTCCCTGCCAGGACTCCTTATTTCTATTCAACCTGGGACACTGAGTGCGAGATCCCCCGGACAGAGAGGGGGAAGGTGCTCATTCTCGGGTCCGGGCCTATCCGCATCGGGCAGGGTATCGAGTTTGACTACTGTACTGTTCATGCCGTCAAGGCGCTCCGCGAGGAGAACGTGGAAGTGCACATCGTCAATAACAACCCGGAAACGGTCTCGACCGACTTCGACACCTCTGACCGCCTCTTCTTTGAGCCCATGCTCCTCGAGGATGTGATGAACATCATTAAAAAAGACCATTACACGGGTGTGATGGTCCAGTTTGGAGGCCAGAACGCGGTAAACCTGGCAGTCCCGCTCAACGATGAATTAAAAAGGCTCAACCTTCCCACCCGCATCCTTGGGACATCTCCCGATTCAATGGACATTGCCGAAGATCGCGACCGGTTCAGCCTCCTGCTTGGGCGGCTCGGGATACCCAGCCCGCCGAACAGCTCGGCCTACTCGCTTGAGGAGGCAAGGATGAAGGCAGCGGAAATCGGGTACCCCATACTCGTCCGTCCCTCGTATGTCCTCGGTGGCCGTGCCATGGAGATTGTCCACGACGAGATAGAACTTGAGGGCTACATGAAGGAGGCAGTGCGGGTCAGCAGGCATCACCCGGTGCTGATCGATTCCTTCCTGCAGAATGCGATTGAACTTGACGTGGACGCCGTGTGCGACGGGGATGAAGTGCTCATCGGCGGAATCATGGAACATATCGAGCAGGCAGGGGTGCACAGCGGTGACTCGGCATGTGTCATCCCCACCCAGTCTCTCTCCCAATCCATCCTCGACCGGGTAAAGGACTACACGCGAAAGATCGCACTTGGGCTCGGCGTGGTGGGACTTGTGAATATCCAGTTCGCCGTAAAAGACGACGTGGTATACGTGCTCGAGGCAAACCCAAGGGCAAGCCGGACGGTCCCGTTCGTCTCGAAGGCAACCGGGATCCCGCTTGCAAAGATTGCCGCAAAGACCATGATTGGCAAGAAATTGAAGGAGATGAAATACCGCGAGAGGACTTACTCCCACGTGGCGGTCAAGGAGGTTCTCCTCCCCTTCAACAAGCTCCCAGGCGTAGACACCGTGCTCGGCCCCGAGATGAAGAGCACAGGGGAAGTGATGGGCATCGACTACGACTTCGGGCGGGCGTATTACAAGGCCAGCATCTCTGCGGACAACACCATCCCTGTCGAGGGGAACATCTTCATCTCCATCTCGAAAGACCAGAAGGACGAAGTGGTCCAGATCGCAAAAAAGCTCAAAGAGATCGGCCTGAACCTCTACGGGACCTCCGGGACCGTCGATTACCTCACGGAAGCGGGCATTCCTGCACAACTGGTGCGGAAAGTCCAGGAAGGTTCCCCGAATGTGATCGACCTTCTGAGGAGAGGGGAGATACGGATGATCATCAACACCCCCACCGACAAGCAGTCGCGACAGGACCATTACCAGATCATGCGGGTTGCCGTGGACTACGGTGTCCCATACATCACCACCATCCAGGCTGCCCGTGCAGCGGCGATGGCAATCGAGGCCATAAAGAAAAAGCGCATCACTATCGAGCCGCTCTCCCATTACCTGGGGGCATTATAGCCATCCTCTCCTCATAAACCTCTTTCTCTTCTTCCGAAGCATGGAAGTCTCCAATTCCCACTGCAGATAGCCGAGATAGGACCCTCCCCTTCGGAATACTCTTATTACATCGGCAGAGGCAATGAATAGGTATTACCTGTGAGGGTGGAACTCTCACGCAGGAGTGAGCGAATGGGAAAAGGAACCATTGTTATGGCATATTCCGGTGGACTCGACACCTCCATCTGTATCCCCCTGTTGAAAGAACGGTATGGGTACGACAGGGTGATTACCGTGGCGGTGCATGTCGGACAGCGGGACGAGGAGATCCAGACAGCCACAAAAAAGGGTCAGAAACTTGCGGATAAGCACTATACCATAGATGCCCGCGAAAGGTTCGTGCACGAGTATATCTTTCCCGCGATTCGGGCCAATGGCTCATATGAGGGGTACCCCATGGGCACCGCTCTCGCACGGCCCCTTATTGCTGGCGAGGTTGCAAAGATCGCTGCACTTGAGGGTTCTTCCGCGGTCGCCCACGGGTGCACCGGCAAGGGGAACGACCAGCTCCGGTTCGATTTTGTCTTCCGCATGGCCGGACTCGAGGTGATCGCACCTATCCGCGAGCTGAACCTGACCCGCGAATGGGAGATAGAGTATGCAAAAGAGCACAATATTCCTGTCCCGGTCGCAAAGGACCGACCCTGGAGTGTGGACGAGAACATATGGAGCAGGAGTATCGAGGGAGGGAGACTCGAAGACCCATCCTACTACCCTCCCGACGAGATCTATGCCTGGAGTGTCTCTCCCGAGAAGGCCCCCGACACCCCCGAGATCGTGACCATCGATTTCATCAAGGGCATTCCCCACCGCCTCAATGGGGTTGAGTATGCCGGCTACGACCTGATACGCGAACTGAACGGGATTGCGGGCAAGCATGGCATCGGCCGCAACAACATGATAGAGGACCGCATCCTTGGCCTGAAGGCACGGGAGATCTACGAGCACCCGGCAGCGACCGTCCTCCTCGCCGCCCACGCTGACCTTGAGCACCTCACGCTCACCCGCCAGGAGCTTGCGTTCAAGCGGATGGTGGACGACAAGTGGTCCGAGCTTGCCTACATGGGACTCGTGCACGAGCCACTCTTCCATGACCTGAACGCATTTATTACCAGTTCACAGGGCAGGGTATCCGGACGGGTCGACGTGATGCTCTACAAGGGGTGCTGCAGGGTGCTGGGACGCTCATCCCAGGAGGGAATTTACTCAGGCGATCTCGTCTCGTTCGACACGACTACCATCGACCAGTGCCATGCCATCGGGGTCTCCGCGTACTACGGCATCCAGGCCCGTCTTGTCGAGCAGGGCAAAAAAAAGAGAGAATAATCCATTTTTTAAATTAATTTCTTCCCTGCGTTTGGACCGGGGTTGCATTCGAAAGCCTCGGTGACCTTCATCACCATGAGGGATTTTGCAGGAAGATCAGGCTTCTTCTCGTGGACCATCTTCCTCATTTTCTCGAAGTCGGGGCCTGAAGTCTTCACCTCGACGGCCCCCTTTATCTGGAAGCATTTCTTTCCATCGGGATCCCAGATATAGATGGCCATTTGAGGGTTCTCTTTTACGTTCGCAAGCGTCTTCTTCATGAAATTATCTGCAAGCCATATGGTGTCGTCTGCGACCAACATGACGAATGCAATGGGTGCGACGTTTGGGACTCCCTTCTTTGATGCGGTTGCCACGGGGAAGAGCTTGATCTTCGAGAAGGTCTCTTTCATCTCGGGGGTAAGGTTTACCATAATTCCTGTCACCTCTTTCTATGGGGGCTCACAGCTCAGGAGAGCCGTTATTACTCCAATATGCCTCACTCCCCATATTCTTTTTGGCAAATCCCTCTTGTGGGGGCGAATGGATGATATACAGAGAAAGACACGAACTGTTTGCCACAAGGCGGGGTCAAGAATGATATCTGCAGCACATAAGCCCTCGTATCTCCGGCTCACCCGGACGGGCGAGCTTGTACGGCGAGTAGACGCTGCACGGGCTTTGCTCTCACCATGCCGGGTCTGCCCCCGGGAGTGTGGCATCGACCGGCTCCACGGAGAAATTGGGTATTGCAGAAGCGGCCCCCTTCCACGCATATCCTCTTTTGGGCCGCATTTTGGAGAGGAACCGCCGCTCGTGGGAACCCATGGATCAGGCACCATATTCTTTTCCAGCTGCAACATGCGGTGTGTCTTCTGCCAGAACTACTCGATCAGCCAGGAGCGGCAGGGAACCGACGTCAGTTGCGATGACCTTGCCGGGATAATGATCCGGCTCCGGGACCTCGGATGCCACAACATAAATTTCGTCTCCCCGACCCACTTCGTGCCGCAGGTCCTTGAATCGGTCCTTCTGGCGGCAGAGAAGGGCCTTGATATTCCCCTGGTGTATAACACAGGGACCTATGACTCAGTCGTTGCCCTGAAGCTGCTTGAGGGCGTGTTCGACATCTACATGCCTGACGCCAAATACGGCAGCGATGAAGTGGCATTCTCGCTGTCGGATGCACCGGGATATGTCACAGTCATGAAAGAGGCTATCGGAGAGATGCAGCGCCAGGTGGGCGACCTCCGGATGGAGAAAGGGATCGCGGTGAAAGGACTCCTGGTCCGCCACCTTGTTCTCCCGCATAACCTTGCGGGAAGCAAAGAAGTGTTCAGGTTCATTGCCGAAGAGGTCTCTCCTGACGCATACGTGAACGTGATGGACCAGTACCGCCCCTGTGGGAGGATCGTGGGCGATTTGCGGCATCCCCACCACCGCTCACTCATGAGGGGAATTACCCGCAGCGAATACCGCGAGGCGGTATCGGCAGCGAGGTCGTATGGCCTTCACAGGGGTTTTCCGCTATTCTGACCCCCTTTATCTTGTCACCAATGTGCGAGGATATATTCTGCAAGACCTTCGGTATTCCCGAGTATCGCCGCGAGGTTCGCCTGCGGATCCCCATCTCCCGCAAGGACACGCATGTTCTGCAGGTAGGGGACACATGCCAGGAGTGCAGTGAGCGTGGTCTTTCCCACCCCTCCTTTCCGGTGACGACTATCTGTATTTTCCTGCTGCCTATGATGCCTTCAGGGGAATATATTCAGATACCCATTTCGGTCCGCTTCCGCTCGATGTGATCCGCCATGAGTTCTGCGGTTTTCATGGGTTCAGGATCGACTGCGAACGACTCGTTCACCGCCCCTTTCAGCATTTCGGTGATAAGGGAGACCCCAGGAGAGCTCCCCAATCTGTTGCACCAGGGCGCAAAACTTCTCACGGTCAGAAACGACTTCGTCATTCACGGTCCCCTTCCCGATCCCGCACATAGTCAGCACGATCTCCTGTCCATGGTCCGAGGGTGGTGCGGCTCCGTTGGCAAGAGTATCGAGGAGGTTGCGCGCAACGATAAGGTCCGCATCCGCCCCACACACCCTGCGGATGCGGGTGGGTGGAATAATCCGGCACGACACCATTGTGCACCTTGTACAGGAGAGCCCCGGTGAGCAGTACTTTCAGGGATGCTGCTGCATCTCATATCGGTCCCAGGCAGTCTCAATTCCGCCTCTCATCTTCAGTTCGAGGTATGGTTTTGCCGATTCATCGAGCATTCATTCCCCCTTCTTCTGCTCGATCATCAGGAGGTTCATCAGGGCAAGACGGACGCGATCCAGCTCGCAAACCTCACTCATCCCTCTGATCAACACGGTTTTCTGCTCTTCGGTCATGGTCAGGTCACCACTCTGATATGGCAGGTCAGATGCAGGGAATATCAGTATTTTCTGGTGTGGGCAATGCGAAAACATGCGGAATCCGGATACCTGTCAGGTATTCGCGGGAAATACCACAGGAATTGGACGTGCGTTGAGAGCACAAGAGAACGGGGAAGAGAATCTTCCACGGTTCAAAAAGACGCCCCGGCCGGGACTTGAACCCGGGTCAAAAGCTCCGCAGGCTTCTAGGATATCCACTACCCTACCGGGACAACCTGGCTATAATTATCTCGCCTGTATGTTTAAATAATTCACCTTTGATCTTATTCAGGCGTGAGATAATGTCATTCTTTGTCGCATAATGAATTCAGGTCACTGATCTGAATAATTCACTCAGACTTTTACTGCCAGCCATCTCAAGGCAAATGAAGAGATCCCTGATATAACTATGGATGATTGAAAGTTACATTCAGATTCCAGGCACCACATAAGGAGTGCCGGGAAACTCAAAACCGCTCTGCTTTGCGATAGCTGGACGTGCAAAGTGTCCCCAAGGCATGAGTCGGCAGGTTTTTTTATCCACGCAAGAATTGTGGTACGAAAGAAGGATTACACCAGGACCTGATGAGAATCACGAAACTTCCCCCAGCATTGTATTTTCTATCAACGCTCAAGACAGGAAAAAGGAGCAGAGAGAAACCGTCATGACTATCCTCCTGCGCTGCCGCCACTGCAATGGGACCGGCAAGGTCCCGAACGAGGAGCACCGGCTCTGTGAGGCGTTGAAGTCGCACACCCTGAAGAAATATTTCCATATCCCCACCGAAGACGAGATAGCCCTGAACGAGGACACTCCTCCTGATGCCTGCAACGGGGTCCCTGAAAAGATCAGCTGTCCCATATGCGACGGCGCAGGGACCATTACATTCGATGAGGACGAGTGGGACCTCCAGATACTCGATGATGAAGAAGAGGCCGAGTGAGAGAAAACGAGGGGAACAGTTCTTATAAATCCCTCAACCTGCCCCCGAACACCGGAAGGAAGTCCTTCTTCCTTGACATGACCCCCGGGAGCCCAACAGGCTGAAATTCGTAACCGAGGGCTTTCAGGGTCACGTGATCCCCTGCCGCAAACAGGTCGCTATAGTTGGCGATGATGTCGGTGAAGAGCACCATATAAAGGTCGACTGAGTGTTCCCGGCGTAACTTCTCCAGTTCCTCCCGTATCCTTGGTCCATGCTCCTGCGCATACATCCGGGATGCGGTCATCACCTGGGCAATCACGACCTCTTTTCCAAAGAGAGTGTACCGCTTTACGTCCTGCGCGAGGAGCTGGTACAGGGGTGTGTTCCCGAGGTCCATCCCGTGCTGGATGAGGTCGGTCCCGAAGGTCCCGGCATCCAGTCCGGTGACCTGCTCGAGGTAGGCAACTGCTGCGATGTCTTCGGGTGCGGTAGTCGACATCTTGAGGACAAGAGTATCAGAGAGGATCCCCGCCAGGAGCATTCCTGCCGTCCCTGGCGAGGGGATGGTGCCGGACTCCATGAACTTTCTCGTGATGATTGTCGAGGTAGACCCCAGCGGCTCGTTCTGGAACCGGACGGGTTTGAGCGTGGTGATGGCTCCGAGGCGGTGGTGGTCGATCACCTCGAGGATCTCTGCGGACTCGACACCTTCCACCGCCTGGGCATACTCGTTATGGTCGAGCAGAATAACCTTTTTCTGTACGTCGTCCAGGAAGGTATTACGTGATATCATGCCAAGGAGGACACCATTTGCGTCCACCACACATGCAGTCCGGTACTTGGAGTCGGTCACCATCTTCTTCGCAACCGCAAGGGTGTCTTCAAGCCGGATGACAGGCACATCGGTGGCTACGACTTTTCCTGCCGGAAGCGAGAGGTGCATCATCCTCCCGACAGAGAATGCGTCAAGGGAAGTGGAAAAGACAGCAGCTCCCTTCTTCCTGGCGGCCTCAAGAACCCTCTCTCCAACGGGTGCTCCCTCTGCAACCACGAGCGCCGCGATCCCGGCAGAAAGGAGCGCCAGCTGGGTTGGTTCGTTGTCCCCGACAATCGCCACATCGGTTGATTCCAGGCGCGAGAGGGCAACATGTAGAGCGTCGATCACGATGTAGACCCTGCCGTGGATGGTCATTGGCCCCTCGTTGCAGATCCGTGCATCAAGAATACGTGCGAGGGTCTCTCCGGGGATGGGCCCTATCGTGAGCGGTCCCTCGAGTTTGGGGGTCACGTATGCCCTGGCAAGGCCGTGCTCTGAGACGAGCCCGACCAGGTGCTCTTCATCGTCCACGATCGGGATGTTCCTGACCTCGTACTCGTCCATCATGGCCGCAACGTCGATGGTGGGCATCCCGGCAGGTGCACGCTGGGTGTAGAATGCAGGGATGTCGCCAACGCACGGCTCAACGCTCTCGACAAAGAGTGGGGGATCAATCCCGAGTTTTGCCAGCACATAACGGGTCTCGGCATTCAGGGGTCCACAGACCGCAGGTATATAACGGCCCGGTTCGCGCAGGTTCAGGAACTCTGCATACCCGATGACGCTCGCGACGCTGTCCGTATCAGGTTGCCTGTGCCCGATGATGTAGACGTTTTTCATGATGGTCTTCTCCTGAGAGGAGGGGAGACTGCGGGTGTATTTCCGCAACAGGGCAGGTTTCCTGCCATTGTCCAATATAATCGAGGCGGCGTCCGGTATATAGGTTCACGTCAGGGTCGCATGTCGATCTCCAGTAATGGGAACTGGATGAAAGGGTGCACGGAATGTATTTCATGATTCTGCATAAGACAAGCCCCCATCCCTGACCACCGCTACTGGTCCAGTGTCCCCAGTCTACCCCAAGAGTCACCCCTATATGGATACACATCCACACCGTACACGCGACAGAACGAAT
The DNA here is from genome assembly GCA_029547605.1 of Methanobacteriota archaeon. Classification (GTDB taxonomy): domain Archaea; phylum Halobacteriota; class Methanomicrobia; order Methanomicrobiales; family Methanospirillaceae; genus Methanolinea_A. The sequence continues at coordinate 97,419 of JAKPPB010000028.1, read as the reverse complement.
GAAGAAACTCATTATTAAGGGCGCACGCCAGCACAACCTCAAGAATATCACCGTTGAGCTGCCGCGCGACAAATTCATTGTCATCACGGGCCTCTCGGGCTCGGGAAAGTCGACACTCGCGTTCGACACCATATACGCCGAAGGGCAGCGCCGGTACGTCGAGTCGCTCTCTGCGTACGCGCGCCAGTTCCTGGGCCTGATGCACAAGCCTGATGTGGATGCCATCATTGGCCTCTCCCCCGCGATCTCCATCGAGCAGAAGAGTACCAGCAAGAACCCGCGAAGTACCGTCGGGACAGTCACCGAGATTTACGATTACCTCCGCCTCCTCTTTGCGAGGATAGGTATACCCTACTGCCCCGATCATCACATCCGCATCGAAGCACAGTCCCCTGAACGGATCGCGCAGAGGATCGCAGAAGAACTGGGAGGCACCGTTACTATACTCGCACCGGTGGTCCGGCAGAAAAAAGGTACTTACCAGCAGCTCCTGAAGGACCTCAACCGTGAGGGATATACCAGGGTCCGCATCAACGGCGAGATCCACCGTACCGACGAGGAAGTGACGCTCGAGCGGTACAAGAAGCACGATATCGACGTGGTGATCGACCGGTTGGACGCAGCGGACCGCTCCAGGCTGACGGAGGCCTGCGAGAATGCGCTCGCGAAGTCGGCCGGACTGATTGTCGTCCTTACCGCTGAGGGGAAAGAGCAGATCTTTTCGTCGTTAATGGCCTGCCCAGTCTGCGGCCTCACCTTCGAGGAACTCCAGCCCCGCATGTTCTCGTTCAACAGCCCCTTTGGCGCATGCGAGGAATGCAACGGCCTCGGGATACGGATGGAATTCGACCCTGATCTCATCATCCCCGATCCCTCGAAGTCCATTGCCGATGGGGCGGTCGCCCTCTACCGGAATTACCTCGATGGGTACCGGAACCAGTACCTCGGGGCGGTGGCGAGGCACTACGGGTTCTCGGTCCTTACTCCCATAAGAGACCTCACGAAGGACCAGTACAACGCCCTCATGTTCGGCTCGGACGATCGCATACGGTTCTCGATGAGCACGAGGAATGGCGAGGCACACTGGGCGCACACCGGGGAATGGGAGGGCCTCGTCCCCCAGTCCGAGCGGCTCTACCACCAGACCCAGTCCGAGTACCGGAAGAGAGAGCTCGAGAAGTTCATGCGTATCTCGGACTGCCCCCGATGCAATGGAAAGCGACTCAAGGAGAAGGTCCTCTCCGTCCGGATCAAGGACCACTCGATTGTGGATATCACGAACATGCCGGTCAGCAGGTGCATAAGGTTCTTCGCGGAACTCGAACTGCCGGAAAAGCAGCAGGAGATCGCGCGTCAGATCTTGAAAGAGATCAACGCCCGGCTTGACTTCCTGGAGAAAGTTGGCCTCGGGTACCTCACCCTGTCCCGGAGCGCCGGCACCCTCTCCGGGGGAGAGGCCCAGCGCATCCGCCTCGCGACGCAGATCGGGTCGAACCTGATGGGGGTGCTCTACGTTCTTGACGAACCGTCCATCGGCCTGCACCAGCGCGACAACCAGAAGCTTATCGATACCCTCCGCAGACTACGCGACCTTGGCAACACCCTGATCGTAGTCGAGCACGACGAGGACACGATAAGGAGCGCAGACTACGTGGTGGACATGGGACCCGGCGCGGGATTGCACGGCGGCTACGTGGTCGCGCAGGGAACGCCAGGGCAGATTGCGGGGAATAAAAAGTCCCTCACAGGGCAATACCTGGCAGGGACGCTGAAGATAGAGACCCCCGCCATTCGTCGTAACAGCAACCAGTCTATATATATTACCGGCTGCAGCGAGAACAACCTCAAAGATATCGATGTCCGGATACCCCTTGGGGTCTTCACTGTCGTCACCGGTGTCTCGGGTTCGGGCAAGTCCACCCTCATCTATGACACGCTCTACCAGGCGCTCCAGAAGAAGCTTTACCATTCCCGGGTCAACCCCGGAAAGTACAGAGCCCTCGAGTTCGAGGGCGAGGTGGACAAGGTGATCGTCATCGACCAGAGCCCTATAGGGAAGACCCCGAGAAGCAACCCCGCCACATACACCAAAGTCTTTGACGAGATACGGAAGGTCTTTGCCTCAACGAAAGAGGCGAAGGTCAGGGGCTACCAGCCGGGGAGGTTCTCGTTCAACCTGAAGGGAGGCCGCTGCGAGGCCTGCGAGGGGGACGGATTGATCAAGATCGAGATGAACTTCCTTCCCGATGTGTACATCGAATGCGAAGAGTGCAAGGGGACACGGTACAACCGCGAGACCCTCGAGGTGAAGTACAAGGGAAAGAACATCGCGGAAGTCCTCGACATGACCGTCGAGGAGAACCTTGAACTCTTCCAGCACATCCCTGCAATCCGGAACAAGCTCGAGACACTTGCAGCCGTCGGCCTCGAATATATCAAGCTTGGGCAGAGCTCGACCACGCTTTCCGGCGGGGAGGCCCAGCGCATCAAGCTCACCCGCGAACTCTCAAAGAGGGGCACCGGGAGGACCATCTATCTGCTCGACGAGCCGACTACTGGCCTTCACTTCCACGACGTAAAGAAGCTGATCGCAGTCCTGAACGAGCTGGTCGACAAGGGGAACACCGTTGTCGTGATCGAGCACAACCTCGACGTGATCAAGTCAGCTGACTATGTGATCGATCTCGGCCCCGAAGGCGGAGATGGCGGTGGATACGTGGTTGCGACCGGGACTCCCGAGGAAGTGGCAGAGAACCCCGACAGCCATACAGGGAAATTCCTCCAGAGGATGATCGCGGGGGCATGAATCTCGCCGCTTTCCTCCCTGTCGCCCCCGGCTGCTACCTCTTCAAGGACCGCGAGGGGACGATACTCTACGTAGGAAAGGCAAAGGACCTGAAGAAGAGAGTCGCCAGTTACTTCCAGAAGCGCGGGCTCGATGCGAAGACACGCCGCCTCGTTTCCCTTGTTTCAGACATCGACTACATCGTCACGACAAACGAGGTCGAGGCACTCATCCTCGAGAACAGCCTGATCAAAGCCCATCAGCCGCGTTTTAACATTGATTTGAAGGACGCCAAGCAGTACGCCTATATCCACCTCACCGAAGATGACTACCCGCGCATATGCATAGCCCGGAGGATGGCCGGGAAAGGGTCATACTTTGGACCGTTCACTTCCGCGGCAGAGCGCGACCATGTGCTTGGAGTGGTGAAAAAGACCTTCCGACTCCGCAGCTGTAAAACCCTCACCCGCCGCGGGTGCCTCCGCGCGTCAATCGGTACCTGCAGCGCACCATGCAAGGGAGAGATCGGAAGGGAAGAGTATGCTGCGCTTGTACGGCAGGCCTCGCATGTCCTGAAGGGGAATACTCCGGAGATCATCAGGGCACTGAAAGAAGAGATGGAAGAGAGATCAAAGGCACATGAGTTCGAGAGGGCTCTCCTGCTCCGTGACCAGGTCCAGGCACTTGAGCACCTCTCCCGCCGGCAGGACATGGCACGGCAGACAGAGACCGACGAGGACATCGTCAATTTCCTGGTGCATGAGGGTCGCGTCTACCTCATGCTCTTCAATGTCCACAGGGGCACCCTTGTGAACAAGAAGGAGTTTGTCTTCGAAGAGGGTGAGGAGTTCCTTGAGGAGTTCCTCGTCCAGTATTACTCTGCCCACGCCCCCCCGGGAGAGCTCATCCTTCCGGTCGAGGTCGACACAGATGTGTGCGAGTTCCTCTCGCTCCAGAAGGGGCGGAAGGTAACCGTCACCGTGCCCAGGATTGGGGCCAAACACCGACTCCTCACACTTGTGAGAACAAACATCGAGATCGCGCATTTCGGCGACGATATCAAGCTCGAAGAACTTCGGGAAAAGCTCGCCATGGACGACCTGCCCCGGGTGATCGAGTGCTTCGATATCTCGCACTTCGCAGGGAGCGAGGTGGTGGGCTCCATGGTCCAGTTCAGGGACGGTCGCCCCGACAAGCGGAACTACCGGAGGTTCCGGATCAGGACTGTCGATGGCATCGACGATCCGCGCGCGATCAGCGAGGTGGTGACCCGCAGGTACATGCGTCTTTTGGAGGAGGGCAATCCACTCCCTGACCTGGTCATGGTGGACGGCGGAAAGGCCCAGCTCAACGCCGCACACTCTGCCCTGAAAGCCCTGGGGCTTACGATCCCCGTCGTCGCGCTTGCCAAGAGGGAGGAAGAGATCTACGTGCCAGGATCCGCCCACCCTCTTCCGGTCAGAAAGCAGGAGAAGGCCTCGCTCTTTCTCCAGGAGATACGAGACGAAGCCCACCGGTTTGCCGTTACCTACCACAGGCTTCTCCGGAAGAAGAAGGTGATCCGGTGACCGGGTTCTCGCTCTCGTCCCACTTCTCCCCCCGCGGGTCACAGCCGGAAGCAATCGACAGGCTTGTGGAAGGGATCGAGCGGGGGGACCGGTTCCAGACGCTCCTCGGGGTGACTGGGTCCGGAAAGACCTTCACGATGGCAAACGTCATCGCAAGGGTGCAGCGCCCCACCCTCGTGATTGCACACAACAAGACACTCGCGGCACAGCTCTGGAACGAGTTTCGCGAGTTCTTCCCCGGGAACCGGGTCGAATATTTTGTCTCATATTATGACTACTACCAGCCTGAGTCTTACCTCCCCCAGAAGGACCAGTACATTGAGAAGGATGCGCAGATCAACCCGAAGATCGAGATGATGCGCCTCTCTGCCACCGCGTCCCTCCTCTCCCGGCGGGACGTGATCGTCGTGGCATCAGTCTCGTGCATCTACGGACTGGGCAGGCCCGAGCACTTCAGGGAGATGGGCTTTGAGCTGAAGGTAGGGGACCGGATCTCCAGGAAGCAGATTGTAGAAAACCTCGTTACCGGGCAGTATGAGAGGAACGACCTCGAGCTTCAGCCCGGCAGGTTCCGCGTGAAAGGCGACACCATCGACCTTATCCCGGGGTACTTCCAGGACATCATCAGGATCGAGCTCTTCGGCGACGAGGTCGAGCGGATCACGGAGGTGGAGAAGACTTCCGGCAGGCTGAAGGAGCAGCTCCGGTACTTCCACGTCTACCCGGCCAGGCACTATGTAATCCCCCAGGAGGTCCAGCGGCAGGCGCTTGCCTCGATCCGGGAGGAACTGCAACAGCGCCTGCCCGAGCTCGGGATGCTCGAGGCCCACCGGCTCGAGCAGAGGACCAACTACGACCTTGAGATGATCGAGGAGACCGGGTCCTGCAAGGGGATCGAGAACTACTCACGTCACTTCGACTTCAGGAAACCGGGTGAGAAGCCATACTGCCTGCTCGACTACTTCCCTCATGACTTCCTGCTCTTCATCGACGAGAGCCATCAGACGATCCCGCAGCTCCACGGGATGTATCATGGCGATCGCTCGAGGAAGAAAGCCCTCGTCGATTACGGCTTCCGGCTGCCGAGCGCCTTCGACAACCGCCCGCTGATGTTTCGGGAGTTCGAACGGTACATGCGCCAGGCAATCTTCGTCTCGGCCACCCCTGCCGAGTACGAGATCTCCCACTCGGCCCGGGTCGTCGAGCAGATCATCCGGCCCACGGGACTTGTCGACCCCGTCGTGATGATACGGAAGACAGAAGGCCAGACAGAGGACGTCATCAGGGAGATCCGGGAGACGGTTGCCAGGGGCGACCGAGTGCTGCTCACCACTCTCACCAAGAAGCTTGCAGAGGAGCTTACGGACTATCTTGCAGGAAAGGGCATCCGCACCCGTTATCTCCACTCAGAGATCGATACGCTCGATCGGACCGAGATCATCCGCCAGCTCCGCCTGGGCAGGTTCGATGTCCTTGTCGGGATCAACCTGCTGCGGGAGGGGCTCGATATCCCCGAGGTTGGGTTTATAGGGATACTGGACGCGGACAAGGAGGGGTTTTTGCGTGATGCCCGGAGCCTTATCCAGATCATCGGGAGGGCCGCCCGTAACGCGAACTCCCGGGTAGTGCTGTACGCTGACACTCTCACTGGCTCGATCCGCGAGGCCGTCGCGGAGACCGAGCGAAGGAGGAAACTCCAGCTCGAGTACAACGCCATCCATCACATCACGCCGCAGACCATACGAAAACCCGTTCCCGAGAAGGAGGTCGATATCAAGGACACGCGGCATATCCCGAAGTCCGAGATCCCGAACCTCCTCGTCGAGCTTGAAGCGAGGATGCACCAGGCGGCAGATCGCCTGGACTTCGAGGAGGCCATACGGATGCGGGACATGATCGGCGAACTGAAGCAGAAGATGGGAGTGTGAGCAAGGACTGGGATAGTTACATGAAAAAGGCCACCGGAAGGGCAGGAATTGGCAAAAAGTCTTTGTGAACGCACGCAATATCTTGATTATGTCCCAAAGGCCAAGTATCCCCAACAATCCAGGAGAGGATTGCCCACCCCCTGTTTTCCCACATCCCTGATCGAATGAAAAGGGAGGACCAATGGAGGATGTGGATTTTCCTCTCCCAAATGAGGACCAAGGAATTCAAGGGTCAGTGATAAGTCCCATGCCCTGTTGTTGAAAGGGGTTATACCTTATCTAATCCCTGAACGAAAGTGGCAAGGAGGGAAAAAAGCAACTGAGGTGAGGTATTTCCCATCCCTCACGGGAATGGGAGTACCTGGATGCAATTGTTTATTCTCTTCACATCGATCTGCCCGACTGAATCCGTCACGTCAAGCATGACCGAGTAGTTCCCTGGCCTGTCGAGAGTATACACTTCCTCCTTCCCCCCACTGGGGATATATGCTAGGACAGTCTCATCATGGTTGATTATCCACCATTGCCATGCAACAGTCTTTCCAATGGATGTATCAATCAACCTGACTCTGAGCGGGGCTGATCCGGAAGCAGGATCAACTCTGAAGTCGGCAACGAGTCTCTGCATCACCTCGATTGTCTTTGATACGGAACTGCTGTTGCGCGAGTCCGAGACCGTAAGAGTCACTGTATAATTCCCGGGAGCAGTGTAGGTGTGAATCGGATTCCTCTCCATCCCAAGGTACCCATCACCAAAGTTCCAGATCCATTGCGAAGGAGCGCCTGTTGAGGTGTCAGTAAATGCAACCGTCAGCGGGGCGAGATTCTCGGGATTGCTTGTTGTATAGTCAAAGGCTGCCTGCATGCCTTCGCTCACGGTGATATAACGGTCCTTGGTCTTCGAATCGGTCCCGACACCGTTGTTGACCGTCAGGCGGACACTGTAAGTGCCAGGCGAGGTATACGTGTGGTTGGGGTTCTGTTCCGTCGAAGTGGTGCCGTCTCCGAATACCCAGGCCCAGCTGCTTGGGACACCAGTGGATTGATCAGTGAATTGGACAGTCAGGGGCGAAACGCCAGATGTCCTGTTCGCAGTGAACTCGGCAACCGGCAGTGCCCTCACGGTAATATAATCCGTCTTGGTGACGGTATCCGTGCCGGCCGTATTCCTGACCGACAGGCTCACCGAATAGACACCCGGTGCGGTATACAGGTGATAGGGGTTCCGGGTATTGGAGACGCTCCCGTCTCCAAACCTCCAGGTCCAGAAGTTCGGATTTCCGTCAGACAGGTCGGTAAACTGGACCAGGAGCGGAGAATTGCCGGACCTCGGGGTTGCGTTGAAATCGGCAACTGGTGTCCTGACTACAACGATGTAATTTGTCTTGGTGAGGGTTACCCCATCGGGGGCACCTTCATTGATCACCCTCAGTGTCACGTTGTAGGTTCCGACCTCGTTATAGGTATGTGACGGGTTCTGTGCCTCTGTTCCGGCGAGACCTACCAGGATTGTCCCGTCTCCGAAATTCCACGCATACTGGATGGGATTGTTCAAAGAATTGTCGGTGAACTTCACGGTGAGAGGAACCGTCCCATACACGGGTGTTGCGGTAAAGTCAGGGACAGGGGCAGGCGGCAGGACTTTAAAGCCCGCCAGGAGGACCATCGCCTTGCTGTCATCGTTCCTCACCACTACGTTCCAGTCTCCCGGAGCCCTGCCGCTCAGGTTCACGGTGAAATTGAGAGTATTTGGATTGATCACCTGTTCGCCGGTTGCAAGGATATCCGCATACCCGCTCCGTGTGAACTTCACCGTTGCATTGGGCCTGAAGTAATTCCCAGCGATCGAACAGGCGAGTGCGGTATTGGTATTCGAGCCCATCGGAGGCTCAATGGAGGTAATACTGGGGTATGGATACTCGACTGTAAACATTGCACCCGATGATGGCGAATTCGACTGTCCGTCGTCATTAGTGACGATGACGTAGTAATCACCAACCGCCTTCCCAGAAAGGTTGAACGAGCAGCTCATCTGGGAGACGCTGCCAACGCTCACGTTGGTGGCGACGATATCCGGCGCGGACGTGCTGTTCAGCCTTACCGTAGCAGCAGACCTGAATCCACTTCCCATAATGGTCAGGGCAGCCGATGCCTGGTTATTGTATCCCTTCGGAGGACTTACGCTGCTCACAGTCGGTGCGGGATACCTGATCTCGAAGAGATCTGCGCTGGTGCCAGCCTGGCCATCCTCGTTGATGACGATGACGTCCCAAAGGTCAGGGGTCGCTCCGGTAATATTGAAATTACAGGTTATCTTCTCTTCGCTGCTTACTGTCACATTCGCCGCTGTAATGTTTGTTCCACCCCTGTTCAGGAGAACCGTCGCACCAGGTTTGAAACCGGTCCCGGAGAGGTTGGTGATCGATACGGGGGCATTATTCGGTGCTGATGCCGGATCAATACCGGTCGGGTTCGGAGGTGAAGGATACCGTATGAAGAACCCGCCTGGCAGGGTGCCGTTCAGGTTGTCTCCAGTATTCGTGACCACCACGTCCCATGGGCCGACTGCGGCACCATCAAGGTTGAAGACACACATGATCGTCTGGGTGGTCACGTTGACATTCAGGATCGTGGCCTGGATGATGCCTGTGCCTTTCACCAGTTTCACTGCTGAATCGGGGAGGAAACCCGTCCCGTGAAGTGTCGCTCCTGCAATCGGGTTTGAATTTTCACCGGATGTGGGGAGAATACTTATTGGGTTCGGTGGCGGGTTGGTGATGATGAACGGGTTGGTGGCCTGTACCGAATTCCCATCAGGGTTTGTGACAACCAGGTTCCAGGCCCCTGCCTCGCTCCCGGTCAGGTTGAATACACTGGTGAGGGAAGTAGGACCTCCGAACGTGACTTCTCCGATGATGGTGGGTTTACCTGATTTCGTGAGGTTGACACCCGCACCGTTGAGGAAATTTGTGCCGGTCACGGTGACCACCTTGGCCGATTCGGTGGTCTCACCCTGTTCGGGGTCGAATGAGACGATCGTCGGGTCCGGGTTCACGATAGTGAACTTGCTGAAGGGTGCACTCGACAGCCCATCAGGGTTGGTTACTGTGACGTTATAATCGCCCGCGGCTTTTCCCGCGAGATTCACGTTCCCCTGGAGAAGGGAATCGCTCACCCTTGTGACGCTATCGGCGTTGAAGGAATGTGTGCTGTTGGAGAATGTGATTGTCGGGGTTCCGAAAAATCCGGTCCCTGATAGGTTCTGGATTGATACCCACCCGGCATTTGAACCCGTTGGAGGATCAATCGAGGTGACGGTCGGCGGGGGGTTCGTGATGGTGAATGCTCCGGTCTTGGTCCCTTCCTGGCCGTCGTTATTGATTACCGTGAGGTCCCAGGACCCGTTCGGTTTCCCGGTAAGGTTGAACCGGACGCCAATGTCGCTGCCGGAGACCACCTGAACATCAGTTCCCGTGATGGTCTGTATCCCTTGGGAGAGGATTACCGAAGCACCAGGGTAAAAGCCGCTCCCTGTCACGTTCGCGTCGATCCAGTCGTCGTTCACTCCCGAAGAAGGAATTATCCCGGTTACCCCTGGCGCATCAGGGTATTTTATCGTGAATCCCTCTTCGAGGACTCCCGACTGCTGGTAGAGGTCAGGGTTCGTGACGACCACGTCCCATTTACCCACTACGGCACCGCTCAGGTTGAAGAAACAGAGGATCTTGGCAGGCGACTGAACGATGGCGCCGTTTATGGTGGGAATATCCGGCTGACCGGTCCTGGTCAGGTTGACAGTCGCTCCCTGCATGAAACCGGTGCCGGAAAGGTCAGTGATCCCGATGGCGATCATATCGTTACTACCTTCGGAGGGGTTGATGCCGGTGACGGTAGGCCTCGGGTCCCTGACCCTGAAGCCGGCTTCGAGGACATCGGATTGCCCGTCATAATTGGTGACTGTCACGTTCCAGTCTCCGGGCGTCGCGCCAGTGATGTCCAAGTCGCAGGTTATCATGGTCGCGGACTGAACCGTCACATTCGTGGCGTCGATCTCCTCGCTTCCAAGCGAGAGGGTGACAGCAGCGGGACCGCGGAATTGGGATCCCGACAGGTTCTGGATATAGACCGGCGCAGTGTTCTCACGGTCGTCCGGGTCAATTGCTGTGACTACCGGAGGGAGGTTCCTGACAGTGAAGATCACAGGCGAGATGACCTTTTGACCGCTGGTAGTGTTGGTCACCGTCACGTTCCAGTCGCCTGCTTCTTTATCCAGCAGGTCAAATACGCAGGTTGCTCTGGTTTCCGAGACCACTGTTACAAACTGGCCGGCTATCTCCTCATAGCCAGTCCTGTTGAGAGCGACCTGGAGTGATCCCTGGTCAGGGAAGTCTGTACCTGAAAGGTTATCGATGTATACAGTCCCGGTGTTCCGCTCCGATGAGGGGGTGATCCCGTTCACGCCAAGTGCGGCGCTTGCGGGAAGCACGAGGAGGAGACACAGGACCATAGGTATCGCTATCTGCAGCCCTTTTTCGCATTTCATACGGGTACCTCAGTTGCATTGTTGTATACATTCCCCAATCGGGAATCGAAGGTGATATCAGACTTCGTTTCCCGAACAAATGTATTCAACATATCCTCTTCATATATATATTTAAAACTTTCCCTCATCAGAGCCAAAATCGGGCGTATTTTCCAACTCCTGAACTCAACTCATGGGGAATTTGCGATTGGGCCCACGATCAACCTTATTGAAACATCGCACCTCTGATGTGTGTCCGTATGGGTAGTCACACCCCATTTCGTTCCGAAAATATATCCCTCCAAATGGATTATTTTCTGAAATAAACGCTGATTATAAGAAAGAATGGATACAATTCTTCGAGAGATGGGGATGGTCTCCCCAAAGCAAGACCGGGAGGGATGCGAACTCAGATCCCTGGGTGTTGCTGCTTCCGCGCGTATGTGCACCGGATGGGGAAAAAAGGGAAATTCCGATAGATCCACAGGGAGTCAGGTTGCAGGAAGCCTAAAACTTCGGCTTTCTCTCTAGTGCATGGACGAGGAGCCGGACCCCCTCCTCGATATCCTTCACATCAACTACCTCGACCGGCGAGTGGATATACCGGCTTGCGATTGAAAGCGTGGTACTGGGAATGCCCCCTCTTTCCAGGTGTATGGCAGTGGCATCAGTCGTTCCCCCGCTCCCGACCTCGAGCTGCACAGGGATGTCATGGGCCTTTGCAGTGTCGCATAGCCACTTCACCATTGCCCGGCTTGCAATGAGTCCCCTGCCGCTCGCGTCGACAATGGTTATGATGGGTCCCTTGCCCATCTCCACCGGGACATCCTTCTGGTCGATCCCGGGGTGGTCGCCGGGGATGGTCACGTCAGTTGCAATCGCACAGTCGGGCTGGAGAGAGTAAGAACTGGTCTTTGCCCCTTTCAGCCCGACCTCCTCCTGTACGGTGAAAACTGCATAGATGGTGAGGGGAGACTTCACTTCCTGCATTGTCTTGACGAGCATGGCAACGCCGACGCGATTATCAAACGCCTTGCCCGTAAGCCGCCCGTTTGCAAGGGGCGCAACTTCCCTGTCCACCGAGACAGGAGTACCGACTCCCACTCCCATCTGCTCAACCTCTTCCCTGCTGCAGGCACCCACATCAATGAACATCTCATCCACTTTCACCCCTTTCTTGCGCTCCTCTTCGTCCATCTTGTGGGGGGGTTTGCCTCCCAGCACGCCAAAGACCCGGCCCCTGCTGCCATGCAGGATCACGCGCTGGTTGTAAAGCGTTGGTGCATACCATCCACCGAGCGCAACAAACCTGATGAATCCCTTCTCGTCTACCGACTTGACCATCAACCCTATCTCGTCTGCATGGGCCGCAAGCATCACCTTGAAGTTGTTCCCCTTTTTCACCGCGATCAGATTTCCCATCCGGTCCTCGCGGATCTCGTCCACGTAATTTTTCAGTTCTTTCCGGACAATTCCTGTGATACTGCCCTCGCTTCCGGAGATCCCGTGGGCATTGGACAATCTGGTAAGCAGATCCCTGACCATGATGATTCAGCCCTCCATGGCTTCCCTGATCCTCTCCACTGCAATCTTCAGGTTCTCGCGGGAGGTTGCATAGTTCATCCTGGCATATTCCGGTGCATTGCATCCAAACGCCTCCCCGGGAACGATGATTACTCCCTTCTTCAGGACGCGCTCCACGAGGCCCTTCCCGAGAGGTGCGAAGAGGTAGAATGCCCCCTCTGGGACAGGGAACGAAAAGCCCATCCTTGCAAGCTCCCTGCAGAGATAATCCCTCCGGGCCTGGTACTCCCTCCTCATCTCCTCCACGCAGTCCTGGGGTCCGGTGTATGCGGTCAATGCCGCATACTGGGAGATGGATGTCGCACATGCCTGGCAGTACTGATGCACCTTGAGGGACTGCTCGACGTACTCCTTCGGGCCGGCGAGGTACCCCAGCCTCCAGCCTGTCATGGCATAGGTCTTGCTGGCCGCGTTCACTGTGATTACGTCCTCCCCGAAACGGGCGGCACTCCAGTGCGTGGCACCGTATATGAAATGCTCGTACACCTCGTCGCTCACGATGGTCACCCCCCGGTCGTTCCCGTACTCCACGAGCGCACGGATGTTCTCCTTCGTCTCAACCGCACCGGTGGGGTTCCCGGGAGAATTCAGGATAAATAGGCGTGCACCGTCCATCATCTCCTTGGCAGCCTCCACATCTATGCGGAGGAAGCGGTCGAGAGGCACTCCCTGGGGACGCCCCCCTGCGAGCACCGCGAGCGCCCCATACGAGACGAACCCGGGATCTGCATACAGCACCCGATCGCCCTCCTCTACCAGCGCGTGCATGATGATGTGAAGGGCTTCGCTCGCACCCGCAGTGACAAGTATCTGGTCAGGAGAGTAAGCGAGCCCGTTCTCCTTTCGAAACTTTTCCGATAGTGCCTCGCGCAGTTCCGGGATCCCCATGTTCGACGTATAGGCTGTCTTTCCCTCACGGATCGCCCGGATCGCCCCTTCCTTGATATGGTCGGGGGTGTCGAAATCCGGCTGCCCGAGCCCCATGTTGATAGAGCCCGGCCCTGCTGCCTCGAAGAGCTTTCGTATGCCCGAGATCTCTATTCCCAGGCACCTCCCTGCACATCGTACCTTCTCCATAATAACCATCCTTACTCAATGTTCGCGTGCCGATCCTTCAAAGCATTCTCGTCGATCTGCGTGATCTCCATCAGCCGCGAGATGACCGCGTCGGCAAAGATCATTGCCGCAGTCTCAAAGAGGGTCCCGAGGGGAGCAAAGGACTTGTGCTCCCCCATCATCTGACGGATCTCAAACTCTGCGCCATCATCCTTGACCTCGTCCCGGTGATGCTCGATGATCACGATGATGTCTGCGATCCGTCCGATTCTTGAGTCGCCGTTCGAGGTGATGAGCGCAAGCCTCCCCCCGATCTCTTTGGCTGTTTCCGCGATATCGGCCACGGTCTTCGTCCTGCCCGACCCAGAGAATACGACGATGAGGTCGTCACGGCTCATGGCAGGGGTGATCGTCTCTCCGACCACGAACGATGAGAGGCCAAGGTGCATGAGCCGCATGGCGAATGCCTTGGCCACAAGCCCCGACCTGCCTGCTCCCAGAACATAGATCCGCCTTGCACGGAGTATCTCTTCAACGAATTTCTCCACCTCATCGTCAGAGAGGGATTCGGCGATTCGCCCGATCCTCCTGGCCATCAGGCGCATCATGTCCTGAACTCTGTGTGCCGCCATGCCATTTCAGGTGTAGATTTGTTCCATGAGACCATAGATGTTGTCGGTGGTGCCGGTTTTTCCCAGACCGGGTATGCTTATATCCGCGCGGTCACACACTTATTACCCACAGAAAATTCGCCGGGCCGGCTGCGTTGTTCTCTGGCAAAAATGCCGGACATATGCATTACCCCGAGCATGGGAACATGCGATGGACATGAGACCCAACTTTCGCAGGAAGAAAGCATCGGTGAGGATATGAAATGTCACCAGGGATAAGTTCCCGTTTTCCCTGTGAGTGCCCGCCGTCCCTGTCTGAATACCTGGAAGAACACCTCCCCTGCCTGGTAGCTTTGTATATGGACCTCCACGCCCACCCGGAGCTCTCGGGGCATGAGGTCCGGACATCCGGAATCATCGCCAGGGAGATGGAGTCCGCGGGTTTCAGGGTTGTCAAGGGGATCGGAGGGCACGGCGTTGTAGGGGTGCTTGAGAACGGGCAGGGCCCGGTGGTTATGATCCGTGCCGACATGGATGCACTCCCGCTTGAAGAGGCGACAGGGCTTCCGTACGCCAGCAGGAAGAGAGGCACTACTCCGGATGGAAAGGAGGTGGGCGTCATGCATGCCTGCGGCCATGATCTCCACTCCACGGTGCTCGTGGGAACCGCCCATCTCCTCTCCCGCATCCGGGGCATATGGAGCGGGACCGTAGTCCTGGTTGCCCAGCCTTCTGAAGAGACTGTTTCAGGGGCACAGAGGATGATCCAGGACGGTCTCTATACCCGGTTTCCAAGACCCGACTGCGCCCTTTCCCTCCATGTCTCCCCTGAACTCCCCCCCGGACATATCGGGTACCGGGAGGGAGTGTTTACTGCCGGTGCAGAATCGCTTGACATCACTGTTCGGGGGATTGGCGGCCATGCGGCACATCCCGACCGGTGCCGCGATCCCATTGTCCTTTCGGCCCAGCTGATCCTCCAGTTCCAGACCATCATCACAAGAGAGGTGCCGGCCGGGGAGTTCGGCCTCATCACGGTCGCATCCATACACGGCGGCACCAAGCACAACGCCATCCCCGACGAGGTGCACCTCCAGGTGAATATCAGGTTCTTTGACCCGGGAGTACGTGATTTGATCCTCTCATCCGTTGCCAGGGTATGCGAACATGGAGCAAGGAGTGCAGGGATCCCTGAAGACCGCCTTCCTGTCATCACCCTCATGGAGGAGTCAGTCCCACCCCTCAAGAACGACCCGGAAGTCACCGCGAAAGTGATTGCGGCGCTCATCCCATGCCTCGGCAAGGACCGCATCCACCGCATCGCTGCCCTGACGGGGAGCGAAGACTTTGGGCTGTTTGGAGACGTCTGCCCTCCTATCCCCCTCTGTTATCTCCGTCTCGGGACCGGTTCCACGGGGGATGCATACCTCCACAGCCCCCGGTTCTGCCTTGACCCGGATAGCAGCACCAGGAACGGGGTCACCGCTATGTCCCTTGCCGCGCTTGCCTGCCTTGGTTCCCAAAGGGATCAGCGCGGGCAGCCCCCTCCCACAGGAGGGATGTGAACAACCTTGCCAAAGGGAAGGAGGGATCTCCCCTCCAAAATAGAGACGGGACCATGACCGCCGCATACGAGGCATTTTTCTCTCTGCCCGTAAAATTGGCCGGAAGTCTCCCTCACTATCTCCAGAATCGCCTTTCTTTCTTCCTTCGCCCGTTCGCTATCCACGTTCACGGAAGTCACCAGGTTCACCGCCAGGGTATTATAGCGGGCCCTCTCCGGGGTCAGGTGATCGAAGTTAATCAGTGTATCGGCAGAGAAGAAGACCCCGATATCTCGCGAATAAAGGTAGATCTGTCCGTGGAGGTGGCCGCCCATTCCTTCCAGCACCTCCACCGGGTGATTCCCTACGTCGAACGTGGCAAGGATGGAAAACCTGCCTCTCCGGGACTCGCCGGGTGGCAAAAGAAGTGCCACGTCCCTTGGGGGACAGAACTGCGAGAAGAGGTTGATCAGGGAGGTATACACTTCTTCGAGTATGGATGACTGGCTCCTGGAACCGTATGCCCTGTTGGAGACCCGGATGATATCCCTCGTCCCAGTGTGCATCAAGGCAGGGACGGCATAGTGGCCCCCAGCTCCGCAGTGATCGGCATCTGCGTGGGTGATGACCACCCGGGACAGCCTTTCCATCGCCCCAGGCCGGAGTGTCCTGATCACCCTGGCTATGTCATGAGAGTAGATCCCGTATCCGGTATCGACCATCACGCTTTCGTTCGGTGTCTCGAGGAGAAACACGTTCCCCCCGCATGGTGGCTGGATACAAACGAGGAGCAGGTCTTTTTCAAGCGGTATCTGCTGCACATCGGCGTAGAACCCATGGCCCCTCGTATCCCGGAGATACTCGCCTGTCAGAAGGATACTCTGAAAGACAATCCTTGGGTCCTGCCCCCGGTTCATCAGCTCCTGCACGATATGGTTGATATCCCCGAGAAGCCTCAACAGGAAACTGTCCTCAGACCCACCGACGAGATTGCGGATCGCCTGCGCAAACCTGAGATAAAATACCGTGTCATCGAGATGCTTCCCGCTCGTGTCGTATTCAAGGACCTCCATCCTGTAACGGCTCTTGATCTGGTCGAGGAGGGATGAAACGGCCGCGCTCTCCTCCAGGTTCAGGCTCACTGTCAGCAGGTCAGGATTGCTTCCCCGGTCGTCAAAATCGATCATGGCAATATTTGCCCGAAATGCGGTGGTGCACTGGAGGAAGTCGAGGAGTGCTCCGGGTATATGGGGGATATGGACGGAGAGTTTCAGGAAGCTCAGGGGTTTCAGTGCAGTCTGGAGATATCCCAGTTCAAGGAGCCCCCTGCTGATCGCCTGCTTCGCCTCCGGGGTTGAGGTCACTTCAAAAAAGACAGTATAAGGGTCTATCCTGCGATCAAATTGTATCCTGTTGATATTCCCTTTATGGCAGGAGATTATCTCTGCGGCCTTGTGCAGGGAGCCCGGCTGGTCCGGGATCCGGGCCACGAATGCATACTTCTCCATTTTCTCACCGCGGAATACGGATCAGGTACGTGACCAGCCGGCTTATATTTTTATTCACCACGGGGAGGGATGGACTTGGGGGGAGGTGAGAAGACTTTAAAAGGAGAGAGGGTTCAATCGTGCTCAAGCTCTTCGTGCCCCATCATAAGGGACCCAAAGATTACCTTCTCGAGCACCACCGAGGCATACTTGATCGCCTGGGCGCGCTCCATGTCCTCGTTCCGGTGGATGTCGGCATGGATCTGGAGCCTTAAGAGGGCAAAACGGAGGCGATCGAGCGATTCATCGTCATAGGTCATCGCCTTCCTGTATATGCCTTCAATC
Source organism: Methanobacteriota archaeon (assembly GCA_029547605.1). Taxonomy (GTDB): domain Archaea; phylum Halobacteriota; class Methanomicrobia; order Methanomicrobiales; family Methanospirillaceae; genus Methanolinea_A. Next base: position 79,989 of record JAKPPB010000028.1, on the reverse strand, counting down.
CGCGCAGGAAAAATGTTGATGTCCTCGAGGACTGGCATAATATCCGCATAGATATCCAGTGGCTTCTCCTCGCCAGTGAGCACGTCGAGCAGCGTCATTTACTCTTCAACCACCCTGACAAGCGCTTCCATCACGTTGTCCACGCTCTTCCAGGTTGGGCTGTCCTTGCTCCTTATGATGAAGGGCTTTCCTTCGTCACCGGCCTTCCTCATGTCGGGGTCAAGGGGGATGCTGCCGAGGAAGGCTACGCCGAGTTCGCCTGCAATCTTCTCTCCCCCACCCTTGCCGAAGAGGTCGATCTCCGCCTTGCAATGCGGGCAGATCATTCCGCTCATGTTCTCCACGATCCCGAGCACTGGGATCTGGAGCTGTTCGACAAATTTTGCCGCCTTCAATGCATCCATGGTGGCAACCTCCTGAGGAGTGGTCACGATTACCGCGCCCCTTACGTTGGGGGCCAGCTGGACGATCGAAAGCGCTTCGTCACCTGTTCCAGGAGGGAGATCCACTACGAGGAAATCAAGGTGCCCCCAGTCCACCTCGCTCAGGAACTGGCCAATGGCGCTCATCTTCATGGGCCCGCGCCATATTACGGGAGTGCTCTTGTCAGGCAGAAGGAATGCCATGGAGATGACCGCGAGATTCCCGGTGATCCTCACAGGCTGGATCATCTTGCCGAGCGTGGTCAGGTGGTGACCCTCGAGCCCGAGCATCTTCGGGATATTCGGCCCGTGGATATCCAGGTCAAGAACACCCACGCTGTATCCATGAGCCGAGAGTGCAAACGAGAGGTTGACTGCAACCGTCGATTTCCCCACCCCACCCTTTCCCGACAGTACCAGGATGACATGGTCAACGTCTATTTCCGCCTTTGGGGGGAGTCCCCTGGGCTTGGTATCTTTCTTGTCGCTATCGCACTGCTGTGCACTGGGGCACCCTTCACATACCCCGTCGCATTCCTCAGGCGTGGTGTCGGCCTTTTTTGTCATGGAGATCCTCGGTATAACGCAATTGGATTGTCAATACTATTGCACGGAAAGAGCATTAAATAGTGATCATGGTGGCAATCCCTGCATGAATATCAGGTATTTGCCGAATCAAGCGCCTCATTGCAGAGCCTGTCCACTACCCTGATCCAGGGATCGCTTCTCCCTACTGATCGATACTCCACAGAGTGGAATTGCCGCTCCAGATCCTTCACCTTGGCATGCAATTCAAGAAGATGCCTCTTCCTGACGCGGTACTCACCGAGAAGCTGCCGGACCACAAGCTGGCTATCCGAACAGACTGTGACGTGGCTGGCAGAGAGAGTACCCGCCGTATTCAATGCATCGATTACTGCCTGGTACTCGGCTTCGTTGTTGGTGCGTATACCAATCACGCGGGCCACCCTCGCCACGACCTCCCCGTTTTCATCGACCAGGACAAAGGCGCAGGCGGCCTGCCCCGGATTTCCCCGGGACGCCCCGTCTGTGTATCCATGGAGCACCATACCCCTCATGTCGAGCCAATCCTCGTGTCCGTCAGCTTCAAGCACCAGGGACATGTACATTTGGATCGAGAGAGATGGAGAAACTTATTGTCCAACTCGATTTCCTGGAGTTTCCGCCTTCCCATACCTGTGACGGCGATGACTCCTCACCGCGGATACGCATCGGCAACCTTTCCTCACACTCCCTTGCGGTAATGGCAGTGAACCCCTTCATCCCGTCGTGCTGCTCGTTCACACCATGGCTTGCCTGGAACTTTCCCCCCGTAGATGTCATCCCCTCCGGCCTCCCCAAGGAGGGCATCATATCGAGCCCGGTAAAGGCAGTTCAGGGGAGAAATGATCTTGGCCGGATCGGCTATACAGGGCCGTGCCCTCCACGCGGGAACACTCACCGGTACACCTTCAAAGTCTGGGGGCTTGACCGGATGCTTGATCTCCCGCCCGGTGCCTCGAAGGGAGACCTGATAGGGGCGATGCGTGGGCATGTGCTGCAGTACGGCGAGACTGCCGCATTATGCACGAGGTGAACCGGAGGGTCCGAAAGGGGATTTCTTATAAGAACAGGCCACCTACACAATGGTATGGAGAAGAGGGACATGGCCATACTCCTTGCCCTGCTCGGTGTGGTGGTGGTCATGGCAGTCGTGGTCAAACCGATCCTCACAGGAAATCCCCCGGATCTCAGCCTGCCCTCTCTTCCGGGTTTCTCCCCCGAGCCCACTCCCACTCCCCAGGGGCATCAGGCGGCTCCGACACAGGCAACTCCAAGATTGACAGTGGCAAAAACGCCGACCCCAACCCCTACGTGGAGTGGTACTTCGAAGACCCTGGGGTACGTTGCGGTGGGAACACCAATGACCACCCCCACTTTCACCCGCTTCCCTGAACAGACACTCGTTCCCGAGAGATTGCTCACCTATGCGACCATACAGTCCGTGGGTGGCGGCACCACCCAGACAGTCTCCATGCCTTTTCCTTACTGGGAATTGCACTATACGGTGGACCCCTGGAAGACGACATTTGTGGGTAAAACAGAATCAAAGGCGGCAGGGATTGCAGGTTTTACTGCGTCTGAAGTTTTTCCGTCCTTTTCGATCGAAGTGAGAGATGCCGCCGATCATACGCTTGTCAGGAGAATTGAACCCCAAGGTGGTCTTGATGCAACTCTCTGGGAGAAGGAAAAAGAGAGCGACCCGAGGCCCTGGGTGGAGAAATTCTACGAGGGGACTACCGCAAGGTCATATTATTTCGTCGTGCACACCCACATGGTGTATTCCTACAAGATGGAAGTGAAGGTCCCGGAGCGGTACCTCGGGAAATACTGATGCCCCTCTGCGATTCATCCAGCCTCTCCCAGCAAGGTTCAGAATAGGTATTCGTTCGGATTGCGTAGTGCGTCACACCTGCACCCACCCGGTTATTGTGCGGGAAAACAGAAAAAAAAGGAATGACGAAAGGAGAGAGGGATATCAGTCCAGGTCGAGCTTCCTCTTCCCCAGGGCTTCCATGTACTGGATCTCTTTGCCCATCTCAATCTGGTCCAGCTTCTCTGCGGGCACTTCAATCTCGAAGTTATGGTATTCCTTCATGTCCATCAGGGTGACGATGTTCCCGCTGATGGTGATAACCTGCCCGCTCTTCCTCTCCACGACGGGAACGTACGTCTTTGCCGAGACAGGCTGTACAATGGACCGCTTGACCCCGTCAAATAAGCCCACTGCATCAATACGGGCTTTTGCAGCCCCATGCTTGCCTGGTTTTGAGACGGAGATCCCGAGGATCTTACAGGGCTCGTCATCGATGACCATGTACCGCCCTTCCTTCAGCTTTCCTACCTCTGTCTGTTCCTTCATCTGGTTCACGCCCGCGTGAAAACGCAGTAACATGTATCTTTATATCTACAGATAAATACTCCTACATAAACGGGCGGATCAGGCACAATGGAGTTTTTAGACGCATGTACACTCCTTGCCCGCGATGTGCGGGGCGCGATCCGCGACCTGGTGGGAACCGAGGGAGGCGGCCGGAATGTCCGCATGGGAGCGGATCGCACCCCCACCAAAGTGATCGACCAGGTCGCAGAGGATTGTGTGCTCCGGTTCCTTGAGGAACACCCACTCTGCAGAACACTGATCTCCGAAGAGGCCGGAAAGGTGGAGTTCCCCGGAGAATCCGGGACCATCTTTCTTGACCCCATAGACGGGACCTACAACGCAGTGGCAGGCATCCCCTTTTATGCGCTCTCGATCGCATATGCAGAGGAAGGTAATGTACTCCAGGGATTCGTGCACGACCTTTCGAGCGGCGAGACATTCTCTGCCATCCGGGGAAAGGGGGCGTGGCTGGATGGGCGGGCGGTGAGAGTCTCGGGGATATCCAATCTCGACGAGAGCGCCATGAGTATATACGGCCGGAAATTCGACCCCAGGAGGGTGATGCATATCGGGCAGAAGATCCGCCGCTGGCGCCTGCTTGGGGCTTCAGCACTCGAACTCGCCTATATCGGGTGCGGAAGGATAGATGGATTTATCGATATCCGTGGCACATTGAGGGTCACCGATGCGGCTGCAGGGATGCTGATCTGCACCGAGGCAGGAGGCATGGTGAGTGATCTCGAGGGGATGCCCATCCGGTTCCCAGACGAGGTGACTATCGGCAGGTGCATGGTCGCGACAAATGGGGTCCTGCACCACAAGGTAATCGAATATTTGAGGTAGGAGACAGAGTGTGAAGATCGTTCTGGTGTCACGGATTGACGACGCGAAGGCGCTCGCATTTACAAAAGACCTCGGGGAAGCACTCGGACAGGACGATCACCATGTCTCGTACGAGCCGGCAACAGCCATGGCACTCGGGATGCCTGCGCTCTGGACGTGGGACACCCCTTCCGATCTTGCGGTGGTAGTGGGTGGGGACGGGACGATCCTTCACACTGTCCAGAAGATGGAAAAGCAGGTCCCGGTCCTCGGGATCAACTGGGGAGAGGTGGGTTTCCTTGCCGACCTTGAACCGGGCGAGGCGAGGGAATTTATCAGGTCGCTGCGGCCGGGGTTTGCCATCGAACCCCGCATGCGCATCTCGCTCTCAAAGGACGGGGAAGTACTCGGGCAGGCGTTAAACGAAGCCCTGATCGTGACGGGCCGGCCGGCAAAGATGCTTCGTTTCGTCGTGGTGGTGGACGGTATCCCAGCGGAGCGGTTCCGGGCTGACGGGTTGCTGATCAGTACCCCTACCGGTTCGACTGCCTATGCCATGAGTGCAGGGGGGCCCATCGTCGATCCCCGCATCGAGGGATTCCTTCTCGTTCCCCTCGCACCCTACATGCTCTCGTCCCGCCCCCACCTGATCAGCAATGAGCGGAGCCTCGAAGTGCGCCTGGAGAGCGCCAAGCCCGCAACCCTCGTCATAGACGGGCAGAAATCAATAGAGCTTGGAACAGAAGGGTGCATCATGGTCACGAGGGCAGCAAGGCCCGCGCTTTTTGTAGATGCCCGGAAAAACTTCTTTAGAAAAGTCGATCACAAGTTGCGCCGCCTGTAATAAATTTTGTGCTCATAGGGGCAGTTTTATCTTTCATGAACCCGAGCATCTCATGAAATGATTTGACAGGAGTGATGCATGGATGGACGAGACTATCATGAAGAGAATGGATTATAAAGGTGCGTCCGATGCCCTGAAAAAAGCGCTGGGGCTCAATTTTTCGCCCGTAGCAATCAGGATGGCAACCGGACGGGAAGATATCCCTGAAGGGATGGAGCACCTGGAGGGAACCTACCGGCATTGCAGGATGGTGGACATGGCACGGCGGGAGGGCAAGGTCTTCTACGCGACCGTTGAGAACCACGAGTGCATGGGCGGTTCATGGGCGCTCGGGCTCCGGCCTATCACCGAGACGCTGAAGAATGGCCATTTCTACTATAAACTCGGGAAGTTCGAAAGTACCGCGGCCTGCAAGAGGACTATCGACAGAATCCCCCACGTTGAGTCGGGAGCGACAGTCGCAACCCTCTATGCTCCCCTGGAGAAGACCAACTTCTCCCCTCAGGTCATCCTCATTATTGCGCAGGCGAGGATAATGCTGAAGCTGGCCCAGGCTACGCTCTTTTCACTCGGCGGGAGGATAACTTCAGAGTTCTCTGGTATCCAGTCTGTATGTGCAGATGCCTGCGCCCAGACGTACCTCTCCGGAAAGGCCAACTACTCTCTCGGGTGCGACGGGTCGCGCAAGTTCTCGGGGATAGAGGACGGGGAGATGGTGATGGGGTTCCCCGCCGAGATGCTCCCTGCAATCGTGGAAGCCGTCCAGATAGTGACCGCGGCCCCCGGTTCAAAAAAATAACCCTTTTTGCCGTTCACTGAACAAAAAGTGATTAAAATCCAAGAGCTATCTTCTCGCTGCCGCCACGACAGTGATATTGTCACGGCTCCGTTCTTTTGCGTTCTCGACGAGGAGTCGGCAGATCCCAGGGAGCGGGTGATGCAGGGCTATAGAATGCATCTCCTGCTCGCTGACACCATCGAGAAGGCCATCTGAACAGAGGACGAGGAGATCACTCCCCAGATGGAATGGGGAGAAATCAGGAGTATCTCCCGGCCTTCCCACTATCCTTGTCACGATATGCCGCATGGGGTGGTTTTGGGCCTCCTCCGAAGATATCAGGCCCTGGTCCACCATCTCCTGCACTCTCGAGTGGTCACTTGTGATCCTTCTGATCCCATCTCCCACAAGGTAGGCGCGGCTGTCTCCCACGTTCCCCACGACCCCTGCACCCTGCTCGTTCATAATGGCTGCGACCATCGTGGTACCCATGCCCTCACAGCCGGGGCAGATTGATGCATGGCGAATCACCTCGCGGTTGGCATGGGAAAAGCCGGAAGCGAGGACCATCCGAAGGGAGCCCGCATCTATAACGGAGAATGTCTGCACTGCCGAAGAGACGGCAGTCCGCAGGGCGCTGATTGCCAGGTCGCTTGCCACTTCGCCGGCCGGATGACCCCCCAGCCCATCAGCGACGGCGAGGAGAAAGAGTCTCCCCCCAGGGTGAGTGAGTGTGAATGCGCCGCAGGAGTCTTCGTTCAGGTCGCGGACCCCCCTATCTGTATAAGAACAAGTCCGTATCTCTCCCGGTGGAGTGTCCCGCTCTCCCTTTACCCCGCCATGCATGCCAAAAAGATCTCCATGATTTCTTCCGCCTTCATTGCACTTGAAGGATGTGAGGATCCCGGTTTCAACCTCCCTTCACCTCTTTTGAGAGGACAAGGATGTGCCTGGTGAGACTCTTGTGAACCCGCTGGGAGTAGCAGCCCTCCAATGTCAGGTACGTGGCTGCGAGGGGGCGTATGTCACGATGGGTGACAAGGACTGCCCGACGTCCCGGCCTGAGCACCCGCGTGATCTCCCCGAGTGCATCGCGATAGAGCAAGTCAAGGCTGCGTGCCCTGATGGCAACGGATTGCCCGTAAGGGAGATCGGTAACCACTGCATCGAAGGACTTGTCCCGGAACGGCAGCTCCCTCCCATCAGCAAGGAGGACTGCAGCATCCCTTGCATTCATCCTGCTCCCAAGGGCCATTTTTGGGTCGATATCGCTCCCGACACCGGATATTCCGAGGAGGAGCGCCTCCATGATCATCCCCCCGGTGCCACAGAAGGGGTCCAGAATCGTTTCGTTCCTTCTCACGCACGAGATATTCAGCAATGCCCGTACCATCCGGGGCATCATCACTCCGGGGTGAAAGAACGGCCTGTCTCCGGGACGCCGGCCTGCGAACCGGCGAGGGTCGCTCCTCCACAGGACGCGACCGAGGTAACACGTGGAACCAGATACGATTACCCGGAATTCCTCCTGCGGGTTCTGCAGGTCCACTTTCCCCTGCACGAGCGACCCGATGAGCCTCTCGAGTTCCGCCTGCGTGGCATCCATTGTATTGCCGTGGATCTTCTTCGCCCTCCCTGCAAATGGTCGTGAGCTCATAAGCGAAAGATCCTTCAGCATGCGCTCAAATGCTTCCTTTCGGCCTGGGCATGACCCCAGGAATTCCATTGCTGAATGGGCAAGTGCCAGCCGCGGCACCTCTTCCTGCCGCTCGCAGTCGATCAGGGCAACCTGGGTGCCTCTCTCAATAAGCGTCCCCAGGAGATCAAGCTCGGCAAATGGCAGGTGCGGGTGGTCCCCGGCAAGCTCGACGAGGAGGTGCACACATACCCGTTTGACGGCTGGAAACAAAAAGCCGGATGGTACAGCCTGTCAGGCCCAAAAACCCCGGGTATCATGGAAGAGAAGCGTGTCAGGGAAAATTCACTGGTTCTTTCGAAACCAGGAAAGGTTCTTCATTTCTTACCCATGAATCCCGAGAAGAATCCTTTCTTCGAATCTGGCATACGGTGCCCTTCGAGTTCAAGTATCTTCTCGTAGAGGCTGCGCACTTCGGACTTTGGCTGCCTTGGGATCACCACCCTGATCCTGACAAGGAGGTCGCCAGGCCTTCCCCTGCGCCTGACCCCTTCTCCCGGGATCTTCAGAGCGGTATTGTGTTGGATACCCGGGGGGATGGTCAGTTCCACTGTCCGCTTCTCGATTGTCTCCACGTCGACCACGGATCCCACCACTGCCTGTGCAGGGCTTATCTCCACATCAGTCTCCAGGTTATCGCCCGATCTCCTGAACCGGTCATGCGGCCGAACGTACACCTCGATGAAGAGATCCCCATTCGGTGCTCCGTAATCCCCGGCCTCACCGTACCCCTCCATCCGGAGACGCATTCCACTGTCGATGCCTGCCGGGATGTGGACAGTCACCTTGCGATGCACCTGGGTATGCCCAGTGCCACGGCATTTTGTACAGCGTTTCTCGGGGATACTTCCCCGGCCCCTGCACTCGGTACAGGTACTCATCCGCACGAACTGCCCGAAGATGGTCTGGCTCATCTGCCTCATCTGGCCGGAACCCCCGCACCTTGGGCACTTTGTGAGCTTCTTGCTCTCGCTCCCGGTCCCGTTGCAGTGGCTGCACGCCTCGGTATGGTTCACCTCGATCTCTCGGTCTGCCCCGAAGACCGCTTCTTCGAGCGGTATCTGCATCTTCATCAGGAGGTCAGAGCCTGACTGCGGTCCTGCCTGCCGTGAACCGGAGAAGCCTCCCCCGAAAAAATCGAATATGTCCCCGAACCCACTGAAATCTGCGCTGAAGCCTCCACCATGGAAGCCTCCCGTGCCGCTGTACGACCCCTTTGAGGCACTGGTATATGTTTCGTGGCCCAGGTGATCGTACTGCGCACGTTTCTGGGAGTCGGAGAGTACGCTGTATGCCTCGTTGATCTTCTTGAACTTCTCCTCTGCGCCAGGCTCCTTGCAGACATCGGGGTGATACTTTCGGGCAAGGTTGCGGTATGCCTTCTTTATTTCCTTCTCTTCCGCGTTCCTGGGAACTCCCAGGATCTCGTAGTAATCACCCGCGTCCATCGGGCTCACTCGTCTTTCACTTTGAAATCAGCATCGACGACGTTCTCATCGCCTGCGCCCGGAGAACCGCCTGCTCCCCCTCCCGTGGCGCCTGCCGCCTGCTGTGCCTGCTTCTCGGCCTGGACCTTCTGGTAGATCTTGGTGGTAATGGCGTACACTGCCTCGGTGAGCGTCTCCATCTTTGTGCGAATCTCCTCGCTGTTGTCGGCCTCGAGCGCTTTCCGGAGGTCCGCAACACCGGACTCCACTTTCTCCCGGTCTGCAGCCTCGACCGTATTTCCATGCTCCTTCAGCATCTTTTCAGCAGAGAAAATGGCTGTGTCAGCCTGGTTCCGGAGCTCAATCTCCTCCTTCTTCTTCGCGTCCTCGCTTTCGAATCTCTTCGCTTCATCCATCATCCGCTTGATCTCTTCTTCGGAGAGCTTCCTGTCGCCCTTGATTGTGATCGCCTGTTCGTTACCAGTCCCAAGGTCCTTTGCCGATACATGGATGATGCCGTTTGCATCGATGTCGAATGTCACCTCGATCTGAGGGATGCCCCGCGGAGCCGGGGGGATGCCAGTAAGCTGGAACTTGCCAAGGGTGAAGTTGTCCTTCGCAAGCGCCCGCTCTCCCTGCACCACGTGGATCTCAACGCTTGTCTGGCCGTCCGCAGCGGTGGAGAATATCTGGCTCTTGCGGGTGGGGATGGTGGTGTTCCTTTCGATCAGTTTCGTCGCAATCCCGCCGAGCGTCTCGATCCCGAGTGTGAGTGGCGTGACATCGAGGAGGACGATATCCTTGGTCTCTCCCGACAGGACCGCCCCCTGGATGGCTGCCCCCAGGCCGACGCACTCGTCCGGGTTGATGCCCTTGTCAGGTTCTTTTCCGAGTATTTTCCTTACAGTCTCCTGGACGAGTGGTACCCGGGTTGACCCTCCTACGAGAAGGACGTGGTCGATCTGGTCGGGAGTGAGTTTTGCGTCGCCCAATGCCTGCTTGACCGGCGCCACGGTCGACTCGACGAGGTCCCCGATCAGCTGCTCGAGCTTTGCCCTGGAGAGGTCGATATCCAGGAACTTCGGCCCGGTCGGCCCGGTGGTGATATATGGAAGGTTGATGTTTGTCTTCATCTTCTGGGAGAGCTCGATCTTTGCGTTCTCGGCAGCATCTCTCAGTCGCTGCATCGCGATGGGGTCCGTGCGGAGGTTGATCCCCTCCTTTTTCTTGAATTCTTCCACCAGGTAGTCCACGATCCGGTTGTCAAAGTCATCCCCGCCGAGATGGTTGTTTCCTGAAGTCGCCTTCACCTCGAATACCCCGTCTCCGAGCGTGAGGATCGAGACATCGAATGTCCCGCCGCCCAGGTCGTAGACGAGCACTGTGGCGTCCTGCTCCTTGTCGATCCCGTATGCGAGGGCACTCGCAGTGGGTTCGTTGATGATCCGCAGTACGTCAAGGCCCGCGATGCGCCCGGCATCCTTTGTGGCCTGACGCTGGGCGTCGTTGAAGTATGCGGGGACAGTGATGACTGCCTTTGTGATCTTCTCCCCGAGATACGCCTCTGCATCGGCCTTGAGCTTCTGCAGGATCATGGCTGATATCTCCTGGGGAGTGTAGCTTTTGTCGTCGATCTTCACCTTCTCCGAAGAGCCCATCTTCCTCTTGATGGACTGAATTGTCCGTGTGGGATTGGTGACCGCCTGCCGCTTGGCGAGGCTTCCCACCAGGCGTTCGCCGTCCTTTGTGAAGGCGACGACCGACGGAGTGGTACGCTGTCCCTCTGCATTGGGGATGACGATCGGTTTTCCGGCCTCCATGATGGCCATGCAGGAAAACGTGGTCCCCAGATCAATACCAAGTATTTTCTCTTTTGCCATGTTCACTCAGTCTCCTTTCCTTTCGAAACAACCACTTTTGCGTATCTTATCACCTTGTCGTGCATCCGGAAGCCACAGCAGATCTCCTTTACAACTGTTCCCTCCTCCTGATCGGAGGGTTCACAGTACACCGCTTCATGTTCCCCGGGATCGAATTTCTTACCGGTGGCCTCGAGGCGGCAGATCCCGTGACGTTCCATGATTGTCCGGAACTGCTTGTGGATCTGTTCGAGACCTTCACGTGCAGAACCCGGGTCAGCAGAGAGTGCCCTGTCAAAATTGTCTGCCACTTCCAGGAGTTCCACCGCAAATTCCTCTATGGCATTCTTCACCCGGTTCTCGACATCCCGTTCCGACCTTTTTCTGTAATTCTCAAAGTCCGCTGCAAGCCTGATGAACCGATCGTTCAGCTCGTCATACTTCTTCTGCAACTCTTCCAGACCGGAAGAAGGCTCATTTGAATTCAATTGAGATTTTTGCTCTTTTTGCGCATCAGAGTCAAAATTTTCCTCCTCTCTGGATTCATCCATACCGCAATCAATTATCTATTGCATTGTAGTTCTATATAAACGTAATTATCTTTTTACTCCCTGTAACCCTGTTACCGTAGTGATTCAATCAAAAACGGTCCGGAATCCGGTTTATTCTATATCAGTAATGGAGGCAGAGATTCATACTTTTTCATGCCCGCGCATCCTGGGCGGCAGATGCTTTTATTGCCATGCGCCAGAGAAAAAAGACTCTCCGTGAGGGGCCCTTTTCCAGCAATTTCCCGAGGATCTCCACACAGCCCCAGTTTCAGATCAGGGAAAAGACGTCGAACACAAGCACAGGACCTGTCTGACAGTGGCCTCACTCACCCCGCGAGAGGCATCCATCTCGACGGGATCACGATTCACCGGAAGGACAGTGAGAGGGTTGCCTGGATCTCTGAGGGCGCGAGAGGCGGCATCATGCTCATATCCCATTATCTCCCATTGGTGAATATGAAACGGGCACTCCTCTCTGTCTGGAATAAGGATGGTATCGTAGACCTTGCCGGAGAACTCCGCCGCCATAACGTGGCAATCTTGAGCTCGGGAGGGACCGGGGCAGCCCTGAAGGAGGCATCGATCCCTTTCACTGAAGTATCGGCATATACCGGTCTGAGCGAGATGATGGATGGGAGGGTCAAGACGCTCCACCCACGCATCCACGGCGGCCTCCTTGGGAGGAGGGGGATTGATGACGGCGTGATGCAGGCGGAGGGAATACTCCCTATCGACCTTCTGGTCGCAAACCTCTATCCTTTCGAGGAGATGTCAGAGAAAGGGCTTCCGCTGGAGGAACTCGTCGAGTATATCGATATCGGTGGGCCTGCGATGATCCGGGCTGCTGCAAAGAACCACAAGGACGTGGCGGTGGTCACGGATCCTTCAGACTACCCGCTCGTAAAGGATGCGCTCAAGACGGGTGGTTTTTCAGCGGATCAGCGCCTGCTCCTCGCAAAACGGGCATTTGCCCGGACAGCCGCATACGATGCGGCAATCAGCAATCACCTCTACAGTCTCGACGCTGAATTCCCCGAGGTCTACACTGTCCAGTTCAGGAACGGGAGAATGCTTCGATACGGAGAGAACCCGCACCAGCACGGTGCCGTATACGGCCAATCCGGAATTGCCGGCAGCGAGCCGCTGCAGGGAAAGCAGATGTCCTATAATAATTACCTTGACCTTTCGTCTGCCGCCGGCCTTGTGCGGGAGTTCTCCGAGCCCGCAGCAGTGATCGTCAAGCACAACAATCCCTGCGGTGTTGCCATCGGAGAGGACCTGGCCAACGCCTACATACAGGCCCGCGACGTGGACCCGGTATCTGCATATGGATCGGTCGTCACGTTGAACGGTGAGGTGGACCGTGAACTTGCAGAAGATATTGCACGCACGTTTGTCGAGGTTGTGGCGGCACCTGCTTACACCTCGAATGCCCTGCAGGTATTTGGAAAGAAAGAGAACCTACGTGTATTGCAACTCCCTGCTTCCAAAAGAGGCTGGGAACTGCGGAGCATCGATGGAGGTCTGCTCGTGCAGGATACCCCCATCTACCAGGAAAAATGGGAAGTAGTCACCGACCGGGACCCCACCCCATCTGAGATGAAAGCAATGAAGTTTGCCTGCAGGGTGTGTGCCCATACCCGGAGCAATGCTATCGTCTTTGCGGATACTAAGAGGACCCTTGGGATCGGCGCGGGGCAGATGAGCCGCGTCGATGCGGCAAAGATCGCAATAGAAAAATCCCGCTTTTCCCTTGCCGGGTCCGCGGTTGCATCCGATGCCTTCCTGCCATTCCCTGATACCCTCGAGGTTGCGGCGGCAGCCGGGGCCACCGCACTGGTGCAGCCAGGCGGATCAATCCGTGATAAAGAGGTCATCGAAGTTGCAAACCGGCTGAACGTTGCCATGGTCTTTACTGGGATCCGCCATTTCAGGCATTAGCAGGAATGCCGCACTTTTTTTAAAAAAAGATACCTTTAAATTGAAATTGATGAAACCTGAACCTGCAAAAAAAAAGGTGATTTTCATGGATTATGGAAAAATGATTCACGATTCCTTTGAATATGCCATGGATGGACTCACGAAAAATTTAAAGACCTGGATCATGCTGATAGTGTTGACACTCCTCCCGGCAATCCCGTTCATTCTTGTTGTTTTGATAATGCTGCCGTCATTGTTGGCTTACACTGGGGGAGAGATTCCGGCGTCGCTGATTGGAACATTTATCATCGGGTTCATCATTGCATTCGTGATAGCCATAATCCTGGGTGCCTTCTCCATGGGCTATTTGCTCAAGATTCTCAGGGGCGAATTCCCGCTTCCGGAAGTCGCCGGTTTTGGCAGGATGTTTGTTGATGGGATCAAACTTCTCGTCATAGAAGTGATTTACCTTATCCCTGTGATGGTTATTCTTGCAGTCACTGCAGGTGCAGCACTCCTCAGCGCACTGCCTATCCTCATGTCAATGCCGGCTGAACCTGACTTTGAAGCACTTATGCCAGTCCTGATGCCCATCCTTGGGGGTGTGATTGCCGGTGTCCTTATCGCAGTCATCGCAGCAATAATCCTCTGGCTCCTGGCAGTCGTAGGGGTTGTCAGGTTTGCACGGACGGGAAAGATAGGAGAAGCGTTCAATTTCAGCGCAATCCTGGCCACCATAGGGAAGATCGGATGGGGATCCTACATCCTGGCGTTGATTATTGTCGTCGTGATTGTTGCCGTCATCCAGGTCATTTTGAGCTTCATTCCTTTCATTGGCGCAATTATCCAGATACTCATTTCACCGGCTATCATGGTCTTTATGCACCGGTATATCTGTATCCTCTATGATTCTGCGGGAAATCCGGCTGACTCTTCCGTCTCTTCAACTGATTGATATTTTTTATCCCATTTTTCATGACATGATACAGAAAACCAGGTGGAAATGGAAAGAACGCATTATGAGCCCACAGCCATCTTTTTTCATCCCGCGATTTTTGGAGTGACGGAATCGATATTGTTCTGTCGGATACTAATTCAATCAATGAAACGCCGCCGTTTCCCATGACCCGAATCATGGCTACGAACTCATTTTTTATCTTTTCCAAAATACCCTTTCCTGGCGAAGTGATGTCTCAGGAATCGATTGTGGAAATTATGCAAAATTCCTGGTGCGACGCCTGCATCCTAAACAGGGGTATGAGAGCGAAAATTGCCCACACATGTAGAGATTTCGTCTCCACCGCCCATATGACATCGCGACGCGCCTTTTTTAATCATTCGCGTTTCATATAGACACGAAATTGAACCTCTGCCTGGTAAAAAATCAATTCACATATCGGCTGTCTATTGACCCTCAATTCAAGGATAGCTATAAATTACCGTTGATTGCAAATATTTCTGCAATTATTGGTGATTTACATGGATTATGGCAACATGCTTGGAGACTCCCTGGGTTATGCGAAAGACGGCCTCGTCGGCCACTGGAAGCGCTGGATATTGCTGATCATCTCCACAATCATCTTCCCCCTGATGATGGGATACACGATGGAGATCTGGAGGGGCAAGACGCCTGCCCCCGAGCCTGCACAGTGGGGCAAGCTGTTCATCGATGGCCTGAAGCTTCTTGTCGCTGCAATCATCTATGCGATACCCGTCATTCTCATCATCCTCATCTTTGGTGGGTTCGCGTTCATTTCGGCCATACAGGAAGCAGCGATGAGCGGCGATCCCGAATTCTTTACCAACAACATGGAAGTACTCATGCCTCTCGTGGCAGCGTTCATGGTGGGGGTGCTGATCGCCCTGATCGTGGCCTTCATCCTGATGCTCTTCTCGACCATCGGGTTTGTCCGGATGGCAAGGACAGAACGGTTCGGCGAGGCATTCAACTTTGGTGCAATCCTCGAGACTATCAGGAAGATCGGGTGGGGAAGCTACATTCTTGCATTGATCATCCTCTTCATCGTGGCGGGAATCATCTGGTTCGTGATCAACCTCTTCAACATGATCCCCTTCATTGGCTGGCTCATCACCCTGATCCTGCTCCCCTTACTGATCATCTTTGAAGCCAGGTACGTCACCAGGGTCTACGAGGCCTCGGGTGCGGCGCCGGGCTCCACCTGATACCGTATCAAACCCACTTTTTTTATACCCCCGGGCCCAAACGTATATCTCGTGGTGGAATTTTCCATGACAGATCGTTTTATTCCCCGGTAACATCCGGTTTTTCGACACCACTCTCCGGGATGGGGAGCAGACCCCGGGCGTTTCGCTGAATCCCGGTCAGAAGCTTGAGATCGCCACGATGCTCTCGGATATCGGGGTGCACGTGGTGGAAGCCGGCTCCGTTGCGGCATCTGAGGGAGAACGGGAAGCCCTCCGGCTCATCTCCGATGCGGGCCTGAAGGCGGAAGTCTGTACATATGTCAGGGCGGTAGTCCAGGACATCGATTCTGCCGCCGATTATGGCGCTGACTCGGTTCACCTCGTCATTCCTGTGAGCGACCTGCACATAGAGAAGAAGATGAGGAAGACCAGGGCGCAGATATGTGAGATGGCGTTCTCTGCGGTCACCTATGCCCGGGAGCGGGGGCTTATTGTTGAGCTCTCCGGCGAGGACGCGTCAAGGGCCGACCCGGCGTTTGTCCGAGAGATCTACGCTGGTGGCCTGGAGCGCGGAGCAGAACGCCTCTGCTTCTGCGACACGGTTGGACTTCTGACACCCGAGCGCGTAGCCGAGGTGATCCCGAACCTCTGCCTTGCACCCCTGAGCATCCACTGCCACGACGACCTGGGGATGGCAATGGCAAACACGATTGCTGCGTTGAAAGCCGGCGCAACGTGTGCACATGTCACAGTGAACGGTATAGGGGAGCGCGCGGGAAATACCCCTCTTGAAGAACTGGTGATGGCACTCGAACTCCTCTATCAGTATCCTACCGGGATCAAGACAGGGGAGATCTACCACCTCTCCTCCCTTGTCTCAAGGATGACGGGAGTCCCGCTCCCCACCAACAAGGCCATCGTGGGTGAGATGGCATTCACCCACGAGAGTGGCATCCATGCCCACGGCGTCCTCCGGGAGCCGAGCACCTACGAGCCTGTGCCACCCGAACGTGTCGGGAGGAAGCGGCGCATCATGCTCGGGAAGCACTCGGGCTCAGCCTCGGTCGAGGCGGCCCTCGCAGAGATGCACTATCATCCCGATGAGAACCAGTTGAAAGAGATCCTGAAAAGGATCAAGGCACTTGGGGACAAGGGGACAAGGATCACCGATACGGATCTCATCGCCGTGGCCGAAGCGGTAATGGCCATCGAATGCCGGCCGGTGCTGAAGATGAAGCAGTTCACCGTAGTAAGCGGGAGCAATGTCATTCCCACCGCATCGGTGACAATGGACGTGAAGGGAGAAGAGGTGACGGGAGCCTCTACAGGTGCGGGACCTGTCGATGCGGCCATGGAAGCCCTCCGGAGATCGGTTGCCGCCGTGGCCGACATTCGGCTCGAGGAGTACCACGTCGACGCAATCCACGGGGGAACCGACGCGCTCGTGGATGTGACGGTAAGATTAAGTAAGGACGGAAAGATAATTACGTCTCGCGGCGCCCGCACGGACATCATCATGGCAAGCGTCGAAGCGGTGATCGCCGGCATGAACAGACTACTGAGGGAAGAGAATGAAGACCGGAGCAAAAATACTCATTGAAGGGCTGCAACGCGAAGGGGTGGAGACAATATTCGGCTACCCCGGCGGTGTAGTGTTGCCGATCTATGATGAACTCTACAATTCGTCATTGCGGCACATCCTTGTACGGCATGAACAGGCAGCCGCCCATGCCGCTGACGGGTTCGCCCGCGCCAGCGGCAGGGTTGGCGTATGCCTGGCCACCTCCGGTCCGGGGGCATGCAACCTGGTGACCGGGATTGCAACTGCCTACATGGACTCAGTTTCCATCGTGGCGCTGACCGGACAGGTCCCGACGAGCCTCCTTGGAAACGATGCCTTCCAGGAGTCTGACATCACCGGCATCACGCTGCCGATCACCAAGCATAACTATCTCGTCAAGAGGACAGAGGAACTGGGGCATGTCATCAGGGAGGCGTTTTACATCTCGCGCACAGGAAGGCCGGGACCAGTCCTGATCGACCTCCCGAAGGATGTCAGCACAAAGGAGATCGAATACGAATATCCCGAGTCGGAGCAGGTGAACCTCCGGGGATACCAGCCGACCTACAGAGGGCACACCAGGCAGATCGACAAGGCAATCGAGATGATGATGGAGGCCGAGCGGCCCCTTCTCTACGTGGGAGGCGGTGTGATCAGCTCGAACGCATCGGCGGAACTCGTCAGTCTTGCCGAGATGATGGGGATCCCGGTGACCACCACTCTGATGGGCATCGGGGCTATCCCTTGCGACCACCCCCTCAACCTGGGGATGCTCGGCATGCATGGGACCAGGTACGCAAACTATGCGGTTACCGAGTCCGACCTCCTCATCGCCATCGGGGTGAGGTTCGATGACCGGGTGACAGGCAAGCTTGACACTTTCGCGTCCCAGGCCCGAATCATCCATGTCGATATCGATCCCGCCGAGATTGGAAAGAACAAGCGGGTAGACGTGCCTATCGTCGGGGATTCAAAAGCAGTTCTCCAGGAGATGCGGGAGCGCATCCAGAAGAGGAAGGAATACGAACGGTGGCTCTCCCGCATCCGCACATGGAAGGAGAAATTTCCGATGAAATATCCAAGGGACGGGGTGCTGCGGCCGCAGTTCGTGATCGAGCAGCTCTCGGAACTCCTGGCGGGCGAGGGCATCATCGTCAGCGAGGTCGGGCAGAACCAGATGTGGACTGCCCAGTATTACTGTTTCCGGCACCCGCGGACCTGGATCACCTCAGGGGGCCTCGGTACAATGGGATACGGCTTCCCCGCGGCGATGGGTGCACACTTTGCCCGTCCCGATCAGGTGGTCTTCGATATTGCCGGCGACGGGAGCTTCCAGATGAACATCCAGGAGCTGGGGACGGTCTCCCACTATCAGATCCCTGTCAAGGTTGCCATCCTGAACAACCGGTTCCTCGGGATGGTCCGGCAGTGGCAGGAGCTCTTCTACGATCGCCGTTACTCCTACACTGAGCTTCCGGCTGTCGACTTCGTGAAGATCGCGAATGCGTATGGCATCGACGGCATGAGGGTCGAGGACACAAACGATGTGAGACCTGCCCTCCAGGCGGCGATCGAGACCGATGGCCCGTTCATCCTGGACTTCCGGGTCGAGCGTGAGGAGAACGTCTTCCCCATGGTGCCGGCAGGAGCCGCCATAAACGAGATGATCGGGGGTTTAAACGAATGAAGCCGCATACCCTGAGCGTGCTGGTGGAGAATAAGCCGGGTGTCCTCTCCAGGGTTACCGGGCTCTTCTCGCGGCGCGGCTTCAATATCGAGAGCCTCGCGGTCGGCACATGCGAGGAGCCGGAAATGAGCAGGATCACCATCGTCTGCATCGGAGACGATGCCCAGATCGAGCAGGTGATGAAGCAGTTGAACAAACTCATCGACGTGATCAAGGTCTCCGACATCACCGAAAACGACCGCGTGGAACGCGAACTCGCGCTCATCAAGGTCACCGCCGAGCCAGGGAGCAGCCGGGCGGAGATAATGCAGATCGCAAGCATCTTCCGGGCACAGATCATTGATGTGGGCAGCAGGACCGTTGTCCTCTCTGTGACGGGGGATACTGAAAAGATAGATGCCCTTGAGAAGCTGTTGCGCCAGTATGGAGTCAAAGAGCTGGTCCGGACAGGAAAGATCGCCATACTCCGCGGCACAAAAACAGTGAAGAGCGCGAAATAAAAAGAGATTCTTTTTTGCCTTTTTTCAAATTCATGCAGTGAATCAGCCGTTTACTCCTCTGCCCTGAATAACAGCCAGTCGTTCTCTCCCGCCCGTTTGAACCTGATGAGGATGTACCTCCCTTTGAGCCGGTTTCCCTGCAGGACCACCTCAATCCGGTCCTCTTCCCAGGTCATGGGATTGAAGGTGCCTTTGTCCCATATCTCGACTTCTCCCGCACCATACTCCCCCTCTGGAATGCTTCCCTTGAAATCCGCATACGCGAGCGGATGATCTTCGGTCCGGACCGCCAGGTGCTTTTTTCCCGGCAACTCGGGGATGCCTTTTGGCACTGCCCACGAGACAAGCACCCCCTCGTGTTCCAGGCGAAAGTCAAAATGGCGGTGGCGTGAATGGTGTTCCTGGACAACGAAGATTGCGACGCCCGTCCCTCTTTCGATGGTTCCCGGTGGTTCGGGTGTTTTTGTGAAATCCCTCTTGTCTGAGTATTCATGCAGGGTCATGCGTTCAACTCTTTGATCCGGCAATCCTATCCATTTTAAAAACCATGTAATTCACTTTTTGATACAAGTATGAATAATGAAAACGGTGAGGCCATTTTCACAGTGAAAACGTGAGACAGGAGGATACACCCGTGAATGGTCAATCATATAATCCCTCCGGTAAAATACTATGCTCGTGCGCACACTCATCCTGGGAGGGGGTCTTTCCGGCATCACCCTCGCACACCTGCTCCACAGCCGCGGACAGCAGGTGACTGTCCTCGAGGCTGATGAGCGGATCGGTGGCCTCTGCCGTTCCAGGACAGACAACGGGTTCACGTTCGATACTGGCGGGTCGCATATCATCTTCTCAAGGGACACCGAGGTCCTCGAATTCATGCAGAACGTCCTTTCCTCAAACCGGGAGAAGCGGACGAGGAACACCAGGATTATGTACAGGAATATCCTGGTGAAATATCCGTTCGAGAACGGGCTGGCCGCCCTTCCAAAGGACGATCTCTTCTTCTGCATCAATGAATTCATCAAGACCTACGTAAAGTCAGAGAAAGGGGAGATCCCGCCGCCTGCCAATTTCGCGGAATGGATATACGCCACCTTCGGGAAGGGAATCGCCGATCTCTACATGATTCCATACAACGAGAAGATCTGGAACTATCCCCCGGCTTCAATGTCTGCTCACTGGGTCGAGGGGAGAGTGCCGAGGCCCCCGGTCGAAGACGTCATAAAATCTGCCATAGGAATAGAAACAGAGGGATACACACACCAGTCGGTCTTTACATACCCGGCTGAAGGCGGGATCGAGGCCCTGGTCACATCCATTGCAAGGGGAATCGAGGACTGCATCGTGACCGGTTTTCCCGTTCGATCGCTTACATTCAGGGACGGCGCCTGGGAGGCCAGTGACGGGAAACGGACGCACCGGGGAGACAGGGTGATCAGTACAATCCCCCTCCAGCACCTCATGCCATGCCTCGATAATGTCCCGGTGAGCGTGCAGGACGCGATACGTGCCCTGCGCTACAACTCTGTCTGCTGCGTCCAGGTGGGGATCAGGGGGACGGTCCCCGATATTTCATGGCTCTATATCCCTGACAGGGAACAGAGTCTCGCGAACCGGATCTCGTTTCCTTCCAATTTCAGCAGCCATGTGGCCCCTGCGGGTCATGCGGGCATCCTGGCTGAGATCACCTACAACGAAGGCGACGAAGTCTCCCGCATGACCGATAGCGAACTCGTCACTCACGTGATAAAGTCCCTCGAGCAGATGGGATTCCTCACCCAGGAACAGGTGGTCCACACCGCAGTGGACCGTCAGAAGTTTGCCTACGTAGTATACGACCTCGCATACCTTGAGAATATCAGGATCATCAGGGAATTTTTCGAGGCGCAGGGAATCACCCTGGTCGGGAGGTTCTCAAAGTTTGAGTACCTGAACATGGACGGCTGCATACGCCAGGCCATGGAGTGCGTGAGGAACTGGTCGTGAAAGTCAATTTCTTTGTGGAAGACATGCTCTTCTTCCGATTCATTGGATGCGCGACGGTTGCAAAGACACTCTACCTCCAGCTCCAGAACGAGCCGGGGATAGAAGTCTCATGGAAGAGTTTTTCAAACCACGCAGACATCGTCCATTACCACACTTTCGGCCCCATTGCAGGGCTCAATCGCCGGATGTCCAGGGGAAAGAAGATCCTGACCGCGCATTCCACTCCCCGAATCAACATGGGAAATATCGCCCTCGCGCGGGCCATCAACAAGAGGTATCCAAAGATCTACCGGAGGTTCGATCACATCATCACCATCTCCCGGCCCTGCCATGAGGAGGTCACTGCCATGATCCCAGAGATGCCGGTGACGATGATCCCAAACGGCATTAACCGGGAGTTCTTCAGGAGGGACAAAGAGAAGAGGGCAGCGTTCAGGGAGTATTACGGCATACCTGACGATCAGCAGGTCGTGCTCACAGTGGCCCAGCTGACCCCAAGGAAAGGGCTCTACGACTTCCTGGCGCTCTCCCGAAAATTTCCGGACAGGAAATTCGTCTGGATCGGAGGGTTTCCGTACGGAGCCCTCTCGAAGGACTATGGGAAGATCAAGCACCTGAAGTTGCGATGCGGGGAGAATGTGCTCTTCCCGGGCAACGTAAACGATATTATCAAGCCCTACAGCGCGGCCGACGTCTTCTTCATGCCATCATTTGCCGAGACATTCGGCCTGGTCATCCTGGAAGCGCTCTCCTGCGGTCTTCCTGTGATTGCGAGGGATATCCCCGAATTCCATGACATTTATGGCAAGAACATCCTTTATTTCTCGGACCGCGAAGACGCCAGGGCCCTGCTTGAGGACCGAGTTGCGCTGAACCAATGTGCGGCGGCCGCAAGGGATTTCACATCGCAGTTCGATTTAAAGGATATCGCCGCACGGCATGTCAGGCTGTACAGGGAGCTCTTGGAATGAAGATCTCAGTAGTAATCCCCTCGTTTAACGAGTCTGCGAATATTGTTGCGTGTCTCGAATCATTGAACCGCCAGACCATTCCGAGGGAAGACTACGAGATCATCGTCGTGGATGGCGGCTCCAAGGATTCCACGAGGGATCTTGCCGAGCCCCTCGCTGATCTTGTCTTCATCCAGACCAGCAGGAAAGTTGGTGGGGCGCGAAACGATGGCGCGATGAAGGCAAGAGGCCCGATTCTGGCGACTACCGATGCCGATTGCATCATCCCGGGCAACTGGCTCGAGGTCATCCTCGATGACTTTGCGCGGTATCCCGATATAGTGCAGCTCTATGGGCCTGTCGACCCCATCGAAAAGACCCTCAA
This sequence comes from Methanobacteriota archaeon, assembly GCA_029547605.1. Taxonomy (GTDB): domain Archaea; phylum Halobacteriota; class Methanomicrobia; order Methanomicrobiales; family Methanospirillaceae; genus Methanolinea_A. Next base: position 57,488 of record JAKPPB010000028.1, on the reverse strand, counting down.
GAACCACCTCTCCCTTGCCTTTGCGAACAATTTTGCAAGGTTTGGCTATTACACCCATACACTGTATTACACGCTCGGATGCAACACGGCATTCCGGAAAGACGCATTTTTCCAGGCAGGAATGTACCACGTCGTCGATGCCGGCGACGACCTGGAGATTGCCAGGCGGATGAGGAAGCTAGGGGAAGTGAAGTTTGACAACAGGATGAGGGTAGGGTTCTCCATGCGCAGGTACGAGCAGTTCGGGACTCTCAAGTCCCTTTATGAATGGCTCTATATCGTGGCACACGGGGGTTCCTCCGACAAGCACCAGTATACCCGCAGGGAATACAAATAGAGGCATATTGAGACCCTTGCTATCCCAAAGAGGACCCGATTTGAAATGTCCCCTCATCATCCTGTAGATCCGAATCACTTCACCCCTTCAGATGTGCTTGAGAAGGTCCGGCATTTCAACCAGTCAGAGTTCGCCCGCCTGCTGGGGATGGAGATACTCGAGGCGCGTCCCGGGTACGCACGGGTGAGGATGGATACCGAAGGGAAGCGGAACCTGCGGGGGTTTGCCCATGGGGGAGCCATATTCGCACTCGCCGACCAGGCCTTCGGCATCGCAGCAAACCTGGGGGATGTCGATGAAGTAGCGCTCTCCGCGCAAATATTCTACCTTGCCCCTGCAATGGGAACTCTCACTGCAATTGCCGAATGCAATGGTGAGACCGCACAGTATTCAAGCTACACTGTACAGGTCTTTCGGGACAATATGCTCGTGGCGACCTTCGAAGGGCAGGGAAAAAAGCAGCACAGAGGATGAAAGGCAGTCCACTTTCTCCTGGATCTGTTGACCCGAATCATCGTTCCCTGGTATCATACTGAATTTTCTTCTGAAAACCCGGCATATTCTCCGATTGCGAAATGAACGCCAGATTCAGCACGGGTGACATTGCAATCTCCGGTAATACGGGTCAGTGGAGGCGGGTTTGTGTGCGAAAAAATGAGAATAATCAGTTATATGTCCTGAACGGGAGGGACTGGTCGTAGATCCTGTACCGTTCGCCGTTGACCAGGTTGATGAACACCTCTACCCTGTCGGTCCCCCGCGTCCCTTCGATCTCGATCTTTGAGTTCACCTGGGGCCGCTCGATGCTCTGGGTGATTACCTGGCCATCGGATCGTGTCACCGTGACATCCATAGAGTGGACGAAATTGGTGCCTCTGCCACCCCTGTAGGTCGCAATAATGCTAGGGGTGATTGCGACGGTATTCCGGTCGACCTGGACATCAACCATGTATTGCGCAGGCATCGGGCCCTCAAGGTATCCGAGGGTAGGTGTCGCGGCTGGGGTCGCAACTGTCGGAGTGGCGGTAGGTTGTGCCGTGGTGGGAACAGGTGTCTGGACCTGCGTGGCCGGCACAGTGGACGGCTGGGTGCAGCCGGCGCCAAGGACAAGGAGTCCTGCAAACGCACAGAGCACCACAAAGACGATTGCCTTCATGAGTAGAGCTTCATCTCACAATTATAAGAGTTTTCTGAGAGGCTCCCGTTGTCTGAAAAGGCATTTTCTTCATAATCCCGGAATAATACCCATCTTCACGAGCAGCATGTGAAAACCTCTAAAAAAATCCTGCTCGCCGCTTTGCAGGATATCCTGCCATGTGCCTGGGATAGTGGAGAGTATTACCGGGTGTCCAGAAAAGTCCTGTATATGGATGAGATTGACAGCGTGATATCCCAATCATACCGGTGAATTCGCTTTGACCGGGAGAACACCCATGATTCGATACTTTGAGGCAGATCTTCATTCCGGAAGGAATGCAGATCAAAAACAGAGGGGATAATGCCATTCTCTTTTCAATTTGCGAATTCATCTTTGCTGTCCACGAACGGGTCCGCCAGGGAACCCTCGAGGAATTCGAAGAGAGAGAGAGAGAGAGAGAGAGAGAGAGAGAGAGAGAGAGAGAGAGAGAGAGAGAGAGAGAGATGTGTTCCCGCCCGGAACACTTCGGCAGGATTGCCCTGAGGTTCAGCACCTGGGAAGCACGTTTCAACCCAAAAAAAACCAGAACCCTCTTCCATGGGGTTTAACAGTATCCCACTGATTAAGGTAGGATCCGCCTGGCTGATAGTGTCAATCATCTGGGACGACGAGACTGATGAAAATTCCGGGGATTTATCTGCCTGAAGAGAATTTCAGTGACTGAAGGGTCTTTATAATGCCAGTGTTGAATACTGTTCATAGACTGGGTGGGGATGACGAAGAGACAGAACGATGGGAAACTGCCTTACTCCTATCTTCTAATGGGAATTCTTTTTCTCATCATCGTCACTGCACTAATCGCCGGGATATGGATGAATTATGAGAGTGCGAAGAGCCATACTGTCGAGAATGCAGAACGGCTCCGGGCAATGACGGAATCGCACATGGATAATTCCTTCAGGATGATTGATACCGGGTTGAAACTGTACGACAACACCTACAACCAGAAGATGCAGGATGCGTTCGAAATCGTCATGGCAGAATATGTCCTTTCTGGCGAAGATCCCTCCCTTATGGACCTTCCTGCGCTTAAAGACAGGATCGGCGGGATGGATATCCATCTGATCAATGATCAGTGTGTCGTCGAGCATTCATCGTCACCCCGGGAGGTTGGCCTCGATTTTTCAGTCATTTATCCTGATTTCTGTCAATATCTCCACAAGATATGGAATTCGTCGGGATATTATCCTGACAGGGTCGTGATGGAATGGTATACCGGGGCACTCACAAAATACGGGTATATGCCTTCACCTGATCACCGCTACATCATTGAGCTCGCGCTTCGTTCGGAATCATTTGCAGGGGAGAGGATGGATCTCCAGTACAGCGACGTAGTAAGGGAGGTGCAGGCATTCAATCCCTATCTTAAAGAGGTGCTCCTGTTTCAGAAGCAGAAGAGGCTAATCTACAACACCAGCTATATTCCCTCACCTGAAGAATCGGAGATGCTCGACTACATCCTGTGGGAGAACCGGTCCTCACAGATAGTGACAGACGAAAATACAGGAAAGACAGTTGTCTGGCGGGTCATCGACCTTCGTGACCCGGATTATGCTGCTGACATGAGTATCTTTGCAAAACTTACCTACGACGACGCGATGCTCAAAAGAGAGCTTGACCACATTGGAATCCTGAATGGCTTTGCCGCATTCCTCGTCATTCTTTCAGGGGGGCTTATCGCCATGATGGTATCCCGAAAACTCTCAAGGCCTATCGAGAGACTTGTGGAGGATGTCAATATTATTGCCGAAGGAGACCTGGATCATGCGGTCAGGCCTTTCCCAAGTCTCGAGCTCTCAAACCTTTCCGGCAGCATCCAGGTCATGGTCGACAGGCTGAAAGCACAAATCCGGCAGTGCGAGGCGAGCGAGGAGCGCTTCATGGATCTCGTCCGGCTCCTTCCCCAGGGAGTCTTTGAGACCGATCTCAACGGCAATATCACATTTGCCAACCCCATCGCCTTCGAGGTATTCGGGTACGACCCAGAAGATCTCGATAAAAGGATCAATATATTTGACTTTCTGACAACCAAAGAACGGACGCTGGCGAGCGCACGATTCGGGGAGATCCTGGCAGGGAAAAAGTCCCATGGTTCTGAATATACAGGGATACGGAAAGACGGCAGCACATTTCCGATCATGGTATATATCGCGGCACGGAAAGAGGAGGGGACCGTCACCGGGACACGGGGAACAATTGTTGATATCACCCACTTGAAAAAGGTCGAGGAAGAGATAAGAGAACTGAATGCCGAACTGGAAGCCCGGGTTGCCCAGCGGACTTCCGAACTCGAATTTGCGACCCGAGAGATGGAGGCGTTCACCTATTCGGTTTCGCATGATCTACGCAGCCCGCTTCGGGCTATTGACGGGTTCTCCCACCTCCTCTCCGAGTCAGCTGGTCCCTGCCTTGATGAGAAACAACAGCACTTCATCGATGTGATCAGGCATAACGTCGAACTTATGGACAACCTCATTGACGGTCTGCTTGCACTCTCGCGGATGGGCCGGCAGGAACTGAAGCGCGAATGGATATCTCCCGAACCAATGGTGCGTGAAGTAATATCCGAATTCCTGAACCAGGCACCGGGCAGAAAGATCGATGTCAGGATTGGTTCATTGCCGGAGTGCTACGCCGACCCTTCGATGCTGAGGCAGGTATTCACGAACCTCATAGGCAACGCGGTGAAATTCACAAGTAAGACTGAAAATGCACGGATCGAGATAGGATCTCTCTTCAGGGATGAAAAGGCAGTCTACTATGTCAGGGACAACGGTGCCGGTTTTGATATGAAGTATGCGAATAAACTCTTCATGGAATTCCAACGACTGCACAGTCAGGAGGAATATGAAGGGTCGGGTATCGGCCTTGCAATCGTTGAGCGCATCATAAGGCGGCATGGCGGAGAGATCTGGGCGGAGAGTGAGCCGGGGCAGGGAGCGACATTCTATTTCTCGTTTGGTGTGGAGGGCTGACCACCCCTGATAGTGCATCTGCAGGATCTCGCTCGCCCTGAAAATGGTTGAAAAATCCCGCCTAGACAAGAGGACGCGGAGGGATTTCTGGATTCTCTATTCCGCAGGAAATCCCGCGCAGAAGGATGAATGCACGAATTTGAACCCTGGATCCATGAGACCCGGTTGAATGCCAGGAGTAATTCTTGTCAAGAACCGATGTCCTCCCGAAAAACAGAGAGGACAGACAAATCCCCATCCGAACAGAATATGGACTACTTGATGGCCCCGGGATTCTGCCATTAAAACTTCCAAAAATTGAAAGTGACCTGTTTAATAGGAATAGGGGATTACCCGTTGTTTATGAGGCATGGTCTTTCTTCCATACTGGTGATCCTTGCTGCCCTCGCTCTTGCAGCAGGGTGCATACAGACCTCCCCTCCCGCCGGCACTTCGACCCCCTTACCAACCCATACAACGGCAGAACACATTGTTTCCTCCAATACTACAGCGTCAACCGGTCATCATTATCCCGCAACATCGCTCGAGATTAAGGAATACGTGGACAACGCTGCGTCATGGGCAAAGGAGGTCGGAAAAGAAGCCGCCATTGCCGCCTTTCACAATGCTTCCGGCCCCTTCGTCAATGGCGATGTCTATGTGTATGCCCTCGATTATTCGGGTATCGCGCTTGCCCTCCCCTTCCAGCCCGGCATGGTCGGCACCGATTTCCGCCCGCTGAAGGACGCAGCCGGAAAACCGTACACCGAAACTGAGATACAGCTGGCAAAGGGAGGTGGGGGGTATATACTTTACCATTACCCGTATCCTTCAGGCGAACAGCAGAGCACTCTCAAGATTAGTTATGTACGTGCCGTCGAAGATACCTACTGGGTAGGGGCGGGAGTTTACACCCGTGAGGATCTCCTCATCGACAACGAACTTCGCCAGTTCGTCGCAGAGGCAAGGGCCTATGCACTGGAGCAGGGCCGCGACAGGGCCACTGCGGCGTTCAACAACCAGAGTGGCCCATTCATACGCGGAGACCTCTACATCTTCGCCTACGATTACAACGGGACGGTGCTCTGCTGGCCCTACCAGCCCGAGCAGGTCGGCGTAAACCGTCTCAACGCGACCGACCCGGTCGGCAATCATCACGTAAAGGAGTTCATTGACGTGGCAAAGAGCGGCGGGGGATTGGTCGATTACTATTCTGTGAACCCCTTTACCAACAGGACGGACCTTAAAATCAGTTACGTGACTGACGTCGACGGAACCTGGATGCTCGGTGCGGGAAGGTATGTAGAGCTGGGGCAGTTCATCCTGCGGGCCTGAAGGAGAGCAGAATGGAGAAAACGACCCTCCACGCCAACCTTTTTGCCCATTGTAATGCATATCACTGCTCGTACTGCCATGAATGACAAACCGGATGCCACCACGGTTTCACCTCTCTGCATGATGTGCACTCACCTCCACCGCAATCTGAGCTCCCCCACATGCGATGCATTCCCGGAAGAAATTCCGGAGGAGATTCTTGCAGGATGGCGCCATGTCTGTCCTTTTCCTGATGACCGAGGGATAGCGTTTCGGAAAATATCAGGCGAACCAACATTCTTCATTGCAGGATCTCATCCAGGGATTCTCTTCCGTGTGACCGCCTCCGGGTCATATGAACGCTACGTCCCGATCCTCGACATGTGGGAGTTGGACAACCTGTTCATTGGTTATGTCCTCTCCGTTTCAATGCCGATCCGGGCAATCGATCCGGTTGAGGCAGATGCATTTGTCGAATCCGCAAGGATTTATCTCGATTCCATGAACCCCTGCATGCGGGAGGTCAGGAAGATGATGTACCTGAGCGGACATGGGGAAAAGGCAGAATAACGGCATACAGGGCAAAGCCCCCCTCCCTGCAACCACCATCACTCCTCATGAATAATAAAAAACTGGTCCTGGCAGAAGTCCGGGTCCCTGTCTCTTTCTCATTCCGGTGCGGGAACTGACAGCGAGTGAGTGAACACCACACTTTTTTCTATGAAAATCGTTTCCGCGATTTTCATTCTGTATGCGTATGTCTCGAAGTGAATCATGTGATTTTTATGGGGCCTGGAGGCTCCCTTGGACCTTTTTCATACGAAAAACGCGATTATCTTTGACGCCGAGGGGGAGATTTGAACTCCCGAGGCGGCGAGCGCCAGTAGCTTTCGAGGCTACCGCCTTCCCGGGCTAGACTACCTCGGCACGGGGTAGCTATTTTGCTTTCGCATTCGTATAATGCTATCGAATGGGAATGAAGTGCCGTCTTCTCCTGGTCCCGGGGGGGGAATGTATTGAATATGAGGGAATGGATGGTGCGACTTACGAGGAGGCCCTCCTTTCCATAGGGATCATACCTGATACGGTGCTCATTCTCTTCAAGGGACAGAGCCTCCCGCAGGACATGCAGATCGAAGCAGAGGAAGTGGAGATTGTCTCCACCGGATCGAGGGGATGACCCTTAACGAAGGCAGTGACAAAAATTTTCTCCTCGCGATTTTTTTGTGCGGAGACTGGACCGATGTTGGTATCTGGATACCAAATCAATCACTGAACTGTCTCCGTTTCCCCGATCCGGATCATTTGTTCCGCATTTAATCCTGCCTCGTTGAAGGAAGCTTTAGCGGTCGAATTGCATCCTTCGGAACCGATTGGTAAGCCTTTGCGGTAATTCCGGGGCCGGGAGCGTGGATCGTTGCCGTTGGTATATGGGCAGATGGCGCCTGACGAAATGTATGCGGTCCGTTTATCCTGTACATACCATATGACCATGTAAAAAAAAATGCCTGCCCGGAAATGCCCCTCGAAAAATGTAAAAAAAAGGTATGGAATATCAGCCCATCTGGGGCATGCCACCGCCAGGGGCACTTTCCGGGCCCTTGGACTCACGGGTTACCATCATATCATCCACTCTGAGGAGGAGGATCGCGGCCTCAGTCGCGCTCTGGATGGCCTGCCGCTTGGAGCGCTGGGGCTCGATCACGCCCTCTTTCAGCATGTCGATGATTTTGCCGTTGTACACGTTCAGGCCCGCATACTTCTGTCCCTTGGCATGGGCATTCTTCAAGTCCACCAGCTTGTCCACCGGGTTATAACCCGAGTTCTCGGCAAGGGTGACGGGGATGACCTCGAACGCGTTTGCAAACGCCTCAATCGCAAGCTGCACGCGGCCACCGACGTTGGCTGCATAGTCCCTGACCTTCATCAGGATCTCTGTCTCGACCGATCCACCGCCAACGACCAGTTTCCCGTCCTCCATTGCGTCCATCACGACGCGGGTCCCGTCCACAACAGCCCTCTCGAGCTCGTCGAGGAGATACTGGGACGACCCACGGAGGAGAATGGTGACGGTCTTCGGGTTCTTACAGCCCGAGATCTTGATAAACTCGCCGTCTTCCAGCTGCTCCACAAGATCGGCGCGGCCAAGCATGTCGGGGGACAATTCATCAACCTTGTTGGCGATCTGGGCATTGAGCGCCCTTGCCGCGAACTTGATGTCCTTCTCGGGAACATCCTCGACAGCCAGCACTCCCCCCTTGGCGAGATAAAATGCGACCGCGTCCGCGAGGCCTTTCTGGCAGAGCAACACATTTGCCCCGCTCTCGATGACCTTGTCGGCAAATCTCTTCAATGCCTCCCTCTCCTGAGCAGAGAATGCACTGACCATCTCGCTTGAGCTGATATGGATCTTTGCCTTGACCTGGGTTTTCTTTATCTCCATGGGGCTTGCGACGAGCGCTATTTTTGCATCCTTAACCTTGCGGGGCATGTCCTCGCTTATCCTCTTCTTGTCAATGACCACGCCTCGGACAAGCTCGGCATCATCCATCGTGTCCCCTGCCTGTTTCTTGATCAGGACGTTGTCTTCATCTGCGGTGATCTTATTCCCCTCTTTCTCAGCAATTGCCATCACCGCATCGACTGCGATCCCGTTCAGCTTGTCCTTGACCGACTCGATCGATTTGCCGGTCATGGCAGTGTCCGCGATCCTGATCAACTTCTCCCTGTCGTAGGGATCGATGGTCAGGGAGAGTTCATCAAGGATCTCGAGCGATTTCTTCATGCCCAGGCGGTATCCTTCGGCGATCACAGTGGGGTGGATCTTTCTCTCGATCAGCTGCTCTGCTTTCTCCATCAGGGATCCAACTAGGACCACGGCAGTCGTGGTGCCATCCCCTACTTCTTCGTCCTGTGCCCTGGCCACTTCGATGACCATCTTGGCTCCAGGGTGCACGACCGAGATGTCCTGGAGGATGGTTGCACCATCGTTGGTGATGGTCACATCGCCTGTCCCCTCCACGAGCATCTTGTCCATGCCGCGGGGTCCGAGCGTGGTCCGGACCGCGCTGGCAATGGCCTTCGCAGCCGCGATGTTCGAGCGCTGGGCTTCGAGGCCGCGGTTGCGCTCCACGTTCTCCTTGAGAATGATGATAGGTTGTCCTCCAAGCATAGCAATTCCTCCGATGCTGTAAAAGATGGAATTAAACTTCTATATAAAACAACCTATTCTTGAGTGGAAAAATGGGAGGTGATTAATCGATCCGGGATATTTTAAAGAGAGAGTATACGGGAACGCCGTCCACGTCCCTGAGTCCGCGCTTGTCAAATATCACCCATATGGCAACGGGCGTTGCTCCGTGGCGCCGCAGGTACTTCACGACGTCCTGCATCGTATTGCCTGAAGTGATGACGTCATCGATGATGATGCACCGCTCCCCGGTAACCGATGAGAAATTTCCACTGATCGAGCCTACAGGGGGATCCTGCGTGCTGTGCTTTGCGGGGTGGTAGATGGCGAGCTTGATATCCTCCTCAACCGCAATAAGGGTCGCAAGGGGTATTCCTGAGATGGCGATTCCTACTGCGAGGGTGGGGAAGCGCTCGGAATATCCCTCTTCCTTCTCACCCTCGTCGAGGGCAGAATAATAACGCTTCAGGAGCATCATCGCCACCCCGTCAATGAGTGCGCCCTGGCCGCTGACCGCGGTCCAGTCGATATGCACGTCCTTCGGGATGGCCGCCCCCTTCTGCTGTGTGAGCAGCCAGGTCACGGTCTCCATTGAGAGCGAGAGTTCATCAGCGATCTGCCCGGGGCTGTGACCCTCGGAGAGGAGCATCCTTGCTTTCTGGATCAGCTCGTCGAGCGACGACATGGTGAAACAGTATTCTGTCTCCTACTTAATGGTTCTTTTTGGGATGGCCCCGCAGACAGGACACTCACCCGGGCCATCCAGGATTCTGCCGCACCCCGGACATCGGAACCTCCATTTCCTCTTTCTCGCCCTTCTCTGCTGGAGCGGACACGCAGGGATTTTAAGGTGATGGGCGACGTTCTGGACGGCAAAGTCATCGGAGACCACTTCCGCGGACAACTCAAGTGCAAGCGCCAGGATCTCGCGGTCGGCAGGTGAGAGCACCCCCGCGTCACCACTCGTCCCGGAGACCTGCTCAACTCTCCGGATAAAGTCCCGGCCTGGAGAGACAACCTGCAGGCCGACTGCGGAGAGCGCCTCCAACCGACACCGTGACCTTGCATCGGCGAGTTCATCTACCACCAGTGGTGAGGTGTAGAGTTCACCTTCAAGTGGCATCTCTACGAAGAATGCCGTAGCGTCAAGCACCCGCCGCACGTTCAAACCTCACGATCCTTTCTCCGCTGACTCTGATGTGGATGCCAAACTCCGCCAGCAGCCAGCACATGGTCCGGGCATGCATCGTGCAGGTATGGCTTGTGTACGAGCCTCCGGCTATACCTAGGTATATCAGGAGCTGGTCTGCGAAAAATGAATCGACGTGTCCATCGCATTCCCACTCCCTGACGAGTGCGAGCGCTGCATCCTTTCCCACTCTCTCTGCAGGATACCCCCTTTTTCCAAGGCCTGTTCCCCCCATCCATCCCCTCCAGACAGTGCAGGAACTTCCTGTACTGGGACCCGGCCTTACATCCATGGTCACGGGGAATTCAAGCCCCATGCGCTGGAAGAGGTGGAATGCTGCCGCATCCGCCTGCCGCTTCGCCACATGCGCAGGGAGTCCTGCGCTGCAGGAGCATATACCGCGGTCTCCCCCAGGCCGGTTGCAGTCGGGGGAGAGCCGGTTCAGGACTGAAGGCTTTACCTCCACCTTCACCAATCCTCCACCCTTGGGGTAATATCCCCGCCTGGCAATCTTGACAGAGATCCGGGCGCCATGCATCTCGAGGAAGGGGACGAGGACATTGGTGAAATAGTCGATGCTGGGACTTCTTTCAACCTCTGTCCCGCCCGTCAGGGTCAGCATACCGCCCGCTTGGACCGCGACAGGGAGCCAGGCCTGTATCACCAGGGGTATGCTCCCCGCGGTTCCCACGTCGAGGGAAATCTCGCGTGAAGAGATGCGGCCCGGAAAAAATTCTATCTCCTGACTCCCCACCGCGCACCCGGTAAGCTCTGCGTTGCAGGCCGTCGCGACTGCGAGGATTGCAGCTAGGTGCTGCGGCCGGAGGCCGGGCTGTTGCCTCCCTGCCCTGATATGTTCAATCCTTACGGGTGTGCAGGTCAGAGCCGAGAGGGCAACAGCCGAGCGGACGATCTGCCCGCCGCCTTCAAGGTGGGAGCCATCAATTACCAGCATCCCTCGATTCCATCTACGACAGCACCCGCAGCGGAATAGCGGCTGCATGCCCTCTCAAGTGTGTCGCTGCAGGCCACCTCGCGGACACCGCCTGAAAGCAGCCTTGCATACGCCCCTTCTGCGAGCACGCCGTGGACGCAGACCGATGAGACGCTTCTTGCTCCCTGCTCCTTCAGCATGGCCACTGCGGTCGCAAGGGTACCTCCTGTCGAGATGATGTCGTCGACGATCACTACATCACGTCCTTTCGCCTCCAGGTTCCTCGGCGCCATTCTCACCTCGTTCCCGGAGATCCGGGTCTTCTCGAGGTGGTCTGTCTCCCATCCGCATACCGCCGCGACCTGGCCGGCAAACGCAGCCGCGCCTTCATCGGGTGCAAGGACGAGCGGGCTGCTGAATTCGCTCTTTTCGAGGTAGCGTCCGATCTCCCCCGCCAGGCTGGCGTCACGCACAGGAACATGAAAATGGGAGAGTACTGCCCGGTCATGGATATTGACAGTAAGGACACGCGACACACCTGTCGAGAGCACCCTTGCGATTACTCGCGCACTGAGCGGCTCACCTTCATGGAAACGCTTGTCCTGCCTCGCATATCCCATGTACGGGACCACGAGGGTTATCTCGGCGCCTTCGCAGGCATCAACGAGAAGGAGGATCTGTATAAGTGCATCTGCTTCAGGGATACTCCCCACGATGACCATATGCCGGTCCGTAGCCGAGAGACGGAGATACTGCTCTCCGTCTGGAAACCGGCTGAACTTTACCCCGCCCAGGGGGCAATCCAGGCCTTTCGCCACGTTTGCAGCCAGGATCTGGGAATATTCTGTGCTTACAACCAACATTTCCGCTACCTCAGGCTGAAAGTACTTAAACGAGCAGGAATAAATTATATCACTATCTCATTGACAGAAGAGGTCAATTTTCCTATGGAACAGGAGCAGGTTGCCGAAGAGACCCATGAAGAGGAGGTGCCTGTGGAGGTTTCCATGGTGAATTCTGCACAGGTCGAAGTCCCTCCGTCTCTGATCGACCAGGTGATCGGCCAGGAGCACGCGGTAGAGGTCATCAGGAAGGCTGCAACCCAGAGACGCCACGTCATGATGATCGGCAGTCCCGGCACCGGGAAGTCGATGCTCGCAAAGGCCATGGCGGAGCTTCTGCCAAAGGAGGAGATGCAGGATATCCTCGTATACCCAAACTCTGATGACTCGAACAACCCCATTGTGCGGACGGTTCCTGCAGGCCGCGGAAAGCAGATCGTTGCTGCCCACAAGGCAGAGGCGCGAAAGAAGATCCAGCTTCGGAACACTCTCTTTCTCCTTCTCCTCATCGGGATCATCGGATATGCGTTTATCACCTACCAGTGGCTGATGGGGATCATTGCTGCAGCGTTCATCTTCATGGCACTGAGGTACGCCACTCCCCGCGAGGAGTCAATGGTCCCGAAACTCCTCGTATCCAACGATTCCACCACCACCGCCCCCTTCATCGACGCAACGGGTTCGCATGCGGGTGCGCTGCTCGGGGATGTCAGGCACGACCCGTTCCAGAGCGGTGGCCTCGAGACCCCAAGCCACGATCGGGTTGAAGCGGGGGCAATCCACCGCTCCCACAAAGGTGTGCTCTTCATCGACGAGATTAACACCCTCACACCTCACTCCCAGCAGAACCTCCTCACCGCCCTCCAGGAGGGAGAGTTTCCCATCACAGGGCAGAGTGAGCGGTCGAGCGGCGCAATGGTCAGGACCGAGCCTGTCCCGTGCAAATTCATCATGATCGCTGCAGGCAACCTCGACGCCATCCAGGGAATGCACCCGGCACTCCGCTCGCGTATCCGTGGCTACGGCTACGAGGTCTATATGAGTGAGAGTATGCTCGACACGCCCGAGAACCGCGAGAAGTTCATCCGTTTCATTGCCCAGGAAGTCAAGAACGATGGAAAGATCCCCCACTTCGACAAGGGCGCAATGGAGGAGATCATCCGGGAAGCCCGCAGGCGATCCAACAGGAAGGGTCACCTTACGCTCAAGCTCAGGGATATGGGGGGGCTTATCCGGGTAGCCGGAGACCTGGCACGACAACAGGGGGCTGATGTGACGACCGCCGAGCACGTCATCGCCGCCAAGAAGACCGCGAGGTCGATCGAGGACCAGGTCTCGGACGAATACATCCACCGGAGCAGGGAATACGAACTGACCGTGGTGGAAGGGACCAGAGTCGGCCGCGTGAACGGACTCGCAGTGATGGGAAGCGACTCTGGATCGGTCCTCCCCATTATGGCCGAGGTGACCCCCGCACAGGGTGCGAGCGGGACGGTAATCGCTACAGGGATGCTCAAGGAGATCGCCCAGGAGTCCATCAAGAACGTGAGCGCGATCCTGAAGAAATTCACCGGAAAAGACATCAAGAACATGGACGTCCATATCCAGTTCATTGGAACATATGGTGGCGTGGAAGGCGATTCGGCCTCGATCAGCGTTGCCACCGCGGTTATCAGTGCTATCGAGAGTATTCCCGTGCGCCAGGATATCGGCATGACCGGTTCCCTCTCGGTCAGGGGCGACGTCCTCCCTGTCGGTGGAGTGACCTACAAGATCGAGGCCGCGGCAAAGGCCGGTATCAAGACCGTCCTAATCCCAAGGGCAAATATTGAGGATGTCCTTATCGAGGAGCGCTACCAGTCAATGGTCACTATCATCCCCGTCGACCATATCGAGGATGTCCTTAAAATCGCACTTGTGCCCGAGAACCGCGAGGGGTTCCTGAACAAGCTCCGCAAGATGGCGTCAACCCCAACAGGGCCGTTCCTGGACACCACGGGGATCTCCACAACCCCCGCGTGAAGCCATGGCAGATGCCCGATATTTTGATATCCGCCACGTGACGGGCACCGTCACCCACGTGGACATGGACAATGCACGCGTGGAATCAGCGGGGACTGTGTTTTTGGATCGTGCCATTCTCCGGGTGCTTGGCCCAAGGGGCTGGGGAATTCTCGAGATCGACCACTACACGCGACCGCGAGGAAAGCTGTTCGAGGAACTTGTCGAAAAGGCAGCAGTTCTTGCTTCACTCACCGGCCAAGAGGTACACCTCGCAGATGTCCCAGCAGGAAGCATCGCGGTACCTCGCATGAAGGAGGACCCTGCAGAAGTGGACCTTCAGGAGAAGCAGCAACTCCTGGCAGAGATTGAGAGAAGTGCACGAATTGAGGGGATAAAGAGCACCCGGGCAAATTATATCGAGCGTTTTGAGGAAGTTCATTTCGAGGACAGCAGCGGAAACGAGTTCTCCTTTTCCATCTCCAGGTCGGGGTTTTCCATCCTTGCCGTCGCAGAGCGAGGGGGGGACATGCAGATGGGATACGTGCGCAGGCACGTTCTGCAGGATTTCAACCTGCGCCACCGCCAGGAGGATGGAAAGGAGGCGGCAGCAAGGGCAATCGCCCTTCTTGATGCAAGGACTCCCAGGGGAGGAACGATGAACGCTGTCCTTGACCCCGAGCTTGCAGGGGTCTTCGCGCATGAGGCGGTAGGCCACGCAAGCGAGGGGGACCTCGTTCAGGAAGGGAGTTCGGTGCTAGGCGGGAAGATAGGCGAACGGATCGGGAGTCCCGTTATCACCATCGTTGACGACCCCTCCCTTCCCGAGTTCGGGTTCGAGCCGTTCGATGCGGAAGGAAGCAGGGTTGGCAGGACCGAGATCATCAGGCACGGCGTGATGAATGCATTCCTCCACAGCAGAGAGACCCTTGCCACGGTAGGCCACGGGCACGCCGGGAACGCCCGGGCCATGCCAGGGGAGCCTCCCCAGGTCCGGATGAGCAACACCTACATAGAAGACGGGGACAGCTCTCTCGAAGAACTGATCCGGGAGTGCGGGTCTGGGATCCTCCTCAAGGGAACCCGGGGGGGACAGGTGGACCCGGGGAGGGGGGTATTCCAGTTCAATGCCGAGTACGGTTACCTGGTTGAAGACGGGGAGGTGGGAGAGATGGTAAGGGATGTTTCACTCTCTGGTGAGATTCTCCGGACACTGCACTCCATCTCGCTCTGCGCAAAAGACCGGACGATGCACCAGGGATACTGCGGCAAGGGCGGGCAGAGCGTCCCGGTGAGCGATGGTGCACCGCACGTGCTCCTTCTGAACGCGGTGGTGGGCGGCAGTGGATCTCATTGAACGAATTATAAAAGAGGGGGAGAGGAGAGTCTCGGAGCTCGAGGTCTACCTATTCTCGGGTGATACGGTGACGGGCCGGCTTCGGAAAAGGGAGATCCATTATGCGTCTGGTTCTAAACACCAGGGACTCTCCCTTCGGGTAATCCATGAAGGAAGGATCGGAACGTCTGCGACCACCAACCCGGAGCGCTGGGAAGACTGCCTGGACGCTGCGATTTCCAGCGCTCTCCTTGCAACACCACAGAACTGGAAGGGACTGCCGGCGCCCTGCCCCCTCGATCCTGCCCCGCTGAACTTCGATCCGGCAGTCGTTCCCAACCACGAGACCACCCGTGAGCTCCTGCAGGGGCTGATCGAGGGGGCTGATGCCTACCCCGTGGAGATCACTTCGGGGACCGCCGAGGTCTCGCAGTCGAATTCTGTGCTCGCAAACAGTAACGGGGTCAGAT
Source organism: Methanobacteriota archaeon (assembly GCA_029547605.1). Lineage (GTDB taxonomy): Archaea > Halobacteriota > Methanomicrobia > Methanomicrobiales > Methanospirillaceae > Methanolinea_A. Next base: position 41,723 of record JAKPPB010000028.1, on the reverse strand, counting down.
ACCTCGAGCAGGAGAGCATGGTGAGCATAGGTATCGAGGCGATCATCGGCCAGTCCACAGGATACGAGTTCGATGCATCCTGCAGAATGGATATTGATCCGCAGAAGGTGGGGGAGAAGGCAGCCTATCTGGCATACGCGTCGCAGGGAGGAAAGGATATCAAGACTGGCACGTATGACGTGGTTCTCTCCCCCGTAGCACTCTCACAGATCCTTGGCAGCGTCTTTGTCCCGGCACTGAGCGGGAAGAACGTGCACGCTGGCCGATCGAGGCTCGCAGGACTACTTACGCAGGAGGTCATGGACCCATCCCTCTCTCTCATTGATGACCCGTTCCACCCCAAGGGCCTCTCGCGTTGCCGGTGGGACGGGGAGGGCAGTCCTGCAAGGAAGATCAATTTTGTAGAACGAGGTATCCTCAGTGAATTCGCCTATGACCTGAAGACTGCGTACCGGTACGAGAGAGAGAGCACGGGAAGCGCGGTGCGTGGGGGTCACGGGGGTTCGCCATCGATTGGAGTCCACGTCCTCTCATTTGACGGGCCGAGGGGCAACGTCGTGGAGGATGAGGTCGTGCACGTCCACGACGTGGTCGGGGCGCACACCGCAAACCCGCTGTCAGGGGATTTCTCGGTGGAACTCTCAAACGCCTTCTTCATGTGCGACGGAAATATCGAATTTCCCATCAGGAAAGCGATGCTCTCCGGGAATGTATTTGAGATGCTCAAAGAGACCGGGGGAATCAGCCCTGAAGAGAGAGTTGTCGGATCGATGGTCCTGCCTGAGATAAGATTAAAAAACCTGGCGCTCATTGGTAATTAGGCATGAATATAGATTTCGCAGTCCTGATTGCCGGAATCATCATCGCAGTGGCGCTCTTCTTCCTGATCAAGGACATCACAAAACTGATCATCAACTCCATCCTCGGTCTCCTTATCCTCTTCTTCGTGAACCTGTTCAACATCATGGGAAGCCTCGGCAGGCCTGATGTCCCTTACTCCCTTGTGAACGTCCTCCTCTGCATCCTGGGTGGCATTCCCGGAGCCCTCATCGTGATCGTGCTCCACCTGCTCGGAATTGAGGGGTTCTAGCGAGGAGAAAACTCCCTATGACCCTGCCATTTTTTTATTTTTTAGCGCTGCAGGACATCCCTCGCATAAACCGATCGGTTGACGATTTTGCGGCTGTTTTTGATATGCCTCCTGCAGCGCGCTTTCACCCGGTAACTCCCACGGATGCGTCCCACCCAACTCATTCTCGCATCAACAAAACATTTGGCTATTTCGGGGCTGTTCCTGCATATACCCCCGCAGCAGCCGTTTTCCGCCCGCTGATGCTCTAAAACACGTTCGCTTCCGTATACACCAGCACCTGGCCCTGCTGGATCTCGTACGGCTTTATCTCCCGTGAATGTGCAGAGAGCCGCATCTTGACTACCTCGAGCGCAAGGTGTACGTCTGTCAGATCAGAAGGCCTCACGTAGCGCAGGAGGATCACCGTGTCAGCGAGGTACTCGATGAGGTTATGCCGGCTGGCAAAGGGATTGTCCTTGTCGGTCTCACTCGTCAGGACGATTGTGCAGCGCTGGTCCCGCAGGGTGTCGACAAACCTGAACATCTCTCTTCTGCGGTCGGAATCACGGTCAAAGAGATCCTCAAAAAGGGAGACCGGGTCGATCACCACCCGCTGCGCACCCAGCTGGCTGACAAGGGCAGGGAGCTCGTTCTTGATGCTGTTGATGGCCAGGTTGAAGTCGGAGGGATCAAGTTTCAGAACGGAAAGCGCCCTTCCCCGGTAGGGAGTGGTATCCCAGCCCTTATCATTCATGTAACGGAGGATGCGGTCTTCACGTTCCTCGAGGCTGATGTAGATGACATTCTCCCCCTTCTTGAGCCCTTCCCATATGAATTCCAGGGCAAACGTGGTCTTTCCTGTCCCATAGGTACCGATAATGGCGCAGATGTTCCCGGGGATGAGTCCCCCGCCCATCATCTGATCAAGGCCTTCGATCCCGATCTTGACCCTCTCCTCGCTCATATGACCACCCTGATGTTGCTCACATCGAACCCTTCCGTAGAGGTGATCCGGACGGCAAATTTCACCAGGTCCTTATCTTCGAGATAAGGCATCAGACCGCGGAACTTCTCGATATACATTACGCGCTGCCGCCTTGCTCCTGGTGTCTCCTCCCACCTGAAGAAGAGGACTGCATCCGCTGCGTCCGCGACTTCCAGCTCGCGGGGGGTATCAAGGATGCCCTTGGTGAGGAGAAGATACACAGTGGTGCTCCATTCCTTCGCCACCCGCTGCAAACCCCGCAGGAATGCTGAAAAATCATTCCATTTGCCTATCTTGTTGAACTGCGTGGCAAGGTCAGTGATGGAGTCAAGCACGACGACGCTGTTCTTCGGTATCCTGTTCAGCTCGGACGCAAGGTTGCCGAGGATCTGGTCATGCTCTCCCCTTGACTGGAGGCGGGAAATGATGTCTTTTTCAGAGTACCAGTCCAGTGGGATAATGCTTGAATCAAAATAGATATGCGAGAGGTCCTTGAACTTGACGTCTCCCAGTGCCCGGGTCAGATCCGGATGGAACGATCTCTGCATCTCTTCCCTGATATCGGCACTGCCCTTGGTGAACGTGATATAGTCGATTTCAGCCGGAAGCACGAGTCCATCACCCGCAGGTTTTTGCTTCATCCTGGAAAGGAGCATGACGGAACTGTAGACGAATTCGTTGTTCCCGGCTCCAATGTCGCCGAGAAGGAGAATGAGAGAGCCGGGAGGCACTCCCCCCTCTATCACCGGGTCAAGTGATGAAATACCGGTAGGCATTATCCGGCGCGCCGTATCATGCATGCAGAACCTCACTCATTTCATGAAGAGTGAGGGGTCTAAAATACATGTAGATTTCTGTCATACATGAGAGATTATGGCTTCATGCACGATTTGCGGCCACGTGGGATCAGTTCCTCAATCATGCATTTATATAGGTGTGCAGGGAAACCAATCACTACAACAGAGGACGCGCCCAGCGCCTGGTCTCAGGAGAGGGAGATTTCGTGCCACTCAAAGTTCCGGACCTGAAGGGGATTGCCAACCGGCTCAGGCCGGTGAAGGGCAGCGACGAGGTAGACACCACGCCGCCCGACTTTTCCATTTCGCATATCATCAGACGGAAAAAATCCACATCAGTCCTCCCGGAATATGACTTCAAGGTACATGGTCCCCTTGTGGATGCGGACCTGCCGCCCGGATACCGTGAAGTCGAACGCTACTGGGTAGACGAGGGCAGGTCGCTCGTGGACATCGCATTGAACGAGAACACCAACCAGTACGAATACCTCCTTTACGAGCCAAGGCTCTCGGAGTTTGAATATGAACTCCTTGAAAGGACCCACGAAGACATGCGTTCCGCTCTTATCCTCACCGATGACGAGCTTGGAAAAGACCGAAAAGCCCTGCTGATGGAGAAGATGCATGATCTTCTGCATGAATACGGCATTACTCTCGAGGAGGGGGGCCTCTTCCGACTCCAGTACTACCTCATCCGCAACTTCCTCGGCTGGGGGCGGATCGATGCCCTGATGCGAGACCCCTACCTCGAGGACATCTCCTGCGATGGCCACCGGATCCCGATATTCCTCTATCACCGAAAGTACCGGAATGTCAAAACGAACATCAGGTTCGAGGCGGATGTACTCAATTCGCTCGCAATCACCCTTGCACAGCGGTCAGGGAAGCACATCTCAACGGGTACACCCATGCTCGACGCAACCCTGCCTGACGGCTCGAGACTCCAGCTGACCCTTGGGACAGAGGTTACAACAAGAGGGACCTCCTTTACCATACGAAAGTTCCGCGAGGACCCCTTCTCTCCCGTCGAACTGATGGAATACGGAACCTTCAGCGCCGATGAACTTGCGTACTTCTGGATGGCAATCGAGAACAACAAGAGCCTCCTCTTTATCGGTGGGACTGCATCTGGGAAGACCTCTTCACTGAACGCCGTCTCGCTCTTCATCCCCCCGATGGCCAAGGTGGTGAGTATTGAGGATACCCGTGAGATCACCCTGTTCCATGAGAACTGGATCGCGAGTGTGACGAGGGAGACGGTTTCAGAAGGGTCCAACATCATCTCCATGTTCGACCTTCTTCGTGCAGCGATGCGACAGAGGCCCGAATATATCCTCGTAGGGGAGGTCAGGGGTGTCGAGGCACAGACCCTCTTCCAGGCGATGAACACCGGGCATACCACCTTCTCCACCATGCACGCCGGAAGCGTGGATGCAGCCATCCACCGGCTCGAGAATGAGCCCCTGAATGTCCCGAGGAACATGGTCACTGCCCTCAACATTGTCAGCGTGCAGGCACTGGTATACCGTGGCACGGAACGGGTCCGACGCTGCCTCGAGATTGTGGAGATCGCGGGGATAGACCCCAGCACGGGAAATCTCAGGGTAAACACGGTCTTTACCTATGATCCTGTCAGGGACATCTTCAATTATAAGGGCAGGTCGCAAATTTATGCCGATATCGCGGAGCGGCGCGGGTGGAGCAGGGAGCGGCTCGACCAGGAGATAGAGACCCGCAAGAAGATCCTCGAAGCGATGCAGCAACAGGAGATCATCGACTACATCCGGGTATCCCGTATCTTCCAGGCATACAGCATCAACCCGGCCCGCGTGACTGAGAACCTCGGGAACCTCGCCTTGGTACTGGAATGATCTTCAATGCCCTGATCAGGAGGAGGATTGAACGCAATCCCCTGCGCTACCAGGACCTTCAGGCAAACCTCATCTCCTCAAGGGCGGGAGTGACGCTTGAGCGCTATCTTATCCGGTCGATCGAGGTCGCGGTCCTGGCAGGTGCAGGGTTTGCGGTGCTTGGGTACTGGCTGACGCAGTCACTCCTGGCATCTGCACACACGGGTGGCTATATCCACATTTACAACGTGTTCAACTTTCCCATATCGCAGGAGCTGGACCCCCTCTCTCCAGGTATGCTGGTTGCAAAGGTCGCAGTGGCGGTCATCGCGTTCTTCATCGGGTCCCTTCTCATCTATTTCATCGCACTGAAATACCCTGGCATGCAGAAAGGCAACAGGGCCACCAAGATCAACCTCACTCTCCACAATGCCGTGGCTTACATGTATGCAATGCGCAAGGGTGGAGCACAATTGATGACAATCTTTCGTTCCCTCTCCGAGAACTCAAAAATTTACGGGGAGGTGGCCCTCGAGTTCAGGCAGGTCGTCAGGGACGCGGACTTCTTCGGATATGACGTGGTCTCTGCCATCCGCCACCTGATGGAGACCACTCCTTCCGAGAAACTGAAACAGTTCCTTGAAGACATGGTCTCGGTGATCGAGAGCGGCGGCGACCTTGTGAGCTTCCTCTCCGGCCGCGTCAGGCTTTACCAGGAAGAGGCACGGTTCGAACAGAAACAGTTTTTGAGCTTCCTTTCCCTCGTCGCCGAGTCCTACGTGACTCTTTTTGTTGCAGGACCGCTCTTCCTCATTATCATCATGGTCGTGATGGGGATGATGGGCGGGGTTGCAATCCTCCAGCTGACGGCGGTGATCTACCTCGTCTTTCCCATCGGTTCCGCGGTCTTCATATTGCTCATCGACATCATCTCTCTCAAGGGAGAGACCGTTGAGCGTTTTGTCCGCGTGAAATGGCTGCACGAGTACAGTGACGTCAATGTCTATCACAAGGAGGGCGAGGAGCCCTTTTTTGCGCGACTCGTTCATTATGACCGGGTAAGGAACGCACGCGAGTTCCTCCGTCACCCGTTCGATGCGTTCCAGAAGAACTACAACCTCACGCTCTTCATCACTGTTCCAATAGCCCTTATCTACATCATCGCCGTCTTCCTGGTAGTCCCCCAATATCAGGACATCGAGATCTATATCGACGTGGTAGACGATCACGTCATGATCGCACTGCTTATCGTCCTTGTGCCTTACGCATTCTTCTACGAGATGTGGCGCCGGAATGTCCAGGGCATGGAGTCCCTGATACCCGAGTTCCTGGACAGGATGGCCGGTATCAACCAGGTCGGACTGACTATTGCCCAGGCCATCGGAATCATGGTCAACACCAATCTCGGGCTCCTCTCCTACGAGATCAAGCGGATCAAGCGGGACATCGACTGGGGGGCAAGTTTCTCTGACGCGCTTATCCGCTTCGAAGACCGGATCAGGACGCCACTGATCGCCCGGACAGTGACCCTCATCACCAAGGCCAGCCAGATGAGCGGATCGATCGGGGACGTTCTTGCCATCGCAGCGAGCGATGCCAAGATGTCAGATCTCCTGAAAAGGGAACGTCTCTCCGAGATGTTCATCTATACGGCAATTATCTACCTTGCATTTGTGGTGTTCGTCTTCGTCGTCGCGGTTATCTCGAATAACTTCCTCCCCATCCTCGGAAGCGTCGATGCGGGCGGAATACCCCAGGGAACCGCGATCTCAAACGTAAGCGCAGCTTCCATCAAGGCAATCCTGCGGCTGATGTTCCACTCTGTGGTCCTGCAGGCACTCCTGTCCGGCCTCATCGCCGGGCAGATGGGAGAGGGTTCCATCAAAGCCGGGATCAAGCACTCGTGCATCATGATGGTCATCGCACTGGTTATCTTCAACCTGTTCATATAGGAGGAATCCGTATACTGCAAGAGAGAATCATTCAGGTCCGGGATGACACACTCCTCCTGATCAAAGGAAATTCGTCGTTCCTTCTCGCCGGGCAGGCCAGCTCCCGCTTTCCGCTATGCATCGAGACATATGATGAAGAATATTGCCAGACACTGGAGCCCACCCACGTGGTCGCTGTGTCTGCGCCGGAAGGAGGATCGCCTGATGCTGCCTGGATGCTGATTGAACTGGTCAGGACGCACCGGCTGCCCCTCGTGGTGATACCCCGCAACCATCCCGGGTCCCGCCGGCTCCGCTACGTCGTGTCGGCGGGAGAAGAGATCCTCCTCTCCTGCACGATCGAGAGGGGGACACATCCGGAGCAGCACCTGCTCTGCTCATCTGAAGAGATGGGGGGCATTCGCCTGCTCGGCAACGCCTCCGGAATACTGGTCAGTGGTGTTCCGGATGAAGTGGATATCAGAGTTGTCCCGACGCCGTCCCTGCACCTTCAGGAATGGTCATTCCTGTAATAATGCTCTCCCCTGGGGAGACAATATTTACCAATATATCTGCCTATTGAACCCGGATTCCCCCCAATCCTTTTATATCACTTCTGTTTTCCCGAAAAAATATCAACAGATATAAGAACAATTCCGGTCTAACATTTCAGTGCCGTGAGAGGAGGGTTGGATGAAGACTGAGGTTTTGAAGAACATCAAAGCGACAGAATCAGAGTACCAGAAAATGATCAGTGATGCCCTGGCCGAGAAGAAACGGAACAGTGCAAACGCAGAAATGGAGGCTGACAACCTGATCATGAAGGCAACTCACGATGCCGAGGAGTACAAGAAAGCCAGGATGGCTGAGGCACGGGTGAGTGCCGAGAAGAGACATGAAGAGATCCTCATGGAAGGGAAACGACGCGCAGCCGAATTGAAGGAGCGTGGAGCACGAAATCTCGGCAAGGCGGTCGATCTCCTGGTGTCGCGGTTCAAGGAGCGGCTCAATGTTCACTCCTGAAGGAATGACCCGTGTCCTGATCGCGGCCACCAAATCACAGATGGAACCTGTCATCCGGGAAATGTACCGGCAGCACCTGTTCCACATCGAAGAGTTCGTGGAGAAAGACAAGAAAGAGTATGAAGGGTACCGCATCGGCACCCCGCTCCCTGCGGCAAACGAGACCTCCCGCCAACTGCTCCGGCTCCGTGGGATCAACAATGCGTTCATGATCCGCGAAGACGAGGCTGATTCGGGGGGAAAACAGAAACACGGTCATCTCAAAGAACTTGTCGAACGGGAACTCCCTTCCATCGAGCAGGAGGTCGAGGACCTCCTCTCAAGGAGAGCCAAACTGGATTCTCAGATCAAGGAGTACGAACAGAAGATCGACGCATTGAAACCATTCAGCAGTGTCCCAATCGATCTTGAACTCCTTCGTGGCTTCCAGATGTTCTCGGTCTTCTGCGGATACATTTCGCGGAACATTTCCCTGGACATTCCTCACGAGATCATTGTGTCGGAGTCAAAGAAGGACAGGTTCATCGTCCTCGTCGTGTCGAACCAGGACCGCAGCATTGCAGAGCAGGCTCTCCAGAACGCCCAGTTCCAGGCTGTTCCCGTCCCCGAAGAGACCGGCACAGCGGCAAGCAGGATTGGGTATTACGAAGGTCAGGTCCTTGCAGTCAAGGGTGAACTCGAGGAGATTAACCGCAGGCTTGACGAGATCAAGAAGCGGCATAAGGACTTTTTCCTTGCATGCAACGAACTTCTCACCGCCGACGTTGAGATGGCCGAAGCACCGCTCAGGTTTGCAACCACTGGCGAATCTTTCATCGTGGAGGGTTGGGTCCCTACCGAGCGCCTCGAGACTTTCAGGCAGGGTATCCACTACGCCACTGGCGGCAAGGTCTACGTCTATGAGCTCGACCAGTCAGAAGTGGAGGACGTGGCCCCCACGGAATATCACAATATCAGCTTTGCAAGGCCTACCGAGATGCTGATGGATGTGTATTCCCGGCCCCGTTATACCGAGATTGACCCGACCCTGCTGATCTCGATCATCTTTCCCATATTCTTCGGGATAATTCTTGGTGATGTGGGATACGGGGCAATATTGCTGGTACTCAGCCTCGGGCTCCAGCGGTTTCTCAAGGGTGACGAGGGGCAGAAGCTCCTCAAGGTCCTTCGGAATGCGAGTATCTCGAGCATCATCTTCGGTATCCTTTTCAGCGAATTCTTTGGGTTTTCTCTTCCGTGGAAACCTATTCTGTTCTCAAGGCACCTGAACATTGGCGGTCATGCGGGTGGTCACGGACCTGATGTGACCTCGCTGATGATCATGGCCATCTGGATAGGCGTGTTGCAGATCACGCTCGGGAGAGTACTCGGCATGGTCAACCATGCACGGCAGGACCATGGTTCGCACCGCATCAAGGCAGTCATGGCAAACCTTGGGTGGATCATGGTCCTCTGGGGAATACTGGCGATGCTTTGGGCGGCCTTCCCCATGCCGTTCATGCCTGACCTCACAGGGTTGCCCCCCGTCGTAATGGGACTGAATATGGGCTCCATCCTTGGGCTCGTGCTGATACTCCTCGGCGTCGTCTTCATCGTCCGGGACTCCGCCCTTGAGATCGTCGAGTTGCCCACCATCCTGAGCCATGTACTCTCCTATGCCCGTCTAGTAGGCGTAGGACTCTCATCTGTGGCAATTGCGATGGTGGTGAATTTCATCGCTATCGGACTAATCATCGAACCCCAACTGGAATCCCTGACGGCGTTCGGTGTGATCATCGTCATCATGGGTGCGCTGGTTTTTGTCATCGGGCATCTCCTGAACACCATTCTCGGGATGCTCGGTGGAGGGCTCCAGTCCCTCAGGTTACAGTATGTCGAATTCTTCACCAAGTTCTATAAAGGTGGAGGCAAAAAATACACCCCCTTCGGGATGAAAAAGAGATTTATGGAGGATTAAGATATGGCAGACGCAGCAACAGCAGTCGCAGCAACTGAAATGACAGTAGAAATGATCAAAGCATCGCAGCTGGGAATGAAGGCGCTTGGCGCGGGCCTTGCCGTCGGTCTCACCGGGATAGCCACGGGTATTGCAGAGATGGCCATTGGTTCTGCGGCAGTTGGAGCAACGGCTGAGAATAAGGATGTCTTCGGTCTGGTCCTTCTGCTTACTGTGATCCCTGAAACTATCGTGATATTCGGTCTCGTGGTGAGCCTGCTGCTGTTATTCTAAGAGGAGCGGATCATGGGATTGGATGCAGTCCTCGAGGAGATCCGCAAGAAAGGGCAGCAGGAAGTGAACCGGATCCGGAGCGAGAGCCAGCAGGAGATCAATGCGATTCTCACTGCTGCGCAGGAGCGTGCGGGAAAGATCAAACAGGCGGCCAGCGAAGATGCCGACCGCCAGGCAGCGAATATCATGGGCCAGATGAGCTCTGCTGCCAACCTCCTGGTCAAGAGGGAACAGCTGAATGCTCAAAAAGAACTCCTTGACCAGGTATACCAGAATGCCCTCAAGGCCTGTGCCGGGATGCCGGAGAGTTCCCACCGACAGGCCATCACTACACTCCTCGCTGAGGCGAAGAAACAGGTCCCCGAAGGGATCGTCCATGTCAACACGCGTGACCGGAAGACACTTGAACAGGTCATATCGGCCAATCCCGAGTTCAAAGCATTCTCTCTGGGCAAAGATGTGGATATCGAGGGGGGTATAATCGTCGAGAGCAGGGATGGGACCCTGCAGCTTGATCTCAGCTACCGCACATTCCTGGACATGATCTGGGAATCAGGACTCAAAGATGCGTCAGACTTGCTCTTTGGATGAGGGAGGGTTCCCATGACAGAAGTGAAAGCTGGCCCGGTTCCCTACATCTATGTCTGTACCAGGATGCGTGTGCGTAAGTCCAAACTTATCCCCCGCGAGGAGTACCTGAGGATGCTTAACATGGGGCTTTCGGAGATCACCCGGTTCGTGGAGGAGACACAGTACAAGAAGGAGATTGACGAACTTGCCACTGCCTTCCATGGCATTGACCTGATCGAGATTGCGCTCAGCTGGAACCTGGCAAAGGAGTACCAGAGTATCCAGAAGATCACTCCGGGGACCCTGAAAGATCTTACCAGGGCTTACCTGCGCCGGTGGGATATCCAGAACATCCTCACGATCATCAGGGGGAAACTCCATGGTGAGCGACCCGGGAAAATAAAGGAGGTTCTGGTTCCCGCTGGAGAGCTTGACAAGGCATTCCTTGACCGCATGATAGAGGAGCCTTCGCCCGAGCGGATAATTGAGAGCCTGAAAGGGAAGGCTGAGTACCCACTCCTCTCGAGGCTGTTCGAAGGCGGCGTCAGGGAGGAGCTCCTTCCAAAGGCAGAGAACGAGCTCTACAAGCAGTTTTATGCCGATCTCATCGCGATGGCAAGGAGTGGAATCAAAGGAGGCCGGCAGTTTCTGGACTACCTCACGCTTGATATCGACATCACAAACATCCGGAACATGTTCAGGTACAGGGCCGATCAATCCGGTGATGATATCATGAATGTCGCCATCCCCGGGGGCACGATCTCTCCCCAGATGATGCAACGGTTACTCCAGATAAGGGACCGGAACGAATTCATCGACGCGCTGGTCCCATTGATGAAGACCAGGGTCCTGCGCGAACTGCTGGAGACCCTCCGGGAGGAGAAGTCCATCCGTGAGATCGAGATCGACTTAATCAAAGTCCAGATAGCCGAGATGGAGACCATGTCCAAGCTGCATCCGTTCTCCATTCATCCCATACTCGCCTACCTGGAGATGAAGAAGTACGAGATCTTCAACCTCAGAGCCCTGGCACGCGGGAAGGAGTCGAACCTGCCTCCTGATCGGATCAGGGGATACCTGGTGATATAATGGAGATCGCAGTCATTGGGAACCAGGAGTTCATCCTCGGCTTCAGGCTTGCCGGGATCCGGAAGACATATCCAGTTGAGAGCGACGAGACACTCGTTGCGCATATCAACCGCGTGCTCGATGACCCGGCAGTAGGGATCCTGGTACTCCAGAGCGGGGACCTGAAGAAGATACCACGCCGCCTCCAGATGACACTCGAGGAATCGGTGAAGCCGACGGTGATCACCATTGGTGCAGAGGAAGGGGGACTCTCCATGAGGGAGAGAATAAAGCGTTCAGTGGGTGTTGACCTGTGGAAGTGAAGACAGAGAAACCAAAAAGTGATGCAACAGGAGTTCTCAAGAGAATCGCCGGTCCTGTGGTCACCGCCGTGGGAATTGACGCCCACATGTACGACGTGGTGAAGGTCGGCAACGAAGAGCTCATGGGAGAAGTGATCAAGATCCAGGGTGAGAACATCATCATCCAGGTATACGAGGATACATCAGGTATCAGGCCCGGGGAGCCGGTCATCAACACCGGCCTCTCCCTCGCGGTGGAACTCGGGCCCGGGCTGCTGACCAGTATCTACGATGGAATCCAGAGGCCGCTTTCGGTCCTGGTGGACAAGATGGGCGATTTCATCCAACGCGGGGTCTCCGCCCCGGGTCTTGACCATGCGAAGAAGTGGGAGTTCAAACCGCTGGTGAAAGAAGGCGCAAGCGTCGGGCCGGGAAGCATCATAGGTGAAGTGCAGGAGACGAATATCGTCCATCGGATCATGGTCCCTCCCAATGTGAAGGGAGGGGTGGTAAAGAGCATCAGGGCCGGATCCTACACTGTCGACGAAGTGGTGTGCACCCTCGACAATGGCGCCCAGATCTCACTCATGCAGAAATGGCCCGTCCGTGTCCCGCGGCCTGTGAACGAGAAGATGAACCCGACAGTTCCCCTGATCACCGGGCAGAGGATCCTTGACGGGCTCTTTCCCATCGCGAAGGGTGGGACCGCGGCAATCCCCGGCCCCTTCGGCAGCGGGAAGACGGTCACCCAGCAGCAGCTCGCAAAGTGGAGTGACGCCGAGATCGTCGTCTACATCGGGTGCGGCGAACGCGGCAACGAGATGACTGAGGTGCTGACGGAGTTCCCTGAACTCGAGGACCCGAAGTCAGGAAAGCCCCTGATGGAGCGGACCGTGCTCATTGCCAACACCAGCAACATGCCGGTGGCTGCCCGTGAAGCGTCCGTGTATACCGGGATCACCATCGCCGAGTATTTCAGGGACATGGGGTACGATGTCTCGCTCATGGCTGACTCCACCTCACGCTGGGCGGAAGCCATGCGTGAGATCTCCTCCCGTCTCGAAGAAATGCCTGGAGAAGAAGGATACCCTGCATACCTGGCAGCCCGCCTCTCAGAGTTCTACGAGAGGGCCGGGAGAGTAAAGACCCTTGCCGGAAGCATGGGATCGGTATCGGTTATCGGTGCGGTTTCGCCTCCCGGTGGCGACTTCTCCGAGCCTGTCACACAGAACACGCTCCGTATCGTGAAGGTCTTCTGGGCCCTCGATGCAAAGCTCTCTCAGCGGAGGCACTTCCCGGCAATCAACTGGCTCAACTCCTACTCGCTGTACCTTGACAGTCTGCACGACTGGTATGACAAAGAAGTGTCCCCGGAGTGGAATGCCATACGTTCATGGGCCATGGAGATCCTCCAGAAGGAGGCTGAACTCCAGGAGATCGTGCAACTTGTGGGATCGGACGCACTTCCCGAAGCAGAGCAGATCACGATCGAGGTGGCCAGGATGATACGCGAGATCTTCCTCCAGCAGAATGCCTACGACGCGGTAGATACCTTCTGCGACATGAAGAAGCAGTACGACATGATGAAGGCCATCCGCCAGTACTCTGACCTCGCGTATGCGGCCCAGAGCGCAGGGGTGACCCCGCAGCAGATCATCTCTGTCAAGTCGAAGAACGATCTGCCCCAGATCAAGTTCATCAAGGACTACAAGCCCGCACTGGACAAGATCCAGGCCGAAATGGACGCAGAATTCAATGCACTGAGGTCGGCAGCATGAAAGAATACAGAACCATCACCCAGATCGCCGGTCCCCTTGTCTTCGTAGAGAAGACAGAACCGGTAGGGTACGGCGAGCTGGTCAACATCGTGCTCTTTGACGGCTCCACAAAGCGGGGCCAGGTGCTCGATACCAGCGATGAGCTCGTGGTTGTTCAGGTATTCGAGACCACTGCAGGGATCGGGAAAGACAGTGGGATCCGCTTCACGGGTGAGACGATCAAGATGCCGGTTGGCCGGGACATGCTGGGCCGGATCCTCTCCGGCGGAGGGAAACCGATCGATGGCGGACCCGAGATCGTGCCCGAGAAGCGCCTCGACATCACCGGGGCCGCCATCAACCCCTACGCCAGGGGATCCCCGAACGACTTTATCCAGACCGGTATCTCCACAATCGATGGGACAAATACCCTTGTCAGGGGTCAGAAACTTCCAATCTTCTCTGGTGCAGGACTCCCGCACAACCAGATCGCTCTGCAGATTGCCAGACAGTCCAAAGTCCCCGGCTCAAAGGAGGCCTTCGCCGTCGTCTTTGCCGCTATGGGGATCACCAAGGAGGAGGCCAACTACTTCATGCAGGACTTCGAGAGGACGGGAGCACTCGAGCGTGCCGTCGTCTTCCTCAATCTTGCAGATGACCCTGCTGTAGAGCGTATCATCACTCCGAGGCTTGCACTGACGACCGCCGAGTACCTCGCATTCGACCTTGGCATGCACGTACTGGTCATCCTGACTGACATGACCAACTACTGCGAGGCGCTCAGGCAGATAGGTGCAGCCCGTGAAGAGGTGCCGGGCCGCCGTGGCTATCCCGGATACATGTATACCGACCTTGCCGGCATATACGAGCGGGCGGGTATTGTGAAAGGCAAGAAAGGCTCCATCACGCAGTTCCCAATCCTCACGATGCCAGGGGATGATATCACTCACCCGATTCCCGACCTTACGGGATACATCACCGAGGGCCAGATCGTGGTGAGCAGGGAACTGCACAGGAAGGGCATCTATCCACCCATCAACGTCCTGCCATCCCTTTCACGCCTCATGAACCTTGGTATCGGAACAGGGCACACCCGGGAGGACCATAAAAAAGTCTCTGACCAGATGTACGCCGCCTATGCTGAAGGCAACGACCTTCGCGGCCTGGTGGCAATCGTCGGAAAGGACGCCCTCTCCGAACGTGACCGGATGTTCCTCGAATTTGCCGACATCTTCGAGAACCGGTTCGTGAGGCAGGGGTACAACGAGGACCGCACGATTGAGGACACACTCAACCTTGGCTGGAACCTCCTCGCGACGCTGCCAGTGGAACAGCTGGTGCGTATCGACCGCGACCTGATCAACAAGTACCACCCCAAGTTCACGAAAGCCGGAAAGGCTGAGGGGTAAAGGTCTATGGCACTCCGAGACATCAAGCCCACCAGGTCTGAATTGATCAACCTGAAAAAGAGGATTGCCCTCTCCGAGAGAGGGTATAAAATCCTCAAGATGAAACGTGACGGGCTTATCCTGGAGTTCTTCAAAGTGCTCGAACAGGCAAAGGACACGCGGGGAGACCTCAATGAACGGTACGAGAGCGCCCAGGCCATGATGGCAGTCGCAAATACCGTGGAAGGAGCAATCGGCGTCAAGGCGGCGGCATTTTCTGTCCAGCAGGAGCCTGACATCAAAGTGGCCAGCAAGAACATCATGGGTGTTGTGGTCCCCGAGATCGAGTCCTCGAAGGTCAGGAAAGGTTTAAACGAGCGGGGATATGGGGTACTTGGGACCACTTCTGTCATTGACGAGACGGCACTCTCATTTGAAGAGCTGGTGGAAGCGATTATTCGCAGCGCGGAGATCGAGACCACGATGAAGAAGCTCCTCGACGAGATCGAGTCAACGAAACGGAGGGTCAATGCCCTCGAGTTCAAAGTGATCCCCGAGCTCACCGAGGCCAGGGATTTCATCAAGATGCGTCTTGACGAGATGGAGCGTGAAGAACTCTTCCGCTTGAAGAAGATCAAGGCAAGGAACGTCTAGAGGGGAGGGAGAGGAGGTGCCCATCGGGACCTTGAAAGAGATAAGGCCTGAGGGGAAGACTATACTCCTCAGGCTGGACCTCAACTCCCCAATCGATCCTGCCACGAAGCATATTCTTGACGACAAGCGTTTCCGGGAGCACCTTCCCACCATCCAGGCCCTTTCGCAAAGCCGCGTGGTAATCGTTACGCACCAGAGCCGGCCGGGAAAGAAGGACTTTACCACTCTCGAGAGCCATGCAGAGAGGCTGGAGGTTCTCCTCCAGCGGAAAGTCCGCTACGTCGACGACATCTTCGGGCAGTGCGCCCGCGACGCGGTCCGCAGCATGAAGAATGGCGATGTCCTCGTCCTCGAAAACGTCAGGTTCAACGCCGAGGAGAACCTGACAGTCAGGGCCGAGGATGCGCAGAAGTTATACCTCGTGAAGAAGCTTGCCCAGATGGGGGACTATTTTGTGAACGATGCCTTCGGCACCGCTCATCGCTCACAACCCACGATGGTAGGCCTCCCGATGGTCATGCGGTCGGTTGCAGGACTCCTGATGGAGAAGGAAGTCTCCACTCTCACGAGGGTCTTTCAGAACGCCCCGCGTCCGGTATGCCTGGTGCTCGGCGGGACAAAAGTGGACGACTCTATCTCGGTCGCGGAGCACATGCTGAAAGGAAATACCGCCGACTTCATCATCGTGACCGGCGTGGTGGCAAACATCTTCCTCTCGGCAGCAGGTTTCGATATCGGCAGGCCCTCCACCCAGCTGATTCAGCAGCTCAAGTACGAGGGCGAGATCGCGAGGGCACGGGCCCTCTTCTCATCCTATAAAGAGAAGATCCTGTTCCCTGAACATGTGGCGGTCAAGGAGAACGGAAAGAGGGCCGAGTATCCCGTAAGCAAAATCCCCGGGGATGCCCCGGTCATGGACGCGGGGATCGATTCGGTCGCGCAGCTCTCCGGAGCCATCCGGAAATGCGGGACGGTTGTCTTCAATGGCCCCGCAGGGGTCTTCGAGGAGCCGGACTTTGCCACAGGAACATACGAGCTCCTGCGGGCAGCTTCAAAGGTCGAGTTCTCCATCATCGGAGGCGGCCATACCGCCGCGGTTGTTGAGAAGATGGGAATTGACAGGAGTTTCACCCATATCTCCACCGGCGGCGGGGCATGCATCGAGTTTCTGACCGGAAAGAAGCTCCCTGCAGTGCAGGCGCTGGAAAGGTCCCGAGAGCTGTTCGGGAAATGAAGAGGTATTTTTCTTCAATCTATTTGTTTTCATGCAACAATCCATAAAGCGATAAGGGCAGTGATGTGCAGAGATCAGAATTGCTCTCACCTTATACAACTCTGCCCGCAGTTTATGGCGCATTGGGGAGAGATCCGGAGGGGATTTCTCCCCCTCCTGTCTAATGATGTATATTTCACAAGTGTGAGAGCCAGGGGGGTCTGAAATGAAGCAACTGCCAGCACTCCTCCAGTTAAGCGATCCTCGTCTTCGATAGAGTGAAAAAAACCGGCTCTTCGCTGTTTGGTGTGAGTAGGGTTGGTGAACCGGACGCATTTTGTGGGGCTATCTGCCCCCACATCCCCATATGCGATAGACGCTGCCGCCCCCGAAGGACGCGCCGGCGGCGGTTCAGTGACTGGATAGATATGCAGATAACACCCTAGATTCAGTCTCCCCACACAAAACAGCGAGGACGCTAAAACCCTAGCCCTCCTGCGGAAAAATCGGAAAAAATGGATATCGGAGAGAGAACTATTCCTCAATTGGGGCGGGCCTGGAGACCTGTGACGACCGGGTGGAAGGGGTCTTCCTGCTCTGGACAGGTAGGCGGAAGGCGCGCAGGATACTTTGCGGCTTCATGACGGAACCGATGACCAACGGGCTCCCACTTCCCTTCCGCTGGGCTCTCATCAGGTTGTAGGTTGCGCCTGAAAATACCAGTGCGGTGATCATGAATAGGATAAGCCCGAAAAGGGTGGCAATTCCTGCAACGGTCAAGACACGGGTTCCGGGGACGAGCATTGCGGCACCGGCGATATACATTGGCCAGTATATCATCACCGCATACCGCGTGAACTCTCTCGGACTCCATATAGACCGCTCCCTCGCCTGCTCGTTTCCGTCGGGAAACCTGTCGATGAGCAATCCCATGTGCACCAGTACGAGACTGGAGAAAAGGGAAAAGATTCCCCCGAATATCACTCCAAAGAACAGTATCTCATTCATGATTGTCTGCCTCCACTACATTTCCATGGCAGGCGTTCCTATATAAAGTATTCTTTATGTAATACATATGTAAAACAAGCGTGATTTGGTATTTCATAGGTAATTCATTAATTTTCGCAGCTTTTTTATACGAAGGAACTCCATTTCATTAAGAATGGTGGATAGGGGTAACAACAAAAGGGGAGAGCGGGTGGCAATTTCCTACAAAATGCCCCCAAATATCTACGAAAAAGTGAATAAACTGGTATACGATGAGAAAAAGTTTTCAACTGTCTCTGACTGCATCACCCAAGCATTAATATATTTCGTCGACAATCAGAACGATGTGGGACAGTTCAAAGAGAACCTCCATGAGTACCTCGCGTCCGAGGAAGGGAGGGATTTCATGAAGAAGATCATGAAAGATCTCCTGGTGGATGTGCTGACTGCCCAGCAGAAGATCGCTGCTGAGGAACGAAGGTAATACCTAAAGATTTCAATTAGAACCCCCACGTCCCGCCAATCACTCATTCTGTCTCATTTTCCATCCATTCTCCCCGAAGAATAATTTCTGGTTCCTCCCGTCAGCCATTGCATAATGTGTTCTGCGATCACTTCCAGGCGAGAAAATATTCTTGTTCCATTCCGGACCACACCATATCTCATGAAATATCCCCCCGCGGAAGTGCTGATGAAACAGGCCCTTGGGATTGAACCGTCCGACATACTGTTTTCACACGCATGCGTATACGACCCATTCACCTTTTGCTGGATCGAGACTGACATCGCAGTGGCATCCGGATCAGTTGTAGGCCTGGGAAGTCACTACAGGGCAAGGGAGACCATAGACCTGAAGGGACGAAGGGTGGTCCCCGGCCTTATCGATGCCCATGTACATATCGAGAGTTCCCTTCTTGTCCCTTCCGAGTATGCAAGAGTGGTAGCGATGCATGGCACCACTACTGTGGTGGCAGATCCCCACGAGATCGCAAATGTATGCGGGAAGGCCGGAATCGAGTACATCCTCCGTGAGCGGAAAGGTCTTCCGATCGACATCTTCATCATGCTCCCCTCGTGCGTCCCAGCGACCCCGCTTGATCTGGGCGGGGCGGAACTGAACGCAAATGACCTCGCGGAATTCATTGGCTATGATGGCGTGCTCGGCCTTGGAGAGGTGATGAATGTGCCGGGAGTCCTGAATCGTGACCCTGGTGTGTTCGAGAAACTTTCGCTCTTTTCCTTACGAGACGGGCATGCGCCGCTCCTCTCCGGCAATTCACTCAATGCCTACATCCTTGCAGGGTTGCAGAGCGACCACGAATGTACAGGGAAAGATGAAGCCGCGGAAAAATTAAGCCGCGGCATGTACATCTTCGCCAGGGAAGGATCAACCGAAAAGAACCTTCGCGAGATTATCCCTCTCGCATCCCCCTGCACCGCGTCCCGCATGGCGTTTGCCACCGATGACCGGCATGCCGATATGCTGGTTGAAGATGGGCACATCGACGACTGCATCAGGAAATCACTCGATTATGGTCTTGACCTTGAGACTGCGCTCAGAATGGCCACCCTGTCTCCTGCAGAAAGGTTTGGCCTGTTCGATCGCGGAGCGCTCGCCCCGGGCAGATGCGCAGACTTCTGCATCCTCGCAAAGGGCGAAGCCTTCACCGTTGAAAAAACATGCAAGGCGGGAACGATACTCAACCCTCTGATCCGGAATAATCCCCGGATTATCCCCTCCCCAATGAGGGCTCGTATCCCCATGCCTGAAGATATGGCAGTCAGCGGGAAAGGAACGGCGAGGGTGATCGGGATTGTGCCCCATCAGATATTGACAGAATCCCTGGCAATCGAACTTGACGGCGCCGAGATCCCGGATCTGGAGAGAGATATCCTGAAAGTGGTGGTCTGCAGCAGATACCGCGAAGAAATGGTTGGCCTTGGGCTTGTGCATGGATTCGGCCTGGTGCAGGGGGCGATCGGAGGGAGCATCGCACATGACGCCCATAACCTGGTAGCCGTGGGGGCCGATGACCAGGCCATTCGCGATGTACTTGGCGAAGTAATCAGGAGCGGAGGAGGAATGGCAGTTGCAGGACCCGGCGGCCTCGATCTCCTCCCCCTCGAATGCGCAGGACTGATGTCATCACTTCCGGCAGAGGAGGTGGCAGGGAGAGTAAAAAGACTGAATGAGAGGGCTGAGGCACTCGGAGCCATTCGGGGTTCCTTTATGTACCTCTCATTCCTCTCGCTCACAGTCATCCCGCATTTACGAGTGACTGACAGGGGCATGTTCGACGCAGATGCGTTCCGGGACATCCCCCTCTTCGCGTGAGGGAAAGACCGTCTTCCTTTCGCAGATTCAATCGAAACCCTGAATTTTTTTGGGCACGTCCTAAGAAAGGCCAAGAGAAGGGGGATAAATGAAAGAATTAAGTAAATAGAAGTGGAATGGAGTTTGAAGTGGGGAGATCAATCACGGGGGATGGCATGATATCTGTTCTTTTTATTGACGACGAACCGGCCCTCCTGGAGATTACGCGCCTTTTCCTGGAGCGGTCAGGTGAACTCAAGGTAGAGACCTGCAGGTCTGCACTGGACGCCCTTGAAATCCTGAAATCACGGTCATTTGATGCGATTGTCTCTGATTACGAGATGCCGATGATGGACGGGATCGTCCTCCTCAAGATACTCCGGGCAGAGGGAGACAATACTCCATTCATCATATTCACTGGGAAGGGCAGGGAGCACGTCGTCGTGGACGCCCTCAACAATCGTGCAGACTTCTACCTCTCCAAGGGACAGGACCCCAAGGCACAGTTTTCGGAGCTGGACAGGATGATCCGGCAGGCCATCAATCGAAGGATTGCAGAGGAATCCCTGCGAGTCGCCGACCGCAGGATGGTCGATATTATCAACCACCTTCCCGACGCGACGTTTGCCATCGACAGGGAGGGGACGGTCATATCATGGAATAAGGCCATGGAAGACCTGACGGGCATCCCCGCTGCAGATGTGATCGGGAAGGGGAATTACGAGTATTCAATCCCATTTTATGGTACAAGGAGACCTCTTCTTGTCGACCTGATCGGCAGGCCTGAAGAGGAGATACGGGCGCTTTCCTACCAGAATATTCGGAGGGACGGAAATTCCCTCGTTGCTGAGAATCCTTCCGGGATGCGGAACGGAAAACCTGCAGTCTTCTGGTCAAGGGCAACCCTGATCACCGACCGGAAGGGGAATGTGATCGGAGCGATCGAGTCCATACGTGACATCACTGATATTCGGAAGGCAGAGCGTGAGCAAAAGGCAGAGGCAGCCCGTGAGAAGCAGACCGGGATGTTCGACCGTATCTTCGGGAAGTCCACTGCCAGCTGGTACAAAAAAGGGGTAGACCTGTACTACAAGCAGGGGAAGTTCCTGGAGGCAGTCAGCTGTTTTGACCGGGTGATCGAGATGGACCCCACCCATGTAAACGCCTGGACCGAGAAAGGGATATGCCTCAAGGAGCTCGGCCGTTACGATGAGGCAGTCCAGTGTTTCAACCGCGCCCTGGAACTGAACGGGAGGACCCCTTCAACATACTATGCACTGGGTGAGACGATGGAGAAACTAGGCAAGGAAACTGGCGATATCTCCCTATTTGAAAAGGCTGTTGCCTGTTTTGACAGGGTGCTGGAGATGGAACCCGACAATGTCAATGCCTGGAATTACCGGGGCGTCTGCCTGAAAGAACTGGGCAAGTTCGAGGAGGCCAGGAGGTCTTTTGACAAAGCACAGATGATATTGAGAGTCAGTCCAGACAAGGCCCACCGGTGATCGGGACGGATTGCAGTTTTTTCAATAACGCCTCATTCTTTGCCCCTTCATATTTAAAAAGGAAAACGACAATAATGTTGTGAACACGAGGCCTGCCATGCCTTTGATGAGCAGATCAGAAGTCGTCCTGAGTCCAAGAATACAGGTATTCCTCGTCATTATCGCAACCCTCCTCGTTGGGATCGGCTATGTCACGGGGACCGTTCTTGGCCTCTCGACAATCACCCCGCTCCTCTTTTATTTCCCCATAATCCTCGCTGCATACTGGTTTCCACGGCAGGGAGTGCTCTTTGCGGTGGGAATCGGGATTGCCGAGGTCTTCTTTGTATACCTGTACCATTTTCCAAGCCTCCCGGATATCACCTTTGCCGTTACCACCGCCAGTTTTTATGTGCTTGTCGCGATCGCCGTCGTAATCTCTTCCCTTTCCAGCGGATTAAAAGACAGGGAAGCACGTTACAGGGGGATTTTTTCCAGTTCCGAGGCTGCAATCTTTCTTGTCCAGAATGGCGATTCTGAAATGAGGATTGAAGAGGTCAACCCGGGAGGCGGGACCCTCCTTGGGTGCCATCCTGCCGATTTGAAGGGGGAGAGCCTCGCACGCTTCTGGAGAGACGATCTCGCAAGAAAAACCCTCTTTGAATCCCTGAAAGAAAACGGCTCTGTCTCACAACTTGAGAGCACAATGACCAGGGAGAACGGGGCAAGCGTGCCGGTGCTCATCTCGGGCTCACTTCTCCCCGGGCGTATGATGGTTCTCACCATGATAGACATCTCTGCAAGGAAAGCACACGAGCAGGAAATGGTAGCCAGGAACCAACAACTCTCCACCATCAACAGGGTCATCGCGCAGGCTTCTGCCGCGACAAGTGTGGAAGATATGGGACAGGGGGTGCTCGCTAACCTCATCGGGTACCTGGGCTGTGAATACGGGGGCATCACGCTGTTTACAGAAGGGTCGTCCCGCGCTGCCGTAAAGGTTGATCACGGTGACGGTTCTCTCTATCAAAGCCTCATGGAATCTGATGACGAGTCCCTCACACGCTTGAAAGAGGCAATATCTGAGGGTAAGTTCCTCGTATGGAAAAGAGGATCTCCACTCAAGTGCAGGTCACCCGAAACTGGTATTGTTGTCCCGCTGCAGAGCGGCGACGAAACGATTGGGGTCATGTACTTCCTTTCATGTACCTGCAGGCCATCGTCAGAAGACCAGCAGCAGACCCTCGAATCCCTCTCAAGGGAGATTGCAACCACGGTGACCAGGCTCCTCCTTTCCCAGAGGGTCTCCGAGACCAACCAGCAGGCGAACCTCTACCTGGACATTCTCATGCATGATATCAATAATGCGAATCTTGCCTCCCTCTGGTATGGAGATCTCCTCCAGGACATGCTCTCCGGTGAATCGAGAGAGATTGCCGGAAAGATGATCGATGGGATCAAGAAAAGCAGGGACATCATCCGAAACCTGGAGACCATCAGGAAGATACAGGTGCGAAAGAACGAACTCAAGGCCGTCAGCCTCGATGATGCAATACGGAAAGAGATACGTCTCTTCCCAGAAGCACACATCGAATTTCGGGAGAGCGCTGCAAGGGTCTGGGGTGACGACCTCATTGGCGAGATCTTTAGCAACCTCCTTGGAAACAGTGCTAAGTTCGGGGGCCGGGGAGTCAAGATTTTCATCGCGTCTGCGACGCCCGACCCCGAAACGGTGCTGGTCGAGGTCTCAGACACGGGCCCTGGAATTCCTGATGACCTCAAATCCGTAATATTCAGGCGTTTTTCACATGCTGACCGGCAGAATGCCGGTAAAGGGCTCGGCCTCTATATCGTCAAGACCCTCCTTGAACGATACGGTGGCACGATATCGGTCACCGACCGCGTCCCTGGCGACCATACGCAGGGCGTTTCGTTCCGGATGACGTTTCGCAAGGCACCATAACGAAACGTGACCTACTACAGGGGAAAAATTCCAGCCGGAGACCATAGCAGTGTGATGATAAGGATGATGACCGGCTGGTGGAGCAGGTAGATTACCAGCGAGTGCCTGCCGGCATAACAGAGGACATCCCTGCCCGGAAGGTGAGGGACTGAGAGTCCGGACCTTTGCTGGCCCCCGGGATAGAGCAGATGGCCAAGCCAGACCCCAAGAAGAACTGCGCCGAACCAGGGAAATACCGGGGTATAATCGAGGCTCGCAAAACCCGGCGGGTGGACACCGAGCCATAGCAGGCATGAGGGGCCAGGGATTCCTCCAATCCCCCACCCTGTGACAATCGCCGCAAGTCCGGCAAAGATGTTCACCCATGTATACCGTATGTAGAGTGGAGAGAGGATCACCGAGAGCCCAATGAGATGGAGTATCCCAAAGAGTATCGGCTCTTTTGGGACCATGATAAGTGTCAGGAGCGTCAGGAGAAATCCCAGTCCCATGATCCCCGCACCTCTGCGAAGGTATTTGAGAACAAAATCTCTCCGGTTTAAGGTTTTTTGCGCCCTTGCTCCGCTGAGAGTGAGAGAGATACCGACAAGGAGAAGGAAGAGCGATGCCGTGCAGACTGCCAGGGCCCTCCAGAGGCCTGCGTGGACGCCAAGGTCCACAATTCCAAAATACGCCATGTCGAATGCGGCATGGAAGATGACCATCATCACCACCGCAACCCCCCGGACGTAATCTATCTCCCAGAACCGCGGCGTCGAGGAACCGCGGCGCTCACACATGCCTGGGAGATGATTCACTCAATACACATCCTCTTCTTTACACTAGGACAGTCAAGAGCAAAATATCAATCTTTAATTCTCCTGGAATACTATACGCCAATAAGCGATACCTTCTGCGAGGAAAAGGTACGCGGGTACGACGTTTAAGAACCAGAGGTGCATTTACCATGATTGACGAACTGCTCGAAGGGAACAGAAAGTTCAGGGAAGGTTTCTTCAAAGAGAACAAGGCTCACTACGAGGAACTCACAAGGGGCCAGAGCCCAAAGGTCCTCTGGATAGGGTGTTCGGACTCGCGGCTCCAGACCGGTCACATCACTCAGGCGATGCCAGGAACCCTCTTCATGCACAGAAACATCGGGAATATTGCCCCACTCCATGACTGGAACTTCGCAACTGTGCTCGAATATGCCATACGCCACCTGAAGATCAAGGACATCGTGATCTGTGGGCATTCGGACTGCGGAGCCATAAAAGCACTTGACAAGGAAACCGATGACGTATACATACCCCTCTGGCTGAACAATGCAGTTGAGGCAAAGAAACGGGTTGATGCAAAGATTACCCCGCCAAAGAACCCTGATGAGGCAAAGAAACGGTCCCGGATGATCGAGCAGGAGAACATAAGGCTTCAGATCGAACACCTCGCACGGTACCCGGTGGTAAAAAAAGCCCTGGAAGAGAAGAAAATCCAGATTCACGGGCTTTACTACGATCTCGAGAACGGGGAACTATCGCGGGTCACCTGATTGCGAGTCGCTTATCTACCTCTTTTTGCATCAAAGGCAGTGAGATCCGTCCCATGGGGATCAGCGCCCCGTTCATGACAATGAATGGAATGGGCGGATACTGGGTGGCGATGATCTCCCTGATATGCACGGGAATTTCTTCGTCTATCAGAATAAGATCCATCCGAATTTCGGAACCATACTGCTCCAGGAGTTCTTTTTTCAATGCCTCAAATGCAGGCACCAGCTTTCCTGTGGGATGGCAGTCATAGAGCCCGCATGTCCTTGTCATATCGCATGGAAACGGCGAGCAGTCCGAATCTTTGAGGCCCACTACTTCGATCAAGATGGTCTCTGCCATGATATACAGGTTGGTGAAGTATCCTACATTAGTATGTGTAATGGGATATGGTGAGCATAAGTTTCCACTTTTCAATACTCCCGCATTCGCACCCGTCCCTCGGACGATATCACATGAAACGGACGAACCTATCCTGGGATGCCTTGCAGATGGGGCAGATGAGGGGGGGGTTCTCACGTGCGCACAGGTACCCGCACACTCTGCACCTCCAGACAGGTATTAATTCCTTCCTGGAAACATTGGCGCTATTATTTTCTGACATCTTCTTTCTCTCCTGGCGTCCAGGCCGCCGCTCAGGGACGCAGGGGGCTTTGATGGTTCCCGCAGCAACTCCTGCCGATACATACAACGCGCAGTAGCATGCCCCGTAGTCGTTCAGGTCAGAGTCACGGTAGTCGCATGGGCAGATAATGTCAAGGTCCTCTTCCCTGTTCCCGGATGCAAGTCGGCAGGGGCAGGCAGCATACCCATAGCGCTGTTCATTGATGCATATCCCGGCAACCAGTGCCCTGACAAAGTCCGGATCGGGGTTCAGGAGATATCCTCCATCCTCCGCGTCCTTTCGGATCTTCTCGACCCTCGCGTCGATTATCTCATCGGGGATGCCCTCTCCTGTCATTTCAGCGCCTCACGGATCTCGGCTTCCCGGAACCCGACAATAACCCTGGAACCATCGATCACCAGCGTGGGAAATGACCCACTTGGGTTGTATTTTTCCACTTCCCGGATCGCGTCCTCCATCTCGGCCGGGGAGAGACGGTCGACGTACGTATAGGAATACTCGACCCCAAGCTCGCCGAGGAGGTTTTTTGTCTTCGCGCACCACCCACAGGTCGAGAGTGCATACAGGATGATCTCGCCTCTCCGCCTGCCTTTCACATGTTCCATCTGCATTTATCCACACTCGGGGAGACCCGGCTCCTTATTAGTGAGATGGCGCACCCGGAATATAACTCTATCAGCAGGGGAAATCTAAAAGAGCCCGCAAACAGCGCATTGCATTCGCTAGATCACTTCAGAGAGTTTCTGTATCTGGGTAATGAGGTAGTTGACCCACTGCTGGAAGAAATCGAAGACTGAGAGCATCTGCTCCTGTGCAAGAGTCACGAACTGCATGATGGGCCCCGTCTCTTCTCCGGCAGTGTTCCCCGTCCCGAGCATCGCGGTGAGGCCAATGATCACGATAAGTGCAAGTACGATGATGACCATCAGGAGCACAATCAGCAAAATCGTGAAGGAACTGGTCCTCATGCTCCCCTCAATGGGAAGGTGGTGTTTCAGACTATTTAAATAATGACATTTCCATTCCACAGGTGTACAAGGGGAAATCCATCACTTCATCGAGTGTTTTGCGTCTCTTTATTATTCCTCAGCTCAAGCACCAGCATCACGCACAGGATTGCAGAGAATCCAAGCACAACAAGTGTAAGGAAGAGACTGACAAAAATCATGACCCCCTGGGCAGTGAGAAATCCAACCCACAGGAGTGCCACAAAACAGATGAGGTAATAAAAGACCCAGCCCCTGGGGTCGCGCATCTCCATGTATCGCCATTTCTCCCAGCCTCCATTTAAATATTCCCATTTGTGAGTCAGGGAGGCGGAGCAGGTAAAAATGGCTTTACTCCATCTTTTCACCGATACTATTCTCATATGAACCGCCGATGCTCTTTTACATGACAAGACCATGCATCATTCTCATACTTCTCATACTTCTGCTCCCATGTGCCGTTAATGCCCTCGTCACACAGAGCGGAGACCAGGTCGTGCTGAACCAACCAATAGACGATGACGTCATCGCAGCAGGCGGAAAGGTGGTAGTGAATGCACCGGTGCAGAGCCTCATAGCCGCGGGTGGCGAGATTGAGATCAATGCACCGGTTAAGGGAGATGTAATTGCGGCAGGGGGGATGATCAGTCTCAATGCCCCGGTATCAGGAAAAGTCCTCCTCGCCGGCGGAGCAGTCACCCTGAACAGCAGCGTGGGCAGGAACGTCCTCGTGCACGCGGGCGACGTGAATATCTCCAGAAGTGCAACAGTAGGCGCCGATGCCCTGGTGTCAGCAGGCCGTGTCTCCCACCAAGGAGAGGTGAAAGGAAACCTCACGGTTTCAAGCGAGGAATTCACTTCTGCCGGGACGGAACGGCATCTCGCCTACACGAGAGAAAACACTTCGCTCGGAAGAGGTCTCCTCGGGATACTTACCCTTGGACTGATCCTCTTCTCGCTCGGTATGGCAGTCTTGGGACTCCTCGCAATCCGGATCGCACCGGCGCCCTACATGGCTGTCGAAGCCCGGGTAAGGTCCCGACCACTGGTGAATATCCTTGCCGGGCTTGGTGGCATCCTGGGTGGAATAGTCCTTGGAGTCCTCCTTGCTCTCACAATCGTTGGGCTTCCCATTGCAATCTGCATCCTCATGATGTTGATAGCCGGCCTCCTTTTTTCCACGCTCTTTGTGTCCTCCTCGCTTGGATACATAATCGTGGAGCGGCTCGGGTGGCACACGAAAGCCTGGCAGCAGTTCTTGATAGGATTTATCCTCCTGCAGATAGCCTTCAGGATCCCGTATATCGGCCTGATACTTCTCGCGGTGTCCGTCTGCCTGGGCTTTGGGGCATTCATCTTTGGACTCTCCAGCTGCCGACCAAACTCCTCCGGGTGAGAGGATTGGGAGACGAATGCGGGTTGTGGGATGCCATCACTTCCCGCCAGAAAAAGTGCTCCAGAACGCGGGGAATAACCGGAAACTGATGGCAAAAGGTGTAAATCGAAAGATATAAGCAGGTCAAGCATCCCATTCGGTACTATGTGTGCGCGTTTTTTTGACCGCTTTTTCAAGCCAAGGCCACATATCGTGGAGAGCCCTCCTCCGCCCTCGATCGCGCACGGTCCTGGCGTGTATGTTCCCGAGTTCAAGATAAAACCCTATTTTATTGTTGCCTCGGTGGAAATGGGAAATACGACGACGAAATGCATCCTTACAGGGGTGAACCTTGAGACCGGGATGAGTTATGTCATCCACAAGACCGTCAAGATGAGCAGGGATGTACGAAAGCCCAAGCCAGGAGAGGAGGTGTTCGGCGAGACTCTCGATGGAACCAAGCTGACCAGGGAGTCTGTCACCGAGCTCGTGAGGGATACCCTGGTCGAATGCCACAGGGATGTGCACCTTGACATCCAGAAGGACCTTGACTTTGTCGTGAGGAGTACGGGCGTGGTGGCGGCAATGGACTCCCCGGACCAGGTGGGAGAGTTCGTGCTGGCCCTCGCAAATGGATGCCTGCTTGCCGGAGTGCCGCCAAGAAAGATGACCCCTCCGATGTCAAAAGCAAACCAGGCCCAGAAGCTCCAGCCATTCAGTTATGCTGACAAGGTGGTCTTCATCGGGGCGGTTGCAGGGGTGATTCCCCCTGTGGGGAGCACGGGGGTCGAGATGGTGGCAAACGAGATGGAGGGGGAGCTTGCCATGGCAGGTATAAAAGAAGGAGCTAAGTGGACTCCGGTCGATTTCCGTAACCCCTGCATCTCGATCGACTTCGGGACCACCCTCGACGGGCGAATCACGAGTGACGTGGCTCCCGACGAGAAAAACCCCTTTGCAAAGACCGTGGGCAACTTTTGCGGTCTTGCCGGGGCTATCCCTGATGCAATCGTAAAAGGCACAGGGCTTGTGGACCCCCAGACCGGGACCGCGCTTGACGTATTCGGGGATCGGAGCGTCATCAGCGATTTCTCCCTGAAGGGCCAGAGTGATGTGGTAAAACGGTATGTTGATCGCGCCCATGAGTTGATCGATATCCGCCTGGTCCCCCCCGAGCGGCGCAGGTTCGGCAGGGTACCGGTCTATGCGGACGTGGCAAAAGAGTCGGGTGTAGCCCTTATCGGCTGCGATGCCGGGGAGAATGGCAGCAACCTCCCTGCACTGGTGGAACTCGGCAGGGAGATCTATACGAAGCACGGTCTGAACGTCGTCAATGAAGTTATCGACCGCGTATGTGCACGCATGGCGCTCCGCCTCGTCGACGTGGCAGCGGAACAGGGCCATGTATTGCCGAACTCCAGCATCGGGTTCACCGGAAGGGCAGCTATTTCCGGCAGGAAGCCAGATTATATCCTGGAAGGGATCGCCGAGAGGAAGTACTTCGAGAACCCAAACGACCGCCTTGTCTTTGTCGACGACGGGCTCGCAAGAGGTGCGGCGCTGATGGGACGGTGCATGAACTCGCTGGGAAAGCCGAAGACGCCTATTGGAGGGGTAAGGGGTGGTCCCTGCATCATGGCAAGAAGAATAAAGATCGGCAAATGAGGAGATTTGGATGGCAGAAGAAGAGAAGCATGAAAATGCACCCAATAAGGCCGGGAACAGTACAGAACCAGACGAGGAGCTCTTCGATCTCCTGGTACCCCCCGGTGTGCCGCGCTCGATCATCGCAGATATCATACGGAAATTCGATGTGGAGCTTGTGGAACGAAAACAGCGGCTCCACTTCGCAAACATGGAAGGAGACGAGCGGGAAATCCTCGCATTCCGGGGGAGACGCCCTGTTGTCGAGAAAGTCCAGGACCACCTTTTCAGCGAACTGAAAAAATTCATTGAGGGAGAATAATCCCCCTTTCCCTCTTTTATCTCGCCAGTGACACTGAGAATACCCCTGTATTTTTCATCTGTCAGGCAGGGTGAAAATCAACCGCCATTACAGCCAAGAAGTCAGTGAGGGTACAGGGCATACCAGCGGTAACGGGGCACTTTTCCAATTGCTAGAGGTCAGGCATCTTCCGTGCCATGAACCAGGCATGGATCGCAAGGAGGAAATAGACTGGAAAGAGGAGTGTGAGCGAGATGAATTCCCCCGTGGCTGCGAAGGTCCATAGTGTCGCGTATACGTCGACCTGGAAGATGAGGACCCCCCACCAGAGGCCGATATACATGTATCCCATTCCCGGGAGCATGAAATTGAGGAAACCAGCCACAATCGGGTTTTTTCTTGAACGGGGGCGACGTGCGAGGGCTCTTGGAAGAAACCGCATGGGCAGGCCGCATGCAGGCGCAGCCTGCACTGCCTCCCAACGGACCTCCTCGTCAGGGTCGCGAATGGCACGGTACAGTATTGGGATTGCCTCTTTCGCACGGAGTGCGCCAAGCGCCTTCACTGCCTCGACTCTGACGTTCCTGTCATGGTCCCTCATGGCATTCGCAAGCGCTTCCACGGCACATGAACCGAGTCCCTTAAGCGTATCCCATTCCTGTAACCCGACCAGCAGGAATGCTTCATCGCGTTCTGTCTCGGGTTGCCATGAGAGGGTCTGGAGAGAGAGCGCCGCCCCGTAGCGGACATACTTATCCTCGTCCTCAAGCGCCTTCCTCAATGGAGGAATGGCCGCCTTTTCACCCGTCTCCCCCAGGGCCATGACCGCCTCCCACCGGACCTCGTTGCTTCTGTCCTCCATCTGGGCAACGAGAGGCTTCACCACCCGCGGGCCACCTATGAGCCCGAGTGCTTCGATGATACCAATTCGTGCTTCCCTGTTCCAGGTAGTATCAATGGCTCCGATAAGATAGTCCAGGCTTTCTTCCCCAAGATCGCCTAGTGCCCGGGCAGCCTTCCATTGTATTCTTGAATCGGAGTGGCTGAGGGCTTTCGTGAGTCCGTGGTAGTCCCTGCTCTCTTTCAAGGCCTCCACATCAGGCCTTGAAAAATCTGTTATCCATGACGGCATCACCTCATTTTCCCCCCCTGATAAATTCCGCCTCGCTCATATATCCGGCATCCCCCTCATGATATGCCAGGTATGGAATGCAGCAACTGTCGAGACTCCGAGGGAGATGGGGTATGGAAGGAATGTCTTGTAGATCAGAGAGAGGAGCATGATGGTGTTGAGATTGACCTGGAAAAGGAGGAAACCCCACCATTTGCCGAGGTAATTGTAGCCAAGCCCCAGGAAGAAGAAGTTGAGAAAAACTGCCACGTACAGGCTCTTTCCCGTTCTTGGCCTTCGTGACATGGCTCCCGGGAGGTACATCCTGGGGACCTGGCAGTGAGGAAATGCAAGGCTCGCTGCCCACCGCACCGAAGGATCAGGGTCACGCATCGCCTTGTCACATGATTTTTCCGTAACCGGGTCTCCAAGCATTCCCAGCACTGAGACAACTGCCCTCCTGATCCCCGGATCAGGGTCATCAAGATACTCTGTAAGCACAAGCGCCGGGACAGCCCCAAAGCCTGGAATCGCGCTCCAGGCCTGTCGGGCCACCATGAGCCTCACCTCTTCCTCGGGATCATGCGGTATCCAGCCAAGTCCATAAAGCGCCTTTGCGGAGCCGAAGCGCACGTACTTGTCACGGTCCCTCAGTCCGGCCCTTAACGCCTGGATGGCTTCTTCTCCCCCTATCTCGCCGAGCGCGATCGCTGCAATCCATCGGATCTCGCTGGCCGGATCGCCGGTGAGGACCTTCGAAAGATAGGGTACACTGGCCGGGTTTCGAATCCTTGCCAGTGCTTCAAGGATCCCTATCCGTTCGGGAGCGCTGCCCAGGCCTGCACGGATATGGAGTGTCGTGAGCGCAGGGTTTCCGAGCCTTCCCAGAGCATCGGCGGCCGCATTCCTTGTCTTATAGTCTTTGGTTGTGAGGAGAGCCACAAGGCCCCTGACGTTTCCCCGCGATTCGAGGAAACAGACATCAGGGGCGGTTGTCTGGCGAATCAGCTCCGCCAGGTTCATCTGGGTTCATCCCGTTCCCATGTCAGGATCAAGGCCCGGTCCCTCCCTTTCTCCATCTTAGCACAAGAATTGCTGCAACCAGGACTATACCAAAGACGATGGCTACATTCCTGACAAAGGAATAGCCTATGACTGAAGGGAAGACCGCTTCAGGGTTTTTAGGTATTTGATCTGCTCCAGGAGTCTCTGTCGGCGAAGAAAGAGGAGATGTGGGAAGGGTGGTAACCGTGGGGGGGGTGCCATAGGGAGGTGTTTCGATAACTGTAGGAATCTGCTCGGATGGACTCCTCTCTGGAGGGATTACCATAGGGGCAGGGGCAGGGGAACCGATGGAGTCGGATGTTTTGATCGCTTGGCTGCTACTTGTGCTGCTACTAGTACCTGCGCTTGAAAATAACTTGCTGAGAATGAGGTAGAAGATCTGGATCGGGCTTCCTGCATGGCTGGCTGACACCACACCGAATGTAGAGAATCCGTGGGGAGATTCAGTGCTGAAATAATCAAGGTTCCGGATCTCATCATGGAAGAGGAATGATACGGGGAGTATTTCATATGACCCGTCGTCTGCAATCCGGATTACCCGGATACTCTCTCTCTTCTCCTCCAACGTGACGTTCCGCAGTTCTTCCTGGTAACCAGACCTGTATATCGTCAAAGTGTGGTTTCCCGCGGGAAGGTTATCTGGAAGGAACAGTGGCGTTACCCCCACAAACTCCCCATCGATATATACCTGGGCCCCGTCAGGATCAGTGGTAACCGGTACTGGCCTTCTCCATCCATACATTTCAATCCATTCCGGGTTGAGCCCGAATATGAGGGTGCCATTTTGGCATGACGAGAGATTGCACTGCGTGAACCGTGCAGTCAACGCAACCCCACAAATACCCGAATAGTATTCGAGATTCGAGATTGCTTTGAACTTCTCGTAATCAAGGGGTGTCGCATTCTCCCATACCTCCGCATGGAATGACCCGTTTACACGGTAGTCTTCCATCCTCAACAGGTAGGTGAGGGTCGAGTTGTCATCCCCGTAGAAGAGCGGAATACTTGAAATATCCACCCGGCTGAGAGTGCCCATGATCGAGAACTGATCTCTCAAAGAGAAACCCTCATCGGCGATGAATAGTATCTTCCCAATTCCAGTTCCCTGATCGGGTAACACCTCGATGGAAGTGTTGTTGATAACATTGATCTCAACAAGGCTCGAATTCAGGGTCAATTCACAGGGAAATAAACCATCCCGACATGTGATGCCCGGGATATTCAGCAGAAGGTCATTCCTGACGCCGAATGGGACCACGATGCAGCCCTCGACCGAACTGGTAGCATTCCCGAATTCGTTGCCGGTAGTAAGGGAGACCCGGTAGGTGCCAGGGAACAGATAGGTATGTGAAGGGTCTTTCTCATCAGATGTGGAACCATCACCAAAGTCCCAGAGGTAAGTTTCCGGCGAGCCCGTCGACTCATCAGTAAAGTGGACCGTCAGAGGAGCAAGTCCATCTGCCCTGTCGAATGAAAAATCCGGTGTCGGGGGAGTCCCGGCGTAGATGCATGCGGGGTTTCGAACACCCGACCTCTGGTATGGAGTATGGACAATCAGTGAGACATCGTATACACCGGGCATGGTGTAGATGTGCGAAGGGTTCTGCTCCCGGGATGTAGTGCCATCTCCGAAATCCCAGTGCCATCCTGATGGTTCCCCCTGTGAGAGGTCAGTAAAATTCACCTGCAGGGGAACTCCCCCAATGAAGAGGTCATTGGTAAAATTTGCGATAAGAGGTGGTGCATCGATACCCAGCGTTGACATGTATATATCGAAATATCCGGTGTCCGGATCCGGCTGCTGCCATACGATCCTTTCTTGAAAAATTGCAGGGAGACTCGGTTTCGTCTCACCATTTTCTCTTTTAAGAATTCTCGTGATTCCAGTATTGATATCATAAAGATAGAGAGCATAGGAAAAATCATCAGGATCCTGGCCAATCCAGACAACCTTTCCATCGTTTATAGCCGGTTCCTCTTCATCACATTCGTCAGTACCCGGTGTCAGTAAAAGGGTATCTCCGGATGAAATATTATAGATAAAAATATCATAGAACCAGGTTTCAGGATTCATACCCTGGAATACTATGTAATCACCATCTATTGCTGGATTTTTTTCTTCAAGGTATTCCGTTCCAGGGGTTATCAGGGTGGTAGTTCCAGAGAGCAGGGAATACAGGTATATATCATTCATGTATGTTTCAGGGTTGACGCTCTGCCACACAACATAATTGCCTGATATTTTCGGATTTGATTCATCGGTATCAGCAGTGTCAGATGAGAGGAGAATCTCTGTGTGGTTGGAAATGTAAAATAAATAGATATCAAAACTGCCATTCCTGTTATCGGACCATACGATTGTCCCTTCTCCGAGATCCTGATCCCATGCATTTGTCTCGTTTCCACCACCAACCCAGAACTCCTCATCAGTAGATAAATCATGCAGAATCACTTGGCAACCATTATCCGTCATATTGACAAAAGAGAGGTAATTTTGAAAAATGGATGGAATAAAACTATCTGCTGGAGTATAACTATGGTTGAGGAGTGTTTCCTCCCCCGAGAATATATCATAACAATGCACCGTCTTATCAAGAGATGAATCCACCCAGAAAACCTTCTCCCCATAAATGCCAGGGTACTGTTGATTCGATTGTGAGGTGATCACTGTCAGGAGCGTAGAAGTCTGCTCAGTTTCATAAATGCTCCCATTGACTGGATATGGGATAAATAAAAATGCGATAAAACCGAACAAAAAAATATTGTAAAAAATCCTTTTTTTATTGAATTTAGAAAGACTATTGCTTTCAGGGGCTGTATTATCCCTCAATTCAGAACAGTCTTTACTCATACTTTTCCTACATATGATAAATTGGTAAATTTCTTCAAGACATCTCCAGACACTGCAAAGAGACCATCCCCAAGATTCCTTGAATAACTGCCGTAAGATCCTAATTGATAGTCCGATGAGCAATCCCAGGTGAAATGATTGTTGAAACTACAATATCCTGATATGATTGCCCCATCCAGTCCAGGGTTCTTTCCTGATGGATCCCGGAGAAGAAATGTTCCATCGGCCCTTTGGCCAAGGACCGTATAACAATGATTTTCGTTCCATATGACCATGGGATATTTCACTTTTCCACTTAAACACCGGCTGGAGACTTCTGCGGGTAAATTACTAGTTTTTTTACGAAGTGTGCATCCAGTCAGGGCTACGAGGTATCGATCGGGATTACCATCCCACGACACATTTGAAAAATCACAATCTGCCGTAGAATTATGAATATGCAAAGCAACAGCCTTTTCATATAATCCTGGCCAGATTTCAGATAAAATTCGTGAGTGTGCATATTTGAATTTATAATCATCATCGAGACACAATGTTCCCGATACAGACAGGTATTTTGAATTAAGATACACTTGGTATGATCCCCTCACCACCATAATTTTAATTTTATTCCGACCCATTGTCCAATCCACTGCAGATAATGATGCGATAAGACAACAATTGTCCGTATTTCCCTGGACGGGATCATCGAACTCATCTTTGACGTCATTCAGAAAGAGGCTCGCATTTGGATAGAGTTTACAGGTATATGCCATTTTTTTACCGCTCCTTTAATAATGAACCAAAGAACGCCGTGTTTGAAGGTCATACCAAATCCATTAGTAAATGAACCGACACCCCCAACCCCCCAGCTGGAGAAGTACCGAACGCGGTACTCCTGGCGTTACATCATACTCAGATCACTCACTTATAAAGCTTATGCGCGTGGAATCACACGTGTGATATCACTCAGACTCGGAAGAGATATCAGCATTCGGTCAACTTAAAAAAATGGCGACAAGGTATTTCCCTGAAAAAAGAACCGTCTTAAATACAATCTTATTACCTCTTCTGGGTAATTCAATACAGTTACTTAATCTCCCATGTTACTCCATTCCCATACCTATTACCGTCGATGACACTGACACAAGGGGTTGCCGGGAAACTGGGAGGTTACGCCCGGACTATCCACCAATGGGCTGGAAACTGTCCTGGTTGGTCCTCACGGAAGCGTTGATGGAGTAATCGGGGTTCTCGCAGGGCTTGTCCGGCTTCATCTGAGGTAAATCGGCAGATACGTGGTAAAAGGAAAGCTGCTCCTGTTTCAACCGGGAAAAGAGAGTCGATGATCTCCTCGCGGCAGGTGCGGACGAAGGTGCAGATCACCGGGGATGGACGGGTAGAGTTCAGGAACAGTCTGAATGAGGAAATTTTCAAAGCCCAGCCCTTACAACCGCAATGTAAATTCTACGTTGAGGAAGGTGAAAGGTGCCAGGATGGGGTAGTAAGAAATAATAAAACCACATGATTCCCTTTCGAGATACAGGCGTCCAAAATAAAAATAGAAACCCAGTTTCCATTCGAATGAAGAAGTCCAGTTTTCATTCGGCTCCTCGTTATTCCCCGTCCTTCATCAAAAACACGAGCAGGGCTTTCTGGGCATGGAGCCGGTTCTCCGCTTCGTCAAAGACCACGCTTCCCGGCCCCTCGATCACATCGTCGGTGACCTCCTGGCCGCGGTGGGCAGGAAGGCAGTGCATGAAGATCGCATCCGGCGAGGCCATTCCCATGAGTTTTTTGTCGATGGTAAATCCCTTGAATGCCTTAAGCCTCGCCTCCCGCTCCTTCTCGGTGCCCATCGAGACCCATGTGTCGGTCGCCACGACGTGGGCATCCCAGACCGCAGATTCAGGGTCCCGGACAAGGGTGACTTTACCCCCCCTTTTTTTGGCCATTTCAACAACCTTTGCGGGGGGCTCAAAACCCTTGGGGGTGGCCACGGTGATCTCCATACCAGTGAGGACAGTCGAGAGTATCAGCGAGTTGCATACGTTGTTCCCGTCCCCAGCCCATCCGAGGCGCACTTCCTCCAGTCGTGGGAAGTGCTCCCTGATGGTCATGATATCGGCGAGTATCTGGCATGGGTGTTCGAGATCGGAGAGACCGTTGATCACGGGGACTGATGAATACCGGGAGAATTCGGTGATGGTATCGTGCCGATAGGCCCGGATCATCACCCCCGACACGTATCTTGATGCCACCCTCGCAGTATCGCGGATCTCCTCTCCCCTCCCGATCTGCATGTCCTGTGCATTGAGAAAGAGGGCGCATCCTCCAAGGTCCGCCATTCCCACTTCGAAGGAGATCCGGGTGCGGGTAGATGACTTCTCGAAGATCATTGCCAGGGTCTTCCCTGGAAGGAGTGGATGGGGTATCGCCGACTTCCGCATTCGCTTCAGCCGCTCCGCTTCGTCAAGCAGATTCCGGAGTTCCCCCTCTGTCAGGTCCAGAATGGAAAGAATATCACGTTTCATCGAAGTTCCCTCATGTGGTCCACCCGCCTCTTCAGCAGGGATGCGGAACCTATGTCCCTGCGGTGGCGCACTCTCCCCTGCACTCCCGATGCGGCACGCTCCGCGATCTCTTCTGCTTCCGCGAGGGTGGCAGCCACCCCCACGAACGCCATGGTCCGTGAGGACAGTGTGAAGAGGACGCCGTCCTTCTCTTCGACGTTGGCATAATACAGGAGTGCCGGATCGTATGCCCCGGGAGAAACTGGCTGGCCTGTGACAGGGGACTCGGGGTATCCTTCAGGCACGAGGTACTTGCAGACCGTTGCCTGTGCCGAGAAGCGGACCATGCCCCGGGAGAGTGTTCCCTCGACAGCCCTTTCGATGACATCCACGAGGTCGGTCTCGAGGAGCGAGAGGACATTCATCGCTTCCGGATCCCCGAACCTTGCGTTGAACTCAATCACCATCGGACCGTCGCGGGTATTCATGAATTGCCCGTAAAGGATCCCACGGTATGGAGTTCCCGCCTCCCCCATTGCCGCAACCGCTGACTGCATGATACCAAGCGCCCTGCGCCGATCCGACTCTGTCACGAAGGGGAGTCCGTGATCCGGCATGGAGTATGACCCCATCCCCCCGGTGTTCGGGCCTTCGTCACCTTCGTATGCCCTCTTGTGGTCCTGCACGAGGGGCATTGGCACGATATGGACGCCATCGGTGAATGCCTGGAGGGTGAACTCCTCACCAATAAGCCTCTCTTCGAGCACAATATCTGACCGAAGACTCCTGATATACTCGATCGCACCTTTCCTGTCCAGGTGTTCACCCATGATGCGGACGCCCTTTCCGCCGGTGAGGCCTGCAGGCTTGACAGCCATGTCCCCGTCATGGGTTTCCAGGAACCGGACTGCATCCTCCGCCTCGCGGAAGATACGGTAACGGGGACACCCCGCAATGCCATGCTGCTCCATCATCTCTCTGCAGAATGCCTTGTCGGTCTCGAGTCGGGCAGCTGCCCTCGATGGGCCCATGCAGGGAATGCCATCTGCCTCAAGCCTGTCTACTACACCTGCCTCGAGGGGTGCCTCGGGCCCGATGATCGCGTAGTCAATCGATTCCTTCAATGCAAATGCAGCGACTGAATCAACCCTGGTCTCTCTTTCCAGGAGATAGTGGCTGCAAAGCCTCGCGATCCCAGGGTTTTGCCGGGCCATTACGGCATAGAGTTCTGTCTCTTTGTTGCGGGAGAGTGCCTGGGCGATGGCATGCTCCCTTCCTCCCCCTCCCACAACCAGGATCTTCATAGTCATGTATCTGAACCGGTGGTCTTCACCGTTGCTGTCCTCGTCTTTATGCCCACAATATCTGACGCCCTGACAAGTGCGTCCAGTGCTACCCCGTTCTCACGGAGGAGGGCATCAGCACCCGATTCCCTGTCAACGACAGTCACGACAGTGTCAACAGTCGCTCCTTCATCCCTGAGCACTCGGATGCCAAACAGGGCAGATCCCCCCGAGGTGGTCACGTCCTCCACGAGGAGGACTTTTTTGCCCCTGACATCGCCGATTATCCTTCCCGATTTACCATGACCTTTCTCCTGGCTGCGGATGATTGCAAAGGGCTTGCCGCTTGCAAGGGAGACTGCGACCGCGAGGGGGACACCTCCCACTGCGACCCCCGCAACCATGTCAAAAGTGTGGCCCCGATTGATGGTCTCTGCAATCTCCCGGAGAGCCCCTGGCTCCGTCACCACCCTCTTGATATCGAGATAATAACTGCTCCGGGTACCCGATGCCAGGACAAAATCCCCAAATTCCAGGGCTCCGTGCTCCTCCAGCAGGTGTGCGATTCTTTTTACCATGGTACATCTTTCACTCCGGCAAGATAGCCAATCATGTTTGCGGTTTTATGAAGAATGGGGGTAAGGACGAGAATCCAGAAAAGCACCGGGAGTGTGACTGCCTCCATGAGCCAGGGGAGATCAAAGACGGTGAGCATCAGGAACGCACCCGCCACCAGGTCATACTGGTCGGCGACAGGCCAGCGCTCTCCACTTGCTTTTCCAAGCCTCCGCTTGAAGAAGCTCTTGGCAAGGTCGCCGACAAGGGCCCCTGTTGCGAGGAGGGTGATGGAGAGCAGGGTCTGGACAGGGAGCATGGAGAGTGAGAACATTCCCTGGAGCCATATCTGAACCCCTCCCACGAGGATTCCTCCCGCCACACCTGCGAAGAATCCACGATACGTCTTTCCGTCCCCAAAGAGCCTCCTCCCATCCGAAAAATTCCTGCCGCCGTCGATTGGATGGCCACCGCCAAGGGCTGCTGCCACCGAGTTGGGCACATATGCCGGCAGCATAAACCATAACGCGGCTACCAATGCTATTATGAGGGAATCAGGACTAATAATATGCTCTCCAGACAACTGTAATAAAGAGTAATTATAAACATTAAGATATCCCAAAAGATATCAATTCTTGGGTGGATTGGTGACATGGCCGTGATCTTGAAGAGAACCAGGAGTTTATGCCCGATCTGCAACGCGGTCCTCGATGCAACCGTCGTTGAGGAGGATGGAAAGGTCTGGCTGGAGCGCTCCTGCCCGGAACATGGTCATTTCCGGGATTTATACTGGTCTGATGCAGAGTTATGGAAGAAGTTCGAGCAGTATGAATCACTGGGGAGGGGAATAGAGAACCCCCAACGGCTCGCACCATCCGATGGTTGTCCCCATTATTGCGGGATTTGCAGCAACCACAAGTCAAGCACCCTCCTTGCAAATATTGATCTCACCAATCGCTGCAACCTGAATTGCGACTTCTGTTTTGCCAACGCACGGGCCTGCGGCTATATATATGAACCCACGTTCGAGCAGATTGTCGAGATGATGAAACTGCTCAGGAATGAGATGCCTGTTCCTGCACCCGCCGTCCAGTTCTCGGGAGGGGAGCCCACGATGCGGGAGGACCTCCCTCTGATCATCCGGACCGCAAAGGAACTGGGGTTTCCCCAGGTCCAGGTGGCTACAAACGGCATCAAGATAGCGCAGGACCCATCTTATCTTGAAGAACTCCGCGAAGCGGGCCTCTCGACCCTGTACCTCCACTTCGACGGGGTGAGCAGGGAGACGAACCCGAAGCTTGCCAGCGATTCGAAAGTGGTGAAATACAGCGAGGAGAAAAAGGTCGGGATCGTCCTTGTCCCCACGGTAATCAAGGGCAGGAACGACCACGAGGTCGGCGCAATCATAAGGTTTGCCGCAGACCATATCCGCGCTGTCAGGGGTGTCAATTTCCAGCCCATTGCCTTTACCGGGGCCGCGTGCGAAGAGGACGTGCAGCGCGAACGGATCACCATCCCTGAACTCCTCGGCGACATTGAAGACCAGACAAACGGTGTGATCAAGAAGGCAGATTTCTACCCTGTGCCCTGCGTGGTGCCTTTCTCAGATTTTGTTGAGGCCTACACCGGCAAACCGCAGATCCGTTTCACTGCCCACCAGCACTGCGGTGCGGCAACCTACGTTTTTGTGAATAACGACGGGCTGACGCCTGTGAACCGGATGGTAGACGTCGAGAGCCTCATGCATGCGCTCAGCGAGACTGCGGGAAAGCTTCGGAGAGGCGGGACCTTCAACAAATATAAGGCACTTATTGAGGCAATCGGAGAGATGAACGACTCTTTCAAGAAGAGCGAGCATGGGAGCAGCTCTGAGTTCTGGAAACTCTTTGGAAAGACTCTTCTGTTCCAGAACTTCGAAGCCCTACGTGATTTCCACTGGAACGCCCTCTTTATTGGGACGATGCATTTCATGGACAGGTACAACTACGACCTCTCGCGCGTGCAGCGTTGCTGCATACACTACGCAACGCCTGATGGCACTCTCATTCCCTTCTGCACCTACAACAGCGGGCCCGTATACAGGGAGACCGTATGGAAGAGGTGGAGCTCCCCTCTCCCCCCCCGTTAGAGGACTATCACACATTTTTTCGAATGAAAATCACTTCGTGATTTTTATTTTTTTGTAACTGTTCAGTGTGATCTGTGAGCGACAGAAGGAATGAAGGGGTTATCCTCGAAAGCATCCACAAGAGCTGCCAGAACAGGCAGTTGATTCTTCTTCACGGTTGAGATATATCCCCTGACCCTGCAGAACCAGTCAG
>JAKPPB010000026.1 GCA_029547605.1 Methanobacteriota archaeon | reverse complement strand
CGGGAAGCGCGCGGTGGCC
Organism: Methanobacteriota archaeon; assembly: GCA_029547605.1. Lineage (GTDB taxonomy): Archaea > Halobacteriota > Methanomicrobia > Methanomicrobiales > Methanospirillaceae > Methanolinea_A. The sequence continues at coordinate 2,730 of JAKPPB010000026.1, read as the reverse complement.
TGGTATGCTGATCATCGGGATTGACCCGGGGAAATCCGGGGCGATCGCGGTCATCAATGAGGATGGGGCCATCGTGGCCCTGGCGGACACGCCCCTGGTGGCGGGGGGGTATGACGTGGCGGCCATGGCGGGGATGCTCTCCGTGTATCGCCCCGAGGATGTGGCCCTGGTGGTGCTGGAGCAGTCCCAATCCATGCCTGGACAAGGGGTTGCCTCCACGTTTGCTATCGGAGTGGGCTTCGGTCTCTGGTGGGGGGTCATCGCCACGCTGGGGCTGCCCCTTGAGTTCGTGCGTCCCTGCGTCTGGGTGCGCGCCATCCTCAAGGGACAACCGGGCGAGGGCAAGGCTCGGGCCCTGGGGTATGTGGCCCGACGTTTTCCCGGGGCTGATCTAACGCCACCGCGTTGTCGGGTGCCGAGGGACGGGCGGGCTGATGCTCTCTGCCTGGCGGTGTGGGGAATGGGGAGGAGGAACATGGGACTTGGGACCTGTTGACAGCAAGTTCCGCATCCGTTCCCTCGTAGGGCGGTATCTGGAGGACGAACTCCACCAGGCGGAAAGAATCCTAACGCTTTACCTGCCGTGGAAGCGTGCGTTGCAGGCGTTGCGCGAGTATCTGTCTGCATCTGGAGCCGACCCATTCGGGGAGAGGGTGGACGGGGGAGGGAGCGGGGTGCCTGTCGCCCAGATTTGAGCCTCACATAAGAGAGTTTATGGATCTTAAAGCTGGTGACTCACGTTCCATTACCTGCTCCTACTGCAAGAAGAAATACAAGGTAAGCGCATACTATGGAATTTTGTATGACTCTCATGGGAAGGATGTGACGGTGTAATTATGGGCAAGAAGATGTGCGAGATCTGCGGGAAGAACCCGGCAACCGTGCCCGACAGGAACCGTCCGGGGAGACTGGTGAATCGCCTGTGCGGTGAGTGTCATGCGAAGAGGTTGCGTGGTGACATGAGGTTTGTCTTGGGAGTTCAGGGCAGGAAAGCGAGGGGTGAGGAATGAATAGAGATGAAATAAGAGTCGTGCTGGAACAGCATAAACTGTGGCTAAATAACGAAGGTGGGGAAGAGGCTGACCTGCAAAGAGCTGACCTGCAAGGAGCTAACCTGCGAAGAGCTGACCTGCAAGGAGCTGACCTTGACTTTTCGAGTTTTCCGCTATGGTGTGGTGGAGCTCAGTTTAAGTGTGATCCGAAGCTGATTTACCAGCTACTTGCTCATATATGCACCTTAGAATTTGACAATTCAGAAGGAATAAAAGAACTGATGATGCCGTACGCAAGAAAATCTCACCGTGCTAAGGATTTAGGTTTGGTTGAATAAAGGGCAACGCCATCAAGAAAGCGAGGGGCGAAGGTTTTGATGACGGAGGAACACAAAAACAGGGCCATCAACATTACGCTGCGGATGGGATTGCCTCGATTTGTCCACGGAGACAAGCGAAAACGGCATCAGGTTGAACGAAACGGATAAAGACGGGTATTCGCCCCTCTTTGAAAAAGAAATGCAACAGCGGTCAAAAAAACGGGATAGGTGATGAAAATGGTAGAGATTGACATTCACGCGATCCTCCGTAAGCAGAAGAAAAAACCGCCGGATAAACCAGTCGAAATCGACTACTTTTGGGAAGCATGGTTGCTCCTCTGCATCTGGGCATGGGGCATGGGATACACGTATGGGGAGGTGATTGCAACGTGTCTGACAAGATAGAACTCGACTGGCAAAAGGAATTCCGCTCCGGTGCCGTCACTGCGACGGGTGCAGGGATATCACGCCGCTGGCGTACAACCTCCACCACGCGCAGCGCCGCATCGAGGAACTTGAAAGGGAGAACACGTTCTTGAGAAGCGAGATCACGCGCGCCATCGAACGCGGATCGGAGACGATGCGGGGTGTGCTGGAGGACATCTTGCGGCGGAGGAAGAGCGCATGACCCGCGAGCAGGCCGTCAGGTGGTGCATGGAGCGCGGGTATTGCCTGATAGAGTTGGATCAGGGCGATATTGTGTACACACACAAGGGGGGCATAAAGCGTGAGCGAATTGATCGATCATCCGCCACATTACACGAGCGGCAAGATTGAAGTATGGGATTTTATCGCGGACCAGCAGCTCGACTATTTCCGGGGGAACATAATCAAGTATGTCAGCCGCGCCGGTCGAAAGGGCGACTACATCGAGGACTTGCTGAAAGCGCGGGCGTACCTGGACAAGGCTATCGACTTGGAGCACGAAAGGAGATCAACATGCAGCGAGTGAGAATTAAGAAGATGCGCGAGAACGCAGTTCTTCCCGAATACGGCTCGGAGGGCGCGGCTGGGATGGATTTTCGAGCCTGCGACTCGGTAACAATACCCGCTCACGGCGTAGCGAAAATCCCGCTCGGTTGGGCCGCTGAAGTCCCGGAAGGTTTTCAGCTTGAAATCCGGTCTCGCTCCGGAGTGTCATCGAAAACAGACTTTCTTCTCGTGCATGGGACGGTTGACTCGGACTACAGAGGCGAGATATCCGCCGTGGTGCGCAATGAGTCGAACAGCGACGCCACGATCAGCGAGGGGTACAAGATCGCGCAAGGCGTCCTCATGCCGGTCTACCGGGCGACGTTGGTTGAGACCGACGACCTTTCCGAGACCGTGCGCGGGGCGAGCGGGTTCGGGAGTACGGGGGTGTAGAATCGGCCTGCGCTATCTACAATAATCGGCCTGCGTTATTTATTAGGAAACAA
>JAKPPB010000020.1 GCA_029547605.1 Methanobacteriota archaeon | reverse complement strand
AGAAGGACTTTCATATTGCAGCCTCCATTACCGCTTCATACTGTTGTGCAAGAAGGTTCCAGTCAAACCGTAACGCTATCGCACGATAATGCTCCTCTGTCCTCCCATTGTCCAGGATGTGTTTTATCTGGCTTACAAATGAATTCAGGTCGTCATAATAGAAGAGATCGTCACCAAGGAGCCGCTCAAGGGACACCATTCTGCTTGAGAGGACAGGCCTGCCACAGGAGAGGTAGTTGAATACCTTCCCCCCTGCTGCATATTCGTTCTTCTTCATGCGCTTGAGCGGGTTTAGCCCGATATCCATCGCGGCGATGTACTTGTTGATCTCATGGTACGGGATTGCTCCTGTGAATACGACTCTGTCTTCAACACCACGCGCTTTTGCACGACCAGCTATCTGCGCTCCATAGTCCGTGAAGAGCCCGGGGCCAATCACGAGAAGGACAACGTCAGGAATATCGGGCAGAGCGTCCACGGCAGTTTCTAGGTCAACCCAGTGCTCAAGTGAGCCAACATATCCGATCACGCATTTTCCCTCAAGCCCGAGTATTGCCTTTGCTTTTTCCTTGTCTTGAGGCCTGAGTAAGGCAGTATCGACACCGTTTGGAATGACTGAGACCTTGTGTATCCCCAGCTTGGAAAGATAATCCTTCAATTCTCCTGTCACAGTGATGACTGCGGTTGCCTTCCGGAGATTGAAGCGGGTGATTGCCCTCACCCATTTTTTTATCACCAGACCGGAAAATGAGTCAGGATAGTATACTGATGCGGATTCTTCGAGGTGGTCAAGATAGTCAAAGACAATCGGCACTCCTGAATAATTTGCAAGCAGCGAGGGGAAAATATTTGCTGACAAAACGAGATCGATCCTCTCCTTTCTGATTATTTTCCTGATCGCCAGAAAGTGGAACGGGGAATTCAGAAGGTAAAAGAGCGAGGGGTCTGATATCGGAATCGGCCCGCTTTTTACTAATTTACAGGAGGTCGGCCGTGGCGGGTTCCCCCGGAACTGCTTCAGGGGGAAATGGAGCACCGTAATATTATGACTTGCCGATAGTGAATCGAAGATGAAATTGAGCCGGTTCGGCACGGGATGTCTTACCCAGTCCGTGGTCGGAATAACGAGAATATTCATCGGAAGCCTTGCATTAAAAAATGAGGCTTCTCTACATCTAATGGTATCGCTGGATTATCAGGATACCACCGGCCAGGGAATTCCTACCGCTGCCATGATGGATCTGATGTCTTCCGATATTCCTTTGTCGATAGAGAAAAGGATGATGAAATACAGCAGCCCTCCGATTATCACTGCAGCAGCAAGATGCATCGCGGTTTCCAGGCCGAATAAAATCCGGAAAAGGATGACAACCAAAGCCATGAGAAGCGTTGATGAGGCAATATGAAAGATCGGTATATGTTCCAGCCTTACCTGCATTGCCTTTGAGAGGTATGCATAGGACAACAGGGCGTTCAGGGTAATTGAACATAGGGTTGCCAGTGCCGCACCAGTTATTCCCACATAGGGGATAAGAGTTATATTGAGGAGAATATTCAGAATTGCGGCAACACCAGTTACGATAAACGATTTTTTAGGCTGATCGATTGCATTCAGGCACATTGTCTGAAGGTACATGAAGATATTTGCGACCTGTACAAGAAGGAGGATGAAGAGTGCAAATGTCCCTGATTCAAACGCTGACCCATAAAGGAAATAAAGCAGACGATCACCAAGTAGCAACCCCCCTGCAACGACGGGAAAGGCAAGCAGGAGGGAGTACGTAAAACCGCGGGAAAGAGCTGATTCTGCTTTTCTTATTTCACCTGTAGCATGCCAGTTGCTGATCTTGGGATAGAGGACGTAGTGAAGCGACCCGGTCGTGAATGCAGCGGCACCTGTCAGTTGGAACGCTACACGGTAAATCCCGACATCAGCACTTGACAGAAAATACCCGATCAGGATGGTGTCAGCATAGGCAAAGACCATTGACCCGCTCGATGCGAGGAAGATCCAGAACGAAAAGGAGAAGAGGCGATTCAGGTGTTGCCGGGAAAATCGTGTGAGGTGGAGCGTGAGATAGCGGAAATTGATCAAAAATCCTGCAGCCATCCCGATAATGAAACCGCCTGAAAGGCCGGCAACCGCATAACCGAGAAAGGTTGCGATGACTTGGACGATGATTTTGATGACGGTGTTGAGGAATCCGCTAATTTGGATGACACCAACTTTTCCAGTACCGTACACCCCGTTCTGCGTAGAATTCGCGATTGTACCGATGATCAGAGCAAGAACTAACCAGAATATGAGGCCGGATTCCAAGAGATCAATAAAAAATGAAGAAATGATTAATAGCACGAATATTGATACGACCAGAAAAATGAGCCGCAAGGTAACAAATGCAGAAAAAAGTTGGTTCTGCTCTCTTCCCTCGCTGATCCGCTTGACCGCTGCCCCGCCAAATCCTCCGTCTCCGATAAGATCAAATACCCCGTAATAGGCAAGGAAGAGAAAATAGGAACCAAGGATTGCCGGTCCAAGGACATGGGCGAAATACATGGTTGAGAGGTAGCCGATCAGGGTGAGACCTATAATTGAAAGAAATGAGATAAGGGATTGGCGCTGGATTGGGTCGATCTGCATGATTTTTGCAATATGACGATCGAAAAATACCACAATTATGGATTGAGGGGATTAAAATTAAATTTTATCTTAAGAAGGGAGAAGAAAAAGGCAATAATCACATTTGATTAGCATCATTTATATACAACATTAAATATCCTCATCCATTTACCAAGGCAGATAGCCCGCCATATATGCTGGCAAAACGGACGATCTCCCTGAATGACCTCATCAAAGCGTTCCAGAGCTGACGATTTTATCAACCCTCTGGATACGACTATTGACTCCTCCAGTGCTCTCCGCCAGATGTATGGGTCTCTGCGCATCCATTCCTCTTCAGGTGTTGCAAATCCGAGTTTATCTTTACGATTGAGTATTTTTTCCGGCAGAAGGCCTGTCATTGCATCTCTTAATACTTTCTTGGTAATACCTTGGTGAATCTTATGTTCCGCTGGTAGACTGAGTGAAAATTCGACGAGCCGGTAATCAAGGAAAGGAACGCGGGACTCGATCGAGAATGCCATGGAATTTCGGTCCTCCCAATGGAGCAGAGCAGGGAGATTGGTTGTCAGGAGCCGGTTATAGCACTGATCGGTGAAGGGATCGTCGCAGGAGACATCAGCGAATGGAGATGAAACGGGACATTTTGATATTAAATCAAGGTTAAACCAGGCTTCTGCATCTGAACGATGGGGGAGAATTCGCTCACAGAAACCCCTTAGTATCCCTGGTAGCGTATAATAAATTATTTGGCCAATGTTATTTGTCACACGGTATCCATGTCTCTGCCGTGCTGCCTGCACTTCCTGAAGCAGGGTCAGGATTTTTAATTTGATGAACAATCCTGCAAAATGAATCCCGAAGAAATAATGATATCCCCCGAGTATCTCATCGGCGCCCTGACCATCGAGCATTACCTTGACATGATGCTGTGAGGCAAGTTTGAACACTTTCCACTGGGCGAAGATGCTGGTCGAATCAAACGGCTCATCCTGATGCCAGATTATCTTATCAAGATCTTTAAAGAGGTCCTCCATTTCCGGATAGACGGATAGTGATTCGATATTTCTGCAGGAGACAACTTCTTTAATATACTGGCTCTCGTCAACTCTCATCTCGCGCGAAAATGCAGAGAATGTTTTCTGAACCGATTCATCACCGTGTTCTCTCAGAATATCATTTACAAGGCAAACTATCGAGGATGAATCAAGTCCTCCGGACAGACAGGAACCAATAGGAACATCAGACCTCAATCGGAGCCTTACTGCATCGGTAAGAAGATCCCTGAATTTTTTCGCTGCCTCTTCACGATTTCCCTGGAATCTTTCCAATTTAAGATTATACCAATGATAAACGGGAAGGGTCTCCGGCACATTGAGAGCAGAGAATACGACTGCTTCGCCACCTCTGATCTGGAAGACACCTTTAAACAGAGTTTCGCGAGTATGATCGATAAGGCCGAAGGTCAAAAAATCATGTGCTCTTTGCCCATTCAGCACCGATGACCACCCGGGAAGAACCGTGAACTGTTTGATTTCAGAAGCAAATGAAAGGAATCCTTCTGGAGAGTACCAATAATAGAGTGGTTTCACCCCGAATCGGTCACGTGATGCGAAGACCATGCCTGTTTTCGTATCAAGGATAATAAACGCCCACATCCCGTTAAATCGATGCAGGCATTCCTTTCCCCACTGTGCATATGAGGCAAGGACTACCTCAGTATCGGTGTGTGATTTGAACCGGTGCCCAAGTGCTTCCAGCTCTTCCCGAAGTTCGCGGTAATTATACACTTCACCATTATACACCATCCAGTAGCGGTCATTGGCATAGCTCATTGGCTGATGACCGGCGGGGGATAGGTCGATGATGGAGAGGCGGGAGTGGCTAAGGATAACATCATTAAAAATTATTTTACTAAACTGAAAATCAGGTCCACGATGCGAGACAATCAAATCAACTGAATTATTTAGTCTACCCTTAAATCCGATAAGACACAGTATACCACACATTTAAGCTATCAACTCAATTTCGTCAATTGATGTGATTTTTGCTTTGGTATCAATTAATTTTTAGATGATTGTGCTGTAAAATTTTGTAAATGATCATGCAATATCAAAAAAATTTAAAGGCGATCCTTTTTTTATATTCCTCGAAGCTCTTTTTCCAATAATTGATGGAAGATACTTCGGAGCCAGACCGTGTCCTGGTCTGATGGATCGAACATTCTTTTCAGTGAATACTTCCCCAGCTTTCATATCTTCAACAACGAAAAGTGAACGTCTAAAGATAAGATTGCGCTTTTCAGATTCAGAGAGTTCATCAGTGACCTCTCCTAATGATTTTTGTGCAGATCTTGTAAAATCAACCATCTTTTTAAATTCATGAGGCTCTAATGAAAATGCACTATCGGGACCCTTTATGGTTCGCGATAGAGTGAGATGCTTCTCAACCATACATGCGCCCAGTGCAACAGCAACTACTGGAATGGAATATCCAAGTGTATGGTCTGAAAGACCTACAGGAAAACCGTATTTTTTTATCAGGTATGGTATCACTCTCAAGTTCATATCGCCTGCAGACGCGGGATATGCACTCGTACATTTGAGAAGAACAATCTTTTCATTGCCAGTTGAAAGAACGGTTCTGATTGCTTCATCTATTTCTTCGAAGGTCGCCATGCCAGTAGAGAGAATCACAGGTTTCCCTGTTGCTGCAACACGTTCTATTAATGGTAAGTCAACCAGCTCAAAAGATGCAATTTTATAGGCGGGAACATTGAGATGTTCAAGAAATTCAACTGCTGTTTTATCAAAGGGAGATGAAAAGAAATCCAATTCATTCTTTTGAGCATAATGCATCAGTTCTTCATGCCACTCCCATGGTGTCTGCGCTTCTTTATATAGATCGTATAAAAACTGCCCATCCCATATCGATCCGCTTTGAATTTTAAATAATTCGCTATTACAACACAAGGTAATTGTATCTGGGGTATAAGTCTGCACTTTTACTGCATCAGCCCCTGATTCTTTTGCAGCTTTAATGAGGGCCAACGCATCCTCTAATTTTTGGTTATGATTCGCAGATAGCTCTGCAACAAAATATACCGGGGATTCAACAGAAATTTCCTTGTTTCCAATATATATTTTTTCAGACATAATAATCATCTTTTTCAAGAACGAAATGAATTGCTTTGTGATTATGTATCCTCTCAGTAGCGAGAAAATGAAATCCAGATTTTGTAAAAGTTTTTATCGATATTGAATTGCTCTGCAAAACATAGGCATGGATACATTCTATATTGAATTTACGGAAAAGGTACCGACATGCAAGTCTGATAATCTGTTCACCATATCCTTTCCCTCTGAAATCCTTATCTATCATGAATGAGATCTTGGCTGAATGACCTTCAAGATCAAAACGCAGTTGAGCGATTGGAATAGTGTGTAATGTAACTATAAAGAACAAACAATTTTTATCTCCAATCTTTTCGAAAAACCACTTCTTATGGTCTTCAAGGGATATAGGTAAAGAATTGAATGAAGATGCTCGAACATCAGGGTCATTTGCCCACTGCCAAATCCTGTAACAGTCATCTTTATGGACTGGTCTCAACACAACCGAATCCTCAATATTCGCAAAAATTCGTTCAGATCCGTACCCATCAATAATATCTGAAAGTTTGGATGATGTTTGCTCTCGAAAACCTGGGTTTTCAATCCATTGCTGGATTTTTCTGCATAATATGCTAGGATCTGCGAGATCTGAATTATTTATTATTTCGAAAACTCCAAGTTTTGAATAAGTATTGATGTTAAAAAGCTGGTTTTCTGCGATCTTAATAATGAATGAAGGGAGTCTCATAAATGCCAGTTCATACGTGGTCGTCCCCGCGGAACTTATTCCGATGTCAGCCCAAATCATTAATTCTGGAATATCTCTTGGATTTTGAATCAAACGAATCGATGAATTAATTTTTTTAATATCGTCCTTTAATTTTTCATAATGTTTATTCTGGGGTCCGACAAGAACTATGATTTCGATGTCAGAAAGATCACAACAATCGAGCGCTTTTATTATTTGCCATGTAATATTTTTCGGATCGGCACCACCCATTGTGATCAGAATATGAATTGTTCTAATAGAGAAATCCCTAGAAAAGTTCCTTGCTCTAAAAAACTCCCTTCTAATTGGATAATATTCAGGGCCCAATAATAAGGCTGAATTATTCATGTGATTTTTTGAGAATAAAGATTTTGCATAAATATTTGGATTCACAATTATATCTATACAATCTGTGGTTATCTGGCCGAAATCATCAATAAAAATTGTTTTTAATCCGGCATTCTTTAATGATTTGAAGAACTTTACGTGGAAATGATACCCATCGATTATAACCCATTTTGATGAATTTTTTTCAGATAATTTTATAATTTCGTTTGCATCCTCAATTGATCCGGGAATTGAAAGGATATGTTCAACACAGATATTTTCTGCGTGATATCTGTTTTCGATTTGAAAAGAACCAGGTTTGGTGGCCAGTATTGCAGTACCTCCAAGATCGATCCATGTCTGGGCAACGGCAAGGCATCGCATGAGGTGCCCGGTTCCTATATCAGAGTCTGCATCAGCCCGAAAGATAATTGTCTTGTTCCTATCGAGATTGATTCAGATCACCTTCTGGGGAATATGCTTGTTTATCTCTGATAACTGGGGATTTTGGGTGAGAAAATTCAGGACTGCAGTCCATGAAAATCTGTCATGACCAAAATGTTCATAAATTGCTTTAATGAGGGTAAAATCTTCAATAGTATCAACTGTCCATCGATGGCATGAAAAATCAATTGGATTCGTAACACAGATTATATTGAATATGTTCGGATTTTTTATGATATATTGTGTCACATGTTCTCTTAATACTGGATTATTATCTTCTTTCCATGCTCTTTCTAAAGCTTGAAAACTAAAAACCTCTGTATCAAGGCCTTGTGGGAATGTTCTCACTGGATAGACATTTGAGGCATAATCAGGAGCTTTAGGTTGGTCTAAATATTTTTTCAGTATATTATCAATTATTGATGCATCAATGATTGGACAATCGGATGTGATCCTTACGATAATATCCCCATTGAAGATTCTTGCCGCTTGATAATATCGATCCAAAACATCATTTTCGCTCCCCCGAAAAAATAACCATTTTTTATCGTGGCATAAATCAACAATGATATCATCCTTTTCCGACTCTGTTGTGGCGATTATGATGTCATTTATCAATGTGCTCTGACATACCCTGTTATGGATATGGACAAGCATTGGCTCACCAATTAAATCTTTCAAAGCTTTACCCGGTAATCTTGAACTTCCCATTCTCGCCTGAATAATCGCAATAATCCTCATAATACAGCGTCGGTGACTTTTCTCAATGCTGTTCTTACGTCGTTGAGATCCCGTTCTTGCATGGCCGGATAAATGGGAAGTGATAAGAGCCGCGGGAAAATATTTTCAGCTTTAGGACACATTCCTCGTGAATACTTTAAAGAGATTTGATAATATGGATGGTAATATACCGGTGAATAATGAACGTTTACCCCTATACCCTCGGCACGAAGTGCTTTGAAAATATAATCTCGCTGATTTTCTAATTTACCAGATTCTAGTATAATTACAAAGAGATGATATGCATTAATATTATTGGATTTAGTTATTAAAGGAACGATTTCTGGAAGTTCTTTTAGACAATTAATATATTCCAGTGCAATGAAATTTCTTCGCTCGATCCATCGAGGCAATTTTTTTAATTGAGATATTCCGAGTGCACATTGAAAATCTGTGATCCGATAATTGAATCCAAGCTCAATCATTTCATAATTCCAGGACCCCTTTATCTGTCGTTCTCTGTGATCAGTAGAAATGCCATGATTTCGAAAAATTCGCATTTTTTTTGCCAATTCGTCATTATCCGTCGTAATCATGCCTCCCTCTCCGGTAGTAATAGCCTTTACCGGATGGAAGCTAAATACATTCAGATCTGCGAGCGATCCAACCATTTTATTATGGTGTTTGCCTCCGAGAGAGTGGCAAGCATCGGCAATTAGAATAAGATCATGGTCTTCTGCAATATCTCTCAAGGCGCCATAATCACAAGGTTGCCCTGCGTAATCCATGGCGATGATCGCCTTGGTTTTTGGAGTAATAAGACTCTGAATGACATCGGGGTCGATAAGCAGAGTATCTGGTTCAATATCTGCGAATACTGGTATACCCCCTAGATAGAGAACGCAGTTTGCTGTTGCAACAAAAGTAATTGCGGGAACGATTACTTCGTCTCCCTTTTTTATTCCCGCGGCAAATATTGCTGAGTGAAGTGCTGCCGTTCCACTGCTTACTGCAACGGCATTCTTGGAATTAGTGAATTCTGAAAAGCAGGTTTCAAATTTATTGACAAGAGGCCCTGTTGTTAACCATTCGGATGATAAAACGTCCATTACAGCGTTTATATCCGAACGATCGATCCATTGATGGCCATAAGGAAGAAGTGTTTCCCTGACTGGAGTGCCTCCGTTTATTGCAAGGAGATTGGGGAATGAAATATACATCACCGTTTTTGATTGGTAATTATATAATAACTGTATTCTTTATCATTCTCACCGGTAAGTGTTTTGCTGCAAGGAATGCCTTAATTTCAAGGGGAGTCTGTTCCGTGAAATGAAAAATACTTGCGGCAGCAGCAGCAGAAGCCTTGCCAATTGATATTGCTTGGTAAATATGATCAGGATTACCTGCACCGCCAGATGCAATAACAGGGATTGATATCACATCTGATACTGATCGAATTAATTTAATATCATATCCACTCATTGTCCCATCTCTATTGATTGATGTAAGAAGTATCTCGCCTGCTCCCTTCGACTCCATTCGTTGGGCCCATTCAACCGGATCTTTACCTGTTGGTAATGTACCGCAATTTTTATAACATTCGTAACTGCCGTCTACATGTTCTCGTACATCTATACTACACACAATACACTGGGAGCCAAAATACCTGGCTGCTTCCGAAATAATATCAGGATTTTCATAGGCCGCCGAGTTAATTGAAATTTTATCGGCACCAGATCTTAATAATTTCTTGATTGATGTGGAATCTCTAATTCCACCACCGATTGTGAGGGGGATGTTACACTCTTCACAATATTCTGAAATTGAATGATAATCCGGTTCTCGGTTCTCATTTGTTGCATTAATATCGAGGAGAATAATTTCATCGACTTCTCGCATGGTATATACTTTGAGTGCAGGAAGGACCGGCCCTACCCTTCTCCAACTGTCAAAACCCACTCCCTTCACTATACCTGCGTCTTTCCATAATAATGTTGGAATGATCCTTATTTTCAGCATTTCTAAATCCTGTTTATAAAATTATCAATCATTATTGCACCCAATATGCCGCTTTTTTCTGGATGAAATTGAACACCAAATATATTTTTTTTATGAACGACGGATGTAAATAATCCACAGTATGGCGTAATCCCAATGATAAAATCCGAATTATCTGGTATGAAATGATAACTATGGACAAAATAGAAATCAGACCCATCAGGAATATTATGAAATAATGGATTATATTTTATGATATTAACCTCATTCCATCCGATATGGGGGATTCTCTCAGAATTGTCTCGTGGGTGCAATCGTCTCGTAATGCCCTCGATTAAATTCAGGCCGCGGTTGACACCCCCCTCTTCTCCAAGTGTTCCAAGCAATTGCATTCCAAGACAAATCCCTAATATTGGTATGCTGTCAGAAAAAATTGACCGAATAGGTTCCAATAAATATAAACGTTTTAAATTTTCTATACCCTCATAAAAAGAACCAACACCCGGGAGAATTATTTTATCAACAGATGCTATCTCTTGTTCTGTATTAATTACAATTGGTATTCCCCTATTTCTCTCTACGGCATTTTTAATTGAATTTATATTTCCCATTCCATAATCAATGATACCTATTCGGACCATAGTAAACTGCTATTTATACCTCCTCCTCGGCGTACTTGATTTTCGTAAGATTACCATGATCATCTTTTTTCAGATTTCCTAACGAGTCTTTCAGGAAAATTTTCTTATTTGTAAATTTGTCACAAATTTTTATAAATTCTTCAAGATTAATATTCAGGGGCCTCAATATCTCTTCTATCGGTTTTGAGAGATAGGTCCACGGAAATTTGCCATCATGTAACCGGACAATTTTACATGCATCTTGTCGGGATAATCTCCCTCTTCTTATATGGAGGGATGTAATATCTGAAGCACGACTAAAACCAAATTTAAGAAATTTAAAATAATCGTGAATTCCCGTCTGATGATTATCTAAATTTTCATAATTGACACATGAACCCTCAACAGTCTTTGAGAGTGTTGTAAAACCATGTGCCTGGGCAATCAATGCATTTGAGTACCCGTCCCATGGAAGATAATAGCCGAGAAATAGGCCTGTTACTTGGCCCCTCTTCAGTTCCGAATCTGGAGGATAAATATATGGAAGGAGATCTTTTTTCCTTATACCGTTTAATCCAACCAGATCAGAGACACGGAGCCCCAGCATTCCACCAAACTCTTCAAGCCACCTTCTATTGAGGATATTATTTTCACTTGCACCTGCAGGTCCACCATATTCATTTTGGGAGTTTTCACCCCAGATTATAAGGGGAATATTATAACGGACTGCCACTTGTATAGGGATAGTAAATATTGACACGTGTTCAGGCCATGAAATATCTCCTACCTGATACAAACCTATCCTGTTTAAAATTCTGCGAATTTTTTTATCAGGAGAGAATTCAAGGTAATCGACACCAAGATTCTTAATATTTTCAATATTTCTTCTGCCAATTTCTGAGAGATCACAAGTTGTTGCGGTAACACAAAGGGGGGTCATGTCATATTCGAGCATTTTTAGGACTTGAAAATGACTGTCTTTTCCACCACTTACAGGGATGATGCAATCCCAATTCTCCCCACTTTTAGACCTATATTTCTCTAAAATTGATAAAAGCTCCTCTTTTCTGAGATTCCAATCGATATGAGCCCTTCGTTCATAGCTCCGGCATGCACTGCAAATGCCTGAATCGTCTAATTTTAGATCAGGTTTCGTATCAGGCAATACACATCTTCTACAATAATTCATATATCCACCAATCATCGATTACATCACGGATTTCTAACTCTTCTTCAATAAAAACCATGTTAGGTCATCTTGTGGAAAATTAATATCATTGTGGTAAATAAATCCGTAATCAATTAATTCCAGGCTATTAAAATAGCCCATCAATTCTCCCGCGAAATCTCTTTTAAATAAGCGGTCTCTGTGTCCTCTATAGGGTATTTCGACAGGACTCGGATTATAATATTCTATAATACAAATATATTTTTTTGATGTTTTAAACATAATTTCGTAGACATTATTAAGATAATCTGGATTAATGTGAATAAGAACACCTTTAGTGAAAACAAAATCCCATTGAAAATCGGTTGAAAATTCCAGTATAGATTCATGAAATACATTCACAAAATCTAATTGTTTTAATTGTTCCACAGCTTTTTCATTTATTTCCACCCCAGATAATGCAACATCTGGCAATAGTTGATGTATAGCGAAAAGGTTGAGTCCAATGTTTGGCCCAAATTCAATAACGTTATGAATTTTTCCAATTTTATTGAATATTTTTGAAAAAAGGGAAATATTTGATGCAATCAGGTGATTATCCGCATTACGGCTGATATATTCATTACCAAACGAACCAGCCCAGAAATCTTCCTGTTGCGTTGAAAAATTTTTCATTAATGCTCAATAAATTGACATTTTAAATATTTATCATTCTCTGCAAGTCATCTGAAGATATCCAGTCCTTATTCATATCACTTGTATATCGGAATCCATCCGGTAATTTCTTACCCCCATTAATAGGCGTCTCCTGCCAATATTTTAGCTCGGGCTCAATAACATAATATCGCCCAAAATCTCTTGCATGACGAGCCTCATCTTCAGTTATGAGGACTTCATGCAATTTCTCTCCAGGTCGGATACCTATATCTTTTAATTTGGCATCTGGAGCGATTGTTTTTGCAAGATCGATAATTCGCATACTCGGGATTTTTGGAATAAATATCTCTCCACCCTTCATTAATTCAATACATTTCATCACAAATTCAGCCCCTTGCTCCAGGGTCAACCAGAACCGTGTCATCCTCTGGTCCGTAATAGTGAGGATACCATTCTCTTTCTGTTTCAGGAAAAGCGGGATAATGCTTCCTCTGCTTCCAACGACATTCCCATAACGAGTACATGCAAATCTTGTATTTCTCGCACCAGCATAGGAATTACCTTGGACGAATAATTTTTCAGCGACCATTTTTGTTGCGCCGTAAAGATTGACCGGATGGACTGCCTTATCTGTACTTATTGCCATAACCCTCTGAACTTCATTGTCAATCGCGGCGTCAATGACGTTACTTGCTCCATCAATATTTGTTTTAATTGCTTCGATAGGGTTGTATTCCGCAGCAGGAACCTGTTTGAGTGCTGCAGCATGGACAATAATATCAGCATCTGCTGAAGCGCGATATAGACGGTCTTTATCACGAACATCTCCAATAAAGAATCTGAGGCGCTCGTCATCAAACAGTTGCTCCATTTCCCATTGTAGATACTCCCCTCTTGAAAAAATGCGGATGCTTTCAGGATTTGATTCTTTTAATAGTAAGGAGGTAAACATGCGACCAAAGGAACCGGTGCCTCCTGTTATCAAAATTGTTTTCCCATCAAAAAATGCAGACATTTTCTCTTTTCTTAATACACCCTGAAATCATTTATATTTTTTTAAAACGATGATTAAATGATATTAATAGTGCTTAAATAAAATTAGGTAGTAGGTGACAAATTGGAAAAGATAACTATTCTATTATCTCAAGGTGATTTGTACAATACTTTGACTTTCTTCGAAGAATTGATCCCTGTATTCAGTAATGATTTTGATATTTATTTTATTGGACCAAGTACACCAACTATTCAAAAAAAACTGCGAAATGAAAAAATAAAATATTTTGGTATTTTTAATAAAAACAACAAAAAAATTTCTTCAGAAATTTCATATGAAGAATTATCTAGAATCGAGAATTTTTTAGGATATCCTATTGAGAAAATTATATTTTCTGATCCCGAATTCTATTCATTCTATGTTAAAAATAAAAATAAAGCGTTAAATGAATTCATTCGAATATTTAATAATATTAATGAAATACTTACAAAAAATCCGATATATCTTTTTTTTACCTTCGGAGAAGATCGATTATATAATATTATTCCTTATTTAATATTAAAAAGAAAGGGAGGTAAAAGTTATCTAGTAAGTATCATTCCATATTATGGGATTACATTAACTACGGATTTTTTTGGTAGCTTTACGGAACAGAAAATAAAATTTTCAAATTTAGAAAAAGCAGATTTTGAGCACTATTCTAGACTTGTAAAACAATCTAAGGTTTATTTTGATTCAGATGCAATAAATCAAATTGATTTTCGTAAATATATTAATCCTCTTAATCTTATCAGAAAAATATGTAAAATAGCAAAATTTAACAAAGAAAATCAAAGAACATTTTATTCATCACATACAAATATCAACGTTCTTAAAGTCTCTCAGCAATTTTTTTTAAAAAAATATAAAACAAATAAAATAAAAAATTTTTACAAATCTATTCAAAAACCACTTAGTGAAAATAGAAAATATATCTATTATCCTTTACATTTTACAGAAGACGCTCAAATATTATTAAAATTTCCGGAAGGGTATAATCAGTATGAATTAATAAGAAATATTGCAAAAAATTTACCTATTAATTATGGTCTAATAATTAAAGAACACCCTGGGTATATTGGGCAATATGACTATAATCAAATGTTTAATTTATCCCAAATTCCAAATGTTTTTCTGTTTGATCCATTTGTAAGTTCTAAGGAAGTTTTTAATAATTGTGATATAATTCTAACAATTAATTCAACAGTAGGATTTGAAGCATTATTTTTTAATAAAAACGTAATTACGCTTGGTAAACCATTCTATAATCATTTTCCGGGTGTTATTCATATTGAAACTTTAAATGACCTTTTTTCAATATTGACTAATGTAGAAATTCAAAATTGTTGTAAAAATGATATTTCGAATTATCTTTGCAAATCAACATTAGACTTGCTAAATTCATCGATTGTTTTCAATTATCAAGATTTTTATAAAAACGGCAACGTTGAGATGCTATCAAAATTTATTAAAAATCACATCAATAATACTTCTTCATTTTTCAATTATTGATAAATATATAGAATAATATTGATTACCAACAAAGTCAGATCCAAATTTTATTTTTATAGTATTATGTAATTCATCAGGTGAATATTTTTGATAATTATCAAGCATATAATTTAATGAATCTACAAGCGCTACCGAATCATCTACAGGAATAAGGAGACCCATTTGAGATGTAATGTACTCTTCCGGAGCTCCGCATTTAGTGGCGATAATAGGAATTCCTGAAGATAATGCCTCAATACAAACCACACAAAACGTTTCTTCTCTGCTATTCAATATAAAAAAATTTGAATTACGCATATAGCATGCAAGTTCTTCATCAGTTTTATTTCCCAAAAAAAACACAAATTTTCGATTAATTTCCAACTGATTAGCTTTTAATTCTAATCTCTCCCTATCATTCCCATCACCAATAATAATTAATACAAAATCATCTCTCCCTTTCGAAAGCAACCAAACAGCATCCAAAATGCCAGAAATGTTTTTTAATTGGTCATTTAATCTTGAAACGTGTAGCATTACTTTTTTATCATTAATTTTCCGGATTTCACCTTTTGGTGTGAATAAGTCGGTATTTACTACATTTGGGATTACAGAATATTTATACGTTCTATAGAATGAATTTATTGAATTTTGTAAAAAAATTGAGACTGGCATTATATGTTTAGAATTTTTCAGAATTAATTTCGATAAGAATCGCTTTATGGGGTTAGATAGAAAAATGCTGAATGGATTCGTATGCTCTGTTATAACATAGGGTATTTGGAAAAAATATTTTAAAAATAAGGCTAACATCCCCGCGGGTAAAATGACATTGAGGTGGACAATATCCGGGGTTCCAGTACATTTGAAAACTTTTTTTAATCCTTTTAAAACAAAAAAGATTCCGTTTTTCCAAAAAATAAACGAGAGAATTTTTAGAATAATGGACTTTTGTCCTATTCCTCCGATATAAATCCGTATTATAGTAATACCATCTTCGATATGAATGTCAATTTCTTTAGGGATATTATTTTTAGTAAAGTGAATGTAAAGGACTGAGACAGCACAATATTTTGAAACTGCTTGAGCATGTCTTTTAATAAAAATGCCTGAATATCTATCCTCTTTATTTGGAAACCATGAAGCGAGGAATAAGACTTTTTTCCTATGTGAAACGGGGGGGTTATCAATTCCATGCATTAATTAATTGAAGTATGTATTCGGATAATTAGTAGTTATCTCATTTTATCCAAAATATTTCTATGATTTTACTCTGATATTGATTAATAAATACTAATATGCTTAGAATAATCCAATAATATTCAAGGTAACTACCATGAACAAATTCAATGGGCTGAAAAATTACCAATTGGTCATTTTATGCACAATAATTTTATTTCTGACTATCTTCACCCTCTGGATCCGGGTACTCCCCCTCCTTACCCTGAATACAGATATCCTCAACATCGTCGCATCAGACGACCCGATGTACAACCTCCGCCAGGTCGAGCAGATGCTTGCGAACTATCCTGCATATTCATGGTTTGAAGCGATGTCCCTGTATCCATTCGGCCAGGATGTCCCATGGGGCCCCCTCTTCACCTGGATTACGACGACTTTCGTGATGATAGCCGGCGCCGCAAATAGGAATGAGATAACTTCTGTTGCATTGTGGATCCCCCCGCTGATGGCGGCCATAATGGTCCCCGTCATGTTCATTCTTGTCCGTAAAATTTCCGATTGGAAAGCAGGGCTCTTCGCAGCATTCCTGATTGCAGTTGTCGGAGGACAATACTTCTTTAGGGCACTTGCAGGATACCTGGACCACCACATTGCGGAAGTGTTGTTCAGTACCCTCTTCTGCATTGCGTACATCTATGCTCTTGTCTATTTCAGGGAGCATACTGTCGACTTTAAAAATAAAGAAACATGGATGAGTGCAATACTTCTCTCATCTCTTGCGGGAATCAGCTATTTCCTTGGATTCCTCACCATGTCGACGATGATTCTGTTTGCGTTCATCGTCGCGCTTTCAACAATTTTCATAAGCGTTGTCGATTTTTACCATGGAAAAGCTGGGGAGTACCTCGTCCTCCTCAATACCTTCTCATTCGGTCTTGCAGCGGTCCTCTCTTTCGCGGTCAGCATCATTTCCAGCGGGTTCGACGAGGGGTTCGGTTTCTATCTTTATACCCTTGTCCACCCGGTCTCATACATGCTCCTTGTCGTAGGGACCTGGGTTCTCTATCTGCTTGCCCGGTATTTAAAAGGAAAGAGCAGGATCCTCTACCCGATCTCGATTATCGGCCTTGGCTTTATCGCGTTCCTGGGCCTGTTCCTCTTCGTTCCCGGAATGTACGGATCTTTTATTAACGGCATCGAGGTGTTCTTCGGATTCAATCCATTTGCAAAGACTGTCCAGGAGGCCCGGCCATGGTCGATCGAAGAGGCGTGGGGAGTATTCAACTTCGGCCTGATCCTGATGGCGGCAGGCGCACTCGTCCTCCTGTACAGGAGCTGGAAGGAATACCGGCCTGAGCACATATTTGTCCTCGTCTGGTCCATGTTCATCATTGTCGCCGCGTTCCGGCAGGTACGCTACGAGTATTACCTTGCCGTGAACATCGCTCTCCTTGGGGGTATCTGCCTTGGTTTCTTCCTTAACCGGGCATGGCCCGACATCTGCGCGATGGGCAGGAGGGTGACCGCAAGGGAGCCAAAGAAAGAGCCCGATGGGGAACCCCTAAAAGAAGAGCCAAAAGCCACTCTCAAGGCCGAGAAAGGAAAGGGAAAGAAGGCCGGGAAGAAACCGGAACAGGCACAAAAAGGCGCTGAAAAGCCAGAGCAGGCTTCGAAAAAGGCAGTACCGAAAAGCCGCATCAGGTACGTGCACATCCTCGTCGCCGCATTTTTCTGTGCATGTGCCCTCCTCTTTGCTGTGGGATCAGTCCAGTACGAGTATGCCGTTGCGTCTTCGGGAGGCATCCGGATGAACCCTGACTGGAGGGAGTCCCTGGAGTGGATGGAGACGGATACCCCTGATCCGGGCGTCGAGTATCTCCGCATCTACGATAAGGACACGTTCGAGTATCCCGCGGAGTCGTATGGTGTCATGTCCTGGTGGGACTATGGCCACCTGATCACCTATATCGCAAAGAGGATCCCAAAT
Source organism: Methanobacteriota archaeon (assembly GCA_029547605.1). Lineage (GTDB taxonomy): Archaea > Halobacteriota > Methanomicrobia > Methanomicrobiales > Methanospirillaceae > Methanolinea_A. The sequence continues at coordinate 110,810 of JAKPPB010000020.1, read as the reverse complement.
GCAAATCCCTTCCAGGCGGGAGTGTATGGCCCCGATGGAGCAGCGGCCTATTTCATGTCCCAGTCAGAGGATGAAAGCAATCGCATCGCGGATGCAAAGGGAACCCGCTACGTCGTCACCGACATCGAGATGTCGAGCGGAAAGTTCTGGGCGATGGCGACCTGGTACAACTCGAGCGCGGGCCAGTCCCCCTATGTCAAGACCGTGCTTGCACCGGAAGAAGGCCCCCAGGGTGCCTACAGCGCAGTCTCTCTCTATGATGCATCGTATTTCAACACCATGATTGCCCGGCTCCATAACTTCGACGGCTCAATGATCACAGGAGGGCAGGCTTACTACGTAGAGGTGGACGACAGGCTGTCTTCCTACCCGGTTGCAAAGGTGGCGCAGCTGATGGAGACTGCGGTTGCAAGGGCGGCCGCTGATGCATACAACCAGAAGGCGGCACCCGGAACGAGGGCGATGGTCCTCTCCTCGAACCTCCTCACCCCCATCGACATGGTCCCTGCGCTTCGGCACTATCGCCTGGTGCACGAGTCCCCCACCAACGTCGTCCCGCCAGGTGCAGGCTGGGACATCAGGTACGTGAAGGTGTTCGAGTACGTGCCGGGCGCTCGGATCCAGGGCAATGGAATCATCGCCCTTGACCTGGTGGGCAACACAGGGAGAAAGTTCACGTACCGGCAGGCAAGCATTGACGGGGAGTTCATCGTCCCCTACTCGACCACAGGTAACCCCTACGACGTGAAGGCAGTGGGCAGGTACCGGATCGAGGGCACCGGAAGGGAGATCGACGTCCCCGAAGAAGCGGTCATGCGGGGACTGCAGGTCGGGTGAATGGCACCCCGGTGCTCCGTCATTTTTGGAGATGAGTTCACCCGCCACGACCTGGGCTGGCACGATGAGAACAGCCGGCGCCTGACCCGGGCAATGGAGTGCATCCCGCCGCACTTTTCCGTCAGGCCCGTCGAAGAGGCGACGTACGACGACCTGGCACGCGTGCACCACCCCCGGCACATCCGGATGATCGAGGAACTGTGCGGGTACGGAGGCCGGCGCTACCTGGACATGGACACCTACATCACCGAAGACTCCTACCAGGTTGCGCTCTACGCGGCCGGGTCGGCGATCGCCGCAACACGACTTGCGCTGGAGGGTGAGCACTGCTTTGCCCTGGTACGCCCCCCTGGCCACCATGCCGAGCCGGACCGGGCAATGGGGTTCTGCCTCTTCAACAACGCAGCGGTGGCGGCGGCCTGGGCCCTGGAACAGGTCGACCGGGTCGCCATCGTCGACTGGGACCTCCACCACGGGAACGGCACCCAGAAGATATTCTACCAGAGCGACCGTGTTCTCTTCTGTTCGATCCACCAGCAGAACGTCTTCCCCTGGAGCGGCTGGATCGACGAGATCGGAGAGGGGAGGGGAAGGGGTCTTACGCTGAACGCCCCCCTTTCCGCCGGGGGAGGGATCGGCGATTACGCCCTCATCTTCTCAGAGGTGTTTGCAGACGCACTCTCCCATTTCCACCCGGACGTGGTGATCGTATCGGCGGGCCAGGACCCCCTGGACGACGACCCCAAGGGGTCGATGCGGCTCTCTCCGGAAGATTTCGGGCTCCTTGCTGCAATCATCAGGGACGCGAGCCCCGGACCCCTGGCACTGGTCCTCGAAGGAGGGTATGGCCCCTCGCTTGGGGACGCGATCGCCCAGATCCTTGCCGTGCTGAAAGAGGGGAGGTCGCCGGAGATGCCGGAGACACCCCCGCGGGAGAGTACAAAGAGGGTCGCCAGGCTCCTCAAGAGAGTGATGATCTGAAGGGTCGTGCGAGCGCTATCCTTTCCTCACTGCGACCCTGTCCTTGTGAAGGTGCGAGACCTCGAGGCCGGGGACCACCACCCTGACGACGGGAACCGGTGTCCTTGGGAGATCGACCACGCACACCCGGTCAACGCGTGAACGGAGGTCTTCAAGGATGAGCGAGATGTCCTCGTCGATCCATTGGGAACTCACATCAGGGAGAGAGGAGATCGGGGTCGCCGGGGCATCGGCAAACCACTCCCTGTTAATCCGCTTCATCCTGTCGTACCCGGCCCGTGCAAGGAGCATCTCGCGGGGGGATTCGGTCGTCCTTTCGCGGAGATACGCGGCACGGCTGAATGCCACATCTGTCAGCGCCCTGGCTGCCGCGATCTCGGGGTCGGGGTGGCATCCCGAACCCATCATGAGGAGCGCGGGGTCTTTTACGGCCTGGTCGTCTGCGGCTGCTGCGACGACCGGGACTCTCGTCTTTCCTTCGAGGAGCCAGAGGTGGATGGCGATCCCCGCAGCAGCAAACTTCTCAATGAGAACCCGGGACGGTCCTTCGGTGTCGATCTCAAGCCGCGTTCCCATGTCCCTCCTGCGCTCCGCACGGCTCATCGCGTCCCGCTCCAGGAGCTCGAGGAGCCCGTGGAGGATCGCCTCCTCGCGCACATTTCCGCTGGCAAGGCCTGAAGGGTCGCTCATGAAGAGTGGCATGGTCATTCCAAGCGTATCGTAGGGAAAAAAGACTGCATTGCTTGGGACCATGACCGGCTCGCAGTGCATGATGTCTGCGGCGGGTGTCCAGTGCAGCTTCACCCCCCTCTCGAGCGGCCGTGGGAGGATCAGCGACTCGGGGTCGACAGCCCCTTCGATCCCAATCTCGTCGTAACTGGAAAATTCCATCCGGTCCCCGTGATACTCTCCAGAGAACCGCTCGATTGCCGCCATCATTGCAGAGACCCTCGCGAGGGGAAGGTCCACCCCCATCCCAGAATGCACCCCCGTCCCCCCCCTGGGCACCCTGCGGCGGGAGGCAATGCAGCAGGGTATTCCCACGCGGTCGCTCCCGGTGATCTCTCTGACCGGGCCGGCCCCGATGGACTTCATCAGCGGGCGGGCAACCTTTACGGTCTCTGCCGGGGTACGCGCCCGGTGAGTCCCCTGGAAGAAACGCTTCTCGACACGGTTCAGTTCACATTCCATCAATACCCGTAACGCCGGGAAGAAATTTATAGTTTCCAAGCACGGGGAAGAGTGTATGCAGGCTGACGAAGTGGAGATAGGGATGCGGGTGCGTTACCCGAGGACGGGGACCACCGGCCGCGTGGTCGCCCTGCAAAACGAGATGGGTCGGGTATTCGCGGAACTGGACTCGACCCACCTGCGCTACCGCGTCGACCAGCTGGTCCCTGCGGGGGTTGCGGGTGAGCGTTCCAGGGGCACAAAGGAGGATCTGGAGGAGCGGGTGAAAAAAGAGCGGGAACTTCTCTCTGCGACCGCGTTCCAGGAGGCAATCTCCCACACTGACCAGAGCTGTGAGGGGGGAGGCTAGTCGTTCACCGGGATGGTGGTCAGTTTCACCGACTCGACCCCCTTCTGGGACATGAGCCGCTCCGCAAGGCTCTTGAGTTCTGACCCGTCACCCCTGACCAGCACCACCTCAAGGCACCTGTCATGGGTCACGTGAGAGTGGAGAGATGCCTGGATGATCCCCATGAACTCGTGCTGGATGTCGGTGAGGGTCGCGAGGAGGTTCCTCTGGTCATGGTCGTAGATCATGGTGATCACGCCCTGGCGCTCCCCCTTGACGTCCGACATCCACTTGTAATAGGTGATGTAATTCCGGATGGCGTCCCGGATACCCTCTGAGCGGGACGAGTACCCTCGGTAATTAATTATCTCGTCGAATTTATCGAGAAGGTTTTTCGGAAGCGATATCCCGATCCTCGAGAGTTCGGTATCGATTGTCATGGTTTTTATCCTCTCCACATGGGATCTCACATATATAAGTACTTAAAACTTCGGAAGAATGGGATCTTATGGTGCTACTTCATGCTACCGTATCCCACAACAACCCTTTTGAGATGCAGGCATTCGGTATTTTTATAGGTCTCCGGGCCGATTGTGTGGATGAATGCATGTCCACCCTTTCATATTTCACACACTCCGATAAAGGCCTGCGGGAGAGGAACGAGGACGCCTGCCTTGCCATGGAGAAAGACAGCATATGCATCTTTGCCGTGGCGGAAGGAATGGGCGGGCCTTCCACCGGGCCGAGCGCCGCGGAGGTGGCGGTCAATTCCTTGCGTGAAGGAGGGGGAGGATGCCACGGGTCCCTGGTTGAAATCGCTGAGTCCTTGCTTGCCTGCGCAGACGAGGCCCTCTTCCACTTCCAGAACGCGAGTCCCGAGAGCGATCCGCCCGCGGTTGCCGTGACGATTGCGCTGGTAGGGCCTGCCGGAGAGTGCCTGGTGAGCAGCCCGGGGCAGCGGAAGGTCTTTTTCATGCCCCACGCTCCCCTGGGGGGCACGGGGCCCGAAACCGGCGATGAACCGGTGGAGCCGGTCCTCCATGACCCGGGGGCCGGGATGCACGAGGCGATTCTCCCCCCGGGATTCCTGATCCTCTGTTCAGACGGGATCAGCCAGTTCGTGGAAGAGGCCCGCATATACGGGATCGTGAAGGAGAGGGGAGATGACCTCGAGGACGCATGCCGGAAACTCGTGTACGAAGCGTTCCAGAACGGGAGCAATGACAACCTCACGGTCGTGCTGGTCAGGCAGCCGGGCACATAAAACGCCGGATCCAGCCCACGGCTCCCTGACCCTGGGCAGCAGCGCCCTCTCTTTGATCCGCCACGGGGGAAATTGTGGATAGCATCACCCACGGACTGGTCGCAATCTTTCTTTTCCATGGACCTTTCCCGGGCTTTCCGCTCCTCTTCGCGGTGCTCGGTGCAATACTTCCTGACAGCGACATTCTTCACAGGAGGTTGTCTGACCGCGACCCCCGTCTCTTTGTCTTCTCACATGGGGGGTTCACTCACAGCATCCCGGGAGCCGCAGCAATTGCAGGAGGAGTCGCCGCCGGGTTCCAGGCATGGCAGATCATGGCAGGCCAGGGGTATGCCGGAACGCAGGTACTGGCCTTCGGATGGGCACTTGCCTTCGCAGGGGCACTCACGCACCTTGCCCTCGATGCCCTTGCGTTTCCCGGGATCCCCCTCCTGTACCCTGCACGGACCAGGAAGTATTCCGCGGGGGTATTCCCGGGACCAAGCCTCGTGCTGTTCGGGACGAGTGTCTGCGTTCTCCTGGCGTACCTCTCGGGCCATGCCGGCATGAGCACGCTGCCCGTCTACATGGGATTCATCGCAGTTTTTATCCTGGCACACGCGGTTTTGAGAGCAGCGGTCATCTCAAGGCACCCGGGACTTGCCATCCCCACGCTCAACCCCCTGAAGTGGCTTGTAATCCGGGAGTCGGAAGACTTCTTTGAGGTCTATTCCGCAGGCCCATCGAAACTACACCGGAAATTGGCGTCATTCCCAAGGCACGACGGAGTCGGGCCGGGATGTATCGAGAGGCACTCCGGGGACCCGGAAGTGCAGAGGGTCGCGTATTACTCCTATCTCACCGTCGCGGGCCGGGAGGACGGGTCGGTGATCATCAGGGACCCCCTCAGGGAATGCGGGCTCCTCCCCTATCCTCCGCATTACAGGAGAGTGCGTATCCCGGCGGGAGATGGGGACGAACCCTGAAAGCCCCTCAACAGAAGGAACCAGGGTGGCCGAATCCGGGGCCGGGCATCGTGAAGGGCCAAAAAAACAACACCTCATCAATGAATACCGCCACTCGCAGGGTATTAAGTAGGATTGTTCTTATATAGATCAGGGAGGTTTGATCGGCATTGCATGACGTAACTATTCCCAGCGTGAATATCGGCGTAGTCGGGCACGTGGACCATGGGAAGACGACACTGGTATATGGCCTTACCGAGTCCTGGACAGACCGGCACAGCGAGGAGATCAAGCGGGGGATCTCCATCCGCCTGGGATATGCAGATGCCACATTCTACCGCTGCGAACGCTGCGAGGGAGCCGAGGCCTTCGGGACGAAGCCGGAGTGCCCCGTGTGCGGCAGCAAGGCGGTTCCGTTCCGTTCTGTCTCCTTCGTGGATGCACCGGGCCACGAGACGCTCATGGCGACAATGCTCTCGGGATCTGCGCTGATGGACGGGGCAATGCTCGTCATTGCCGCCAACGAGACCTGCCCGCAGCCCCAGACGAAGGAGCACCTGATGGCGCTTGAGCTCGTGGGAATCAGGAAGATCGTGATCGTCCAGAACAAGATCGACGTGGTGCCCCAGAAGGAAGCGCTGAAGCACTATGAGCAGATCAAGAGCTTCGTGAAGGGGACCATCGCCGAGAACGCGCCAATCATCCCGGTCTCCGCGCAGAAGGTCATCAACATGGGTGCCCTCGTCCAGGCCCTCGACCAGACTGTCCCAATCCCTGACCGTGACCCGAATGCGGATCCAATGATGCTCCTGGCGCGTTCGTTTGACATCAACAAGCCAGGCTCCAGCTGGCGCGACCTCAAGGGAGGGGTGATTGGCGGCTCGCTGATCCGGGGAGTGCTGAAAGAGGCGGAGGATATCGAGATCAGGCCGGGGAGACAGGTCCAGGCTGAGAACAGGATACGCTGGGAGCCGATCGAGACCAAGATCACCACAATCAACGCCGGGTCAAAGAAAGTGGTTGAGGCGACACCGGGAGGCCTCCTCGGGATCGGTACGAAACTAGACCCTGCGCTGACAAAGAGCGACGCCCTTGCGGGGCAGGTCGCCGGACACCCCGGAAAACTCCCCCCTGTATGGGAGAAGGCGCGGTTCCGGGTCACACTGATGGAGCGGGTGGTGGGTGTGAGCAGCGAGATGCAGATTGAGCCGCTCAAGCACCATGAGCCCCTGATGCTCTCGGTGGGAACAGCAGTCACGGTCGGGGTCGTGGTCAACACCAAGAAGGACATCGTGGAGGTCACCCTGAAGCGGCCGGTATGTGCAGAGATCGGGGCAAGGATCGCCATCAGCCGCCAGCTGGGAGGGAGATGGCGTCTGATTGGGATGGGCGTGCTGACCGAGTGAAGGTCCTCTTCGATACCAATTCCCTGATGATCCCCTTCCAGTTCAGGGTTGACATCTTTGAAGAGTTGAGAAACCTTATTGGGGCATATGAACCATTGATACTGACAGAAGTGCTCCAGGAGCTGGAAGGACTCTCCAGGGGCCGCGGAAGAGGGGGGAGCGCTGCCCGTTCTGCCCTTCTCCTCTCCCAGAAATGCGTGGAGAAGGAGAGCGGGTACCTTGACGGGACCGTCGATGAGAAGATCGCCCGGTTCGCAGGGGAGCACGGGTGCATGGTATTCACGAACGACCGGGGCCTCCGTGACACGCTCCTCGCACTCGGAATACCGGTGATCACCCTTATGCAGCAGAAAAAACTTGATATAATGAGGAGATAGCGGGAGAGAGCGGCGCATGTATTACAAGATGCAACTGGCGGACAAGGTACGGGTACCTCCCAACAGGCTTGGCGAGGACCTCACGAGAGTTATCCTAGACGTGCTGCAGGAGCACCTCGAGGGGAGTATTGACAAGGAGATAGGGATCTTCATCGCCATCACGAAGGTACAGAAGATTGGAGAGGGGGAGATCGTCCCCGGCGACGGCGCGGTCTACTACGACGTGGACTTCGAGGCGGTGGTGCTTCGCCTCGCCCTCCAGGAGGTTCTCGAGGGGCTTGTGGTGGAGACGACCAGTTTTGGCGCATTCGTGAGCCTCGGCCCCATCGATGCGATGCTCCACGTGAGTCAGATCTCAGACGAATACATCAATTACGACGAGAAGAATGCGCGGCTGATCTGCCAGGAGTCCAAGCGGTTCATCGGGGTCGGCGAACCGGTCCGCGTGCGGGTGGTCACCCTCTCCCTGAACGAGCGGGAGCCAAGAGACAGCAAAATCGGCCTGACCATGCGCCAGTCGGGCCTTGGGACCGCGCGGTGGCTCGAGGAAGACATGTTAAAGGAGAAGGAGAAAGAGAAGGAGAGGGGTGGCGAGCGTGGCGGCCGTTAGGAAGAAACTGGTCCATGTCTGCAGGGAATGCCACAGGGTCGTGGAAGGCGAGGCCTGCGCCGTCTGCGGGAGCGCGAACCTCTCTACCGACTGGGCGGGGTACCTTGTCATCATCGACCCCAAGCGCTCCGAGGTTGCCAGGAAGATGAACATCACCCTTCCCGGCAGGTATGCGCTGAAGGTCCGCTGATGCTCCGCCTCCCCGAGAGCCACCGCCACCTTTTCCGTTCACCTTTTGGCACACTCGTCCCGGATATTGCCGATCTCGCTGATACGCTTCAGGGGAGACGCATCTACACGGTAGGCGACGTCGTGACCGGGAACGTGCTCTCGATGGGCATTATCCCCGACGTGGCAGTGATCGACGGCCACACGATGAGGTCTCCCTGCGGGCGGGCCCCTGAAGTATTTCCCAGGGTCTTTCATGCAAGGAACCCCCCGGGCACCATCACGGAAATGCTGGTAGAGGCATTAGCGAAAGCAGTTGCCTGTCCCCCCGCACTTGTATTCGTGGATGGCGAGGAGGACCTGGCAGTCATTCCCCTTGTCCTCGTTGCCCCGGAAGGGGGGTTGATTCTGTATGGCCAGCCGTCCCAGGGAGTCGTCGTCAGGGAGATCGATGAAGAGGCCAGGGGGACCGCGAAATCGCTCCTTGGCTGCTTTATAGAAGAATCCGGGGGATAATGGCGGTTTTTTCCCAAGGGTACGGCCACGAGATAGAATATAAATAACTTTACTGCGTATAATAAGAGGATACCGATGGAATTTGAGGTCACCAGGGATACCAGGAACGAACTTCTCGGGCGGCGGGAACTCGACTTCTCGCTCCGATTCGACGGCCCGACTCCTTCCAGGAAGCAGATACTCGGAAAGATCGCTGCACTGATGAATGTCCAGGAGAACCGGGTGGTGGTGGACTCGCTGAAGACGAGCTTTGGCATGACCGCTTGCACCGGCCGCGCAAGGGTCTATGACAGCGAGGAGCGGCGCAACCAGATCGAGCGCGCCTATCTCATGAACAGGGGAATGCCCAAGCAAAAAGAAGAGGGTGCCTGAGAATGGCGGCAAAGAAGAAGGCGAAGGCTGCGTCGGTCAGGAGGGGCGCATACTACAAGGTGGAGGGGGGGAAGGTCTCGTTCTCCAGGAAGTACTGCCCCAGGTGCGGCCCGGGAGTGATCCTTGCCGACCACGCGGACCGGGCAGCATGCGGAAAGTGCGGGTATACCGAGTTCAAGAAGGCTGCATGAAAATGCCGCAGGCATTTTCGTTCGGATAATACCCGCGTGCCCTGTTCCTCTCTTTATATACGGTGACACAGAAATCCCCGCCATCATCACATGAACAGGAGAGAAACACCTGCTCTTGGGCAGGTCCTGGGGATAGAAGGCACTGCCTGGAACCTCAGTGCCGCTCTTTTTGAAGAAGATCTCGTCGCCCTGTACTCGAAACCGTACCAGCCCCCCCAGGGAGGGATCCACCCGCGGGAAGCTGCGCAGCATCACGCCTCCGAGATGAAGAACGTGATCGGCAGGGTGCTCACTGACCCTTCGGGGATCTCGGGTGTTGCCTTCTCCATGGGACCGGGCCTTGGCCCGTGCCTGCGCACGGTCGCGACCGCGGCGAGGGCGCTTGCGATCTCGCTTGACGTGCCGCTTGTCGGGGTGAACCACTGCGTGGCGCACGTGGAGATAGGCCGGTTTGCAACCGGGTGCGACGACCCCGTGGTGCTCTACGCGAGCGGTGCAAATACCCAGGTGATCGGGTACCTGAACGGCCGCTACAGGATCTTTGGAGAGACCCTTGATATCGGCCTTGGCAACGCCCTCGACAAGTTCGCCCGGAGCCGTGGCCTCCCGCACCCAGGCGGCCCGGCAATCGAGGCACTGGCCGGGGACGGGTCGTACGTCGATCTCCCCTATACTGTCAAGGGGATGGACCTCGCATTCTCGGGCCTTGTGAGTGCGGCCAGGGAGCAGCAGGGTGCCCCGATCGAGGACGTCTGCTTCAGCCTCCAGGAGACAGCGTTTGCCATGTGTGTGGAGGTGACGGAGCGTGCCCTCGCGCACTCAGGGAAGGACGAAGTGCTCCTTGTCGGTGGAGTGGGAGTGAACCGGCGGCTCCAGGAGATGCTCTCGATCATGTGCAGGGAGAGGGGTGCAACGCTCCATGTCCCCCCGCCGAAATACATGGGGGACAACGGCGCCATGATCGCGTACACCGGGAGGATCATGCTCAAGGCCGGGTGCGCCATGGACCCAGGGGAGACCCGCGTCAACCCGGGGTTTCGTTCCGACCAGGTTGAGGTCACATGGAGAAACGGATCGCAGGAAGGGCTGAAACGGATTGAAGCGGCGGGGGACCCGGCCACAGCCCGGGGTGCGGAAGCGGTGGTCACCACTGACGGGGACCACGTAGAGAAACGCAGGGTGCGCAAGCGGTACCGCCAGGACACCCTTGACCTCCGGCTCATCGGAGAGAGGACGAGGGCCGAGGCGCGGCTGATCTCCATGGCGCGGCGTGCCGGGGTGCCGACCCCAGTGATCAGTGACGTGACACCGGATACGATCGTGATGGAGAATGTGCGGGGGCAGCTTTTAAAGGAGACTCTTTGTGACGATACCCTCCGCCTTGCAGGAGAGACAGTGGGCCGGCTCCATTCTGCAGGAATTGTTCATGGTGACCTGACGACCAGCAACATGATCATGCGTGATACACAGTGCGTCCTGATCGACTTTGGTCTCTCCATGGTGTCCAGCGAGATCGAGGCACGAGGTGTCGATCTGCACGTCCTTTTCCAGACCCTCGAGAGCACCACGGACACGTACCACTCGCTCAGGCAGGCATTCTGTGAAGGATACCGGTCCACGTTCAGCGGCGCCGACGAGGTGCTCGCGCGCGAGCACGAGATCGGGCAGAGGGGGCGATACCTGTGAAGTTCGCGGTGGTCACCGGAAACCCGCACAAGGCGCAGGAGATCGCACAATTCTTTTCCGGCATGGCGGAGGTAGAGTGCGTCCCACTCGACTGCCCCGAAGTCAGGGACGATGACGTGGGGACGATCGCGGCAAAGAAGGCGGAATATGCCTATGGCATACTGCACCGGCCGCTCCTGACAGACGACACTGCCTTCTGCATCCCGGCGCTCGGAGGCTTTCCGGGTCCGTATGCCGCATATGTCCAGAAGACCATTGGGAACCCTGGCATTCTCCGCCTGATGGAAGGGGTGCCGGATAAACGCGCCTGGTTTGAGACCGCGGTCGCATTCGCAGACGGGCGTGGCATCTCGGTGTTCCGGGGCAGGATTGACGGCATGCTGGTCCCTCCCAGGGGAAGAGAGGGGTTTGGATATGACCCCATCTTCGAATGGGAGGGAAGGACCCTCGCTGAACTCGGCCTCGGAGAGAAGAGCAGGGTCTCGCACCGGGCGCGGGCGCTCTCGGCGCTTCGGGACTGGCTCGAAGCGAGGATGCGGGAGGAGCCTTAACCCTTCCCGACACACAATCTTTTTGTGTCTGCAGTGCCTTTATTTAAAGACTAAAAAATGGTGTTCTGAAATGGCACGATTTCCGGAAGCTGAAGCAAAACTGCTCAATGTGAAGATATGCATGCGTTGCAACGCAAGAAACGCCATGCGCGCAACCCGGTGCCGCAAGTGCGGATACCAGAATCTCCGGCCCAAGAACAAGGAAAGGAAGGCATAACCCGTCCTCCACATTCAGGCCGAATAGAACGTCACTTTTTTTCCCTTCTCGCTGTATTCCCCCTTATAGGTCTCGATATTCCGCTTGTACCCCAGGCGGTCCTCAAACCCGAGTTCGCGAAGCCTCTGCCGGACACGCATCACGTCAGCCTCGTCCTGCCAGTCGGCGGTGTAGACGTAGATCACCTTCCGGTTGTCCCGCGAGTCCGGGTTCGGCCTGGCGGTGCTGACCTTTGCGGATATCCCAAGCTCGTTCCTGCAGGTCGCATCGCGGACCTTGGTCCAGGCGGAGTCGACCTCTTCGGGGGGGAGGAAGATGAGCCACTTGCCGGCGAGCTCGTCTTCGATAGCATCGGGGTGCACGTCGGGTGCATCCTGGACGATCCAGTGCATGGTGGTGGTCTTGCCGGGCATCACCCCTTCTCCCTGGCAGATGAGCTCGTAGACCTGGTCCGCGCTCCCGTATTTTTGAAGGAGCGCCTCCCCCAGTTCGGGGTAATCCCCGCAAAAGCGCCCGAACAGGGCCAGGAAACGGTCACGGAAGTCGATCCGCTCCTCTACCAGGGAGAAGAGGAAGATCCCCTGGTCCTGCAGCTCCCTGTTTAGCAGGTGGAAGAGAAGGCCACAGGCGACATCCGGGAGAGTATCCGGATCGATCGTGCTCATACAGTAGGGTTGCCGGAAACGGGAAAAAAGGTTATGCTGGGTTTTTCTCCTGCCGGAGTGCAGAGGCGGCAATCGCCGCGGCCCGCTCGCCCGAGAGGAGCATCCCGCCGAAGACCGGGCCCATGCGGTGCTCCCCGGCGACCGCGTTTGCGGCCATACCACAGATCACGAGACCCGGGAATATCTCCCTCGTGTGGGAGAGGATCTCAGATTCCGCACGGTCGGCCCACATGAACCCCTCCCCCCTTACCTTCACGTCCCCTCCTTTCCTCTCGACGAGCCGGGCGAGGACCGCGTCGTGTCCGGTGGCGTCGACTGCGATCCTGCATCCCACGGTGAGCGGGTCGACGTGGAGGCCCGCCATCTCCACCGGGGTCCAGTTCACGACCAGCCCTGAGAGACGGCGGTCGCCCCTGATCATCACGTCCTCGACCGAGAAGAGGTTGAAGAACTCGACGCCTGCATCGCACGCGGAGGCGGTCAGCTTCGAGACCGCCTCCACCGAGCCGGCCACGTAATATCCCTCACTGTAGGGAGAATATTTGATGCCAAACCGATCAAGGAGCCGACTTGCCTGTTCCTGGACCACGATGCGGGGAAACATCATCCCCCCTCCCCACATCCCGCCGCCGATGGAGAGCTTCTTTTCGACCAGGCCTACCCGGAACCCCTCTTCTCCGAGGAGGGCGGCAGCGGTGAGGCCTGAAGGGCCTCCTCCCACCACCGCCACGTCCATCTCCAAAAACTCCATGAGCCTCTCCATCTGGGTGGAGAGAATTGCCCTGCTTATCGTGATCTCGTCAAGCTCCATGGTATCGTATCACATACTTTGTACCTCTGCACCCGTAAATATGCGCCATATCGTTCCGGCGCGCCGCCCGGCATCAGAAGGTATTGGCGTGTGAAGGGTGAATTTCTTTCCGTATCATCTCCATTTCCGGGTTTTCCTCCTGCCCGGGAGAGAATGTTTATGTCGTCGGTTACAGAAAAATAAACATTATGAAAGTATGGAAGCGCGACTTCGGACTCACGCTGCGGATCTGGTTGACCCTGTTCCTGCTGTTTTTAGTGTACCTGGTCTTCCTGGCCGTCCTCTCATGGCTGGGCGTGGGACTTCCGTTCCTTGTGCTCCTGGTATTTGGGATGGCATTCATCCAGTACTTCTTCTCGGACAAGCTGGTGCTCTGGAGCACGAGGGCCCGCGTGATCGCGCCAGAGGAGTATCCCGAACTGCACCGCATGGTGGAGAAACTCGCCGCCGACGCGGGTATCCCCAAGCCAAGAGTTGCCATCATGCAGACCCCCGTTCCAAATGCGTTTGCGACCGGCCGGAGCCCAAAGCACGCCGTGGTGGCGGTAACCGACTCCATCATGAGGCTGCTGACGCCCCGCGAGCTCGAGGCAGTCCTCGCGCATGAACTCGCGCACGTGAAGAACCGGGATGTCCTGACCCTGACCATCGCCAGTTTCGTGGCCATGCTTGCAGCGCTGATCATGAACAACTTCCTCTTCGCGAGCCTTTTCTCGAGGAGGAACGACAATCCCTGGATAATCGCAGGGATCGTCGCCATCATCGTGTATTTCGTGGCACAACTCCTGATCATGGCGCTCTCCCGCTACCGGGAGTTCGCGGCGGACCGGGGGAGCGCCTACCTCACTGGGAGGCCCGCCGATCTTATCACTGCACTCGAAAAGATCAGCGGGAGGATGGACCGCGTCCCGGCGGAGCAGAAGCGGGTGGTCGAGAGCGCCAATGCCTTCTTTATCATCCCTGCACTCTCCGGCAGCACATTGATGGAGCTCTTCTCCACGCACCCCCCTCTCGAAAAGCGGATCGCCGCCCTCGAGAAGGTGGAGATGGAGATAAGGGGATACTAAAAAGTCCCCTGATTCCTTTTCCCCTCCGATAGCCTCTTTCCGAACCCCGTTTCTTCGTTCCACTTCACCGGGGCGACGCCTGCAACCGCGTGACGGCGAAGAACACAAAACATAATACCGATTATCTTCATAATGAAAGGGCGCACTGCATCGATGGTCTAGTGGCATGACTTAGGCCTTCCAAGCCTATAGCCCGGGTTCAATTCCCGGTCGATGCACTCGGGCTCGTGGTCTAGCTGGTTATGACGTCGCCTTCACACGGCGGAGGTCAGGAGTTCGAATCTCCTCGAGCCCATACAAAACACGCGTATCAGATAATGCGCACGTCTCAACATTTTCTTCTCACCAAATGATTGACCCCAAATAAAAAAAATCTGTATCAAATACCGATGATGTCATTTGGTGGGATCATTGAAATTTTTAAGATAGATCCCCTACGGTATATAGGATGCAACACAGTCAGGTTAATATAACCAAACTCATTCAGTGTTTATTGCTATGAAAAATTCAAGGACGTATAGATGCAGGATAACGAAGAAAATTTGAACTTTAAAGTTCTCGTCGAACATTCTTCTGATGCAATCGTTGTTCACGACCTTGACGGAAAGATACTTTATGCCAACCCAGCTGCCCTCGTTCTTGTCGGAGATTCATCGCTCGAAGAAGCGACGAAAAAGTCTGCATTTGCCCACCTATCGGAGAATATCGCAAAAGTCGGTCACAGGGACAGCAAAAAACTTCTGAAGGGGCAATATCTACCCCCTCTCATTGCACCCCTTTTTTTGACGAATGGCGAGAGGATCGAGGTGGAAGTGCATGCAAACTTTGTGATTTTCAAGGGCAGGCCTGCGATCCAGGTGCATATGCGGGATATTACCCATCGCAAACGAGTTGACGAGATCCTCAAAGAAAAGTGTGCGACGGAACGAGCGCTCATCAACTCTCCGATAGAAATGGGAGTTATCCTCGATGTCGAAGGTACTATTTTAAATATTAACGATAATTTTGCGGCAATTTTGGAACAATCCCCCCAGGACATCCTGGGATTGTGTATTTGGGATCTGATGCCTGCTGAATGGACGGCAAATCGAAGAAAATATTTTGACCAGGCAATTCGATCGAAACGGACAGTTCGGTTCGAGGAGAAATATGGAGACAAATACTACGATTCTCTTGCGAATCCTATTCTATCCAGCCAAGGAGAAGTCCTGCAGATCGCCATCACGGCTCGCGATATCACAGGGAGGATCCTCATAGAAGAGGCGTTAAAGGAACAGGAGCGAGAAATACAAAACTTGATGGAGAACTCCCCGGATGGAATTATCATCACTGATGAAGAAGGACGGGTTGCCAGGTGGAATAAGGGTGCAGAGATAATTACTGGTCTTGCCGCGAAGGATGTAATTGGGGTACCTGCATGGGAAATTCAGGCACGCAATGTCACCAACGAATGGGCTGGACCCGATCCTTCGGCGTATTACAGGAGACTCTGGGCCCAACTATTCGCTGACAGCAACAATCAGCGCTTCACTCGGCTTTTTGATGGGCAGATCCGAACTCCGAGGGGAGAAATCAAATACATCGAGCAGAGTATATTCAGGATTCCTAGCCAGCGCGGTTTTCGTATTGGTGCAATTTTCAGGGATATTACGAGTCGGAAAAAGGAGGAACAAAAATTAAAAGAGTTCGCTGAAAGCCTCAAGCGGAGTAACGAAGATCTGGAACTATTTGTGAACATTGCAGCTCATGATTTACAAGAACCACTTCGAGGTATTGTCGCATATTCTCAGTTACTCATCGACCGCTGCAAAGATGGGAAGGATCCCCTGATTCAAAAGTATATGAAGGTCGTTGAAAACTCCGGCCTTCAAATGAGCCAACTTTTAGACGACCTACGTGTATATACTCGTGTAGGGGTCCGGGGAGAACAATTCAATCCCGTTGACATGGAAAAAGTTCTTAGAAAAGCCAAAAATAATCTTGAATTGGCAATACAAGAGACACATGCTGTTATCACTCATGAACAACTCCCAATCGTTAAGGGGGATTCAATGCAGATCACTCAGGTTTTCCAGAATATTATCGATAACGCCATTAAGTTCTGCAGAGAGGGAACCGTCCCGGAAATACATGTATCAGCTGTTCAAAGGGATGGGTATTGGCAGTTTGCCGTAAGGGATAATGGAATTGGAATCCAAGAAGAATACTACAACAAAATCTTTGTTCTTTTTGAACGTCTTCACCGCAGAGACATGTATCCGGGAACGGGGCTTGGACTCGCACTTTGCAAAAAGATAATCGAGCGGCATGGGGGGCGTATCTGGGTAGAGTCGGAATTTGGTAAAGGATCTATTTTTTATTTCACCCTTCCCAACGCGTGAACTAAAGATCCCAGCCTCCTGTATGCTAAAAAACCCATTGGGCAATAAATGGTGGCAGTCTCCGTCAAACCCATCATTTTCCATTGTCATATTGCGAAAGGAGAGTGGGCAAGGTATTCCTGATGATGAACATAGGGAGAGGCACCGAGTACACCAGGTAACAGGTAAAGAGCCACTGCCCCAAAGGAGCGACTCTGGAAACCTGCGTGCATTGTACTAAGACCGCATCGATCAGTCTGCCCTCCCGATTGTTCTTCAAGCAACTTTATTGCGAGATGCCCGACGACAAGGTAAATCTGTGAGGGAACGAGCCATGTCAAACGCTCAGGACAGTTGGGCGTGGCAGGACGCTTGACAAGTGCATTGAGAATGGTCATATCTGCAGCGTTAAGATGTATTGGGAGGGGAAGCGGGCGGGTCTCATCCCCTGAATTTGTCATTGGGTCAATAGTATATGCAGTGATAACTCATTGGAAGAGACGGAGGAACAGTCAGCACAGCATATCTGTTTATTCGGCACACAGAATGGGAGGCGATGAATAAGATTATTGATAAGACCAGAAAGGTATTAAAGAAATTTTCTGTGGATTCGTTATCATCTTAAGCGCATGGAGGCAATATATCATCGAGTATGCGGTCTTCCGTATCCAGGGGTAGTAGAAGGATGAAAGCAATACTGGCAGCAGTGCTTACAGTCTCCTGCATTCTCATCCCTGCATACGCTGACAACCCCTCAGAGGTGGCATCGTCCCTCTCCAAGAGAGCGGATGACCTTGTGATCCAGGAGAGATACATGGAGGCGATCGAACTCTACAACGAGGCCATTGCCCTCGATCCCTACAGCAGTGGTACCTGGAACAGGCTCGGAAAGGCAAAGATGAGCGTGGGAAGGTACCCTGATGCGGTCGCGGCATTCCAGAGGGCACTTGAACTCGACCCCTATTACTCGGCGGCATGGAGGAACAAGGGGGATGCCCTTTTTGCGCAGGAAGAGTACAATGCGGCGATAGAAGCCTTTGACAGGGCGCTTGCCATCAATGCGAATGACCTGTATGCCCTGCTGCAAAAGGGAGTCTGCCTGCAAATGATGGGAAAACCCGATCAGGCCATGGCGGGATACACCGAGGTGATCCGCCTTGCAGAGAGGGAAATGAGGCGGAACCCGAACGAAGCGAAGTATGATGCGACCCTCTGGACAAACAAGGGGGATGCCCTCACCCGGCTCGGCCGTTACCATGAGGCCGCCGAGGCATACCAGGAAGCGATCGCCATCAATCCCAAGTACGAACGGGCAGTCAAGGGGATCGAGTATGTGAATGAGACTCTTTTCAGGGCAAAGGGGTCACCAGAACTTCTCAACACCCCTATCTACGTGACAGAGACTCCTGAAGGGGAGATGCCTGTGCCACTCTCTCCCCTCTGTGTACCGCTTGCCATCGGAATCCTGGCGATCGGACCCTACCTTGCCTGCCGGTGCCGCCGGAAGGGCCGCTGATCATCCTCTCTCCTCTGAAATCCCCCATGTTCTTCCACCTTATCCTTACCGACGACTGCAACCTCTGCTGCACCTACTGCCGGGGAAAGATCCTCTCGGGCGGGGTCGACTGGTGCGGGAGGGATGTAACAGTGGACGACCGGCTCCCTCCGGATCTGTGCATCGACCTCGATGACCTCTATTCATTCCTCGGAAAGGACCCTGACCCCTGCCTCACGTTCTATGGCGGGGAACCCCTGCTCAGGCCGGAACTCATCATTGAGATCATGGACCATGCCCCACCCTGCAGGTTCATGATACAGACCAACGGGCTGCTCCTTCCCTCCCTGCCGCCGGATTACCTGCGGCGTTTTGAGACCGTCCTGGTCTCGCTTGACGGCTGCTCCGATACCACGGACAGGCACAGGGGGAGGGGGACCTACCGCAGGGTCATGGAGAATATCGGGTTCCTGAACAGGAATGGCTTCTCCGGAGAACTGATTGCAAGGATGACGGTTGGAGAAGACGTGGATATCGCAGAGGAGGTGCAGTACCTCTCGAAAAACCCGGACCACTCTTTCCGGTCGATCCACTGGCAGCTCGATGCAGAATTTTCCGGGGATGCCGGGATGCGAGAATTCCGGAAGTGGCTCGACGAGTGCTACAATCCAGGCATACGCCTGCTGATCCATGACTGGGTGGAGAGGATGGCGGCGGGTGAAGGTGTTGCACGCTGGTATCCATTCCTCCAGCCCGCATGGGACATGCTCAATGCAAGGGAGAGTGGGCTCAGGTGCGGTGCCGGGCACTCAAACTACACCATCATGACCGACGGCCACATCGGGCCCTGCCCCGTGATGATCGGGATGACGGAGTACTACGCCGGCCACATCTCACGCGCACACCCTCTCCACCTCCCCCTCATCGGGGTGGAGAGCGAGTGCACACGCTGCCCGATTGTGGGGTTCTGCGGAGGGAGGTGCCTCTACTCCCAGATTATCAGGCCCTGGCCTGAGGAGATGCGGGTTGCCGTGTGCGATTCGGTAAAAAACCTCATGGTCGGGTTGCAGGATGCCCTCCCCCGCATCAGGAAGTGCATCGGAGAAGGCCTGGTCCGCGAGGAAGATTTCTCCCATACCCGCTACAACGGGTGCGAGATTATCCCCTGAACCCCGGTCCTACTTGTGGTATGGGTCGCCATGCTGGATCCTTGCCGCACGATAGATCTGTTCGAGGAGAATGAGGCGGACCATCTGGTGGGGAAAGGTCATGCGCGAGAGCGAGACGGTGTGATGTGCCTCGCTTCTCACCTCCTCAGAGACTCCGAGGGGGCCGCCAATGAGAAACGACACGGTGGAATGGCCTCCCATTACCCATGCACGGATACGTTCGGCAAGGTCAATGCTGCTCCAGGGTTCACCTGCGATGTCGAGGAGGATTATCACCCCGCTCCCCTGTGCAGCCGAGAGCAGTCGCTCCCCCTCCCTCTCCAGGATGAGGGCATTTTCTCCATGGGTGGATTCAGAGGGGACCTTTTCGTCGCGCACGTCGATGACCTCTACCCTGAAGTAAGGGCGGATCCGTGCGAGATACTCCCTGATCCCTTCCTGGAGGTAACGCTCCCTGACCTTTCCCACCCCGACGATCCGCACCTGCATGGCGTAAGTTAGGGTGGTAAATGACGTGAAGTGATCGGACTCCGTCGGTGATCACTTTCACCCCTCACGGCGGGTCCTTATATCCCCCTCATTGCAGATGATGTGACGTGGAGGCTCTCAGAGCCTCCCTCTGCAGCCCTCTAAAACCAAGGGATATCAGAGGAACCCGGCAACTCCCCATTGCTCTTTTCGGGTTCTCTCTTCACGCAGTCACCAGCAGTGCGGCCACATCCATAAGGAACTCGTGACTTGCCGCGGCATAGGTATGGAAGCGCAGAAATGGGGAAAGCAAGGGTTGCCGCATCCCGACCATCACAGGGAAGGGAGTGCCTTCGGGTTCAGGTATCCGGATCCCGCCCAAGAAAGATTATGGGGGGATGAGGTGCGGGGAGCACAGACAACGCCCTGGGAGTTCCAGAGAGAGAGGGGGCACCGGGGGATGCCGCGTCGGCCCTCGGGGAGTATGCGAAGAGGGAATTATTACGCCTTCAGGCCCCGCGGTCCGGCACTTCCGATCGGACAGAGAGGAAGACCGGCCCCCGGACGTCCACCTTCTTCTTCTGGTCGGTGATGAACCGCATCGCATACTCCGCGATGCGCAGGTTGACATCGCTTGGGAGCTTGGCCATCTTGACCTGGACATGCGTGCCCAGGCTGCACCGTGCCGCTGCCTCAATCCGGGAGGCCGCGAGTGCACTGACCGCATCAAGGTAAGAAATCCCGGCAGATGTCCCTTCCTTCCTCACCACGGCCCACTGGGGGGTGTCTGGGACCCCGAGCACCGAACCCTGGTGGACGAAGACCTCATTGCCACATGCCGGCCCGCACAGTCTTGCACCGCTCTCCTGCTCTTCAACCGTCACCCTGACCTTGGCCCCGTGAAGAAGTCCCTCATAGGCGATAAACGCGCAGGGGCCCATCTCTGCGGCATGCTCTCTCGCAGTGCGGGCGATCGCAAAAGCAAGCGCCCGCCCCTCGGCAGAGACCGGCTCCTCGCGAACGAAGACCGCCCTGGCAATCTCGAAGTCGGTGAGCGGTTGCGGGTAAAACTGGGGATAGGTGAGCTGCCGGATATCCTGGGAGTTATACGCGATCATCGCGAGGCGCTCGACGCCCAGGCCAAGGTTCATTACCGGGATGCCGATCCCGTATTCCCCAAGCGCGGATGGAGAATACATCCCGAAGGTTGCCACCTCCACCCAGTCGTGCACCGGGTGGCGGGCATAGACCTCGGTCTGCGAGTCAGGCATGTAGTACTTGGAGCGCTTCTCGTCCGGGCGAAAACGGAAGTCGGTGTACCCGAAGGCCGAGAGGAGTGCCTGGGAGACTGCTTTTCCCTCCTCGTTCGTGACGTCCTCGCCTGCGATCACGCAGGAAGCGGAGTGGTAACTCATAAGGCGGGTAGGCCCCTCCTCCTGCTCGCGGCGGAAGCAGCGATCGACAGAGAAGAGCTTCAGGGGAAGGGGCGACTTCTCCCACAATGCCGCGAGGGTGAGGAACCACCCGCTGGTCATGTGGCTGCGCAGGGTGCTCCGGGATGAGCGGGGCACGAGATCGCGGAAAGCCGAGAAGACCTTCTCGTAGATCTCAACAGTCTGCCCGTCATCTATTCCGAGTGCTTCGGATGTCGCATGGATCAGGTCGTCGCCGTCGATCGCAGACTTCTTGTACTGCTGCAGGATCTCCCTGAGCCGCTCCTCGGCAGAAGACTCGACCGCCTTGCCCGTGATGCGGCTTATCCCTTCCAGCTCCTCGCGTCCGATCCCCTGGTTGGGCCGCTCGAGCCCCCCGAGGTAGAAGACCCTGTCAAGGACTGCGCTCGCCTCAGGCCCGAACTGCCGGTACACGTCCTGCTCATCGATGATGACGGGATTGCAGGCCTCGGTGAACCCAAGGGATAGGTATGTCTCCCTCAGACGGTTCACCATCTCGCAGATGGGGTGCGCGGCGGCACGGCGGTAGGAACACCTCGGGTACCGGTCGCTGAACGCCGGAGTCGTGAGGACCGAAGGCCCCTCGTGCCATGCGCGCTCGAAATGCTCGCGGGACTTTTTCCTGTACTCCTCCGGGTCGAACCTCATTGCCCCCTCCCCATGCAGACCACCCGGCTCGCAGGGTTCTCGTCCCTGACCTCGTAGTCGCATGCCGCGGCAATGTGCTCTGCAAACTCCTTCACATGGGCAAAGGTCGGCATATTCCCTCTTTCCAATCTCTTTCTACTGTATCCGAGAAACATATATCCCTTCACTTCCACAAACGTCGCCCCCGAATCCTGGATCATCCGCGCATATGAGCCGGGGGAGAAGTCGTTGTACCCCTTGACGAGTGTGATGCGTATTGCCGAGCGGCGTGTTCCCAGCAGGGAGAGGCTCTCCTGGACGTCTTCCCAGGTGTCTTCGAGGGGCCGGCACACTTTCCTGTACGTCCCGGCGTCGGGAGCGGTGAGCGAGACATAAGTCTGGAACGGTCTGCACCGTGCAACGACATCGGGTCGGGTTCCATTGGTGACAAGAAACGTCGAGAAGCCCTCGCGGGAGAAGAGGTCTATGAGCGCGGGGAGATGGGGATAGAGCGTGGGCTCACCTGAAAGGGATACAGCCACGTGCCTTGGGTCGAGGGCTTCGGCGAACCGTTCCGGGGTGACGTAAGGAGAAGGTTTGTACCCGGAGAGCGCCTTTTTCTGGAGCGCTGCAACCCGCATGAGGATCTCCTCGGGCGAGAGATCCCTCTCCCCGGGATACTCATGCTCGAACGACCTCCAGCAGAAGAGGCACCGCTGGTTGCACCGGAGCGTCGGGGTCATCTGGACACAGCGGTGGCTGGCAATCCCGTAGAACTGGTGCTTGTAGCACATTTCGCCTCCCCGAAGCGCCCTCTTGCACCACAGGCAGGGCTTCAGTGCGGCCGAAGACTCCGGAGAGAAGAACTGGTACCCCTGGCGGCGCAGGGCATCACATGGTCCTGAGTGCATCGATACCCAGTGTCTGCAGCGCCTCTGCAAGGGTATTCTGGGTCGCCCTCACCAGGGTCAGCCGTGAGCGCCGCGTCATGCCTTCGCTCTTGAGTACCGGCTCGAAGTGGTAGAAGGCATTGAAGAGGTCGGCGAGTTCCCTTGCGTATGCCGCGAGGAGGTGCGGTTTGAGCTCGCGGACCACGCTTTCGATGACCATGGGGAACCGGATGATCTGCCTGGCGAGTGCCATTTCGTGCTCGTTCTCGAGCATGATGCATTCCTCGAACTCGCCCGCCTTCTCGAGGATGCTGCAGGCCCGGGCATGAGCGTACTGGATATAGGGGCCACTCTGGCGCTCGAAGTCGAGCGCTTCCTTCCAGTCAAAGACCGTGCTCTTTTCAGGGGATATCCTCACAATATCGTACCGGATGGCGGCAAGGGCAACGGACCTGGCGATGGCCCGGCGCTCGGTCTCCGGCAGCTCGGGCCTCCGGGTTGTCACCTCTTCCATCGCACGCCTCTCCACCTCGTCAAGGAGCTCGTCCGCCGACACGAATTTACCGGCACGCGTGCTCATCGACCCTTCCGGGAGGGATACAAACTCGAAGTGGACAATCTCGGGTGTCTTTTCGCCGAGGAGACGGAGTGTTGCGATCAGCTGCGCACCAATCAGCTTGTGGTCGGCGCCGAGCACGTCGATCACCCTGTCGAAGTTCCTGCCCTTCCAGGTATGGTAGGCGAGATCGCGGGCGGCATAGACTGAGGTCCCGTCGCTCCTCCGGAGTACGTACTCCTTCTCGAAGCCCGAGGCCGAGAGGTCGAGCCAGAGTTTCCCGTCTTCGTGGCACTCCTCCATGTGAGAGACCTTGGCCAGGACCCTCGCGGTATCACCGTTCCTGATGAAGTCGCTCTCCCACACGAACCGGTCGTGGCGTGCGCCAAGACGCTGGAGGGTGACTGTGAACCCGTCCAGGCAGAGAGTGACGGCCTTCCTGAAGAGAGCGACCGTAGCCTGGTCACCATTCTCGACCTGCTGCATCAGGCGGTCAACTTCCGCAACGGATTCAGGCCTCGCTTCGAGCGCCCTGTTGGCCGCGATGTAAATTCTTGCCACGTGGTGGTCCCCTTTCTCTCCATGGACCGGTGTGTCTTTGAGGGTGGAAAAGCCCCATACCACGATGGCGATCTGCCGGCCCATGTCGTTGACATAGTACTGGACCTCGAGGGGATACCCTGCCTTCCGGAAGCTCCTGGCAAGGGTATCGCCGAGTATAGTATTCCTTATGTGCCCGACATGAAGTGGGCCGTTCGGGTTCGCGCTGGTGTGTTCGAGGACAACTCGCTCCTCCTTGCGCGGCAGCGTCCCGTAGCCTGGCAGGGTGGCTTCCAGGAGCGCCCGTTCTATGACAGCCCTGCTGAAGTGAAAGTTCAGGTACGGGCCAAGGGCCTCCACTGAGATCTCTGTAAAGTCGTCCCGCTTCGCAAGCCTCGCGGCAAGATCCCGTGCTATCTCCACTGGAGATTTTCTCTCCTGCTTCGCAAGCCCGAATGCGACCGTGCTCGCGAGGTCTGCGTGTGCACCCCCCTCCACCAGGAACACCTCGTCCCGGCCGGTCACTTCCCTGAGGGCACCCTCGATTGTATTGTAGAGCGTAGAAAGCATGGTTCAGTACCCTGTCCGGTAGCGGAGGATCGCAGCGATTCCCCCGAACGCGGTATAGAGGATCGAGCCCTCCTCGAAGTCGTCAGAGATGATCTCAACCCTCGTGCTGGTCTGGTCGGCAAGCCGCGTCAGTTCCTCGATGATATCGACCTCCTGGTCCACGACAAGGGGCCCACTGCACTTCCGGCATGTCTGGGAAGAGAGCAGGTCCTGGACGGTCTTTCCCGGCTCGAGCTGGATGGTCCGCTCCTCTGCATGGCCGCAGGCCTGGCACCTGACGCTGACCCTTGACTTCCGGAGAGATGCGGAGAGGAGGAGGATATCGACTGAACCGACATTGAGGTTCTTCCTGATACTCTCTTCGCCGTATGCGGCAAGACCGTTCTCCCTGACAAGTTCTTTTAAGAACCGGTTCATGAACTCCTTCTCCTTGATCACCTCCATCCCCTTCAGGGCGTCTTTTGCGGCGTCAACGAGCTCGGATAGCCCGCTCTCGTTGGTATAGGCCACGTCAAAGAGGCCGATGATCCGTTTCTGGATCTCGTGATGGAGGTACTGGCCCGCCTCAAACTCCTCCTTCGTGGGGCTCGGACCCCCGATGAGGACGCCCTTGAAACGCTCGAAGAAGTCCTTCTCGGCCAGGAAGATGTCGCTTGCCCTTTCACCGACCTTTGTGTAGAAGTCATTGATGGCGATCTCGCGCAGCCTCGCGAAACGAACGCTTGACTGCCCCCCCTTCCTCTGCTTGCCCGGGACTGTGGAGGTGGCGCCCCCTATCGGCTCGATCCGGTTGCCGCGGAGGAACCCCCAGTACGCCTCGCGCCGGTCAAGCACGAGAAGCCCGTACACGCTCTTCTCCTCGAGCATCTGCTTGAGCGGCTCGAGCTCGAAGTTTGAGCTGCACCGGTACATGTAGAGGTTCAGGGGCTCGGGAGGCTCGATGATGGTGCATTCGAGGTCGGTCCTGTCCCCCTGCAGCTGGACAGTGCCGCAGAAGACCGCCATGCCATGGGGCGGCGGGTTCTTATAATACTTGAGCCGCGAGAGGATCGAGGAGATGGCGCTCTGGACATTGGTGCGAGTCTGCTTGCTCTTGATGTTCGCGCACTGCCCAAACTCGTCCCGGAGCTGCGCGGTCACGTCATGGATCTGCTTGTCAGGTGGTATGTAGAGCGAGATGAGCTCGGTTCCGCTTCCCTGCTTGGCCATGAGCCGCTCGAGTGTCTTCTTGAACTCGTAGCGCCTCCGGCCTTCGTCCATCTCCTGGGACCCGGTCATCTCCTTCTCTGTGGACATATCAAAGCTTCAATACGAATCAACCCGCAGGGCCATAAATTTGCGCACATTCCCCGAGTATCCGTGCGTCTGCCTCTTCGTTGAGCCCGTGGGTGCCGTTGAAGGGAAAGAATGATTTCGGTTCAGGCAGCGCCCTGTATAATGCCTGCCCATCGGCGAAGGGAATGACTGTGTCCCCAGGAGAGTGGAGGACCCAGCTGCTCCGGTTCGCCATGCGTTCCGCGCAGGCCTCGGGGTCGACAGAGAGGAGGAACCGGCGCGCATTGCCTGTGTATGAATCACCGGCTCTTGAGAACCCCGATGTCGAGACACCGATGAACCCCGCGAACCCCGGATCCAGTGCAGCGGCAATGGCCGCATACCGCCCCCCGTTGCTCTCGCCCATGGCATATACAGGTACATGATTCTTCTCCTGCAAGTAAGCCCTCGCGCACTGGATATCGCATACCGAGAGATAGTACTCGGGCCATTCATGGTCAAGGAATCTCTGGTAGTCACGCGCAAGGTCCATTGGATAACCCCCTGTCTCGCCGCCATTTCCCCGCATGTCAAGGACGATGAACGCATAATTGGACCGGGCGAATGCCCCTGCCCTGTCGCGGTGCCCTTCCTTCCTGACTCCTGCACCAGGGGCAAGCACGAAGGCTGCCACAGGGGCGTCAGGGAGCGCAGCGAAGGCGTATACGTCTCCTTCCCCAGTGTGGAATACTATCCTGGTGAATGTGAACCCTTCATCTCTTGAACACGACGTTTCCTCTGCGGTGCATACCGGGCAATCCAGGGAGAGCCAGCCGGACTCATTTACCGCGTAGTCTCCCCGGGGCATTTCGCGCTCCTCCAGGCATCCCGGCAACACCAAGAGAAGGGCAAGGACAAGGCAGGGGGCCAAGAGCGGGGATCTCACCGCGATTCACCGATGCAGCGGCAGATGATACTGATCGTCTTGGCGTCACAGATCCTGCCGTCCCTGATCATTTCAGGGAGATCCTCCCATTTTACCCTGACAAGCTCGATGATCTCGTCCTCGTCTTTTTGATACAGGCAGGAGGGAGAGAGCCCATGGGCCTCGTAGAGGAAAAGAACCTCGTCTGAGAACCCGGGGGTGGTATAGAGGGTGCCGCGTGGGATGAGCGTCTCTGCCTGGAACCCTGTCTCCTCGATTAGCTCACGGTGTGCCGCGGCAACAGGGTCTTCACCGGGATTGAGGGTTCCTGCAGGGGCCTCAAGGATGTACTTCCCGATCACGAACCGGTACTGCCGGATGAGATAGCAGGAGCCATCTGCCCTGAATGGCAGGATGACGACCGCATTCCCGGGGTGCACTGCCACTTTCTCGACCCGGGATCCGGATGGAAGGTTGTACTCCTTTCTGTCTACCCACAACCTCTTCCCCCTGTAAATATCAGTCATGTCTCCTCCCGGTACGGGATAGGATCTTTCATCCCGACCAAAGAGAACGCCTCTTTGCGGAAATGGCATGCCCCGCACCTTCCACAGGCCACTTCCTCGTCCTGGTAGCACGACCATGTGTGCTCATAGGGAACTTTCATGCGGGAACCCTCCACGAGTATCTCCCTCTTGCTCATCCGGATGAACGGGGTATGAATCCTGATGGTGGTCCCCGTCCTCGTCCCCGTGTCGATAGCCGTCTGGAACGCCTCGATGAAGGCGGGGCGGCAGTCAGGGTACCCGCTGTAATCCTGGGACTGGACGCCGATGAATATGGCCTCTGCGCCACGCGCCTCTGCATAACTGGTGGCGATCGCGAGGAGATTTCCGTTCCGGAACGGGACATAGGTGTTGGGGATACCATCCCGGTCAGAGCGGTAGCAATCGACTGGGAGCGTATGGTCTGTCAGGCTGCTCGCCCCGAATGCCGAGAGATAGGCGAGGTCGACCTCCCGGAACTCCTCGGCGCCGAGCAGTCCTGCAATGGTCTGTGCGCAGGCGCGTTCCTTCTTCTCGGTGCGCTGGCCGTAATTGAAATGGAGTGCGAGGATCGAAAAGCCCCTCTCGCGAGCGAGGTAGGCGAGGGTAGCCGAGTCCATCCCTCCGGAGAGGAGGCACACCGCTCTCATGGTCTAGCGCACCCCCAGGGTCTTATGGAGCTGCAGCTGCAGCCTCGCGGGAAGATCCCGGTCGATCAGGAAGGATGCGATGGCATATGCGTCTGACCCCTCGACCGGGGAGAAGAAGACCTCTCCCCTGACGGGGTGCGACTCAAGCACCCTGGCGGCGTATTCGCAGTCCGCGAGGTCGCTGACCACGAACTTTACCGAGTCCTCCTGCGTGATCCCGCAGAGGAGCGAGAGATCGCTCTCCTCCCCCGAAGAGGGACACTTCACGTCCATACAGATACCTGCGTAATCCTGGAACGAGGAAAAATCGATTGTGCCGTTCGTCTCTATGTCGATGAGGTACCCTTCGGCATGGAGGGACATGAGGAGGGAGAGGAGCGGGCGACCCTGGAGGAGAGGCTCTCCCCCGGTGATGCAGAGGTAGGTGCCTCCGAGTTCATGCACCCGCGAGGCGATCTCCTCCTCGTCCATCTCGGTTCCGCCAGAGCGGGCGTAGGGAGTGTCGCACCAGGAACAGCTGAGGTTGCAGCCGGCAAACCTGATGAAAGTGCATGGTCTCCCCTGCCGTTTCCCCTCACCCTGGACGCTCCTGAACACCTCACTGACTTTCATAGTTCACTTCTGCATGGCAGGAAGGGGATTCCCAGACACGGATCCGGATCACCCTCGCGTCGAGGCCCAGAACGCGGCACTCTTCGTTGAGCATGCCGGCAATCAGGGATGCGAGCAGTTCGCTTGTGGGCTCACCAGGGGTCGTGATGACCGGGTGGAATGCGGTAATTGCCTGGACCATGGGGTCTCCTTCGTTGAGGATGATCTGGTGATCGTACCGCCCGATGACATTTTTTATGGTATTGTAGTCCACCAGAATGCCGGTCCGCCCGTCCACCTGCCCCTCCATCCACACCTCCACCTTCCATCGGTGCCCGTGCAGGCAGGCGCATTTCCCCTTGTAATGCAGCAACCTGTGGCTTGCATCGAACTGCACCTCCTTGTAAATGCGGCAGATCATGAGAGAAGGTTGGCGGGAACGGGATATAATATTATTAGCAATGCGATGCAACCAATACAGGCAATCGGGGACTCCTCCATAATATATAAGTCGCCACCGCGCGTTTATATATACCACACTGGGTGAAACCGAGTCCACCACAGATGAACTGGTACATGAGGGTATTTCATGGGAAAGGGTAAATTCGCAGCAAGGAAGCTGCTCAAGGACGCAAAGAAGTTCCGCTGGAGCGACCCGAAGTTCGTGCGGAGCCAGGGCGGGGTCAACCTCAAGTCAGACCCCCTCGAGGGCGCTCCGCAGGCACGCGGGATCGTGCTCGAGAAGATTGGTGTAGAGGCCAAGCAGCCGAACTCGGCAATCCGCAAGTGCGTGAGAGTGCAGCTGATCAAGAACGGCAGGCAGGTCACGGCATTCGCCGTCGGTGACGGCGCCATCAACTTCATCGATGAACACGACGAGGTCGAGATCGAGGGGATCGGGGGAAGACTGGGGAGGTCCATGGGAGACATCCCGGGTGTCCGGTATGTCGTCACCAAGGTGAACAATGTCTCACTCCACGAGATGGTCATCGGCCGCAAAGAGAAGCCACGCAGGTGATCTGGAATGACACAGACAGAACCCGCAACCCGGCTCCTCTTCAACAAGTGGGACCTTGGCGAGGTGCAGGTGACCGACCCGAGCCTTGTCAGGTATATCAGCCTCAATCCCGTGATCGTCCCTCATTCAACCGGTAAATTCACCCGCCAGGAGTTCAACAAGGCCAACATGCTCATCGTCGAGCGACTCATCAACCGGCTGATGCAGTCCGAGATGAACACCGGCAACAAGCAGCTGGCCACCCGCATCGTGCGCGACGCATTCGAGATCGTCCACAAGAAGACCAAGAAGAACCCGGTCCAGGTTCTCGTCGAGGCGATTGCCAACACGGGTCAGCGCGAAGAGACGGTCAGGCTGAAGTACGGCGGGATCAATGTCCCGAAATCGGTGGACACGGCACCGATCCGGAGGGTAAACACCTCCCTCTATTTCATCTCCGAGGCAGTCTCCAAGGCAGCCCACAAGAGCAAGAAGCCGGTCGCCGCGTGCCTTGCAGACGAGTTGATCGCCGCTTCGAAGGGTGACGTCAAGGCATACTCGGTGAACAAGAAGGAAGAACGCGAGCGCATTGCGAAGTCCGCAAGATAAGGAACAATATTCACTTTTTTGTGGTGTTTTTGATGGCCCGAGGCAAAAAATCAATCGAGAAAGTCACTGAACTGATGAGTGATCCGGTACACATCCGGAATATTGGCATCGTTGCCCATATCGACCACGGCAAGACCACCCTCTCCGACAACCTCCTTGCGGGAGCGGGGATCATCTCGGAAGAGCTTGCGGGAAAGCAGCTCTTCATGGACTCTGACGAGGAGGAGCAGGCCCGCGGCATCACGATCGATGCGAGCAACGTCTCCATGGTCCACGAGTACGAAGGCCAGGAGTTCCTGATCAACATGATCGACACCCCGGGCCACGTTGACTTCGGGGGCGACGTCACCCGCGCGATGAGGGCCGTTGACGGTGCAGTGGTGCTGGTCGATGCGGTGGAAGGGACGATGCCCCAGACAGAGACGGTGCTCCGGCAGGCCCTCAAGGAAGGTGTCCGCCCGGTCCTCTTCATCAACAAGGTCGACCGCCTGATCAATGAGCTCAAGGTGGATGAGATGGAGATGCAGATCCGCCTGGGCCGGGTCATCGACAAGGTCAACAAGCTGATCAAGGGGATGAATGAGGAAGCTTACAATGCAGGCTGGAAACTCGATGCATCCCAGGGAACTGTTGCCTTCGGGTCTGCACTCTACAACTGGGCAGTCTCGGTCCCCTTTATGAAGAAGAGCGGGGTCTCGTTCAAAGAGGTATACGAGAGCTGCAGGACCGGCGACATGAAGAACCTCGCGAAGAGGAGTCCTCTCTGTGAAGTGGTCCTCGACATGGTAGTAAAGCACCTGCCGAACCCGAAAGACTCGCAGAAGCGGCGTATCAAGGTGATATGGCATGGGGATGCAAATACGCCTGAAGGAAAAGCGATGCTCGAATGCGACCCGAACGGCCCCGCCACTCTGATGATCACCGATATCTCGTTCGATCCTCATGCAGGGGAAGTTGCCACCGGAAGGCTGTTTTCCGGGCGGATCAGGCGCGGCACCGAACTCTACGTCATGGGGACTGCAAAGAAGGTCAACCGGCTCCAGCAGGTGGGGATCTTCATGGGGCCTACCAGGGTCGAAGTAGAGGAGATCACCGCGGGGAACATCGCTGCTGTGACGGGCTTAAAGGACGCGATCGTCGGGTCCACTGTCACCACCCTGCAGGACATGACGCCTTTTGAGTCCCTGAAGCACTACAGTGAACCTGTGATGACCGTTGCGGTAGAGGCCAAGAACATGAAGGACCTCCCGAAACTCGTCGAGGTCCTCCGCCAGGTCGCGAAGGAGGACCCTACCCTCCAGGTCAACATCAACGAGGAGACGGGGGAGCACCTCATCTCGGGGATGGGAGAGCTTCACCTGGAGATCGTCACAGGCCGCATCAAGAGGGACAAAGGTGTGGAGATTATCACCTCCGAGCCGATCGTCGTGTACCGCGAGACAGTGACGCAGAAGGCGGGCCCTGTCGAAGGGAAGTCCCCCAACCGGCACAACCGGTTCTACCTGGAACTCGAAGTCCTGCCGGACGCCATCGTGGAACTGATCAAGAATGGGCAGGTCTCGATGAACCAGTCGCAGCTTGAGCGTCGTGACGCCCTGATCGCTGCAGGCATGGACAAGGACGAGGCAAAGAATGTCAAAGACATCTATGGCCACACCATGTTCATCGACATGACCAAGGGTATCCAGTACCTGAACGAGACGATGGAACTGATCATCGAGGGCCTCCACGAAGCACTCGATGGCGGCCCGCTCGCAGACGAGAAGGTCCAGAACCTGAAGATCAAGCTCGTGGACGTAAAGCTCCACGAGGATGCCATCCACAGGGGCCCGGCCCAGGTCATCCCCGCAGTGAGGGCGGCTGTGAAGGCAGGGATGCTGATGGCAGGCGACACCCTCCTTGAGCCCGTCCAGAAGATCCAGATCACGGTCCCCACCGATCAGATGGGGAACGCCACTGCCCAGATCCAGGGGAGGCGCGGGCAGGTATACGATATCCAGAGCGAGGGAGACACCGTCACGGTCGTCGGCAAAGCCCCCGTTGCCGAGCTCTTCGGGTTTGCCGGAGATATCCGTTCCGCCACCGAAGGCCGGGCGATGTGGAGCACCGAGTTTGCAGGTTTCGAACTCGTGCCGAGCAACCTGATGAAGGAGGTCGTGACCTCCATCCGGAAGAGAAAGGGCCTCAAGGAGCAAATGCCAACCCCGGCGGACTACCTGGCCTGAACTTACCTTTTTTCCACCCACCCCGATTCTCTCTCTTTCCTGCATCTCTCCTGGTGAGGTTGATTCCTCAACGGGATTTGTGGCGCTGTGCTCCCTGGTATGGAGTGTCCTGATGCCCCCGGCATTCGTTGTGGGTTTTCTCTCTCTTCGCCTGCCTGTTGTTTTGTGTGGGGAGACTGAATCGAGATTGTTGTCTGCATGTTAATTCAGTTACCGAACCGCCGCCGGGGCGTCCTTCGGGGGCGGCGGCGTGCATCGCATGTGGGGGTGTGGGGGCGGATAGCCCCCACAAAATGTATCCGGTTCACCAATCCTACCAACACCAGAAAGCGAAAAACCCTCTCTTCACGATTCTTCCCTGGGATGGATATCCCAGGCTTTGAGGGGGCACCCCTGAGGCGTTCCCCTATATGAGTAGGTATCGCAGAGATTCAGCTCAATCCAGTCTCCCTATACAAAACAGCGAAGAGCTAAAAAATCGAGGAATGTAAACCCGCATGCAATCGCGGGAGTCCTCATAATAAGGTTGCCCGTATGATGGTGACGGGCTGGAGGGGGCGGTCGTTCCGGTCGGTCTTTACGCTCGCGATCCTGTCCACCACGTCCATCCCGGCAGTCACACGGCCGAATACTGGATGCTTCCCGTCAAGGTAGTGGTTGTTGACGAGGTTGATGAAGAACTGGCTCCCTCCTGTATTGGGCCCGGCGTTTGCCATCGAAAGTGTGCCCCTGTCATTCTTCCTCCCGGCCCTGAACTCGTCCCGTATGGTATACCCGGGGCCGCCCCTGCCGGTTCCCGTAGGGTCGCCTCCCTGTATCATGAACCCGTTGATGACCCGGTGGAATATAATCCCGTCATAAAATCCCTTCTTGACAAGGGATGCAAAGTTCCCCGCGGTCACGGGCATGTCTTCGAATAGCTCTATCTCAATGGTGCCATGGGTTGTCTCCATGGTCACGCGGGTTCCTGGGAGTGGCTCGTTCTTTCCAGTCATGACTCTCTCATCAGTATTTGATCGTGAAGGCAGAAGGATGTTCTGGACCAGCTCACCGGGAATGCCCCCCTATAGATGCGCAATGTCATCGGGTGCGGGGTATCCCTGAAGAGTGATCGTTGATGTGATGCTTCTCTTGCGGGTTTTTCGCTTCTCCCACGATTGCGGGGATCCACATAGAAACGGTAAAAAACCAGGGGGTGAATAGATCCCCTGAATGGCAGGAGGAAAGCTGAAGATCGTGGTCTTCGGGGCATACAATGCCGGAAAGTCGTCGTTCATCCAGGCAGTAGACCCTGACGCACGACATGTCGAGGCGCACACCAACGAGGGCGATACCACCGTGGCACTCGACTATGGCAGGGTGGAGATCCACTCCTTGCAGGTCCACCTCTTCGGGACACCGGGACAGGAGAGGTTCGAGTTTGTGAGGGAGATCATCTCACGGGGGATGGACGCCGCGATCCTCCTCGTCGACTGCAGTGTTGCAGCCGACGAGTTTACAATGAACCTCTACGACACCCTCGCAAAGAAGAATATCCCCCTTGCAGTCATGCTGAACAAGTGCGACCTTGCCGGTGCATGTCCCGGGACACTCCGTGCCGCGTTTGAAAATTCCCAGGTGTATGAGATCTGCGCAAGTGAGCGCGCCCGGGCGATGCCTGCGCTCGTTGCGTTTGTCGAGACCCTGGTGCGGGATTTGTAGAAAGAGTCCTTCCCGTGGCGGATCGTTACAGGGTGCCGGCGTTTGGAGGGAGAAAAATCCATCCCGCCCTTCTTTACCTCCACACGTTGACCGGGTCGATCGAGGCGTCGATCAGGAGGTCGAATTCGATGGACTTGAGCCATCCTGCCTTTTCGAACATGTTCATAAAACAGATCCCGATGGTTGCAGCATCCGGGTACTTTGTGATTGCTGATTTCACCTGGTCCACGGTGACGGGGACATTCGGCATCGAGAGGCCTCCCATGACCACCACCGCTGCCGGATTTGCGATCTTCGCCGCACCTTTTGCCTGCATCCCGATGTCAGGAACGAGCGCGAGTTTCTGAGCCTTGGATTCGTCAACGTAAGGAACGAAGACCTGTGAAAGTTCGAGGCTCCGTACCGCAAAGCCCAGGAGTTCGACGAATGGGGTGCATG
This sequence comes from Methanobacteriota archaeon, assembly GCA_029547605.1. Taxonomy (GTDB): domain Archaea; phylum Halobacteriota; class Methanomicrobia; order Methanomicrobiales; family Methanospirillaceae; genus Methanolinea_A. Next base: position 76,564 of record JAKPPB010000020.1, on the reverse strand, counting down.
TCCCCGGGCACCCGTAATACACCACCTGGTCGCCGGCCTTCATGCCCTTCTTCTCGATGAACTCCTTGAATGGGCGGAGCATTCCCGGGACTCCCTGAAACACTTCTTTCTGCTTCATGCATTTCTCCTCCTATGAGAATGAATAACATTCGCAGTGCATATGAATATATAGGTACTGAGTGAGCTGGGGGGGGCACTCCCGGCACACAACAAGGAAGGGAGGAGAGAGACATGTCAGGCGGGGGAGTCGCGGCGGCAGGTGGGCAGGAGGGAAGGATGCGATCGGTCCTGGTCTGTTATGCCAGCCGCTACGGGTCAACACGGGAGATTGCCGGGTGGATCGCAGACGAACTTCGGGGCGCGGGGTTTATCGCAGACTGCCTGCCGGCAGGAAAAGAACTACATCCGGCAGCGTACGATGCGGCAGTGATTGGGAGTGCACTCTACATGGGCAAGTGGCTCGCCGAAGCCCGTGAACTGGTATCGAGGGAGAGGATTCCACTGGGAAGGATGCCCGTGGCAGTCTTCTCTGTCGGGTATTCGTTGAAAGAGCTGACTCGGCCCTCCCTGCAGGCGGGAGAGGCAGCGCTTTCGGACATCAGCCTCTTCATTGCACCCCGCGACGCGGCCTTCTTCCCGGGAAAGGTGGACCCTGAACGGGTAAGCCCGGCCGACCGTGCGATCCTGTCTCTTGCGGGCATTCCCGGAGGGGACTTTTGCGACGCCGATCTGGTCCGCGCATGGGCCAGGACGCTTCCCGCGCTCCTTGGGCTTATCCAGGGGGGAGAATAGTCCAATGGCCGGCACACGGAGGCGGAAGGAGGGGATTGGCCATCGGCCTCCTGCCTGACCCCAGGAATGGAAAAAGCGAGATGGGTTGGCCGGATCAGGTCACCATGACATGGAGGTCATAGGTTTGGGGGGCCTCAATGTAGGTAAGGTTCACAGGTGTTCCCCACATGTAGATGGTGGCGACGTCACCCGCCGGCTCTGATTCGAAGGCGACCCTGAGGCCGTCGATCCTGTATTGTGCGTCAAGGTTGAGCGGGAGATAGTCACTGCCATCGTCACCGGCAATGCCGTAAAACCCTCCCTCAAGGTCCTGGAACACCACCGTTCCCGCAGGGATCCAGGGCCGCCGGTATTCTCCGTGCACAGACTGGTTTCCCTTCTCTGCAGCTTCGAATACCCACAGGTGGGTTCCACCTGCCCCCACCAGTTGCGTGGACGGCGGGAGGAATTCATCCTTGATCAGCCTGAGCCCGGTGGAATGAGAGAGGTTCCACGAGTAGCCTGTAGTGGGGTTCTCGGCGAGCTGGAGCGAGAACGTGGAGCCAAGGGACGCAGTCACCTGTTTCCCATCACTCTTCTCATCAAACGACTGTGCAGCTGCAACCGGTGCGGTGGGTGTAGGAGTCGGACTCCCGTTTCCTGCCGGCGGCTGGGTGCACCCGGCCATGAATACGGCCAGGAGGCAGAGCAGTGCTGCACCGAGAATCAGAACATGGTATCTTGACATGATCATTACAATTACCTCTGGTAAGAGAACGTATGGACGCCTCCCGATAAACCCTTTCCGATGACTGCGAATCCGTTTGAAGTGATTTGGGAAATTCAGCGAGATCTGAGTACCGTTGTTTTCAGTTAGGCGGGAGAGGCATCCTCCTCCAATATGCGATATCCTATGTGGGCAATGTCGGGTATTTGTTTTATAAATGACGGGAGGGGGAGAATCCCAACTCTTTGGATCCCCCGGTCAAGATGCCCTTTTCCCCTGCCGCATCACCCTGTACGCGATTACCTGCGGGCAGGGGTATCTGGAACATATCAAAGTTTCCGCAATCATAGTTGCGCATGATTTTTGGTCTCTCTCTTTGTGTGGTCAAGCCCGGGAGATACCATCGTGATTGAGGATTTGCGCTCACAATAGCCTGAATGAGATGAACGATAATTAATACAGCCGGTTAAAAAGAACCGTACAGAGGAAGAAAAAATAAATTATTTCGGTCCCAGGTAGGGGTTCCGCAGGCCCTTGTTCACGCCGAACTTGGCCCTCTCCTCGACAGTCTTCTGGTTCTTGGTGATCTTTTCGGTCGCAAGTTTGGTCACGAGTTCGAGGCCGGGTTTCACCTGCTCGATGGGCTTCGTCTCGAAGCATCCTGCCGCGATTGCCTTCGACCAGATGTCGTCGCCATTGCGGGTCCGGACAAAGACTGTGCTCCAGCCGTCGGGGCTTCCGACGGATCCGGTCGAGACGTCCGCGAGGTTTGCCACGTAGTCAAGGCAGACATGGCAGCCGGGCTGTTCGTACTTGTGGGTCACCTTGAGGGGGAGTTGGACGACCTGTCCGCGCTGCCCGTAGACCCAGAACTTGCCCTTGCCGATCTCCATCTTCTTGACCGCTTCCATCTTCATTGCCGCATGGTCCTCGACGAGCTGCTTTACGCTCTGGTACGAGAAGTTCTCCATGCAGAAGATGCCGATAGCGAGCTTGATCTTGTCGGGAACGTCCCGCAGCCCGACGGGGTAGAGCTGGCCCTTCCTGACCGCCTGCATCTGGCAGGGGGTCCCCACGATGCCGATCTTGTCGAGACCGTAACTGCGGGTTGCCTCCTTGATCCATGACACCTGGGGGCTGATGTTGTACTTGGTGCCGCTCGAGCTCATCAGCTCCTCGACGGTGGTGGCGATGAACGGGCGGGGCCTCCAGGGCTCGTCGCCTGGTCCTGCAACAATGGCGCCGTCGATGATACCCTCTTCAAGTGCGAACTTGAAGAGCTGGGTGACAATACCCCCGTCCTGTGCCTTCTTCAGGATGGCCTTGTCAGCGCTGCGTGCCGAAACACAGAGTTTGTATTTTCCGAGTTCTCCTGCCATCTCTCTCACCTCATTTGAGTGCCGCATCAATGGCATCCATGATGCCCTCGAATTCGGGGATCACATCAAAGTTGAAGAAGCTCCTCGGACACTGGGCATAGCAGGCACCGCACTTGATGCACATCTCCCGGTTCACGTTGGGCTTCCCGTATTCGTGGGTGATTGCCCTGACAGGGCATGCCGCGGCGCACGATCCGCATCCCATGCAGAGGCCCTGGTTGACCACGTCATACATCAGGTCGCAGCCGCAGGCCTCTGTCCCGCGGTCTGCGAGTTGCATCAGCGGGGTCAGGTATTTCTTGGCCAGCTCCTGCTGGTCTTTGTTGCCCTTGAGGAGCAGGTACGCCATCACGCAGACGTTCCTGATCAGCTGCGGGGTGGGTGCGCACCCGGGGATATAGACATCTACCTTGATCAGGTCTCCTATCGGGAGATAGGACTCGTGCTGGGGCTGGTTTGGCTGGCCACCACGGCCGAAGCGGGTAATGTTGCCATAACACGCACAGCCGCCCACTGCAACCACTACTGCCGCTTTTTCGCGGGCCTCTTTGATCTCATGTACTGACAACTTGTCCTGGATACACACTGACCCCTCGACGAGTGCCACGTCCATTTTAGGGATGTGCCGCACATCGGCGAGGGTCAGGCCATAGACAAGGTCGGCGTATTTGTCAAGTATGGTTAACAATCCACCATAGTTGTCTGCTAAGGATACCAGACAGCCCGTGCATCCGCTCATGTGCACGTGGCCAACTGTAATCTTGTCTGCCACAGGCTTTTCCTCCTTTTTAATCGTTTCAGCCTTTTTCTCCACGTCAGATTTCACCGCAGGCTTTGCCTTCGGTTCCGAACTGGCGCTCTTCGTTCCGAAGATTCTCGAGAGTAGTCCCATAATCCACTCCGATCAGGGCGAGCACTTCACGTACAGCCCTGGGTATCGCTTGTTGAATCTCATCAGTGAGCCCTATCTCAAATTCAGGGGCACTCACTCGCTTTGGCTGACATCCGATGATGGTGATATCAATGGAATCTTTCAACCTGTGAAGTGGCTCGGTAAGGTCCCAGGAATGGGCGTCACGGTAACTTCCAGGAGGAAGATCTTCGACTCTGAATGTTCTCAGTTCTCCAGGTTCTCCCCCGAAATCTGCAATATCGACAATGATCAATTTTCGGGTCTTCTCAGGATCAAGAAGAGTAAAGATGAAATGCGGACCACCGAGGCCCGCATCTTCGGCTTTGACATTGTCGGGAAGTGTGATGTGGGAGAGAGCTTCCACTACGGCAGGACCGAATCCGTCATCCGCAAAGAGAGGATTTCCACACCCTGCAATCACAATCTCGGGATACAGCATGCGAGAGATCTCACTGGATGAGTTTCTGGGCGACTATCCTCTTGTCTTCGTCGACCACGATCATGTGAGTGGCACATGACACACATGGGTCATAGCCACGGACAACCATCTCGGCCACCTGCCAGGGAGCTCCGGTGAGTGCGCGGCTGCAGGTGGGGAAGTTCCAGGTGGTGGGCACGAGCATCTCGTAGTAGAGGACCCTGCCATCCTTGACTTTCGCCAGATGGACATCGCACCCGCGAGGCGCCTCGTTCGCAGCCCACCCGAGTGACCCGTCACCCTGAGGGATGTGGTCGGCAAGTACCTTTCCATTCGGGTTGTATTCGTCAAGTGCATTGATCATGGCATATAAAGAGTCGGTATACTCCAGCTGCCTGGCGATATGTTGCCCCCATGTCCCCTTCTCGTCAAAGTTCTTGAAGGTGACAAGACGGGCACGAGGACCGACCTCGACGGGAGCACCGTCATACAGCGGCACACCGGTGCAGGCTTCCATCTGGGGGTTGACCTTTGTCCCTACCGGCGAGGTTCCACCGATTGGATAGCTTGGGTCTGCAAGGCTGACCTCTCCTTCGCCCATGTACCAGTCCCACGGGCGGACATCGGTCCAGCGCTTGGGGTCCCATCCAGGGCACTCATCGAGGTTCGAGCTTGCATAGACGGGGTGGGCTGCCATGTAGCCCTGGTTATGATACCCGAGAGTCTTCGGGAGCGGGATCTGTTTTCCCCCAACCTCGACCCAGTCGCGTTTCTTCATGTTGTTGATGATAGCGAGCATCAGGTCCATCTGCTCGTGGGCGAGGACAAGACCTTCCTTTGCAAGGTCGTACATCTTCGTCTTTGCCTGCTGGGTACAGGCTTTGTACATGCCTCCTACCCTGGGGTTGCTTGGATGTACTGCCTCTCCACCCGCAATCTGGCCAATGGTCTGGCCGATCTCGCGAAGCCTCTGGATACGCTTGGCAACGGATCTGACTGGCTCCTGTGGGGAAAAGGGATTGATCTTGGTGTCGGTCCCGGGCAGGTAGAAGTCGGGAAGGATCAGGATGTTATGCAGCGCGATACTGTGAAGCCGGTTAGCACACTGGAGGATGATGCGAAGGAGTTTTGCATCTTTTGGGATCTCGCAGCGTATTGAGCCTTCCATCGACTCGATTCCGGCAAGAGTGTGGGCGATCGGGCAGATACCACACACGCGGGATGCGATCTTCGGGACCTGGTCCATCGTCTTCCCGATGGCCAGCTTCTCTACGCCCCTGACGGGGGTGATAGAGAGCCAGTCACCACGCTCGACGATACCCGCATCGTCCACCTTCAGGACGAGCTTTGAGTGCCCCTCATGCCTCGTGGTTGGAGAGATCTCTACAATTTTCGACAATATTATCGCCTCATGGTATTCTCGTGTTCTCTTTGCGATACCGGTGTAATTCCACACGCACCTCTCATGGAGAGATGTTTGACCGTACAGAGTACGTTCAGTGTGAATGTGGCAGTCTTCCTGTATTTATCTCCTGTGCAGATGATCGGTGTGTTGGTTTTAGGTTATAATTGGCCTCTAATCAGAAAATAAAGGGTATTTGGAATATTTTGCAATGCAGTGCATTCAGAATGTGGAAAAAATTTCCCGCACAGTGCGGGAAAAAAGCCGTCAATTTGAGCTTTTTCCCTCGGGTTTTTTCAGAAAAAGCGCGCGCTTTTTTCGGAGGTTGGGAAGTGACAATCCCGGGGGCGGCCAGGCCTTCATATGGTTTCCCTGGTTGGAAAAGAGTGATTATTTCGTATGTTTCGCAGGATGCAGGGCCCCTTCACTTCCCCGTTTCGCCATGCCCTGCGCTTTGCCTGTCTAGGGATGTTCGCCGTTCAACTCCACGTATAACTCCGCCATCGTCGCCTGGCGCTCGGCATAGGCGTCGTGCTGGTGGATGCTCTCCTCGTTGGTCTGCTTGATGGTGATCAGTGAGTCACCGGGCAGTTCCTTGAACTCGGCGAGTACTTTCTTTGCAATCTCCCTGACGCAGTCTTCAACGAAGCGGGGGTTCTTGTGGGCGCTGAGTACGACATAACTCTCGTCACCGCGCTTGAGCAGTTCGAAGATGGAGGAGCTCATTGACTCCTTGAGGATGCGTATTATCTTCTCGAGCTTGACGTGCTGGTCGTCGTCGATCTCTATGCAGAGGAACCCGCGGCCGCGCTGGTTGTGGGTAGCCATCGGCACTTCACCAAGGAATGCCTCGATCTTCTCTTTGGGGATCTCCAGGTTCTGGAGGACCGTCATCGCCCGCTCCTTCATGATGTCCTGGGCACATGGGCATGCGGTCATTCCCGTCACCTCGGCTCCGATACTCTTCCTCACGATGGGCTCGCGGAAAGTTCTCCGTGCGACTGCCCGGGCATGGACCTTGACCACCTCGTGGCAACTGGTGTGGGAGACCGGAGTCTCACGCTTGACCATGAACTGGCTGTTCATCAGCACCTCGGTGCGGTCGGCATACTCATGCCGGTCGAGGAGTTTTCTTGCCACCACGCTGCAGAGGTTTTCGATCTCTTTCACGTCACCGTCGATGGCCTGCTGGAGCACCTCGTCGATGACTTCGAAGTTCCTCGAAAGGTTGGCCCCCTTGAGGCTCCCGGGGAGGTCCACGAAGACGTCGAAGTTGGAGATGAAAATGACCGGTCTCTTCTCGGGCCTGGAGACTTCCACGAGCTTCTTGACGTTCTTTACGCCAACCCTGGTGAGATTGATCCGTATATCCGGGAGAGTGGACTGAATATCTGGCAAATCACGCCCGGATTTTATTTTTAGGGTATTGGGAATAGCGCATCGCTCCCAGGAATGATGTGGAATGTAATTTTTCAATATAATATTTAAGTGCTCTGTTACTGATATCTGATGGATCAGCATATGATGGAAAAATATTATGATACCGATGCGGACCTTGACGTTCTGAAGGGGAAGCGTATTGCAGTGATCGGGTATGGGTCTCAGGGCAGGGGACAGGCCCTCAACCTCCGCGACAGCGGTCTTGACGTCGTGATTGGTCTTCGGCCCGGGCGGTCCTGGCAGGCAGCGTCCGCCGACGGGTTCAAGGTCTATCCTGTTGCGGAGGCCGTCAAAGCGGCTCAGGTCGTGCAGGTCCTCGTCCCGGACGAGCACCAGGGAGCCATCTACCAGGCCGAGATCCGCCCCCACCTCTCGGAGAAGAAGTGCCTGATGTTCTCCCATGGGTTCAACATACATTTCGGGCAGATCGTCCCCCCGCCTGACGTGGACGTCATAATGGTGGCCCCGAAGGGCCCTGGGCATATGGTCAGGAGGACCTTTGAGGAGGGGAAGGGCGTTCCCGCGCTGATCGCCATCCACCAGAACTACACCGGCAACGCCCAGCAGATCGCGCTCGCTTATGCCAAGGGCATCGGGGCCACCCGGGCAGTTGTGCTCGAGACCACGTTCCGCGAGGAGACTGAGACCGACCTCTTTGGCGAACAGGTGGTGCTGTGCGGCGGGATCACCTCACTCATAAAGGCCGGATTCGAGACCCTGGTTGACGCGGGTTACGCCCCGGAGATGGCATACCTCGAAGTCCTTCACGAGACCAAGCTGATCGTTGACCTCATCTACGAAGGAGGGTTTACCAGGATGCGCAACTCCATCAGCAATACCGCCCAGTATGGCGACCTCACCCGCGGTCCCCGAGTGATCGGCCCTGAGGTATACCTTGCGATGCAGGAGATCCTCAAAGAGATCCAGAGCGGCGAGTTTGCCAGGGAATGGATGCTCGAGAACATGGTGAACAGGCCCGTCTTCAACGCCCTCACGAGGGCAGACGAAGAGCACCTGATCGAGCAGGTGGGAAAAGAGGTCCGGGCCATGATGCCCCAGTTCCAGAAACAATAACTCCGATTCCTTCATTTTTCCTGCAAACGCGCATGCATTCCTACACCATATCAGCGGAAGGTGGAGGGAATGGCAATGCATGGCTCTCTCTGGGGGGAGAGCCCCCTCCCGGAAGGATCAAGACGGCCTGCCGGGGAAGTATGCATGATACACGCCAGGTTGTAGTGTCTGGCAATACCCGGAGACAGGGGTCACCGGTTGCCGTGCATCGGGAAGGGGGGAGGTCCTCTGGAAAAATGCTGAAGGAGACCAGAGACAAGCTCCATGAGGTGGCATTTTTTACACCAGGACGCCTTATATATGTATGATGGTTGAGCCGTACGAGACACTCCTGAAGAAAGCCTACTCCCACGTGACCGAGCCTACAGAATCGGTGGAGCGGTTCACAGTACCGGAAGCACGATCATACATTGAAGGGAAGACCACAGTTCTCGAGAACTTTTCCGAGATTGCCGACACCGTCCGCCGGGACAAAGATCACCTGATGAAGTTTCTCCTCGGAGAACTCGGAACTGCCGGCAAGATTGACGGTTCGCGGGCGATCTTCAATGGGAAATTCGAACCGACACTGATCAACACCCTGGTGAAGGGATACGTGGAAGACTATGTGATATGCTCCGAATGCGGAAAACCCGACACTCGACTCGTAAAAGATGAGCGCGTCCTCCTCCTTCGCTGCGATGCCTGCGGAGGGCACCGGCCGGTGAGGAAGAGGAAGGCCAGGACAGAGCCTGTCACGAACGAGATCTCTGAAGGAGCAGTCCTCGATGTCGAGGTCCAGTCAGTAAGCCGCAGGGGGGACGGCGTCGTCAGAATGGGACGGTATATCCTTTATATTCCCGGCGGAAAGCCCGGGCAGAAAGTCAAGGTCAGGATCACCCGCGTCTCAGGCTCGATCGTGTTCACAGAGAGGGTGCTTGCCTGACCTCCCGGTGTTTACCGGGCATCTCTCCCTCACACAATATCTTTCCATAAAATGCATGAATCTCCAAGTGAAGCAGGAGTCTAGGACAGGGATAGTGAAGGGCAGAGTTACCTAAAGTTTTCAAAAAACGAGCATTTTTTTCATTTTTCCGATTGAATAACCATCAGTGGGCTCTCTCCCACCATACACCGGCATGGCATTCTAATAATTCGGGGAAACCGGCTACGGGGGCAACAGGAGCCACCCCCTAAAAGAAGGGAGAATCCGTTTTCTTTAATGTGCGAATGAGAGATCACGCGCCCCTTCTGGAGAGGCTCTCCAGGAGTTCGTCGCATGACCCCGATATCCTCCGGCAGGCATCAGAGACCGCGTCAAGCGGTGCTTTTTTTCCATTCGTGGTGACGAGAAGTTCCGGGTCCGAGAACTGGAACTTGATGAGGTATTTCGCCACGTCCACGTCAGGATCCTTTAAAATCTCCTCGGTGAGGACATTCATGAAGGTGTGGCCCTCCCCCTGGATGAGGAGTCTTGCCTTGTCCTTCTCGAGTTCAAGGATCTTTATATTCATCCACTTATAAATGGGTGGCAGAGGACTATATAGGTATGCGTGCGACCTTGTATAAGCGCTTCAATCCGGGGAGATCACCGGTCGTCCGGTCAGAATGAGAAGGTCTCGTTGTCGCATCCCAGGTGCGGGAGGCCCCAGGGGAGGTGATGGCTCTGATGCACGCATCTGTAATCCCCTGCATCGAGCGTACCTGCAAGGTCGCATGCTTCCTGGTAGTTCATGTGCTTGGGGACGTGGAGGTGAGATGGGAGGAGTGCGTCCACGAAGAGGAGATCCACCCCCTTGAGCATCCGGGCAGTCTCGCCCGGCAACTGCGAATTCGTGTCAGAGGTGTATCCTATGCGCACGCCGTCGGCCTCGAGAAGCACCCCGCAGGTGTATGCAGGGGGGTGTGTGACGGGGAGGAACGTGCATGAGAGCCCAAAGAGGGAGAACCGGGAATAGGCAGGCACGGGGTGGCGCTCTCCACCAAGGAACCTGAAGATCCCACCGCAATAGTCCATCACCGGCGGAGGCGCGTACGCGACCGGTACTTTCTGGACCCTGTAGAACTCCCCGAATCCCATGAAGTGATCATAGTGCCCGTGTGTCCAGAGCACGGCATCGATGTGCGGAGACCCCGAGGCAAGGAGCTGCTGGCGGAGATCGGGGCCGGTGTCAACCAGGATGTGGTGGCCCCCATATTCAACGAGCAGGGAGGTCCGGAGCCTCTGCAGGCCATGGTCATATGCATGGGTGCACTGTGTGCAGGAACACCCTATCCGGGGTGTCCCGATCGCGTCACCCGTTCCCAGGAGGACAACCCTCATCCTATGACAACCAGTTCTGGGAACGAATGGTGTCCCTGTTCTTCACCACCGCGATGCCGCGCTCGATATCGGTTGCGTTGATTGTATCACGCCGTTCCATCAGCGCGGAGAGGAGCGCCTCCTTGATCATGATGCGGAGATCGGCCCCCGAGAACCCTTCTGTTTGGTCTGCGAGGCCCGGCAGGTCGTAGGTGCACTGCATGCCTGAAGAGACCTTCTCAAGGATTGACCGGCGCATCTCCCTGTCAGGAAGCCCGAACTCGACCACCTCGTCAAATCTCCGCCATGCCGCTTCATCGAGGAGCTGGGGGTGGTTCGTGGCCCCTATCAGGAGCACCCCGTGCCGGACCAGGCTCACCTGGTCGATGTTCTTCAAGAGCGAATTGACCGCCCGCTTCATCGCGCCGTGATCGTCGGCGACCCTGCTCTTTGCCACGAAGTCGAACTCGTCGATGAAGAGGATGCAGGGAGAGAGGGCCTTGGCAAGGTCAAAAATCCGGTCGATGTTCTTCGAAGTCTCCCCGAGGTACTGGGAGGTGATCATGGAGAGACGGACCTCGAGCAGGGGGAGGTGGAGTTTCCGGGCGAGGGCAAGGGCAAGAGACGTCTTGCCGGTGCCCGGAGGGCCCACGAAGAGGAGTTTTCCGACCTCGTGGATCCGGTGCCGCCGGAGCACCTCACGGTGCTTTCTTGCGACCTGGACCTTTCTGATGATATTCACCTGTTCCGGAGTGCAGACCAGGTCGTCATAGTCCTGCTCTACTTCCTCGGGCGCGCTCAGGATGACAAGGTCGAGCGCACTCTTCAGCCGCTCGTCGTCGGAGGTAACCTTCGCAAGCCGTGACTGGAGAAATACCCTGGTGTCCTCGACGGGAGGGTTCTCCTGGCGTGCCTTCTCATAGGAGACGTTCGTGGACTCGAACCGCTCGAAGAAGTAGGCGAGGGCGGGGTTCTTCTCGATGTAACGCAGCCCGCCCTTTTTGAGGAACCACCGCGCGGCGGGCTCAAGCGCTGTCAGCCTGATGCGCTGGCCGAACTCCTCGCAGGTGACCACCGGCGTCTGTTCCATCTTCCGGCAGGCATCGTCGATCCCAAGGCTCCTCCTGACCATCCCCTCGCTCACGTGGAGGGGCCGCTTCACCTCCCCTGTGCCGTTGATCGCAAAAAGGTTCCTGCATTCGGGGGTCAGGTCATTGGCATCGAGGTCCTGGTGGGTATTGAAGAGTTCTGCAGTGAGGAGGATCTCCATGAGCTTGAGGGTCTCGTCATCAGCAGCCATTTCTGTAACTTTTACTATTTTTCCTGAGATTGTTTAAGGGTATCTCATGCGGTGGTGACCAGGCACCCTTCACTCGTGACAATCAGGGTATGCTCTGCCTGGGAAACGAGGGACCCGGCGACATCTGAGAGGACCGGGTAGGCCCGTATTACCTCTAACCGGGCAAGAGTCGAGAGGGCAAGGTCGAGTTTCTCCCCGGACAACCATCTCCTGGAGAACGGCAACCCCTTGCGCGGCCGCACCTCCTCAAGCACCCTGCGGGCAGATGGCAGCCTCACCGGCTTTAATGTGAGTTGCTGGTAAATCTCGGTGCGGTGTTTTTCGGAAACATGGCCGGTCCCGGTACTGGCAAAGGGTTCGATGGCAAAGACCATCCCCTCCTCAAGGACCGCTCCCCCATTCTGGCGGATGTTTGGTATGTTCGGAGGGGTATGGATCCTGTACCTTTCGAGCCCGTGGCCGGTGAGGTTTGCGATCGGCCGAAACCCCCGTGCTACTATCTCTCCGTGAATTGCCGACCCGAGTTCTCCCACGGTTACGCCTGGAGCGACTATCGATATCGCGGCGTTGAGGCCGCAGGCCGACGCCTCGAGGAGGAGGGGGTGGTCTCCGAGGTCGACGGTCACCGCGGTGTCAGCAATATAGCCGTCCAGGTGCACGCCGAGGTCGAGCTTGACGACGTCACCTTCTGAAAAGGCCCTGTCGTCGTCCCTGGATGCGGTGTCATGCGCCGCGTCCTCGTTGAGGGAGACATTGAGGGGAAACGCAAGGCCGGCCCCGGCATCCTGCACCCACCCCTCGATCTTCTCCACCACACAGAGGTAGGAGGCCCCCACCCTGATCTCACCCGCACCCTTTTCACGTATCGCCGAGGCTATCCGCCCCGCCTCGATGTACATGTCCATCACTTCGTCTTTCATCTCATGCCTCATGGTTCCAGCTCGCGGGGGAAGCTGGTCAGCGTGATAAACCCCTTCTCCTCGATGACCCCTATGTTCTCAAGCCGGACACCGCCGGTCCCGGGGAGATAGAGTCCGGGCTCGTTTGTGACCACATTTCCTTTCATGAGCACTTCCCCAGAGGGCCCGAGGCTCGGGGCTTCATGGACCTCGAGGCCGACGCCGTGCCCGAGGTTATGGACAAACCCCGAGTTCCCGGTCCCGTATCCCAGGTCCTCAAAGAAGTCAACTACTGCCCTGTAGACCTCTTCGCCGGTCACGCCGGGGAGTATCCGCGATGCTGCGAGATCCTGTGCCTCTCTTACCGCCTGGAACATCTCGCGGATCTCGGGAGCGGGCTCTCCCCTGCAGACTGTCCGGCTCATGTCGCTGTAGTACCCCGTCTGATCGTCTCTTGGGAAGATATCGATGACGATCGGTTCATCTGCCCTCAATGCCCCCTCTCCCCTTATATGGGGGAATGCGGTCTCTTCACCGCAGGCAACGATGGTATCGGCGGGAGTGCACCCCTTCCTGAGGAGGACCTGGTGCATGGCTGCCCGGACCATCCCGGAAGTGAGGGGAACCGCGCCCCGGGACAGGAACCCTCTCCTTATCCTGGCTTTCCTGATCATTGCGATACCGGTTTGCATGGCCTCTTCGGTAGCCACCTGCACCTGCCTGATCATCCCGATCTCTTCCTCGCTTTTTCTTCCCCGCATCGTGACAAGGGCAGTCCTGTCAATTTCGACAGGGATCAGGGCCGAGAGTTCCTTTGCGAGTGCATACGGCAAGTGGGGAGGGACCAGCACCGCCCCCTGCACGAGCCCCGCGACCATCCTTGCAAGAGCCCTCCAGCGGTCCTTCTCCTCTTTCAGTATCTCAAAGAGCCCCGCCTCAGACCTGGACATTACCGCAGCGGTCGATTCTCTCCTTGCCCGCTCATACTCCATCTGCGATACCACGACCACTCCCTGCTCCCCGGGTTTTTTGATATATACTATGGGATCAGTCGTGGAGAACTTGGTGAGGTAGCGCATATCGGCGTCCTGCGATGACCCAAAGGCAATATAGGCCGCCGATCCGCTCTTCAGGATCGCCTCTTCGAGCGCATCCATATGCCGTTCTTATTGGAGCCGATCCCACAAGTACTTTTATGAGAGTGCTGACATTTCTGTAATGGACGAGGCCACCAAAGAGCAGTTAAAGTGGAAATTTTACCGCCTGGCGATCCTTCTCAACGGGATAATCCTCCTGGTCGCGCTTGGTGTAATTGCTCTCCTGAAACTGAAGGAGCCTCTTGCAGTTCCCGTTGGCGCAGCGCTTCTCCTCATGGCCCTCGGGCTTGCGGTCTATTTCAGGAGGCAGTATGTTACCACCAAAAGATGGCTCGATGCCCAGGCCTCGCAGGAACCTGCCAGGGAGCAGAGCCCATGATTGAGAAGGTGAAGGGCGAGATCGAGCTGATGCACAGGCACATCCAGGTGCTGCGGACCGTGGTTGCGCACCAGCCGATCGGGATTATGAAGCTCTCCGAGCTGATGGACCTACCTTTCCACAGGATCCGCTACTCTCTTCGGGTACTGGAGCAGCTCGGATACATCCGTGCATCTCCATCCGGGGCGGTGGCGACCCCCCAGAGTGAGGTACTCCTCGCCGGCCTGGACCAGGAACTCGGTGAGATGATCGCGCTCCTCGAGAGCATGAAGCACCAGGGTGGCTGACGTGGCAGACACTCCCCCGGCCCTCCGCTGCCCCGGGGCCCGGAATTCCGCTACCTTTAACACCGGCGGCGGCAACCTATATTGGCACATCGGGTGTGCCGCCATAACTCAGTTGGTAGAGTGGCTGGCTGTTAACCAGCATGTCACAGGTTCGAGTCCTGTTGGCGGCGTTTTTTCTTCCAGGGGCCCGTAGCTTAGTCCGGTAAGAGCGCCCGGCTCATAACCGGGCGGTCATGCGTTCAAATCGCATCGGGCCCATTTCCAATCCCCCCACCTCACTCGCCTTCACAAAGGTTCATATGTGGGAAGGCAGACTCTCCCAGGAATGAAGTGCCCTGTCTGCGGCGATGTCTGTATTCGCGATGCGCCGGAGGTCATCGGGTCCCTCCCGTCCGTATTCTCCCGGTGCAAGAAGTGCACATTCAGGGTGCTTGACAAGAGCCTTCCGCTCAGGGGAAGGCACTACGGAACACCCTGCGAGTGCGGAAAGAGGTTCATAGACGAGGTGTTCGCCCACCTCTACGTGATCATGGTCGAAGAGGGGATCCTTTCGGGGAACGAACCACTCAAAGCGGTAGGGTCCCCCCTCCTCCATCCCGGTTTCTTCAATGCGGGCCCCCCGTTCCTCCCAAAGGATTCCCTTGTCCTACTCTCGCCCCTTGTGACAGCGTCCGCCGCACGGAGGATGGTAAATGAGGTGCCGGAGGTCCGCGGAGTGGTGAAATCGGGAGATTTTGTCCCTGGGGCAACCGACCCGTCACTTGCCACTCCGCCCCGCACTTACGAACTCCTCGCGGGCTGCGACGTGAGGGCGGGCGTCTTCCCTACCGGTGCGGGTCCTCTTGTCGTTTATGTCCAGCAGTCACAGATGCACATCGAATTCCCCCGCATCGATAACCCCAAAATCCGGTCAGTGGAACGCCACCTTGCCGCGCACAGACCCGCGTGGTGCGTGGATGCGTGCTCGGGGGCGGGGACTCTCGGCCTCTGCGCCGCCAGGCATGGCGTACCCGGGGTGATCCTCAACGACGCATGGTATGCAGCCGCTTTCTGGTCCGCGACAAACCTTCATGTGAACCGGATGTTCCTGCGCACCGGGGAGGTCCGGATGCGCTTTTCCTGCAGTTCCTTGAGTGAGCACCCCGTGAGGGAAGACCCGGTCCTTGTTGCCGAGGCAGAGGGAGAGCAGTCGATCAGGGTCTACCATGGAGATTTCCGGCAGCTCTGGAAGGTCCTGCCAGAAGAACCGGTCTGTGCAGTCCTTGACCTCTTCGAGAAATCGGACAACCGGAAGACCGGCGATGCAATCAGGGAATGGAAGAGCCGGGTCCCCGGCGAGGTATTTATCCCCTAGGGTCGCCATATGGTATGGGGACTAGCCCGGGTGGCCCGGCGTCACCTGTGACCCGAAACCGTCGGCATGCGGGGGGCGAAGTTCGGAGAAGGCGGTACCGGGTTGCCTGTGAACGGTGCAGGCCGACGTTGAAACCTCGTCCCATGAGGTCGGTGGACAGGGATCCAAGCCCCGGAGGGGGCGGCGACCTGTTGTTGCGGGGACCGGTCCAGGCCCGGAAGGGAGCAGACTTACCGTAAACATTCGGCGCCCATGGGGTTGCGGGGCGGAGGAGGAATGTGCCCGGAAGAGGCAGCCGCGAGCCGTCGACCGAGAACGTGTCCCCATTCCCCCGGACTGTAGCGTTATGTCAAAAGTCACTATTGTCGGAGCCACCGGAAACGTCGGCACTTTTTCTGCTCATACTCTTGCAAGTATCCCTTACGTGCACGAGATCCTCCTGCATGGGAGAGCCGGGCGCGAGAACCTGCTCTGCGGGATCACGCAGGACCTGGTCGACTCGTTTGCCGCATCCGGGCAGGCGGTAGACCTCTCCTGGACGACAGATCTCGAGGATGCCAGGGATTCCGACGTGGTGGTCTGCACGGCGGGAGTACCCCGGAGACCGGGGCAGGACCGCCTTGACCTTGCCCTTGAGAATGCCCGAATCGTGGCCGGGACCGCGAGGATAATAGGGGAATGTGCCCCCCACGCCATGATCCTGATGGTCACGAACCCCGTTGACGTGATGACATCTGTGGCCCTTAAATACTCAGGGATGCAGCCCAACCAGGTCTTTGGCCTCGGAACACACCTTGACTCCATGCGGCTGAAGTCGCTCATCGCCAAGCATTTCCGCGTCCACGTGAGCGAGGTCCACACCCGCATCATCGGCGAGCACGGGGAATCCATGGTTCCGCTCTGGTCCGCAACGACGATCGGAGGGATCCAGATCAGCAACCTCCCGGCGTTCTCGCGGCTTCCCGTGGAGGAGATGGTTGCAACAGTCAGGTCGAGCGGTGAGAAGATTATACGGAACAAGGGATCAACGGTATACGGCCCGGGTGAGGCAATCGCAACCCTGGTTCGCACAGTGCTTGGCAACGAGGACCGCATTCTTACGGTCTCTGCCTATATACGGAGTGAGGTGCACGACATAGGGGACGTGTGCATCGGTGTCCCTGCAAGGATAAACCGGAACGGAGTCTTTCCAGTCCCGATAAAGATCGCGGAAGACGAGGTGGCCCAGTTCAGGGAATCGGTTGAGAAGATACGCTCCATCACGCAGGAAATGCTGCAGAAACTGCAGGAATAATAAAAATTTGAGTATTCTTCGCTCTCCATGCAGAGGCATGGATCGAAGCGGGACTCCTTCAGGTAAGGGTCAGTTCTACGATCTCAGCGCGCTCGACACCGGAGATCTTCTGGATCTCGGATTCCACCGCGTCACTCTCACCGCCGGCATCGTTGACAATCGCGGCAACCTTGAGGGCTTTTAAGCCAAACCCGATGGGCTCTTCGCGGATGTCCCGAACCGATGGGACCTTCTCCTGGATCTCTCTCTTCAAGGCCACAAGGTCCACTTCAGGAGATTCTGGCATGACCTTCAGGATGATGGCCACCGTGCCCATTGGTCAGGGCCCCCCGAACCCGCATTTCGGGCACGTATAGGGGATGCTCTGCTCCCGGCACCGGTAGCATCTCCTGATCTGATAATCACATTTCGGGCATCCGAACTCGGTGGCGCCCGGTTCGGCCAGTGGTGAACTGCATGATGTGCACTTTCTGATCGGCATGAAACCCTCCTGATTGGATGTTCTCATATATTCTATTCTGAAACACTAAAAAAGCCAATGGTCGTACCGATGGTGGGGACTCCCGTGAGTGCTGCCCGGATCCTGTGGGGGTGCCTCCCGGAGACGACCAGCGCGGGCACACGGCGGCCGAGCACGAAAGGGAGGAAGCAGGGGTCGACGTCGTCGGTTTCTACCGGGGACCCAATGGAGGTGCAGAGCTGGCCGTTGGAATGGATCCCGTCAACTGATTTGAGCAGGACAAGGGGAAGCCGCAGGACGTGCGCACACCACGCAGCAATCGTATCGGAGGTCACCTCCCAGCGATGGGGGAGGGGGTCTTTTGCCATAAGCAGGCCATAGGGAAGCAGGACCAAAGGGCGGGTTGGGGTGTGAAGCGCGGTGGTGACGGGAAGGCCAAACGAGGAGAGGTACCACCCGTACTGCTCCATCGCCGCGATGGCCATCCAGTGTGCCGCGGAGCCATCAACAGGGCTTTCCCTCACCAGGTCTGCAAATGCGCCCCCTCCCGGGACAATCAGGACCGGGAGGCCGAGGTCCAGGAGGTGGGAGCAGATCTCCCCGGCACAGTCATGGAGGCTTCCGCCGATCTTCAGCACGACGGGGGGACGCAGGGCAGGCATATTATCTTCTAATGAATGCATTTCAGCAGATTAATACCTCCCTGCCTTCCCACCTTTCTGGCGTGATCCGGACCCTCCTTTTCCTTCTCCTCCTCTTCCTGGCAGGCCCGGCGTCGGGGGTGATGCTCGTCGAGTTCTGCCCCGATCCCTTCCTCCCAAACGACCGTGACGAGTACCTCTGCATCGAAGGATGGGGCCCTGCAGAGGGCATCATGGTGACAGACGGGGAAGGGGGGTTCCGGTTCCCTCCCGGGACGGTCCTTTCGGGCCGGACAGTCGTTGCCATGGACGCGGAGGCTTACCGCAGCAGCCATGGCCGCTATCCAGATTTTGAATGGGACGGGAACTCCCCCGTGGTTCCCGACGTGGTCCGGACAGGACGGTTCCAGCTCTCAAACGCCGGTGACGAGATCCTTGTCTATTCCGGTGGAGTGTGCCTACAGAAGGTGGAATGGCCGGGC
Source organism: Methanobacteriota archaeon (assembly GCA_029547605.1). Lineage (GTDB taxonomy): Archaea > Halobacteriota > Methanomicrobia > Methanomicrobiales > Methanospirillaceae > Methanolinea_A. The sequence goes on along the minus strand of JAKPPB010000020.1, from coordinate 57,966 downwards.
ACGGTATCACCGCGGCAGGGGCAGGTGCACTTTTTTGCCGACGGCAGGTGGGACGGAAGGGTGCTGATGCTCGGCCAGTCGCAATTTGCGCCGGCAACATTTGATGATGCCGGGGGGATCGCATTCGTCTCTCCTGACTGTTCAAGGGAGGTCTTTGCGGCCCTGGTCATGGGCGCGGAACGAGAGATCCTGGTGAGCATCTACGAGTTCACGAGCCCCGTCCTTTCAGGATTTCTCGAGGAGGCGCATACGCGGGGGGTTGCAGTCGAAGTCCTCCTTGAAGGGGGACCTGTTGGGGGTGTTCCAAGAGAAGAGCACGACGTGGTTGCTCGCCTCCTCCGGTCAGGTATCCCAGTCAGGACCATGCAGGGAACGGATCTGGTGCACAGCCCCTACCGGTTCCTCCACTCAAAGTACATGGTGATAGACAGGAGCCGGGTGCTGGTCACGAGCGAGAACTTCAAGGAGAATGGATTTCCCGAGAGGGGTATGAGGGGGAACAGGGGGTGGGGTGTGGCAATCACGCACCCCGGCCTTGCGGAATACCTCAGGTCCGTGTACACCCATGATGCCGGGGGAGAGTGGACAGTCGCGGCGGCGCCCAAGGCAGGGGACCCGGAAATCCCCACGTTTGGCAAATATCCTGCGGTTTTCTCGCCGTACGTGTTTGAGGGAGCGACCGTTACTCCTGTCATCTCTCCTGACACGAGCAGCCTGCTGCACCCCTTAATCCTCGGTGCGAAGAGTAGCGTTGACATAGAGATGGCCTATATCACCAACGAGACGGCGCAGTCCCTGAATCCTTTCCTTGCAGACGCGGTCAACGTCTCCCGCCGGGGTATTCCAGTAAGAGTGATCCTTGACTCCTATTACTACAACATTGGAGGGGATGCGGACAACGACGAACTTGTCGACCTGCTCAACAGGATGGCGGCAGCAGAAGGCCTGCCGCTCGAGGCGCGGTGCGCATACCTTGGCCCCGACAGCGTTGAAAAGATCCACAACAAGGGGGTTATCGTCGACCGGGAGCAGGTCCTTGTCAGCAGCATCAACTGGAATATGAACTCGCCGACTTTCAACCGGGAAGTGGGAGTGATCATTCACCACCCGGGAGTCGGAGAATATTACTCCATCGCATTCGAGAGCGACTGGGAAAAGGCCGGCCAGAAAGAGATGGGGAAAGGCCCCGACCTTCTGAAGATCGCTGCCGCCTGCGTGGTTATTGCTGCCCTTCTTCTCCTCTTCTGGTACCGGAGGAAGGGTGGAAGACTCCGGGCGACCCCTCGCAATCGTGGCTGAATTCACTGCCTTCGCGAGGCCCCCCATCCTTCATGGCGCACTGGCAGATGTCGCAGAGGGTGATGCCGTCCTCCCTGCCTGCGACGGCCAGCACCCAGCGGTCAATGAGGGCGTTCATATCTGCCGAGAGCTCAAACGTCGCGTCACCGCGTTTCCTGCTGATATACTGCGAGACGGCGGCCCTCGTTATGCCGAGTCTCTTTGCCGCCTCGCTCTGGCTGAGCCCCTGCTGCTGGATGAGCCGGAATACCATCTCGGCTCTCATTGCCGGGAGAAACCTGCGGACCATGGTGTCGCATACCATGATGTCGCAGTCCCGCGCGCTCATGCCGTCACCGCGGCCGGACGGTTCTGGTAGATGATCTGTCGAGCGTCCTTGAAGTTGAACTTCTCGATGATCAGTTGCTGCTCTTTCAGTTTCTTCAATGCGTATCTCACCGTGCGTGGTGCAAGACGTGTCTTATTCACCAGGTCCTTATGGGTCATAGCCCCTCCTTCATCAAGGATGTGAAGGACGGTGAGAGATGAGGGTGGAAGGTTCATCTCTGGCATAACAGATCTGTTAACGCTGTTAACACATCAACCTGTCGGTGCTTATCATGTCAGGTGAGATACCCTTCTCCCGTGATACTGGTCAGGCAGGAGAAGATTGCTGTCCTTGTTCTTGCCCTTGTCATCGTCATCGTTCTCACCGCATCTTTGGTCATTGAATCGGCCGGCAAGGGCTTCTTCTCACGCCCCTATGGTCCCGGGAGCGCGGAAGGGGAGCTCGTGCATCACCAGGGGGCAGTCGAACAGAGCACGATGACTGCGAGCGGTGGTCACCAGGTCCTGGTGGTCTCGGGTGTGCGGGTCTTTATCCCCTCCAGTTCCGTCAGGAGAGGGTGGCCCCGGCCGGGCGATGAGGTATCGTTGTATGGCACGGTACAGACATACCGGGGTGAGAGGGAGATCCTTGTCCGCACGGCCGATGACATTTTCCCGCTCGCCTCACCCGCCGGGTGAGGGAAGCAGCAACGGATACGGCCAATCTTAATAAGCCATCGGTGATTACGTGAAGAATGTGAACCGTGGCAGCCTGGAAAGGGAAGGAGGATCAAGCGACAGGCGCAGGACAAAGTCTCCTGGCGCGAATCAGCAGATCTGGATACTCGTAATTCTCGGGGCGATCTGCATCGGCCTCGAAATCGGCGTGCACCTCTTTTTTCGCACCGCGATTGGCTATACCCACATATTTTACGTGCTCCTGGTCCTCGCGGCGATCTGGTATTACCAGAAAGCGCTTGTCGTTGCCGCGGCGCTCGTCGCCGCCACATTCCTCACCAGTGGTATTGTCGGCGACTTCTCCTGGGCAACCCTGCTTCGGGCAGTGATGTTTCTGGTAGTCACGTGGATCGTAGCGAGGATATCGGAGGAGAGGGACCGTGCAAAGGCAGAGATCCTTCTCCAGAAGAAGGCGATTGAAGAGAAGCACTCGGCGCTGGTCGGATACCTTGCAGAGGTGGCGCTGCGGATGAAGAACCCCATCACCCTCATGCGGGACAACATGGCCGCCATACGCCTGCAGCTTGAAAGCGAGAAGCCTGACCTTGAGGCATTGAAGATGGAACTCTCGGTGCAGATCACCCATGCAGATCAGATCATCGCCAATTTCAGGGAATTGAACCAGGCGATCGTGGAGGAGCGGGACGAGATACCTCTTGCCTATCGGGATTTCCTCACTCGTTGAACAGGTGGGAGTGCATGTCGATCGACCTCACGGGAATCGGGCAGAACCGACTGTTCCTGGTCTTATCCTCGGCAGAGAGGCTGAAACAGAACAACATCTCCATCATTCGCTCCCTGACCGGCCAGGGACACCGGGTCGTCGTGATCACCTCAAACCACCCGTCTGCCGTATTGAAGAAGCTTTACGCCGCAGAAGGGATCGATATGGGGCGTGTCTCGTTCATCGACACCATCACCAAGTACGCGATGGGACGGGTCCCCGAAGGACAGGAGGACTGCCGGTTCATCAGCAGCCCCTCCAACCTGACAGACCTTGGCATCGCGATCACTGAAGTGTTAAATACTCTCTCTGGGCAGAAGGCCTGCCTGCTCTTTGATTCAATCAGCACCCTGCTGATCTACATCCCCTCCACGAATATCTCGAAGTTCATCCACTTCATCACGAGCAAGCTCAGGCTTGTCGACGCATCTGGGATATTCCTTGCCGTTGAGAAGGGGCTCGACCCGCTCCTCCTCACCCAGCTGACAACCTACGTCGACGGAACAATCGATATGGACCTGTCACCCCGGGCCGAAGAAGCGAAGAAGGTCAGATCGGGCGCGGGACCATCATGAATCTTTCCGCAGGTGCAGCACCTCATACCGCACGAGGCCCCTTTCAACGCACTCCCTGACCTGTCTCTCCCTCTGCGAGAGCGCACCGGTCTTCCCGGTCTTTACCTTGAGGAACGTGATGTGTTCGAGGGACCCGGCAGAGAGCCCCTCGAACACGATGAGGTCGACTGGTGTCCCGAGGAACCTTGCATCGCGCGGGTCGTAAGAGAACCCTGGAAAGTAGGGAGTCAGGTGCTCCGTCACCTTTCCCCTGATGACTGCCCCGCTCATCTCGATGGCATCGCGGCGGACGCGGGCCTCTTCCTGGAGAGTCCACTCGCGGTGAAGGAGTCCTGCCCTCTCCCTCACCTCGTCTTCCATCCTCTGTGATCGCCACTCCTCGAAGAGGCTGGCGGCTCTCCGTTCAACGGTCATGCGAAGTGCAAGGTACCTCCATGCGAGGAGGATTGTCCCAATGACGAGCAGGAGGAGGACCCATTCGATCATATCCAGTACTCTGTGGCAAAATGGGGAAAAATACTCCGCGTGCAGGGTGAAATAGTGCAACCGGGTGCCGCGACAACCAAAAAGACGCAAATCAGGCCGCGGCTTCAAGCCGAGCGAGTGCTTCTTCTGCCGATTCTCTTACCCTCCTGTCCGGGTCTTTGGTTGCTTCCCTGAGCACCTCCAGTGCAGATCTGTCCCCAAGCCTGCCAAGTGCCCATGCCGCGTGCTTCCTGACCAGGGCATCCCGATCCTTCATTGTCCCAATAAGCGCGGGGACTGCCCGGCGGTCACCGAGCCTCCCGAGGCCGATCGCCGCGCCGATCCGAAGCCACTTCTCTTCCGACGTGAGTGCCTTTTGAAGCGGTTCGTATGCCCGCCCGTTACCAATCTGGCCGAGTGTCTTTGCCGCGATCCAGGAGACGTCCACGAAGGGGTCGTCCAACGCATCGATCAGGGGCTGCACTGCAGTCGCGTCCCCGACGCCTTCGAGGGCCTCCGCTGCCTTCCACCGTTCATCAAGGTATTTGCTCTGGAGGAGCTTTATTAGACCCCTGACCTTCCGCCTCCGTGCATCTTCCTCTGCCTGTATCGTCTGCGGCAGAGGAGAACCCTCTGGCATATTCTGCCCACCACCAGGCAGGAGTGTGAGACAGGGAATGATAAGAGTTGCGTTTGGAATTTCCAGGAGACTGAAGTTTCTGCCGTGACTTCGTCCCCGGGATTGGGGCGAGAGCGCCCGGCACGTTCATTCCCGGAAAATGTCCAGGCTCATATCGATATTTTTGACGCTATGGGTGAGGCATCCGAGACTGATCAGGTCGACCCCTCCAATCGCGTAGTCGGCAAGGTTCTCCTCAGTGACCCCGCCAGAGACCTCGACAAGGAGGCCATCGCGGAGCCCCGCCTCATACAGCCGGGAGAGGGACTCTCGTATTTCTCCGGGTGGCATATTATCGAAAAGAAGGATATCGGCACCGGCACGGGCCGCTCTCACCGCCTCTTCAGGGCACTGCACCTCGACCTCCACTTTCCTGTACCCTGAATAGTCCTTTGCCCTCGTTACGGCGTCTTCCACAGACAAGAGTGCCAGGTGATTGTCCTTGACCAGGATGCCATCGGAGAGAGTCATGCGGTGAGGGTCCCCGCCGCCAAGGATGACCGCTTTCTTGTCAAGGAGCCGGAGCCCCGGCGCCGTCTTCCGCGTGGAAGCGATCCGGCAGCCTGCACCGAGATTCTCGATGATATCCTGGAGCCGGCGGGTCATCGTCGCGATCCCGCTCATCCTCCCCATGATGTTGAGCGCGGTCCGCTCGACAAGAAGTACTGCGCTCGCAGGCCCCCGGAGGGTCACAAGTGTTGCCCCCGGCTCCACCCTGTCGCCGTCGGAGACCATGGGAGATACCGTGACACCGAAGGCCCGGAAGAGTGTGGCGGCCTCTTCGAGCCCCGCGATTACCCCCCCGTCTTTTGCGATAATTTTTGCCATGCAGCACTCGCCGGAGAGGAGCGAATCAGAGGTGATGTCTCCCATGGGTGCATCCTCTCGCAGGAAAGAGAGGAGGTGTTCCAGGGGGATTGCGGGGCCCTTTGTCACCGGCCGATCACCAGCATCCGTTCAATCGCCCCCCTTGCCATCTGCATGATGTCCGGGGGAAGGGTAACTTCGAACTGTTCCTGCTCGAGTGCTGCGAGGAGGTCTTCAACTGTGGTCTTCTTCATGTCTTCGCATACGGCTTCTTCTTTCACAAAGAAGGTATGGCCCGGGTAGAGCGTCTTCAACCGGTAGGCCATCTCCCTCTCGGTCAGGATGTTCCAGGCAGCATTCTCCTTCCGGCTCCCGACCAGCCTGACCATCCCCCCCGTAGAGGCAACCATGTCTGACCCGCGCTGGATCTCCGGACGGCATTCGGGGTGGCAGACGATCGCCCCGCCACGAAGCCGGGCTGCGTTGAGGTCTTCGGGGGTAAAGCATTCGTGGACGTAGCAGTGCCCACCGGGAGGGATCGCGATGATCTCTTTCTCGGGGACCTGGTCCTGGATATACGCGGCCAGGTTGGAATCGGGGCCGACGATGACCTCTTTGCCGGGCAGGGACCTGACGACCTTGGCAGCGTTTGCGGAGGTGCAGATTACGTCAGCAAGCGCCTTGCACTCCGCAGTGCTGTTGATGTAGAGGACCACGTGGGCGCCAGGGTGGTGCTCCCTTGCCTCGCGGATCATTCCAGGTGTAAGCTGGTCCGCGAGCGGGCAGAGTGCATCCTTGACCGGGATAATGACCTTCTTTCGGGGGTTGAGGATCTTGGCGGTCTCAGCCATGAAGAGGACCCCGCAGAGGACGATGAGCGGGGCTTCTGTCTCCCTTGCCTTCTGCGCGAGCTCGAGGCTGTCCCCCACCACGTCAGAGAGATCCTGTATCTCGGGACGCTGGTAGTTGTGCGCCAGGATGATGGCATTTTTTTCCTTCTTCAATGCAAGGATGCGGGATGTCCTGTTCATGTCCCGACCACCAGGGGCTGTTCGAGGTTCTTGAGCAGGGTGAGGATCGAGAGGGCGGCAAGGTAGCTGGTAGCAGTGTTGTCAGGGCTTGGCACGTTGCTCACCCTAATATAAACCTCGCCAAAGTCTCCCTCTGCCTCGATCTCGTGGATGTTCCGTTCGACGGATGGGTCTGCGTACAGTTCCACGTCGGCATCCCTCCCGGCGGCAAGGCTCAATGCCACCGAGACGTTCACGTTCTTTGGAAACTCCTTGATGCACTCGTGGGACTTGCCCTGGAATACAAGGCAGCGCTCCGTGGCCGTGATGCCGAGGGACCCGGGGCTCTTTGTCGTCCTGAGGAGGAGCCGGCGGATCGGGGAGATCTGGCCGACCTTCAGGTTGTCGAGACCCAGTATCGCACCGCTCGGGATGTGGATGTGTGTCCCGGTCCCTTTGGCGATGCGGACGAGTTCCTCGCGGAAATTGGGGTCGGCGAGAGCTCCGACGGAGAGAAGGATAAGGTGCTTTCTTTTGGCCAGCACCAACTCCGCATACTGGCGCACCGCTCTGACCGAGGCGGCCTCAACTACGTATTCGAAGTCACCGGCGATGAAGGACTCGAAGTCCTGGTATGCGGTCCCCCCGGAGAGCGCGGCAAGTTCGAGAGCCCGCGAATAGACCTGGTCATAGAGGGCCACTATCTCACAGTTCTCGCGGTATTTCGCGATGATGTGACCGATATTTCCGCAACCAAGCACCCCGATCCTGATCATTGTACTCAGATAGTGAATATCACCGGTTAAGCATTTTCCCATGCATTCGGGATTTCTCTCCCGGTTCCCCCTGATTCAGCGAAATTTTCCCGCATTCGATGGGTGTTCAGTAATATTGCAATTCCCCAATGACCAGGAGGTGAACACTCATTTGCTCTGCCAGAGAGAGTATTCAAAGGAAATGGAGAGGAACGGAACGGGACACACGCCCGGAAAGAACGTATTACGCTCGATTACGCAAAAGAAGGTTTACATAAAGACATACGGATGTACCTACAACGAGGGGGACAGCAGAAAGCTTGCCGCAGTCCTCAAGCACCAGGGTTGCACGCTGGTGAGCCGGCTGGAGGATGCCGATGCCGTCATCGTCAACACCTGCACGGTTGTTGGTGCAACCGAACGAAAGGTGCTCAAGCACCTCCGCTCTCTCCGCAGCTACCCGCTCTATGTCACCGGCTGCATGGCAACGGTCCGGAGGGATGCCATACTCTCTGCCTGCGATCCTGTGTTCATCCACCCCGGAGAGATACAGGCCGCATACGCAGGAGAAGGAGACGCTCCTGCCGGACCGGTAGGGATCGTCCAGGTGTGCCAGGGGTGCCGTGGGTCATGCTCCTACTGTATTACCAGGATGGCACGTGGTCCCCTGGTGAGCGCGGACGCGGACGAGATACTTGGCGAGGTAATGGCTCTCGTGCAGAACGGGGCGGTTGAAATCCGGTTGACCGGCCAGGACGTGAGTGCCTGGGGTGCCGATATCGGATCTCACCTTGGAGCACTTCTCCCAAGAATTACTGATGTTCCTGGCATGTTCCGTGTCCGTGTGGGGATGATGAACCCCGCAACCCTCTCTCCTATTGCAGAGATAGTGGCCGAGTCATTCGCAGGGGAGAAGATATTCAAGTTCCTTCACCTCCCAGTCCAGTCCGGTTCGGATGCGGTTCTCAAGAGGATGGGGAGGGGATACACCGCTGAGGAGGCATTGGCGATTGTGAAGACATTTCGTACACATTGTCCAGGGATCTCACTCCATACCGACATCATCTGCGGATACCCTGGGGAGACTGAGGAGGAGTTTTGCGAGACACTGGACCTTGTCTTTCGGATGCAGCCTGACAAAGTGAACGTCACCCGTTACTCTCCAAGGCCAGGAACTCCTGCAGCAGGGAAAAAGGACATGCCAGACCGCTACAAGAAGGAGAGGTCAAGAACCCTTCTGGCGTGCGCGGAGAAGATTGCGAAGTCCAGGAACGCGGCATGGATCTCGAGAGAGGTCCCTGTTCTCATTACAGAGGTCCTCCGCCCCGGTTCAGCGATGGGCCGGACCCAGTACTACCAGGGGGTCGTGGTAAAGGGGGACTTTTCACCGGGGACCGTCCGGATGGTCCGCCTGACCAAGGAAAGGACTTATTATTTCATCGGGGAACCGGTGTGAAGCGTCCGGTACCTTCTCCCAAGTCCCAGGGTGTCAGCCGGCCCGCCGGATATATCGCATGATGCGGTGTATGGCCCGCTGACAGGGAGAAAGCGAACCATTATTGCATATGCAGCCCACTCCTCATCAACACCCCAAAAACCAGGAAAAAAGAGTGAGAAGAGGAGAATCGCGCAGATGGACCAGATTGAGAAAGGATACAGGGAACTTTTAAAGAAGATCGACGACCTCAACGCGAAAAGAGACACGCTATCAGAGGAGGTCCGTGCCCGCGAGGCAGCCCTGATGGCCCGAATGGGCGAGATGACTGCCCCCCTTGTCGCAAGGATCGGGATGAATATGCTGAAGAGGGGAAAGGCTGACACCAAAGGCGAGATGTACGACACGGTGTACTATCCCCAGAAGATGATCGTCCTTGGAAAGACCGATCCTGTTGCCCACCGGCCTGACAACATCAGCAAGAAGGTTGACGACCAGTTCTGCGTCCTCGCCGAGGACGGCAGGTTCTACGAGATGATGTACAGCACCGGGGGGATCGTCGTCGATTCCTATCAGAACCCCCTTTCACCGGAAGACGCGCTCCAGATCTACGGCCATGAGATCATGGTGATGCTGTACCGGGCGATGCGCGATTACCTTGAGGGGCAGAAGGAACTCCTGGATGCCCTGGAGAAGACCCTCGCGTTCGTGCTTGCAGAAAAGTGAGGGAGAAGTGAAGGGTCACTTCCACTTGAAGAGAGGGAAGACGGGTTTCAGGAGGTCTTCCTCGGGTTTGTCGAATACCGAGATCTCCATGTTCTTTTCATACGCCTTCCCCTGCTCATTCTGGTATTTTGCCCTGACCCTGGTTCTCTCGATCATCATGTCAGAGGAGAGTGTCTTCTCCGTATCTTCTTCAAGGGACGGCACATGATACTTGAGCTCCTGAGGCATCAGGGTGAGGTGTATCGAGACTGCCTTCGCATTCCCTTTATTACTGACGATAATTCCCCTGCCGCCCTCTTTCACGCGTACTGATATGTTGGGCGTCATGGCGCTGTCCTGCATGATAAAAAATGACATCGCCAGAGCGATCACGAGGACGACCCCAATAAGGCTCGCATAAATGTCCACGAAGAAATAAAGCGCCCCGCAGGCCACCAGTCCCAAAACCACCAGAATAACCTGGTTCTTTTCCATGGTATCCACTCAGCTCCAATCAGTAATAAGAAGATATGAAGTGGGCCCGATGTGATTCGAACACATGACCTCCCGGTTATCAGCCGGGCGCACCACCGGGCTATGCTACGGGCCCCTGATGTCCCAGTAATTTAATCCCCCGACCCTTTTATAGGTTTTGAGTCGTCCCCCTCGTTGTCTCGTGACCGTCATATTATTTGTACCTGTGCAGAGTACCTGTGACAGGAACATGCTGGTGGAGGATAATGACGACACAGTATCTGCTTGGCAATGAAGCAATCGCAAGAGGATGCCTCGCATCACCCGTCCATTTCGTGACCGGGTATCCCGGGACTCCGTCTTCAGAGGTGATCGACATACTCCGTTCCCTTCCGGAAAGGGACTTCTACGTCGAATGGTCGGTGAACGAGAAGGTGGCACTCGAGAATGCCCTGGCCGCGGCGTGGTGCGGTCTCCGGGCGCTCTGCACCATGAAGCACGTGGGCCTCAACGTCGCCGCCGACCCGCTGATGACAAGTGCCTATACCGGGGTCACAGGAGGCCTCGTGATCATGAGCGCGGATGACCCGTTCGCGCACAGCTCCCAGAACGAGCAGGACAGCCGCTGCTATGCGCTCTTCTCGCGCCTCCCCTGCCTTGATCCCTCCACCATCCAGGAAGCCCATGATATGGTCAGGGACGCCTTCGCACTCTCCGAAGAGTTCTCCCTGCCGGTAATCTTCAGGCCGACCACACGGATCTGCCACTCCAAGGGGGACACGGTGACAGAGGACCGTTCCCATGTCATAAGGAAAGGAGAGTTCCATCGGAACCCCCAGCAGTACGTGGTAATCCCCGCGCACACACGGGTTCTCCACCGGAAACTGAACCAGAAGCAGCCACTGGTTAAGAGGACACTGGTTGAGAAGGGGTATAACCATGCGGTGGTGCGTGGTCCAGTGGCCATCGTGGCAAGCGGGATTGCGGCGTCCTATGTCCAGGAGGTGCTTCCTGATGGTGTCTCCTTCATGAAGATAGGGGCATATCCAATCGACGAGGAGTGGCTTTCGGCGTTTGTCCGGCAACATGAGATGGTCCTCGTCGTGGAGGAGCTTCACCCCGTGGTAGAGGAGGCGGTGCGACAGGTGGCAGGCTGCGTGGCCGTGAATGGAAAAAAGAACGGCATGGTCCCGTACGAGGGGGAGCTCTCCACCGTGGCAGTGGCAAAGATCATGCAGGCCTGTGGTATCGCACCGTCCAGGGTGTTCTCAGAACCCAGTCCTGCGGGTGATGTCCCCAGCCGTCCACCCATCCTCTGTGCAGGGTGCATGCACCGGCCTGTCTTTTATGCCATGCGGAAAGTCTTCAAGGACGGCATCTTCCCAAGCGACATCGGCTGCTACACCCTCGGGCTCCAGCTGGGCGCCGTGGATACCACGATCTGCATGGGGGCGTCCATCACCGTTGCCAGTGGTATCGCCCAGTCAGGAGAGGATCGGGATGTGGTCGCAACCATCGGCGATTCGACGTTCCTGCACACCGGCATCCCGGGTCTCCTGAACGCGGTCTACAACGGGGCGAAGATGATACTTGTGATCCTCGACAACAGGGTGACAGCCATGACCGGCCACCAGCCGAACCCTTCCAGCGGGATGACTGCCTGCGGCACCCCTGTCCCCCCTGTCTCCCTCGAGGCTATCTGCAGGGCATGCGGCGTCAGTTACGTTGAGACGGTAGACCCCTACGACCTCGTATCCCTCCTCTCAGTGCTGAAGGAAGCCCGGGAGCGGCCCGGCGTGAAGGTCATCATTGCCCGCCAGCCGTGCGTGATCACCGCACGCAGGTCGGGCATGCGACGAGGCAGGTATCAGGTCGACCCCGAGACCTGTACGGCATGCGGTCTCTGCGTCAAGTTCGGGTGTCCCGCCATCGAGAAGGCCGGCGAGAAGGCGTTCATCAATGACCTGTGCAGCGGCTGCGGGGTGTGCGTCCAGATTTGCCCTGCAGGTGCAATCGGCAGGGAGGTGAAGAGATGACCCGGAGTTTTGACATCCTGATGGTGGGAATCGGCGGGCAGGGGATCATCCTCGCCTCGAACATCCTGGGGGAAGCATGCCTGATCGAGGGCAGGAGCGTCCGCGGGGCAGAGACCCATGGAATGGCGCAGCGGGGAGGCTCTGTCGAGGGGCACATCCGCATCGACGGAAAGTTCGGGCCACTCATTGCACCCGGCACCGCGCACCTGATGATTGCCTTTGACATGCTCGAGGCGCTCCGGTATGCCCACTTTCTTGCGCCGGACGGGCACATGGTCGCAAACAGCCACATCGTCATTCCCACGTCGGTATTCATGCAGGGGGCCGCGATACCGGACAAGGACGCGGTGCGTGAGCGCCTGGAAGGGTGGTCACTCTGCCTCGTGGACGCGGATGCGCTCGCCGCGGAAGCGGGCAGTCCCCTGTCGCAGAACGTGGTGATGATCGGCGCGGCATCGTGGTTCATGCCCTTTGCCCCCTCTTCGCTTCTTACCGCGGTCGAGCGACTGGTCCCAAAGAAGACGGTCGCGATCAACAGGAACGCATTCGAACTCGGGAGGGTGGCAGGAGAGAAGTGCAAAGAAGGGAGCAGGAAGGCGTGAGATCTCCCGATCTCGGCCCGTTCTCCCCGGACACACTCTACCACGGGGATGCGCTGGACCTCCTGCCGCTCCTTCGTGCGGGGAGCATTGATCTTATCGTCACAGATCCCCCGTTTGCTATCGACTTTAAGGCCAGGAAGATGAATTACCACCGCACCGGTTCGCGGGTCCTTGACGGATACCGCGAGATTCCGGAACACGAGTATGGGCAGTTCACTTCACGGTGGATGAAGGAGGCCTTCCGGGTGCTCTCCCCGAAGGGAAGCCTCTACGTCTTCTCAGGATGGAACCGGCTGAAAGATGTACTCTGCGGCCTTGACGACGCAGGGTTTACCACAATCAACCACCTGATCTGGAAGTACCAGTTTGGGGTGTTCACCCGGAAAAAGTTCGTCACCAGCCATTACCATATCCTTTTCGCGGTAAAAGATCCCGGGAATTACGTCTTTCATAAGGTTGAGCATTATCCTGAGGACGTCTGGGTGATCAACCGCGAGTACTGGAAGGGGAAGAAGAAGACACCCACGAAACTCCCCCCCCAGATTGTGCGAAAGATACTCGAGTTCTCCAGCAACCCCGGAGACATGGTGCTTGACCCTTTCCTTGGTTCAGGTACCGTTGCGGTGGTGAGCCGGGAGATGGGGAGGCACTTCCTCGGGTTTGAGGTGGTCGAAGAATATTTTCGGTTCGCACAGGAGCGGCTGGATGATGGCGGGCTCTCCGGCGCACGGGAAAGGGACGGCAGTGGCGGGAGAACAGAGCACGCTGAGGGGGAGAATTGAACTCCCGAGGGGCAGAAGCCCCACAGGCTCTCCAGGCCTGCGCCGTACCGCTAGACTACCTCAGCAAAAAGGTGTATCCATACTATGGGGCGGGTCTTTTTTTAATGGTATCTCATCCAGAGGGCAGGAGAGATGAGATCCCAAGCGATGGACGGATGAGCGTGAACGGTTTTTCCGGGCTCTCATCCCCGCTCCTCATCATTTCTCCTTCGTTTTCCAGCCCTTCGGGTATGCGCCGGGCCGCATGAAGACGGTCCGCGGCGCCGCCACGAGCCCGGTCTGTCCCGGTGCGACCTGCGTTGAGGAGACGATGGCCTCGCCGATACAGACCAGTTGTCCCTTTCCCGTCAGGACCGCAACCGCCTCGCCTCTTACAAATGCATCCTGGCGTATGACCCCCACCCCTGCAAGCGCCGCGCCGTGGCAGAGCGCGTCCACAGCGGTGTCGCGGATGACGAGGGAAGGGAGCCCGCCGGCAATCGTCTCTGGAGGGAGGATCATCTCAGCGAGGTGACGGGAATTCCCGTGACCGGCACACACCGCCGCGTCTTTCAGGTCGTGGAGCGTATGTGCGTGTTCCTCTGAGAAGATCCCTGACCTCACCCGCCGGAGCTCCTGCATGTGGGCACCGCAGCCGAGTGCAAGCCCCAGGTGGTGGCAGAGTGACCGGATATACGTCCCGGCGTCGCAGGTGATGCGGAGGACTGCCAGGCGCTCACTGGCCTCGAGGACGTCGAGTGCTTTCACGGTCCTGATGCGCAGGTTGCGGGCGACCGCGCTCCTTCTGGGTGGCCGCTGGTAGATCCGCCCGCAGAATTCTGCGGCTGCCCGCCTCAATGACTCTTCCCGCACGTCCCCATGAAGGCGGATGGCTGCCACGTACTCTTTCTCCTCTGAAAGGAGGATTGGGGCGAGCCGCACGGCGTTTCCAATCATGACGACAAGCACGCCTGAGACCCCGGGATCCAGCGTTCCTGCATGGCCGACCCTCGCGCCGAGAATCTCGCCGGCCCACGCCGTCACTTGGTGGCTGGAAGGCCCCCTTGGCTTGTCCAGGACAAGGAGCCCGTGTTCCGGGATAGTGGTCATCTCCCTCCGGGCCGCCGCATGCCGGGGTCCCTTTCCAGGTAACGGTTCAGCGCATAAAGCGTCCCTTCGAGGGAGCCATCCCCCACTACCTCGGGGTCGTGTCCGCCGGCAACCATGGCGCCGGCGGTGACCTCGCCGATTGCAACCAGCAGGAGCCCGGGACGGTCTACCCACCGTGCTACCCGGTATGACATGGCGCTTGTGAAGAGGAGTGCGTCTGCGTCCCCGACTGGGAGGAGCTCCCCCGTGGGTATCAGGGAGTAGCATGCGACCTCCGTCGCCTTTCCCCCTGCATCCCTGATGGAGGAGAGGAGTCCGGGGTTCGGTACGTCCGCCCGGGGAATACCGATATGCTTCCCCTCGATCCACGGCCCGAGGAACCGGACGAAGTCGCTGCTGTAGAAGCGGGGAAGCACCTCTGCCTCGATGCCATACGCTTCCAGTTCCCTCCGCGTCTGGGGCCCGATTGCCACCACCCTCGGCCAGCGGGAGAGACGTGGCCCGATCAGGCGGGCGGGAAGTGCGCTCGTGAAGAAGATGCAGTCGAAGGTGCTGCGGTCAGTATCCTCGACGAACCGGGCGATCTCCTCCATGTTCACCATTGCCCGGAGCGGTGAGACCGGGAAGCACCGGTGCCCGAACCGGGCACAGCGCGCCCCGTCGTCACAACTCTTCTCCTGCAACCTGGTGATCGCGATCAGCATACGGTGGCTCCCGGCATTATGGAGAGTGGTGTTCTATCTGTTTCGATTCCTTTATCTTAATTCCCCTCCATCCTAGGCGAGGATGATCGAGATCCTGGCAGGGACCGTGGCAGGAGTAATACTCGGGCTCCTCTCAGGCCTTTTTCCAGGAGTCCATGTCAACACCATGGCCGCGATCATGCTTGCGTCCCTCGCGATTCTCCTCCCACTTTTTGGTCCGTTTTTCCTTGCGGCAGCCCTTTTCTCGGCCCTTATTACGCACTGCTTCCTCGATGCCGTCCCGAGCACGTTCCTTGGCATCCCCGATGCCGATACGGCGCTTGCAGTGCTGCCGGCACATGCCCTGTGCATGGAGGGGAAGGGAGAGGAAGCGGTGAGGATCTCGGCACTCGGGAGCGCAACCGGCCTTGCGCTCGCCGTACCAGTCACCGCGCTCCTGCTCCTTGTCATGCCGCACCTCCAGTCATCCCTCGACTGGGCGAGTGGCGTCATACTGGTCGCGGTGATCGGCTTTCTGCTGGTGCAGAGCGAGGCCCCCGGGTGGGGCCTTCTCGTCTTCTTCGCATCAGGGATCCTGGGGGTATTTTCATTCAGGTACGCGTTTCTGGCCCCGCCGCTCCTTGGGGAGAGCGTGGTGCTGATGCCGCTCCTCTCCGGCCTCTTCGGCATATCCATGCTCCTTTATTCGGGGAGGGGGGCCATCCCACCACAGCGGTTCTCCGGGCTTGCAATCGGGAAAGAGGGGATCCTGAAAGGGACGCTTCTCGGGGGTGTGGCAGGGATTGTTGTCGGGTGGCTCCCCGGGCTCTCCAATGCGACGGCGAATGGCGTGCTCGCATCTGCAGTGAATTACACCCGCGACCGCAGGGGGTATCTCCTTGCCACCAGCGCAGCCAACACGATGAACTCTGTCGTGGGCCTGGCAGCATTCTTCGCAGTCGATCGCATGAGAAACGGGGTAGTGGCAGCCCTCTCCCTGCTGGAGATACCCCCCCTCCCGCTCCTCCTCCTCTCGGGGACACTTGCGTCCCTCGCGGCTTATCTCCTCACCATCCGCCTGGCGGGGATGGCATATCTTCTGGAAGGAGTGGACCGCACCCTCATGAACAGAGTGGTGATGATATTCGTGGCGGCGGTCTCTCTCATCGGGGCAGGCATCTTCGGGCTCATGCTGCTCGCACTTGCCACCGCAGTAGGATGCATCCCCCGTCTCGTGAATGTCCCGCAGGTCTTCTGTATGGGAGCAATCATGGTCCCCGTCATGCTCTATTCATTCGGCCTCGGTGGCATCTGATTCTGACCCGGAGGAGAGGAGGCCGCAGGTGAGATTAATACCCGCGCCCCGCACAGAGTAACTGATGGCATCCTACTGGTTCGGCGATGTGGCAGGCGGAGTCTGCAGGCCATACCCTGGCCACGAACTGGACGCACTGTCGGAGCGCCTTGATCTTCTCATTGAAAAGAACGACCCTTACGTCCCATTCACCTGGGAATTCGCACGGGAGTGTGGCTTTGTTCATTCGAGGGAAGAATACATCGAGGTGCTGCGATCGCTCTGCACCATGCGGGCGGAGATGGAACTGGGCCGGATATCCAGGACGCCCGAGATGGAGCTCGTGTACATGGTCAGGATGCTTGACCAGATCGACGAAGCAGTGAACCTCCTCACGGAACGGGCACTCGAGTGGCACGCGGCAAAGGACCCGGCATTCTCGAGGAAGTTTCGCGAATTGCGGGGACAGAAGGCCAGAGAGATGCTCGCGGGGAGCAAAAACCCTGTTCTCTCGGCGATTGCCACGGAGATGACGCATCTCTCAGAGGTCAGGTCGGCGCTCTCACGTGAGATCACGGCTCTCGCCGCCGATGTGATGCCCAACATCAGCGGACTGGTCGGCGGCGTGGTGGCAGCCCGTCTCCTCTCCGGAGCAGGAGGACTGTCCCGGCTTGCCCGACTCCCCGCAGCGACCGTTCAGGTCATGGGCGCCCGGATTGCGCTCTTCTCTCATTTGAGATCAGGGACTCCTCCTCCAAAGCATGGAATCATCTACCAGCACAGGCGGGTGCATGCTGCGGGAAAGGCGCGGAGAGGGAAGGTGTCGAGGACTCTTGCCGCAAAACTGGCGATTGCGGCGAGGATAGACTACTATCGCGGCCTGCCGGATCCCGGCTTCCTCGAGTCTGCAGATCAGGCGATAGACCGCGCCGGGGGCAGGAGATGATCTGGGTAGACGGGGTCCTCGTTTCGAGCGGTGAGGGCGGGGTCTACGGGGAGCGCATTCTCTCTGGAAAGCGGGTGTGGAATCCGTACCGGAGCAAGCTTGCGGCATATTATCACCTTGGTGGTGACGTGGAGATAGGGTCATCGACACGGGTACTGTACCTTGGGGCGGCCCATGGCACCACCGTATCGCACGTTGCCGATTATGCGGAGATCGTGTATGCCGTCGAGAATGCCTGTATCCCGATGCGTGACCTCCTTGCGGTCGCAGCGAGGAGGAAGAATATCATTCCGCTCTTTGCAGACGCAACCCGGCCGTGTGAATATGCACCCCTGGTGGAGACAGTGCAGCTGGTCATAGAGGACGTTGCACACCCCGACCAGGCAGGCATTGCGATTGCCAACTCTGTCTTCCTTGAGTCCGGGGGGGCCGCGATCCTCGCGATCAAGGCCAGGAGCATCGATGTCTCCCGCAGCCCTCGTGAGGTGGTGGACGAGGTATGCAGAACACTCAACGGGTCACCGCTCGTGGTCGGGAAGGTGATCTGGCTCGAACCGTACCACCGCGACCATGCAATCCTGGTCTGCAGGAAGCAGGGACCATGCATAGAAAAAAGGGAATAGCCCGGAGCAGATTCGAACTGCTGTCGCGGGATCCAGAGTCCCGCATGATTGACCGCTACACTACCGGGCTATCGCACCTCACATTATCTGTCCTTTTCCATAATTAACCTGACTGATTCTCAAAAAAACGGCATGCGGGGTGACCCTCTGTCAATCGGGACACTTCCCACACGCCCTGCATACCTGGGGGATCGGACGGAAACGTTCTCCCCGGACACAGAATGGCTCGATGTCATCTGCATCCCTCCGGTAATAGATGTGGGGAACAAGGGATATGTGAGTATAAGACCCGCAGTCCAGCCCGAGCGACCTGGCGATCTCCTTCTGCAGCGAGACAAGGGCATACATGTTCGCACCTGCAGCCGTCAGCATGTCGTTGCTCCGGAAGACTACCTTCATGTGCAGCAGCCTGTCCCGCGAGACGCACTGTACAAGCTGGAGGCATGGGCAGTCATCGAGGTGCTCGTCAACCGCCGGGTTCCAGGTGATGGCGATGGCCCTCCTGCTTGACGGGGCACTCCTGAGCTTATGGACGATGTAGGCGACCTGGTCCACGTGGATGTCTTCCCCGTGGCCGTTCCGGAGTCCCCCGCCCCAGTTGAAAAGACGGTCATGATAATCGTATTCGAAGACGGATTCAGATCCCTCTATCAGGTCGCGTGCGTACTTCTCCATGAACCGCTGCTGGAACCGTGAACATGGACTGACCATGGGCGGGCTGTCAGGGCGCTCCACCCGCATCGCCACCTCCTCGAACTCGATGGTACCTTCACGATCCTCAGTCTCGAGGACCCACCCCTTCTCGAGGATCATCCTCACCACCTGTTCGTGGGCCGATGCCAGTGTGGGAGCTTTGATGACACGCATATACAATTATGACATACCAAAAGATAGTTAAGTTACTGCCAGGAGCTCCGAAGGGAATATGCACGTGAAGAGATCCCTCACATGGTTCCAAAAATATCAGGTGTTCCTAAACCCTTCCTGGCTTCAGTATGCGGGGCTCTCATCTCAGGCACTGCAGCGGTGCGCGTGGGAAAGAAGGGGGTCTTGCAAGTGCGACGATGGCAGATCCTTATGTGGGGTGGCAATGAACCCAGAAAACCGCCGTTCTCATACTCTTTGCCGGATTTAGCGCCTGCTCACCGATTTATTCCCCCTGAATCGACCAAAAAGGATATATTAAGTGTTCCACAAATATTGAATCATATTCCGTTATTCGGAGTATGGAGCATGGTGGAATTGCCGTTCGACACCTGTCGATGGCAGTTCTGACGTGTGCAATGGATTCGAACGTTCAGGATTTGGACATGAGTTAAGGAGGACAAAAGATGATTAAGCGCTTTAGCCTTGCACTGATCGCCTTGGTCGCGCTGGCAGTGCTGATGCTTCCGGCATCCGCAGCCACGATCAAGAACATCCCTGCAGGCGGAGATGTGTTCATCGGTGAAGAGGGTCTTGACATATCTGCCGGACTCGGAGCCGCAACCCAGATCGCATACTGGGCATCCGGGACCTCGACAGGTGACCAGCCCACCAACATCATCACCGTTGGAACCCCCACCAGCTACTACATTTCCCCGCAGATCTTCGTAGGGAAGGTAGGTACCTGGTACCAGTGGACCGGCGCGAGGGGACCCGCCGTAATGAACGTCGTTGACCCCGCACTGACCATCAAGGTATGGGACAACACTGCAGGAAAGGACGTGACCGGCAAATCCGTGCCGCCGGGCAACTACCTGAACTTCAGGATTGAGACCAACACCTACTCGGCCGCTGCCAGGACTGACGCAACGGGCCAGGGGTTCGTGAACATCCGCGTGAAGACTGCCGACGGTGCGACCTACACTGCACTGTTCCAGACCACGACGGTTTCCCGTTCGCTTACCAACCAGGCACCCAACAGCGACCTCTGGTACTGGGCACCCCAGGTAACCAACCAGGGATGGAACACCGACGTCCTTGATGCAAACGGCGCAAGGATGTACAAGTCCGGGACCTACACCGTCTATGCCGAACTTGACCTGAACAAGATCAAGGACAACTACAAGGCACCCGACGGCACCGACTACACCGGCAAGACGATCTCGTCCACCCAGACCGTGATCATCGCGTCTGATACTGTCAAGATCGAGGCCAGCAAGGACGTAGTCGTCCGCGGCAACCCGTTCTCTGTAACCATCACTGGCAGGCCGAACACCTACTACGTGCTGTGGGCGAAGGGAACTGGCCAGATGGCCGGAACCGCACTTGACCAGCCCCCGCTGCTTGTTGCAAGCCAGAAGGATGTCGAGTCCAACGCCTTCATCGGGCAGTATGCCTATGAGGGTGGCGCAGGCCGCACCGTAGCGCAGGACGTTCCGCCAGCACCGGCAAGCACCAACTACTACGCCGCGGCAAAGACCTCCAACAGCGGCACCATCACCGTAGGATGGGTCACTTCCCAGGCAACCAAGGACAAGAAGTACACCTTCCGTGTTGAGAGGGGTCCCGGCGCAGCCGGCATCACTGACCCGACCTGGCGCGAGCGCCTCTTGGCCGACCAGTTCAGGTCCGATGAAGTCGACGTGAAAGTCGAGAAGGGAACCGTGACCGTAGTCGCTGCAGGCGACCAGAGCTACTTCCTGGGCCAGGAAGTCAAGCTGACCGGTACCAACTCCGAGACTGACAGCGTATACCTCTATATCACCGGGCCGAACCTCCCCTCGCAGGGCGGCAGGCTGACTGACCCGAGGACCGGAGTCGTCAATGGTGTTATCAGCTCGTTCACCGTCGCTGATGTCCTCGACGACAACACATGGGAGTACAAGTGGCAGACCGCCAACCTGAACATCGACGCGGGTACCTACACCATCTACGCAGTGGCAACCCCATCTGACAAGAACACCCTCGCCGACACCCAGTATGCAACCGTCTCCGTCATCATCAGGAAGCCGTTCGTGACCGCAGTCGCATCGCAGTCCACCATTGCCCAGGGTGACAAGTTCTTCATCCGCGGCGTTGCCGAGGGCCAGCCCTCCCAGGGTGTGCAGGTCTGGATCATGGGCAAGAACTACGTGCGGGTTGACACCGAGAGCGTCAACAGGGACGGAAGCTTCGAGAAGGAGATCAACCAGGGACTCACCGCCAACATGGCACCCGGGCAGTACTTCGTGGTCGTCCAGCACCCGATGTACAACGACCAGCTTGACGTGAGGCCGAGAGCAGTCGCTCCGTGGCCCTACCGCGAGGTCGTCGGACCCTACCCCACAGCCAACTCCGTGCTCTTCCTCCTTGAGGGGCCCGGCAGCCTGCAGGGATCTGACGCTGCAGAGGCACTGGTCGTGGCACTCGACAACGCAGCCGTTGACGATACCTACACCAAGCTCCAGTTCCTGATCGAGGCACCCACCATCAAGATCACCCCGATCACCGAGAAGCAGGTAGGCGAGAAGTTCGAGATCAAGGGCACCACCAACCTTGCCGTCGACAACGAGGTACTGGTTGAAGTTGTCTCCTCGTCCTTCTCCCCGACCCAGAAGACCCAGAGCGGTGAGTTCAGTGGCGCAACTGGAACGGTAAAGGTCCAGAAGGGAACCGAAGGCTTCAACACCTGGTCCTTCCCTGTCGACACCACCACCTTCAAGCCCGATGAGTACATCGTGCAGGTCTCTGGTGTGACCGTGGACGTGACCTCGACTGCACTCTTCAACGTTGTCGCAGTCAAGCCGACCACGATCCCGACCACCGCCCCGCCGACCCCGGTGACCACTGTTCCAACCCCTGTGCCGACCACCCCGACCCCGACCCCGACCCCGACAACTCCGGGATTCGGTGCCCTGGTTGCCCTGATCGGCCTTGGTGCAGTGGCCTTCCTCATCGTGCGCAAGCACTGAAAACACCAAACCTACCTTTTTTCTCGCACGCCTCTTCTGCCGGGGAAGGTATTTGCCGGACCACGGGTGACCGTGATGCGTCCAATGACCCACGCCAAGAGAAATCACTAATACCCCTCGGCCGAAAACCTAGAAAGCAGGTATCAGAAGCGGATTTCACGCTTTTCGCCCACGTCTGGGAGCACCGACGGCGAAGAGGACAGGTTTTCCCGCTCCCTGCCCGGAGAAGGACCACATGAAGCTGACTGCAAAACTCGTTGATATCGGCACACGGGAAGTCCTCCTGCATATCGACGATTCGAGGAATATCGGGGTACTCCCGGGAGACCGCATCCAGATACTCAACGAGGTAACAGGGGTTTCCGTTGCGGCCTTCATCGACACCACGAGCACACTCCTCCCCAAGGGGACGATCGGAATTTACAAGGTCACCAATGAACGCCTTCAGCTCGAAGACGGGGTGGCCGTTGAGGTCAGGAAAGCCGAGAGACCGGTCACCCTCGACTACATCAAGAAGAAGATGGACGGCCAGCACCTCACAAAGGAAGAGACCTATGCGGTGATCAGGGACGTGGTCTCCGACAACCTCTCTCCTGCCGAGCTGACCGCGTACATCACTGCCTGCTACATAAACGAGATGGACATGGACGAAGTGGAGCACCTTACCAGGGCAATGGTAGACACCGGTGAACGGCTCACGTTCCATGCCCACCCAATCGTTGACAAGCACTCGATTGGCGGGGTGCCGGGGAACAAGATCTCCCTCCTCGTCGTTCCCATCATCGCCGCGAGCGGTCTCAAGATCCCAAAGACCAGCTCGCGGGCCATCACAGGTGCGGGGGGGACTGCAGATCTCATGGAGGTGCTCGCCCCGGTCGATTTTTCGGCGTCAGAGGTCCAGAGGATGACGGAGAGGGTAGGCGGCGTGATCGTATGGGGCGGAGCTACCAATATCGCTCCGGCAGACGACAAGATCATCATCCAGGAGTACCCGTTCCGTATCGATGCCAGGGGGCAGATGCTCGCGAGCGTCATGGCCAAGAAGTATGCGGTAGGTGCCGACCTTGTCGTGATCGACATCCCGGTGGGTGCCCACGCCAAGGTGGCCACAATCCAGGAGGGAAAGAAACTTGCCCGCGACTTCATTGAGCTCGGAGACCGCCTCAACATGCAGGTGGAGTGTGCGCTCACCTACGGGGACTCTCCCGTCGGGCGGAGCATCGGTCCGAACCTCGAAGTCATGGAGGCGCTGCGCATCCTCGAAGGGGGAGAGAGCCCGGGATCTCTCTTGCAAAAGAGCGTCGCCATCGCGGGCATGGCGCTCGAGATGTCCGGAAAGGCTGCAAGGGGAATGGGGGCACAGATGGCTGAAGATATCCTCAAAAAAGGCGATGCACTGAAGAAGTTCCGGCAGATCATCGAGATCCAGGGAGGAGACCCGAAGATAAGGTCTGATGACATCGTGCCCGGGAAATACCAGTTCGTCGTCAATGCTCCCACATCGGGGTATGTCATCGAGCTGAACAACCGATCCCTTATCAGCCTGGCAAGGACTGCCGGAGCGCCCCATGACCGCGGGGCGGGCGTTCTCCTCCATGCCAAGAAAGGGAGCCGCGTGGAGAAAGGCCAGCCCATCTTCACTATATACGCCGACCGGAACTGGAGGCTGCAGAAAGCCCTCGAGGAAGGGAGGCAGTTGATGCCGGTAGTCGTCGAAGGGATGCTCCTTGACCGGGTGCCGCACGATACCCGCTGGAGCTGATTTCCCGGTCAACCCCCTGGATTACTCTTTTTTTTGGGCGTATCAATCTGTATTGCGCTCCATCCTTTGTGATCGGCAAAAGGACTGCGAAGGGGAGTGGTGTGGACCAGATACACTGCCAGACGCGCCCGATGGAGCGGCGTGTGCGGTGATCATGAACATAGTCGAGCCATACCCCCTGCCGCCATGCGTCACGAAGCAGATCATGGAATTATTTTGCCTTCAGGAACCTTTCCTGGCCTTTCTACCAATGAAAAGATATAGAGAGAGCGTCGATATCAGAATATGGAAAGGATTGGAACCCGTTTTGCATACGTCCTTCTCTTTACACTTCTCTGTGCCTCCCCTGTCCTGGGGGTGACGGTGCTCGTGAATGTATACGAGCACGAGGAAAACATCACCCCTCTCCAGGGGGCATCGCTGTTTGCGAATGGTGCGAGGGTAGGCAAAACCGACAGCAGCGGGAATATCGAGTTTACCCACCCGGGAACAGAGATCATACAGGTCATGGTCGAGAAGACCGGCTATGATCCCTGGTCGGGTGACATCGGGGTCAACACCACTACGCTCGTCGTCGAGATGCACAGGAAGAAAGTGCCACTCCTCGTCCAGGTATTTGATGCCGACACCCTTGCGCCAGTAGGCGGGGCCACAGTCAGTATAACTGAGAGAGCGACCGGGCAGACGGCCATGACAGAAGAGAACGGGACAGTCTCCTTTACTGTCACTGGCGATTCAATGTACACCCTCGACGTCGCGGCCCCCAACTACAGGGCGTATTCTGCAATAGTTGAGACAGGGCTCGAAGAGAAGACCGTCCAGGCGATGCTCTTCAGGGACGACCGGTTCTCAGTGCTTGTCAGGGATGAGAGTTCCGGCAACCCTGTCCCCGGCGTGGCGATCTTCGTAGACGGCGAAGCCCGCGGGATCACGGACCAGAAGGGCGCGGTTACTCTATACCTTCCCAGAGGAAAGGTCTATTCGTTCCAGGCAAAATTGGAGGGATATGAGGACTACCGCGAGCGGCTGATTGTGGACCAGGACCAGGCCCTTGTCGGCATCACGCTCAAAAAGTCACCATACAGTGTATTCGTGTCGGTGTACAGTGAGGAAAAGACCCCTGTCGAGGGGGCGCTTGTCATTCTCGACGGCCAGTCCCGCGGGACCACCAACAAGTACGGGAGGGTTCAGCTTGCGGACCTCATGCTCGGTGAATACCTGCTTGAGGTCAGGCACCCTGCGTTTGTCAGTCATTCCCAGGTATTGCCGGTCCGCTCCCAGGGAGAAGATGTGGCCGTCGAACTTGCATATCCAGGGGTGAATGCCACCATATCTACCATTGAGGGAGACAAGGTCGCAGTCCCTGGTGTCGTGATACGGATCGACGGGAAAGAGCAGGGAGTCACAGGAGAAGATGGCACGCTCTCCCTTCGTATGAGGCTGAACACCTCGTACGTGATCACGACGGAAAAAGAGGGATACGACCCGGCAGAGATGAAGAAGATGTTTACTTCCCAGAACGAGACTGCCCTTCTTCTCATCCCCATGCAAAAAAGTTTCAACTGGCTTGGAGTGGGCGTGTTGGTTGCGGTGGCAGCAGCACTCTCCCTTGTTGCATTCATCATCCTGAAGAAGAGGAGACCAGGGAATCTACGCCGCAGGGGAAAAGGCCTGTAAGGCCGGGGAAGGGGGATTCCGCTCTATGCCCTCTCATGGGATTAGTAAGGCACACAGCACCCGGCAGTATGAAGCACTCACCAATTCAAAAAAGGCGGACCCAGCGGGAATCGAACCCGCGTCCTTGGGTCCGAAGCCCAAGAGGATATCCTCTACCCCATGGATCCGTCACAGGCGTTGGCAGGACAACCTATTAAGCATTTTCTGTAGTATTGATCTGTAACAATGATCCTGTCATCATCAGAGATCGCCAGGCGCCTCCGTGGATGCGAAAGCGGGGGCGAACTGGTCATAGAACCCTACAGCGAAGAATGCCAGCAGCCGGCATCATACGATCTCAGGGTGGGCGGCGATTTTGTCCTGCCACCGGGGATATGCACCCTTGTGAGCACCCTTGAAAGAGTAGAGCTGCCTTCGGACCTTGCAGCAACGCTCCGGTGCAGGTCATCGTTCGGGAGGAGAGGCATTGTGCTCACCGCGGGCTTTGTTGACCCGGGTTTCAGGGGCCAGCTGACTCTCTGCCTGGTCAACATGGGGGCAGAGCACCTCACCCTGAGAAAGAATGACCGGGTAGTCCAGATAATATTCCACCAGGTCACCGATGGCAGGAGCATGTACAGCGGGCGATACCAGGACAGCACAGGTGTCATACAGGCGAGATAAATGATACGAACAGAGCGGAAATACATCGAGATCCTGCGCATACTCAAGGAACACCGGGAGCCAATGGGCGCTAAGAGGCTCTCGGAACTGATGGCCGAGCGGGGTTTTGTCCTGAGTGACCGCGCGGTACAGTATTACCTGCGGTACCTCGATGAGATGGGGTTTACCGAGAAAGTCGGCAACATGGGCCGCATCCTCACTCCCTATGGCAAGGAGGAGACCGAGAGCGCCCTCGTCGGGGACAGGATCGGCTTCATCATCTCCAAACTCGAGCGGCTGGCTTTCCGGAGCACCTTCGATCCCGAAACCGGCACAGGGGACGTAGCCTATAACCTCTCGATAGTCCCCGAAGAGCGGCTTTTCGATGCAACGAATGCCTTTGACGAGGTTATCGGGGCAAGGTGCGGTTTTTTCCCACGCTACCGGGTCATTGACCGGGACCCGCGGATCCCCTCCGGGAGCGCCGGGATCATGAGCATCTGCAGCATCACGATGGACGGAGTATTCCAGCGCCGCGGCATCCCTGTGAGGATGGCATACGGAGGTCGCCTGGAGATCCAGCACGGGGAGGCGACCCGGTTCGTGGACCTCATCGGGTACCGCGGGACGACCATCGATCCACTCCAGCTCTTCATCTCTGCAGGGCTCACCTCTCTCTCTTCGCTTGTCTCGACTGGGACCGGCACAGCCCTTGCAAACGTCAGGGAGATCCCGGCACTTGCGGAGGGGAGGGCACGTGAAGTGGTCGCGCAGATGAAGAAAGCGGGTTTTATCTTCCCTGTCGCGATGGGAAACTCGGTCTTCAACCTGGTCGCGGACCCTTACCGGCTCTCCATCGTTGCGTTCTCCGGCATGAACTTTGTCGCGAACACCGTCGAGAAAGGAATCCCGATCAGGACGGAGATTGGTGCGGGGAACATCCCCTTCTCAAAGATAAACCACGACTGACGGAGGAGGTTTTCTGCCTGGGACCACGAGTTGCGAAGGAGTCCGTGAGAAAGTCTGCGAGAGAGTCTTCGCGGTTCAGTTGCCGGGGCCCTGCGCAGCCGTATCGTGACCTCCCCCTCTCACCCTGTCCCTGACCTGCCTTATCTCCTCCACCCTTGGCAGCGTCTCCATGCCTGCAAGGATGATGAATATGCCCAGGAAACGGGTGCCGCTCACAGGGTAATCCCCTGACCGGAGTTCGAGCCCCCTGATGGTCCGGTCAATCCACTTCCTCACTGTCATAAACCCCCTCATGCTCATCTCGTGGGAGGGACCTGCGATGAGGATGAGGGCTTTTTGTGCATCCTCGAGTTCTGTGGGTGTGGAAATCTCCTCGAATATTGCCTTCTTTGCAAGCTCCACGACCCGGGATGCTTTCAGGTGGCCATCCTGGACTGTGGGGGCGCCTGGACGGAACCGTGAGAGCAGGTCGATGGGACGCTCCAGAGCTACTTCCTCGCGTGAATACCCCATGGTGATGAACCCCATTCCCCTGATAGTGTTTAATATCTCGCCGGCATCAAGGACCACTTCCGGCAGATCATCGGGTGATCGTTCGGAGAATTCCCCTGCCCTGAGCAGCAGGGTGAAACGTCGGCCGATAAGGTCATTGAAATCGCGGTAGAACCTCTCCTTCCCCGTAAGGGGAACGGGCTCGCTCTGGCGCAGGCCTATCAGGGCGCCGAGGTCACCCTGGCGGGAGATACCCGTGTCATCCGCCGCGGGGGGCACTTTCCCGTACCATGACTCGTTGTCATAAAGGACGATACCTTCAAGCAGGCCATACAGATTCTCAAGCTGTTCAGCCGCAGAAGAGGAGCGGGGCTCACCCTCCCCCCTGCAGGGGAGGGTGAAGAGGCCGAATACGGGCTCTGCAATGCTGTTTTTCAGGAAGGTCACGAGCGCAGGGGCAGTTGAAGCCATGGCGCCACCAAGACCTGCACATACGAAGAGGGCATCGATATCTCCATCGTCAAGGGCCTGGAGTCGGGAGAGGGCTTCTTCGGAGGGCAGGTGAGCTGCCAGGTCTTCGGGATGGGAAGGGTCCAGCGGCTGAAAGAAGATCCTCTGGTCCACCGGCACATTCTGAAGGGAGTTCAACTGCTCCGCGTCGCAGTCGATGACAATCCCAAAGACACAGTGCACTGGGGCCTTCCGGTCGTGGGCTAGGAGGCGGTCTACTATCCTGCATCCGGCTCCGCCGAGACCTATGGTGAGAATTCGCATGATATCGTGTGGTTCCTGTGCATTCTGCGGGTACGCGGGGGTATGGAGAGGAGGGAATGGGAAAGGCCCGCCGCTTCAACGGCAAGGTGAGGGCAATCACGACCAACAGCGCGTCTCATCGCGTATCTCCTCACACATTCTCTTTATCAGGATTTTTCCCTGTGATAATAAAGCACTTCTGCTCTCCGTTCCCTGGAATGTAAGGAAGATCCCTTGCAGGATCTTTTTCGACGCGGGATGCCTGATGAACGTGCAGTCCCATCGCAGGGTATTACTTTTCCCTAAAGATGAAATCTCTCTGCGTCTTGGATAAAATGAAGAATGCCAACTGGAATCCGGGGCCGTATAGGGATTATTTTTCGGGGAATCGGGGCTTATCCCCACATTCTCGCAATAAAAAATGATAATGTATTTAAATCTTCGTTCGATAATACTCCATGAGGTGAAGTTACCTTGACAACCTATGGAATAGAATTTGTGCCTGGCAACGTGAATGTCAAGCAGGTGGTCAATTTCTGCAAGCTCGCAGAGTCGAAGGACATTGACTACGCGTGGATCACCAACCACTACAACAACCGCCACTGCTACCCCACCCTTGCCATGATCGCCGCCGCCACCACCACCCTGAAGATGGGGCCTGGGATCATGAACTCGTTCACCGACACGCCCGCCGCAATGGCCTCGTTTGCGTGCACGCTGAACGAGATCTCGGACGGCCGTGCGGTGCTCGGCATCGGGCCCGGTGACCTGTCCACCCTCCCGAAACTTGCCATCAAACCCGAGAAACCGGTCGCACGGCTCGGAGAGGCGATCGCCCAGATCCGAAAGCTCTGTGCAGGAGAAGAGGTCAAGAAGTCGGGGATGGAGTTCTTCGACTATGACGGCGCCAAGCTCACCGGAGTGAACCTCCCTGGCAAGAAGGGCATCCCGATCTACGTCGGCGCGCAGGGGCCAAAAGTCCTTGAGCTTGCCGGGACCGTAGGTGACGGCGCACTGATCAATGCATCCAACCCGAAGGACTTCGCCGTGGCAATCCCAATCATCAAGGCAGCCTGCGACAAGGTAGGCAAGAAGGGCTTTGACGTCGGTGCCTACACCGCGATGTCCATTGACATGAACGAGAAGAAGGCCCGGAACGCCGCCAAGATTGTCGCTGCCTTCATCGCTGCCGGCTCCCCGCCTGAGCTCCTCCAGCGCCACGGTCTTGACGCCGCAAAGGTGGCAAACATCAAGGCTGCGCTTGCCAAGTTCGATTTCAAGACCGCCGGAGAGAACGTCGATGACAAGACCATCGATGCCTTCACCATCGCCGGAACCCCAGACACGGTCAAACAGAAGTGCGAGGACCTGGCAAAGGCCGGTGTCACCCAGATCATCTTCGGATCCCCACTCGGGCCGGACATGACCAACTCGATCCGCCTCCTCGGCAAGTACATTGTCTAGGCCTGGCGCCTTCGAGCACCGGTAACACTCCTTTTTTTCGACTGGTCCGGGACCATTCGTCCTGAGATACCCAAGAAGCCAATGTTTCGCATCACCAGGGTCCGATCAGGGGACAGCTCGATCGAGTACCGGGAAGAGCACGTATCAGGGCTCCGGTGCAGGATCGCTCCAGGGCGGCTCAATCGAAGGCTCGACGTGGTGTACTCTCCACCGGAACAGACCTCGCCTTGCCCGTTCTGCACCAGCCGGGTTGAGGAGACAACCCCCTGCTTCCCGGGTGGGACCCGGATTGTACGGGGAGAGAGCCTCACGTTTCCGAACCTCTTCCCCTATGCGAAGTGGCATACGGTGACGGTCATCACCAGGGCTCATCACGTCGACGCCTTCACACCCGGGCAAATAGGGGATGCGTTTGAGGGGATGATAGAATCACTTGCCGGCCAGCCGGGGTTCCCATCCATCAACTGGAACTATCTCTCCTCGGCAGGGGCCTCGATCGTCCATCCCCACCTCCAGGGGCTGGCGGACCCTGTGCCCCCGGCGCTGTTGGAACGGTACCTTCGGGGAAGCGCTTCCTACCTCAGACGCCATGGACGCAGTTACTGGGATGACCTCGTGAAAGAAGAGCGATCCGGCCCACGGTTCCTCTTTGGCGACGAGATCTGCTGGCTGGCCCAGGCGGTGCCCCTGGGCGAGCGGGAGGTGCGGGCCATCCTCCCCATATCGTCCATGCCTGATTTCGAGCCGTATCTTGCGACATTCGTTGAGGGGCTTCTCTCAGTCCTTTCGATGTACCGGAGCCTTGGGACTCATGCGTTCAACATGTCCCTCTTCTTTGACCGGCCGGGATCGCGACGTGGGTTCTCTGCGTTCTGCTCTCTCATATCTCGCATGAACCCGAACGTATCTTCTACGAGCGATTCGGCATTCATGGAACGGCTCCACCAGGAACCCGTCATTCTCACTCTTCCCGAGGAATTGGCATCCTATTTTACAGAATCCAGAACCTAGGAAGTTTCCGGCGGGATGCGTTCCGGGCGACTGGGCGACGCATCTTTGCGATAGAGAAAAAAAGGGAAGAGATTTACTCGGGCTTGCTGATCAGCTTGGTCTTTGAGACGATCACGCCGTCTTTCTTGTGGGGCTTGCGGATTACGCCGTCGCATGCCTTCTCAAGTTCACGGGCCTCATCGCAGAGCACTGCGGCAACCCTCATCATTTCGTGGGCACTGCAGACGATGGGGATATACTTCTCCCATTCCTTGGTCATGAAGCATCCCTTGACGTTCACCATGGCGACTGCCGAGGCAATCTCGTATGCGGCACGTGCCTTCGCAAGTGCGTAGGGGTTGGTGAACTCGCCGTCTACAGCCTTGTCAGAGGTGACCACGAGCTTGGGGAGTGCCAGTTCAGCGCCCTTCTTCCCTGCCTTTACCTGGTCGATGACCTGGTCGAGGGCCATCTGCAGTTTGCGGAATGCTCCCGTGACAGAGAGCACCTTCACCAGGTTGCCGTTATAGTCTGCCATCTC
This sequence comes from Methanobacteriota archaeon, assembly GCA_029547605.1. GTDB lineage: Archaea > Halobacteriota > Methanomicrobia > Methanomicrobiales > Methanospirillaceae > Methanolinea_A. The sequence continues at coordinate 26,774 of JAKPPB010000020.1, read as the reverse complement.
GATGGGGTCCAGGAACTCCCTGCGGGCGCCGATCATTGCATCGCCCTTCATGATGATGTACCCGAACTTGCCGTCCTTGATTTCTGCCCACTCCTTCTTGGTGGTCACGTCGTCGGTGATGAAGACAGTGGGGATCCCGGCTGCAAGGAGCCGCTCGCGGGCACCGGTGGGGCCGGGAAGGACGCCGTTGGGGGAGACCACGATGGCAAAATCGGGTTTCCAGGCAACCATGTTGTTCACGACGCGGTCAATGTCCTCGGGCTGGAGCTTGGTCCCGCTCGTGGCCATGAATGTCTGCATGTCCTCTCGGTCGGCTCTCTCGTCAAGAAGAAGCTCGGCCATTACACCACTGGCGATATTGCCCAGTTTTGCAACTCCTACTTTCACAACCATGTAATACACCTCAGTTTTGGTGATAACAGGTTACTATTCGCCGGTGCAAATATAAACGTTTTGAAATCTCTTTTTTTGAGAATAATGGCCAATTTTTCGTTTAACGATGAATTCACGGAAGGACATCCCCTGCAACGCCCGACCCCTCCCCTCGCAGATGGAGACAGAGAAAAGTTAACGAAAAGTGTTTAAGTCTACTGATCGTATCCAGTAACATGAAAGACGGGCTGCTGACGGACCGGCAGAAGGAAGTCCTGCGATACAGGAAGCAGGGGCTTACCCAGCAGCAGATTGCAGATATCATTCACACTTCAAAGGCAAATGTCTGCACTATCGAGAAATCAGCAGTGGAGAACATCAACAGGGCAAAAGAGACACTGGAATTCCTGTACACGCTGGATGCCACCCATCTCTGCAAAATCCCCGCAGGAACAGACCTTCTTGATGTCGCCACCTTGATCTACCAGGAAGCGGAGAAGATGGGAATCAAGGTGAAGTACGATACCATCTCGCTGATCAACAAGATGCGCGATTCTGCACCGGAACGCTTCAAAGCCCGTTTTGTGAGGGAAAACATCGAGGTATACATCAACGAGGACGGGGAGTTGTACTTCGGATAACAGTGCATCCCTTTCAGACCGGAACAAGATTTATATTCATTTCCCTCGTATAATTAAGGAAGCCTATATGAGGTTCCATATGCACCCCGGCACCAGGTGCCGGGAGATGGAGGCTCATCAAAGGTCGGGGGCACGCGTCCTCGAGGGCCCGTGCCTTTGTATGAGTATGTGGTGAGCAATCACCACCGGACGACACGGTGGATCTGAAAGAGGCGTGAAGGGCGGACGTATCCTCTGGGATATGAGCCCTGTACATGGCCTAGAGTGGCCTGTACACGCCCGGTTCAGGATCTCTTTCGCGAGACAGGTCACAGGGGAGACGGCCAGTAACCAGAGAAAAGGCCGCCTTTCCGGGGTACTGCACCAAAAGAGGGGATCTCCCTCTTCGCACCGCTGCGGCGATGAACCGGGTGCCTGGACAGATTCCAGGTATCCTTCTGGGCATCCGCATGCCAGCGGCCCGGAAACATCACTCATATCCGGTGTACAACCGGCCGATATTTAGGCGAGTGAAACCGATTAGGTTCGGTTCCAGGCCAGGAAATGGTCTACGTTCCAGTCATTAGTGCAGGATTGATTGAACCATGCCAAAGATTAACCAGCCAAGAAAAGGATCCCTTGCCTTCAGTCCCCGCAAGAGGGCCAAGAGCCCGGTACCGAAGTACCAGTCCTGGCCTTCCTACCAGGGGAACCCTATACTGCAGGGCTTTGCCGGCTATAAGGTAGGCATGACCCACGTGATCATGGTCGATGATCACAAAAACAGCCCGACCGAGGGCAAGGACATCATGGTCCCTGTCACAGTCGTGGAGATCCCGGCGATGAAGGTCGCCGCGATCAGGGCATACGGCAGGGACTCCTACGGCAAGCACCCCATTACCGAGGTGTGGGCAGGGGACCTTGACCAGGCCCTTGAAAAAAGGATCACGCCACCAAAGCAGTATGACGGAGAAACCGCAAAAGCGGCGATAAAGGATGCGATTGCGAGGGGAATCGTCGCAGAACTCTTTGCAGTGATGCATACCCTTCCACACGAGGTCTCCGGTGTGCCAAAGAAAGTGCCCGAAATCATGGAGGTAAGGGTTGCCGGGGGTTCGGCTGAACAACAGTTCGCGTTCCTCGAGGGCCTCCTTGGAAAAGAAGTCGACTTAAAGAGCGTGATACAGCCCGGTGCATACGCGGATATCACGGCCATCACCACCGGAAAGGGGACCCAGGGCCCGGTGAAGCGCTGGGGGATAAAACTCCGGAAGCGCAAGCACTCCCGTGGCGGAAAGAAGCGCCACGTGGGCAACCTGGGGCCATGGAACCCCCATCACGTGCGCTGGCAGGTCCCCCAGATGGGACAGATGGGGTACCAGCAGAGGACCGAGTTCAACAAGCGCATCCTCAAGATCGGGGAGAACGGAGCTGAGATCAGCCCCGCAGGCGGATTCATGCACTACGGTGTGCTGAAGAACCCCTATGTCCTGATCAAGGGGTCGATCCCCGGTCCGGTCAAGCGCCTGGTGCGCATCCGCCCCGCCATGCGGCAGGGAGAGCACGTGGTCAGGCAGCCATCGATCGAGTTCGTGAGCGTGGAGAGCAAGCAGGGGTGAGAGAGCGATGAAAGCACAAGTATTTTCACTCGATGGATCGGTCGCAGGGGAGATCGAACTCCCGCCGGTGTTCACTGAAGAGTTCCGGCCTGACCTGATCAAGAAGGCGGTCATCGCCCTTCAGAGCACGCGGCGCCAGCCCCACGGGACATACCCGTATGCCGGCATACTCTCGTCTGCGGAGAGCTGGGGTTCAGGGCGCGGTGTTGCGCAACTCCCGAGGATCAAGGGAGGCTCCCGGGCCGCGAAGATCCCGCAGGCCAAGGGTGGCCGCGAGGCGCATCCCCCGGTGGTCCAGAAGATCCTGGTCCGCCAGATCAACAAGAAAGAGAAGCAGAAGGCATTCCGGTCGGCGCTTGCTGCAACGGTATGCGAAGACCTGGTCAGGTCCCGCGGGCACGCGTTCTCATGCCCCGTACCCCTCGTGATGGAGGACCGGTTTGGCGAGCTCGGCAAGACGAGCGAGATCATCTCGGCCCTGGCCGCAGTGGGCGCACTCCAGGACGTGGAGCGGGCGAAGGCGAGCAAGAAGGTCCGTGCAGGACGCGGAAAGATGAGGGGCCGCCGCTACAAGCAGAGAAAGAGTCTCCTGATCGTGACTGCGGACGCGCCCCTCCGGGCGGCAGGGAACCTTGCCGGAGTGGATATCGCGACGGTTGACCAGTTGAACTGCGAGCTCCTTGCGCCGGGGACACAGGCTGGCAGGCTTACCCTGTGGACAGAGAGCGCGCTCAAGAGGCTGGGAGGGCAGTGACATGGTGCTCCGTTACCCATTCGTCACAGAGAAGGCCATGATGATGCTCGAGAACCAAAACAAGCTGCAGTTCGTGGTGGACAGCAACGCCACAAAGAACCAGATCAAGCGGGAGATCGAGCGAACTTTCGAACAGGAAGTCACCCATGTGTCCACAATGATGGCCATGGATGGCAGGAAGAAGGCGGTAATCAGTTTCGCCAACGAGAAGGCGGCCGAGGAGATCCTCAGCCGGCTTGGCATCATGTAGGTGGGGAAGATGGGACATCGCATTACCACACAGAGCCGGGGGAAAGGAGGTCCGACCTACCGGGCTCCCTCCCACCGGTACAAGGCCGCACTGCGGCACATCGGCAGCGGCGAGAGCACGGTACGCGGCCGCGTCGAGGATATCGAGCATGACCCGGCAAGGCACGCCCCGATCGCCCTGGTGAGGCTCGAGACCGGCAGCAAGGTCTACATGCTGATCACTGAGGGAATGGGCGTAGGTGACAGGGTCGCATGGGGACCGGAGGCCGAGATAAGGAACGGGAACACCCTTCCCCTGGGCGAGATCCCCACCGGGACCTACGTCTGCAACATCGAGGCGCAGCCAAACGACGGAGGCAAGTTCGTACGTTCGGGAGGCGTCCAGGCGGTCGTCGTCGACAAGAGCGAGGGCCGCGTGGGTGTCACCATGCCGAGCGGCAAGACCAAGTGGTTCAATGATCGCTGCCGGGCGACGGTGGGGATCGTTGCCGGTGGAGGCCGGGGAGAGAAGCCATTTGTCAAGGCTGGAAAGAAGCACCACAAGATGCGGAACACTGCATCCAACTGGCCCCGCGTCAGGGGTGTTGCCATGAACGTGATCGACCACCCATTTGGCGGCGGGGGACATCAGCACCCTGGGCGGCCGAAGACGATCGCCAGGGGCACCTCGCCCGGACGGGCAGTAGGGCACATGGCTGCAAGGAGAACCGGGCTTTCGAAGAAGTGAGGGAAAAACCATGGCAAAGAAGACACAGAAGAGACTTCCAAGGCGGCGCGAGGAGTTTACCTACAGGGGATTCCGGCTGGATGACCTTCGCGCAATGGGAAGATCCGAGCTGATCCCGCTGATGCCCTCCCGCGCCCGCCGCAAGGTAATCCGCGGCCTGACCCGTGGCGAAGAGCACCTCCTCACCCAGTTCCGGAAAGGCGACGGGGCCATCCGGACCCACCTGCGTGACATGATCATCATGCCCGAGATGGTGGGAAGTGCAGTGGAGGTCCACAACGGGAAGGAGTTCGTGAAGGTGGAGTTGCAACCCGAAACACTCTTCCATTACCTGGGCGAGTTCGCCCTCACAAGGAAGAAGGTGAGCCACGGGAGCGCCGGTATCGGTGCAACCCGATCGAGCAAGTACGTGCCGCTGAAGTGATTGAACAATGGCAAGAACACATTATTCCCAGGAAATCGGGGGCGACAACGTGGCACGGGGGAAGGCAAACGAGCTTTCCATCTCCCCCAAGCACGCCATGGAGATTGCCAGCTTCATCAAGTTCAAGCGCACGGGAGAGGCCATCTCCTACCTCGAGCAGGTCATCGACCACAAGAAGGCCATCCCATTCCGGAGGTTCAACCGGAAGGTGGCGCACAAGCGCGGCCTGCCCGGCTGGGACGCGGGGCGATACCCAAAGAAAGCGTCCCACGCCTATATCAGGCTCCTGCAGTCAGTCGTAAAGAATGCTGAGTACATCGGTCTCGATACGGAGAACCTGGAGATCGTGCATGTCTCGGCAAACCGCGGCCGCGGCTTCCGGGGTATGTTCCCCAGGGCCATGGGCAGGGCGACTCCCAAGCGCAGGGAGACTGTGAACATCGAGATAGTGGTCAGGGAAGTGCAGTAATGGCAGTAGAGAGAAAATTCGTGGCTGAAGGCGTACGAAAGGCCCGCGTAGAGAAGCACTTGAAAAAGGAGCTGAAAAGGGCCGGGTACGGAGGCATGGACCTGCAGCGCACTCCCCTCGGGACCCAGGTCACCATATTCGCGGAGAAGCCCGGTATCGTGATTGGAAAGGGAGGCAAAGTGGTACGCCAGCTCACCCAGGACCTCGCAACCGATTTCGCGGTCGAGTCCCCTCAGATCGAGGTGCAGCAGGTACCAAATCCCAGTTTCAATGCCCAGATCATGGCAGAAAGGCTGGCAAACGCGCTGGAGCGCGGCTGGTACTTCAGGAAGGCCGGCCAGAGCATCATCCGCAGGGTGATGGAGGCCGGCGCGCTCGGCTGCGAGGTGGTCATCGCCGGGAAGCTGACCGGTGCACGGGCACGAGTCCAGAAGTTCTCGGACGGTTACATCAAGCACTGCGGTGAACCTTCGAACACCATCGTCGAGAAAGGATACGCCGTTGCGGTCAAGAAACTGGGGGTAATCGGGGTGCAGGTCAAGATCATTCCCGCCGGTGCAAAGATACCCGACCACTTCGAGGTGACTGCAAAGCGGGAGAAGCCCCGCGTGATTGAGGAGATCGCCGTCACGGCGGTAGGCGAAGAGATCATCGACGATATCCCGGAAGGGCCCGATGACTTTGACGAAGAGAAGCTGCTGGGGAGGAAGTAGATGGCGATATTCCGAGCTCAGGAAGTACGGCAGCTCTCCGACGTGGAACTGCAGGAGCAGATGGAGAAGCTCAAGATGGAGCTCATCCAGCACAACGGGAAGGTCAGCGCCGGGGGTTCCACAGAGAACCCGGGCCGGATCAGGGAACTGCGACGGACCATTGCCCGGATAAAGACCGAAGCGAACAGCAGGAGACGCGGGTGAGATGATCTCCCCCCAGAACATCCTCAGGCACGAACTCATTGGCCTGGATGTCGCGGTGGTGGAGGCAAGCAACCCTGCGCTGTCCGGCCTCTCGGGGCAGATTATCGATGAGACCAGGAACACACTGGTCATCCGGTGTGACCGTGGGGACAAGAGGGTCCAGAAACACAGGACCCGGTTCCGCGTCACCCTTCCGGATGGCGTCCTGGTTGAGATAGACGGCTCCGCGCTGGTCATGGCACCAGAGAGGCGGATCAGCGCATTGCACAAGACCAGAGGGAAATAATGGCAAACAACATCGGATTGAGCGTCAGGCAGCCCGAAAGGGACTGTAACGACGCAAATTGTCCGTTTCACGGCACTTTGCCGGTGCGCGGCCAGGTGATCACCGGCAAAGTCGTGAGCGACCGGATGATTGGAACGGTGGTGGTAGAGCGGGCATACCTGCACTACGTGGGCAAATACAACCGCTACGAGAAGCGGAACAGCAAGATCCATGCCCACAACCCGCCCTGCATTCAGGCGAAGGCCGGTGATACCGTGCGCATCGCCGAGTGCAGGCCGCTCTCCAAGACCACCACCTTTGTCGTGGTGGAGGTGCAGCCATCATGAAGGCGAAGCAGTCGAACATCCCGAGGGCACTCTCCACCGGGACCCGGATGATCTGCGCAGACAACACCGGGGCCCGGGAGGTGCAGATCGTCTCCGTATTCGGGTACCACGGTGTGCGCAGGCGCCAGCCCAAGATGGGACTTGGCGACATCGCGACCGTCAGCGTCAAGAAAGGCACCCCTGACATGCGCCGCAAACTCGTGCGTGCGGTGGTGATCCGCCAGAAGAAGGAGATGCGCAGGCCGAGCGGGCTGCGGGTCAGTTTCGAGGACAACGCCGTCGTCGTCGTGGATGAGAAGAACGAGCCACGCGGGACGGAGATCAAGGGCCCGGTCGCCAGGGAAGTGGCGGAGCGGTTCCCGAAGATCGGCTCCATGGCCACCATAATCGTGTGAGGGATCGGCCATGGTAAGGATCGAGAGTACACAACCAAGGAAGCAGAGGAAGGCAAGGTTTACCGCATCGTTACACGTCCGTGGCCGTTTCCTCCATGCACCACTTGCACCGGACCTCCGGAAGCAGTACAAGACACGGAGCGTGCGCGTCGTCGTGGGAGATACGGTCAAGGTGCTCAGGGGCGAGGCGGCGGGGACCGAGGGGCCTGTTGACGAGGTGGACACCAAGATGTCCCGCATCGTTGTCCAGGGGGTTTCCATTCCCAAGGCAGACGGGACGGAAATGCCAAGGCCTGTTTCTCCTTCAAACGTGCAGATCACCAAACTGAACCTTAAGGATCCGCGGAGGGCCGCGTCCCTGGGGGAGAGTGAATAATGTCAGACCACTTAAAGCGTCTCAATGCCCCGAAGTCCTGGCACGTTGCCAGGAAGACGGAAAAGTTCATCACCAGGACCTGCCCGGGCCCGCACAATGCCAATGCCATGCCGGTCGCGGTTTGGCTCAGGGATCACATGCACTTTGCCTCCAACATGAAGGAGGTGAAGCAAATACTGGTCCAGAAGGACGTCGTCATCAACGGAAAACCCTGCCGGAACCCCCGGATGGGGATCGGGATCTTCGATATCATCTCCATTCCCCGGATCAACAAGCACTACAGGATCCTGCGCGACAAGAGGGGAAGGCACAAGACCATCGAGATCGACGCCGAGTCAGCAAAGAGCCGCCTGGCAAAGATCCGGAACAAGACGATTGTCCCTGGCGGAAAGGTACAGCTCAACCTCCGTTTCGGCGCAAACGTGCTCGCAGACAACACCTACAAGCCCGGCGACTCGGTGGTCATTTCCCTTGAGCCCGAGAACAGGTTCGCAATCCTTGACCACTTCCCGTTCGCTGTCGGCAACATGGCAATGGTCATCGGGGGCAAGCACTCAGGCATCATTGCCCGCATCGTCGGGATCGAGGTGGTGCCGGGGAGCGTACCGAACCGGGTGATCCTGGAAGACCAGGAGAGCAAGGCGCGCTTCGAGACCATCGATGAATATATCTACATGGTTGGCCGCGAACAACCGGCTCTTACAGAGTGGGGGATCGAAGAATGAACCCCATGCGCAATGTCTACGTCGAGAAGGTCGTGGTGCACATGGGGGTCGGCGAGGCCGGCGACAAGCTGACAAAGGCAGTCGACCTGATGAAGACCATCACGGGAGGCACCCCGGTGCGAAGCAATGCCAAGCAGACGAACACCACGTTTGGGATCCGCAAAGGCGCCCCCATCAGCTGCCGGGTCACGCTTCGCGGCGACAAGGCAGAGACCTTCCTCAACACGGCACTCGGGATCGTGGAGAGAAGGATCAACGCGAACCAGATCGACCAGCGTGGGAACTTCTCGTTTGGGATCGAGGAGCACACCGATTTCCCCGGGATGAGCTACGACCCCCAGATAGGCATCTACGGCATGGACATCAACGTCGTCCTCGCCCGCCCCGGCATCCGCATCTCGCGAAGGTCGATCGAGCAGCGAAGGCTCCCCAGTAAACAGCAGGTAGGCCGGCAGGACGCTGTTGCCTTCCTCAAGGCGAGCCACCAGGTGGAGGTGCTCTGAGATGGGCGGAGAGAAGGTCAAGAAGTACGGCCGCGGTGCACACGAATGCAAGATGTGCGGCCGGAAGCAGGGCCTGGTGCGGCGTTACAACATCATGTTCTGCCGCCAGTGTTTCCGGGAATGGGCGCAGAAGATGGGTTTTAAAAAGATGAACTAGAGGGAGCGTCAGGCAAATGGCAAGACTTAATACAATCGCAGATGGCATGTGCGCCCTCAAGAACGCGGCAGACGGAGGCAAGTCCGACGTGATCATCGAGCCGGCAAGCAAGCTGCTGGGCGCGATGTTCCGCATCCTGCAGGAGGCCGGGTACATCAGCGGCTTCGAGTTCATCGAAGATGGGAGGGGAGGCCAGTTCATGGTGCACCTCAATGGCAGGATCAACCGGTGCGGTGCCATCTCCCCCCGATACTCGGTGAAGATTTCCGAACTGGAATACTGGGAGACCCAGTTCCTCCCGGGGAAAAACTTCGGGATACTGCTCCTCTCTACATCGAGAGGCGTGATCACCCATGAACAGGCCCGCCGCGAGGGCGTGGGCGGGGAGCTCCTGGGGTATGTCTACTAGAAGGGGTGCGTGAAGACTATGGCAACAGAACGAACCGTGCGCATCCCCAAGGGTGTGAACGTAGAGATACACGGCCCCCTGGTCAGGGTGAAAGGCCCAAAGGGGCAGCTCGAGCGGGTCTTCCGGTTTCCCCAGATCGCCATGAGCGTTGCAGGGGATGAAGTGGTCATATCCACCGCGGCAGACAGGAAACGGGTCATTGCAATGGTGGGGACCATCCAGGCACACGTGGCAAACATGTGCAGAGGGGTCTCGGAAGGGTTCGAGTACCGCATGAAAGTGGTCTACAGCCACTTCCCGATCCAGCTCAAGCTCTCGGGCAACCGGCTTGAGATCAACAATTTCCTCGGTGAGAAGAAGCCGAGATATGCTCTGATAAGGGAAGGAGTCACCGCGAAGGTGGGCAACGACGAGATCGTCCTCTCAGGGATAGACCGCGAGATGCTCGGGATCACCTCGGCAAATATCGAGGACGCGACAAGGATCCGGAACCGTGACCCCCGTATCTTCCAGGACGGCATATACCGGGTTCTGAGGGGATGAGGATCATGGCTGACGAAAAAATCCGACGTATTCGTGTCAGGGCAGAGAAGTCCGCCCGTTTCAGGAGAGACGGTGAAGGAAAGAAGGAGCGTCTCGCCGACACGTGGAGGAGGCCCCGCGGGCTTCACAACAAGCAGCGGATCCAGAAGAAGGCCAAAGGCCCCATGCCCACGCCTGGCTACGGAAGCCCGGCCGATATCAGGGGACTGCACCCAAGCGGATACCGCGACGTGCTGGTCCACAACCCCGGAGAACTCGAAGGACTCGATCCAGCACTCGATGCAATCCGCATCGCGGCCCAGGTTGGAGCCAGGAAGAGAGGTATAATTCAGGAGCGGGCACTCGCTGCAGGACTCAAAGTTCTCAACGCGAAGGACCTTTCCGCGAAGAAGGAAGCAGAAGCCGCCGGCGAGGAGCCGGAGAACGAGGAGGAGGGGGAAGAGAATGACTGATCTCTCCACCCAGAAGAGGATATCCGCATCAATACTGAAGTGCGGTGTCCACAGGGTCTGGTTCGACCCCGAGCGGACCTCGGACATCCAGAACGCGATCTCCCGTGAAGACCTCCGGGGTCTCATCGAAGAGGACGCCATCAGGGCACTCCAGCCCAGGGGCAACAGCAGGGGGAGAGCGAGGGAGAAGATGGCAAAGCGCTCGTACGGGCACTGCAAGGGCCCGGGGAGGCGCAGGGGAGCGGCCGGGGCACGGAGCCCCCGGAAGCGCGAATGGATCAAGAAGATCCGGGCGATCCGAAAGACTCTCGCGGCACTCCGCGACACCGGGGAGATCAATCCCCACCTGTACCGCACGCTCTACCGCCAGGCGGCCGGGGGGCAGTTCAGGAGTGTCGCCCACCTTAAAGCGCACCTTGCGCTCATTGTCGGGAGGATGAAGTAACATGGCGACAGGACCACGTTACTTCGTTCCCTTCCGCAGGAGGAAAGAGGGCAAGACCAACTACTATGCCAGGGCAAAACTGGTGGTATCGGACCGGCCACGCATGGTAGTGCGCCGCACGAACAGGCGCATCATCATCCAGCTGGTCACCGCGGAAATGGACGGGGACCGGACGCTGGTCTCCGCTCATTCGGGAGAGCTCGCAGGGTTTGGGTACACAGGGTCCACCTCGAGCACCCCCGCGGCTTATCTCACCGGCGCACTCTTTGCGGTCAAAGCGCTGAATGCGGACTTCGAGTCTGCAATCCTCGACATCGGGCTGCACCGCGCGACCCGGGGGGCCCGCGTCTTCGCAGCCCTGAAAGGGGCGGTGACTGCAGGTCTCGATATCCCGCACGGCGAGGAGATCCTCCCTGACGATGACCGGGTGAAGGGTGCGCACATCGCCGCATACGCACCTGACCGCGCAGGCAGCCTCGTGCAGAACGTGGAACAGACAATGGACGCCATCATGAAGGAGCTGGAGTAAAATGGCATATGAGAAAGAGGAATGGGTCCCGCTGACCGGCCTTGGCAAGATGGTGGTATCGGGCCAGCTGACCAGCATCGACCAGGTGCTGGAGAGCGGTCGCCCCATCAAGGAGCCGGGCATCGTCGACGCCTTCCTCCCCGACCTCGAAGACGAGGTCCTTGACATCACCATGGTGCAGCGGATGACCGACTCCGGCCGCCGGGTGAAGTTCCGCGCCGTCGTGGTGGTCGGGAACAGGAACGGGTACATCGGGTTTGGCCAGGGCAAGGACTCCCAGGTGGGAGATGCCATCAAGAAAGCCATCGTTGATGCCAAGACCAACCTTATCAAGGTGCGGAGGGGCTGCGGCAGCTGGGAATGCGGCTGCGACACTGTCCACTCCATCCCCATGATGGTGGAAGGGGCGGCAGGCAGTGTCAGGGTCACTCTCAAGCCGGCACCCCAGGGTATCGGCCTTGTGACCGGAGAGATCAGCAAGAAGGTGCTGGAACTTGCCGGAATCCGTGACGTGTGGACGTTCTCCCGCGGCCAGACCCGGACCACAATCAACTTTGCCAAGGCAACCTTCAACGCCCTGAAAGCGACCAATATGATCCGCACGGGAGGACAGGGATAATGTACGCAATCGTGCAGGTCCGCGGTGTGGTGAATACCCGGCGGGACATCAAGGATACCCTGAAGATGCTCCGCCTGCACCACATCAACCACTGTGTCCTTGTCCCGGACACCCCCGAGTATCTCGGGATGATACGGAAGGTCAAGGACTTCGTGGCCTATGGCGAGGTGGATGTCGAGACGGTCGAGACGATCCTCCGCACCAGGGGCAGGGTTGAGGGGAACAGGCCCCTCACCGATGAATACGTAAGGGAGAACTCGACGTACCCTGGGATCACTGACTTTGCCAGGGCCCTGGCATCAGGAGAAGCCCGGCTGTCTGATATCCCCGGGGTAAAACCGGTGCTCAGGCTCCATCCTCCCAGGAAAGGGTACCGTACCATCAAGAGGACCTACCCCCAGGGAGGGGCCCTCGGGTACTACGGAAAGGAGATCAACGAGCTCCTGCACAAGATGAGGTGAAGCGATGCCAGTGAACAAGCGATCAAAATTCCGCGGCTCGAGAACGTGCGGCGGAGGCACCCACAAGAACAGGAGAGGGGCGGGCAACCGGGGCGGCAGGGGTCGCGCCGGCCACCGCGACCACCGGTTCTCCCATTTCCTCGTGTACGGGGAAGTCCACAATGGCAAGCACGGGTTCGTCAACCAGACGTCGGCCGAAATGAACGTGCTGTCGGTGGGCAGGCTCTCAGAGATGGTCGAGGAGCTCATCGCTGCCGGGATGGCATCCAGGGAGGGTGACGCAGTCGTCATCTCCGCGGATCAGATCGGTATCGATAAGATACTTGGCAACGGAAAAGTCACACAGAAGATGCACGTCTCAGCGCGTGCATTCTCAGGACAGGCAAAACAGAAGATAGAGGCGATGGGTGGCCAGGCCCTGGTTATCTAATCCCTTTTTGTGGTGAAAAAATGGGAGAACTTCTGGACCGAATGGAACCGCTGCTCGCAGCGATGCCCACCGTAAAAGGACCTGAAGGCCACGTCCACTTCAAGAACAAGCTGGTCTGGACCGCAGGGATCCTCATCCTGTATTTTGTGCTTACCAATATCCCATTGTTCGGACTTGACCCGGGCTCCCAGGACATATTCTTCTACTGGCGCGCCCTCCTGGCCGGTGCCAGCGGGTCGCTCGTGCAGCTCGGGATTGGTCCGATCGTGACCGCGTCCATCGTCCTGCAACTCCTGAAGGGTGCGGACCTCATCCATATCGATACGAGCGATATGAGAGGGCAGATCCAGTACATGGGCCTGCAGAAACTCCTGATCTTCGTGATGATCATCGTCGAGGCTGCACCGAACCTTGTTGGCGGTTTCCTGATGCCGGACCCCGCGATCGCGAATGCATTCTTTGGAGGAAACCTGTTCCTTGTCTCGCTCATCATCTTCCTCCAGGTCTGCATCGGAGGGGTGCTGATTGTCTTCATGGACGAGGTGGTCACCAAGTGGGGTATAGGGTCCGGTGTCGGGCTCTTCATCATTGCCGGGATATCCCAGGCCATCATCAACGGGTTCATCAACTGGGCGCCGGTGAGTGACCAGTATCCCGTCGGGTTCTTCCCCCGTATCGCGGCTGTCATCATGGACGGGGCCAACTTCCTGCAGTACATGGGCACCGACATGATCGCGTTCATCACCACGGTCGTCATCTTCCTGGTCATCGTGTACGTGGAATCGACAAGGATCGAGATCCCGCTCGCGCATGCGCAGGTCCGGGGTGCACGGGCGAGGTTCCCGGTGAAGCTGATCTACGCGAGCGTGCTGCCGATGATCCTCGTCCGGGTGCTGCAGGCAAACATCCAGATGATCGGTCTCTTCCTGAACAATGTAGGGATCACCATCTTTGGCGCATTCCAGGGTGCCACCCCAGTCAGCGGACTGATGTGGTACCTCGCACCCATCAACGGTCCCGATGACTGGATGTGGTGGCTGTATGACCTCGGGCATGCGCCCTGGGAGGTTCTGGTCAGGATGGGGATCGATATTTTCGTCGTGGTCGTGGGTGGCGCCATCTTCGCCCTCTTCTGGATCAAGACCGCGGGGATGGACTCTAAGGACGTGGCACGCCAGATCCAGCACTCGGGGATGTCTATCCCGGGATACCGGAGGAATCCACAGGTGCTGGAGAAGTACCTTGACCGTTACATCCCCAGGGTTACTGTCATCGGAGGGGTGTTCATCGGGGTCCTCTCGGTCTTTGCCAACCTCTTCGGCGTAATCGGCGCGGTGAGTGGCACTGGGCTCCTGCTCACGGTGTCCATCACCTACCGGCTCTACGAAGAGATCGCGAGCCAGCAGATCATGGAGATGTACCCGTTCATGCGGACATTTTTCGGAAAGGAGTAAGAATGACAGGAAGGAGAGTGATCGTGACCGGGGTCCCGGGGGTTGGCAAGACCACCGTCGTGACCGGTGCACTGAAAGTCCTGGAGGGCGAGGGGATCTCTTACCGGTCCCTCAACTTCGGGACTTACATGTTCGAGACTGCCCAGAAGGAGGGGCTCGCAAGGGACCGCGACGAGATGCGCCGGCTTCCCGGTGATATCCAGAAGACACTTCAGCAGAGCGCTGCACGTGCGATGGCACGGGAGAGCGGAAACATCCTCGTCGATACGCATGCATCTGTCAAGACGCCCAAGGGGTTCATGGCCGGCCTGCCCGAGTGGGTGCTCCGCGAACTGATGCCGGACACTCTCATCCTTGTGGAGACCGACGAGGACCAGATCCTTATGCGCCGGCTCTCTGACGAGACGCGGACGAGGGATATGGAGGGATCCGGGGCGATTGCCGATCACCAGCAGTTCAACCGTGCGATTGCGGCATCCTATTCCATGCTCACCGGGTGCACCATCAAGTACATCACCAACGCGGATTTCCTGCTCGACCGCGCGGTGGAAGAGATGGCCGCAGTCCTCAGGTGAGTGGAATGAAGAAGAAGAAGTTCGGGGGCTTTATCGCCCTGCTGGTGGCAATGGCCATGATCCTCTCCTACAGCATCGCGCCCATCCGCGACGGGGTAGGGGAGGCCCTTGATGTCGTCCTAGGGCCGCTTGCAGGGATGATGCCATTCTACATCCTGATCATCATCCTCTCCGCGGCCACCGGGCTTTATTCATCGATCATCCAGAAGTATACGATAGACTACGAGAGGATGACCGAAGTGCAGGAGAGGATGAAAGTCTTCCAGAGAGAGTTCCGCGAGGCACAGCTCTCCGGGGATGAGAAGAAGATCAAGAAGATGGACGCAAAGAGGGACAAGGTGATGAAGGAGCAGATGGAACTCTCGCAGCAGCAGTTCACTCCAATGGCTTATATCTTGATCATCACCGTCCCGATCTTCTTCTGGCTCCTCTTCAGGCTGGGGGTTGCCCCTGATGCGACCGTGGTTATGCCATTCTTTGGATCCCATACCCTCACCGACGCAGTGCTCGGGCCCGTCCCGGCATGGATCCTCTGGTACATGATCTGCTCTCTCTCTATCAGCCAGGTGGTCAGGAAGTCACTGAACATCGGGGGCATCTGATGCGTATCACGGTGAGCGGGCTTCCAGGGAGCGGGACCACCTCGCTCGCCCGCCACCTTGCAGCGACCAGGAACTATACCCTCATCTCAGCCGGAGAGGTGTTCCGGCAGATGGCAGCCGAGAAAGGCCTCGATATCGCGGAGTTCGGAAGGCGTGCAGAGCAGGACCCCTCGATCGACCGGGAGATCGACGCCCGGCAGCGCGAGATTGCCGAGTCCCGGGACGAGATCATCGCCGAGGGGCGTCTCTCGGGATGGTGTGTGCGCAATGCAGACCTGAAGATCTGGCTCCAGGCTTCCATGGAGTGCAGGGTTGCACGGATATTCTCCCGCGATACACTCGAGGACATCGATACCGCCCTCCTCCTCACCCGGGAACGGGAGGCATCGGAAGCCCATCGTTACCGGGAATACTACTCGATCAACATCAATGACCTCTCCCCTTACCACCTGATCCTCAACTCCGAGAAGTTCGGGGTCGAAGACCTTTCCGCCGTCGTGGAGGCGGCGATTGAAAGGGTTGAGCGGGGCCATCCTCTTCACTGACCAGGGCGGATACTGCTGTTCTTTTCAATCTTTTCCTCGTCCCATCATGCGAAGCCAGGCTTTTGCGCATCTCCCCATCAGGCCACGGCACGCCCAATGGGAGCCCATTATCGTCTCGAACAGTAATATTGTTGTTCCAGGAGGATACGAAAAAAGCGTGATGTATACGCCTGGAGGTGGCTGCCCACGATGAGGCTCTCGGTGCTGACAGACAACTCAAGCATGACGGACCGGTATTACCTTGCAGAGCCAGGGTTCTCGGTACTGGTTGAGGAAGGGGTCTGCAAGGTGCTCTTTGACATGGGATACTCCGATGTCTTTGTGCGGAACGCGATGAAGATGGGCCACTCCCTCCTTGACCTCGAGTATGTCGTCCTCTCTCACGGGCACCTTGACCACACCTGGGGCCTGGTGCACCTCGTGATGACATTGACGGAGGCCCAGATTGAGAAGAGAGAGTACAAAAGGCCTGTCCTGGTTGCCCATCCAGAGGTCTTCCTGACAAGGCAGTCGGGAAAGGTTCCCGAGTCGGGCACGCTCCTCTCAAAAGAGAAGTGCGCGGAGCATTTTAGCCTCCAACTCTCCCGCGAACCATTCTGGATCTTGGATGACCTTGTGTTTCTTGGGGAGATACCGCGCAGGTTTGAGTTCGAACCGCCCGAACCCGGCAGGAAAAGGAGACGCAACGGCGACATTGAACCTGATATGATGTCGGACGACAGTGCCCTCGTGTGGAGGGGAAGAGACGGCCTCGTCGTGATCACCGGGTGCTCTCATGCAGGCATCTGCAACATCGTGGCATATGCCCGGGAAGTCTGCGGTGAGGAGCGCGTGCAGGACATCATCGGCGGCCTCCACCTGATGAAGGCGCCGGAGAGCCGCCTCGATGCCACGGCTGTAACCCTGAAAAGCATGGGTGTTGCGCGGATGCATCCCTGCCACTGCACTGGTTTTCGGGCAGTCCATCGCCTTTCCAGGGAGTTGATCGTTGAAGAGACGGGATCGGGGCTGGTGTGCGAGTACACCTGACCATATATTTTCGGTCTAAAGAGAACAATTATCTCTTATTCTCCGGAAATGTGGGATAGTATGGGGACCTCTGGGGATGACATCGATATCTTCGCAGTCAGCGAATGGGATGCCCGGGCGCTCCTCGAGCTCTACCGGGCGGGAGGATGGTGGAAGGAGGAGTGGGACCCATCCCACATCCCGGTCCTGGTCAAATCCACCTTCTCATTCGTGGTAGCCGTGCACCGGCAGAGCGGGCGGACGGTCGGGATGGGGAGGGCAATATCAGATGGTGTATCAGACGCATATATACAGGACCTCGTCGTCCTCCCCGAATTCAGGAATCGTGGAGTCGGAAAGGCGCTCCTTCTGAGGCTGGTTGAGATCTGCAGGGCCAGGGGGCTCTCCTGGATTGCGCTCGTAGCCGAGCCGGGAACGTCCGACTTTTACCAGGAGTCGGGGTTCGTAGTCATGGAAGGCCATGTTCCCATGCGTTACCAGGGAGGGGAGAGCAGGTGATAAAACTCTCCCAGTTTCGTCCCGTCACCTTCCAGGAGCAGGCGCTCTTCAGGGACCATTACAGCCGTTTTCCCCAGGTGCACAGTGACAACCTCTTCTCCAACATGCTCTGCTGGAACCATTACGCCAATTATGCATGTCTGCAGGTGCAGGGAACGATCGTGCTCTGCAGTACCATCCAGGGAAAGACGAGGTTTCGCCCCCCCATCGGCCCACAGGACCCGGATATCCTCGAGGATGTGATCCGCCTTGCCGTTGAGGAAGGGGATGAGGTGCCACTGGTACTGATCGACACGACCACGAGAGAGTGGATGGAGTACCTGTATCCCGGCCTTGTACTTCACAAGGACCGCGATCACTTCGAATACGTGTATCGGGCAGAGGATCTCGCCCGCCTTCCAGGGGGGGAATACCTGACGATCCGCCGACAGCTCAACCGGTTCAGGAAGCAGTGCAGACCGCAACTTGAGGAGATTGGCACCCGGAACCTCCCTGAAGTGGAAAGTTTCCTCCACGAGTGGTGCGAGTGGAAGCAATGCAACGAGCACCCGTTCCTCTCTGCCGAGAAGGATGCCGTGATGTATGCGATATCGCATTTTCGCGAACTCGGTCTTTGCGGGCTCCTCATCAGGGTCAGTGGTAAAGTGGGAGCGATCGCGGTCTTTGAGGAACTGAACCGTGAGACGGCGGTGGTCCACTTCGAAAAAGGCCTTCCCGAATGTGAGGGGATCTACAAGGCCATCAACGCGGAGACCGCGGCGTTCCTCGAAGAGCGGTATACCTTCATCAACCGGGAGAGCGATATGGGTGTCCCTGGCCTCAGGGAAGCAAAGATGCGGTATCACCCTCATCACATGGTTGAGGTCTCCTATGCCCTTCGTGATGACCTCGCGAGGCTGGTGTGAACCTTCTGTAACGCGCGCTCTTCTCCCTGCGCGGCGCAATCAGGTTTCTTTTTTAAAATAAAGAACATAATATTATTTTTTATAATATACCAGGAAAAAATATGGCCATTAAGACCTTATTTTTTCCTCAAAAATAGAACGTGCGCGTTCAGAATTGAAGCAATTCTGTGCCATTTTTCAATAATGACTGATTTTGTCATATTTAACCGAAAAAGGCTCAACATTTGCCTAGATTATTGGAAAAGGAGAGCGTATCGCGTGTGGAATAAGGCAAAGCTTTAAAATGGGGAGATTTAACCTCTAAGATAGTAGTTCCATGGGAACTATGGTGGGAGAATTCAAATGCTTGAGATGAAGCGTGAAGCAGTTGTCCGGAATATGAAGGACAACGACGTGATAAAGAAGTTCCAGACAGACAAGGCGTGGGGTTTGTGCACGATGGTGGACCTGAAGCACTGCAACCCGGAGACCATCAGGGACCCGGAGAAGATCCAGGAATTCATCATCCAGCTCTGCGATCTCATCGATATGAAGAGATTCGGCGACCCCACTATAGTCCACTTCGGCCCCTGTGCCAAGGTAGCAGGCTACTCCATGACCCAGCTGATCGAGACCTCGCTCATATCCGGACACTTTGCCAATGAGACCAATTCGGCATACCTGGATATCTTCAGCTGCAAGGAGTATGGCCCTGAAAAGACCGCAAAATTCTGCAAGGAGTTCTTCGGCGCACAGTCGATGAACTTCACTGTGGCATTCAGGTACTAAAAGACTGGCAGATAGTTCCCGGAACACTCCCCTGCCATTGCGCAGGGGAGAATGCGGAATCCTTTTTTTGAAATCCTTACGTGATACTGCCCGGGCCGATCCGGGCGGGGATGCACGGGGGCAGTCTATCTTTCCGGCCGCACCACGGATCAGGGAAGTTTTGAACCCCTCGTCGACCGGGTGGTTTCAGGCGTGCGTCATCCTATAGGAGTCCGATGATTCCATCGGCGATGATCTTCACTGCGATGGCCGCAACCAGCATCCCGAGGACTTTTGCCATGATATCGATTACAGTTTCGCCAACGATCCGCTGGAGGTGGGATGAAAACCGGAGGATGACCCACGTTGCCACGAGTGAGAGCGTGATCGCTATAGCCGGCACAAGGATCCCGTATTCTTCTGAGAGGAGAATGACGGTGGTGATGGCACCAGGCCCACAGAGGAGGGGGGTTCCGATCACCACTCCTGCGACTGACTGAGAGGGTCCCCTCGATCTCCCGATATCGAGCCCGAGCGCCATCTGCATCCCCAGGATAAAGAGGAGGATGCCCCCTGCGACCTGGAAGCTTGGCATGGTGATTCCCAGGATATTGAAGATGAAGAAGTTGAAGAAGAGGAATATGTAGAGGAGAAAGCCGGCCACCGCGACGGCAATGAGTGCCTGCTTGTTGATCTCAGACGAAGACTGCCCCTTGGTCATCGAGGTGAAGATCGGCACGCTCAGTATCGGGTCCAGGATGACAAAGAGCGCCGAGAAGGCATATATCACAGACGAGAGCATGTCCGCCATACAAACGCTGGATCAATATTCTTCTCCCGAACAATTAATAGCGTGGATGGAATGACAAGGAATAACGAACCTAGAATGACCTCAAGAGAAAGAATCAGATGCTCCCCTGGTATGGTCCTGATCGATAGGGGGGTTGATGCCAGATTCTGGGGGTGTCCGGCAAAATGAAAAAACCAGGTGACATAGCCAGAGAGAGCAATATCATATCCACTTCCTGGTTTAAAAATTTTCATGTTTATCGGTGAAAGGAGGGGGAAAACCGGGCGGGCCGCGGCGTTTTCCACGAGTTATCAGGTCCTCTCCCGCATTTCCCCCTGGGGTGCCGCGATTAGGGTGTTTAACGGCGGTCCACCAGTCGTTTTGGCCTCCCTTTCACGCGGGAGAGTTCAAGACCACCCGGCGGGGTGAACTGGAAGAGGACGTGGAAATCTTCCGTAATGGCCGGTGCAAGGCCTGGTTTCGCGCGGAGGAATGAGGCAATGAACCGTTCGCCGATCTCCTCTCCGGGCAGGTGCGCGGGGTCAAAGGCCTCCATGCTCACACGGAGGACGACTCCGCCATTCTCGCCGCGGTACACAAATGCCTCGTATTCACCGGTCAGGTATTCCATGTTCCCTGGCTGGAAGACCCCTCGCTCGATATCCACCCGGTTCACCGGCGTCCCCATGATCCACAGGGTCTCAGCCTCGCGCTGGGGGGTGTAAATCTTCATGTGTGTCCTGCCGCATGCACACGGCTTGCGGGTCATCACGACAGTCGTGTCCTCTGTGTCGTAATTTATAAGGAGCGTACCGCAACGGCCGCCGGGAGGTATGAGAGTCGTGAGCACCGCCCGCCCGCATTCTCCGTCAGTGACAAACCCGCCCATCGAGGGATCATATACATCGACATGGACGAGGTCTTCAGGCACGTGGAGCCCGGAGCGCTCGCGACATTCACCGCACATGGTCCCTTCAGTGCTGCCGTATGTGTTGAAGACCTCGCGGTCCCATACCTCTGCAAGGTACATCCGTGACTCGTCGGCAAAACTCTCGCCGCCGACGATGAGCCGTTCAAGTGAGGTCTCTCTGGGGTCAAGGCCTTCGCCTTCGAGCTGCCGTGCGAGTCTCAACAGCTTAAAGACGCTCCCGACGATCCCCGTGGGATGGTAACTCTCGAGGATCCTCCGAGGGAAGGTGCACTTGCCGATCGGGATGATGGTCATCCCGATTCCTCGCGCCGCAAGCGTCATGGTGTTGGCCCCGACGTTCATCCCGTAGGAAGCGCAGATCACCACCCTGTCACCCTTTCCAAAGCCCTGGGATACAAATATCCGTGCATACTTTGCAGCATAGCGTTCCCAGTCCTCCCAGGTCAGGAAGAAACTCTTTGGAGTGCCGGAGGTCCCGCTTGTCTCATGCACGGTAAAAATCTCCTCCCAGGGCACGCTCCTGAAGAGAAACTCGCTCTTTTGGGGCGGCTGGTTCTCGCGGATGGTCCTCCCTGATATGATCGGGAGTGACTTCAGGTCGTCATGGGACCTGATATCCTCCGGGCGGATGCGATGCTCGCGGAACCAGTTCCGGTAGAACGGTGAATGGTCGCGTGCATACCTCACAGTATATTGTATCCTCTCATCCACCAGGGCATCGAGATCATCACGCGGGAGTGTCTCCATCTGGCGGTCAAAGAATGCACTGGTTGACATCATGGGAGTATCAGTACCGGTGATGAATAAATCTCCCTCCAGGGCTTTTCTATGCTGTGGCAAAGACCCCAAAATACCCCGGGAATAACTCCCGCTCCCCCACACTTGCTTCATGGATTGCGAAGAAAAGGGTGTGGAAGATTCCGGTAAAAATAGTATTAAATTCTCCAGGGGCATGACATTGCACTATAAAGAAGATGAGTGATCATGACTGGAACGAAACGCTATAAATGCAAGGTCTGCGGCTATATTTACTCCCCGCTGCGTGGAGAGCCGCACAACGGTATTCCCGCAGGGACCGCCTTTGAGGACCTTCCGGACAGCTACATCTGCCCCATCTGCGGCATGGAGGGGAAGGGGAAGATCGGAAAGTGGGGATTCGAGGAGTGGGTCCCTACCAAGTGGCTCTGCTCGGTCTGCGGATACGTCTATGACCAGAAGCGCGGAGAACCTCACCGCGGTATCAAACCCGGGACGGCATTTGAGGATCTCCCTGAAGATTATACCTGCCCGGTCTGCAACCTCGACCCAAAGATCTCCAAACAATTCGGAAAGGTCTTCAAGCAGGGGTTCGACCCTCTGGACATCCCCTGAACCCTCACTTTTTTTCTCCTCTCGTCAGTCTGACGAGGGAGATGCGTTCGATTCCGCGGGTCCATTTCAGCACCCCGCTCCTGTTCCCTCTTCCATCCTCCAAAAAATAAAGTCGTGCTGAGAGAGCGATGCGTCCCGCACGCAATATGTGGGATGCGACCAGCAGCCATCTGATGAATCTGGGCCCCCCATTTCCAATACCAGAACCGGTTACACAACGGGGGAAGCGTTCCCAGCCGGAGGGTGGGGTACCGGATAACCCCCTCTTTGGTATTGCATCATATGGTATATACTGAAAAATCCTCCCGTTGGAATGGCAGAACACCGTTACATGCGACACGAAGGGGCGAACCCAGGGGTGATGTACAGATTAATACGTCACCGCTGCAACACTCTTACCAGACCAACTCTGCAAGGGTGAATTTTTCAGAATGTATGAGCGAATCCTCATCCCCACCGACTTCTCGTGGTATGCCCAGAGGACGATCCGGTACGCAACGGAGATACCTGGGGCTACGGAGGTCGTTCTCCTGCATATCACTGAAGAGGCTTCGGAGTGCATGACTTGGCACTCATCCGCAGAGGCGAGGAATTCACCGAGCACGCCCGCCAATGCGCTTGCATACGCAGGCGAAGCGCTCGAGAAGGCGGGGTTTTCGGTTACCTACGAGGTTGCCCCCCCGAAGAGTGCTGGCATCCATTCCGCGATCCTGGAGTCAGCGGAGAGGAACGGGGCAGATCTTCTCCTGATCGGGGGAAAGGGCAGGGGTTTTTTGAGGGACGTTCTCATGGGCCATGTCTCGAAAAGAGTCGTGGAGGAAGCCAGGATGCATGTCCTTGTCACCCATTTTCCAGAGGAACACGGTCCGGGGAGTGAGGCTGCCGGGGTTCCGGCTTCCAGGGAGAAGCCGCTCTTCTCCCGCATACTTGTTCCGGTGGATTTTTCCCGTACCACTTTCGAGACCATAGAGTTCCTGGGCGAGCTGGATGAATACGAAGAGATCATCCTCATGCATATCATTGGCTCGGTCAACGACCGTAATGACCTGCAGAAGAAACTCCAGCACGCCATTGAGGCGCTCTCCTTCCTCCAGCGCGACCTTGCGCCCCGGAGAGGAATGGTCAGCCCTCTTATCAGGTTCGGAGACCCCGCCGGAGAGATCTGCAGGATGGCCGAAGAGGAGCAGGCAACCCTGATCCTCATCTCCAGGTTTGGGGCATCAGATTACCTGAAGCAGGGACCCATCGGCAGTATTGCCGCGGAGGTCGCAAAGCGCGCCCGCATCCCAGTTCTCATCCGCTTCCCCGGATCATCCCGTGATGTCCAGGTCAGGGAGATAGGTACTGCCGAATTTCCCCGTGCAGAAGAGACGTGGTCTCATTACCGCCAGCAGTGCGCAGATCCCTCTGTGGATCGCATATTCGGCGTGTTTGTGGATGGAGACCTTGTATCACTCGCCCGCTGCAGGAGGTATCCCGATGGTCTGGAGATCGACGGGGTGTTCACTCAGGAAGGGTTCCGCCGCAGGGGGTACGCCAGGAGCGTGGTCTCTCTCCTGGTACACGAGTGCGGTGCAGAGCCCCTGCACACCTTATCCACCGGGGAGATGATCGAGTTCTTCAGGTCTTTTGGGTTTACTGAGATCCCTGAGAAGGAGATGCCCGCTTCCATCCGGGAACGCTATGGGTTTGCGCTGGGAGACCTGGCAGGGGCAGACCTCTACCCCATGAAGAGGAGCAGCAGGGAGGCATGAGAACCCCTCAGCATGGGATGAAACGAACACGAGAGGCCCACGAGGGGCCCCCTGGCGGGGACGAGGAGGGAGGATGAGGATACTGGTATGCGGGAGGCGTTCCGGAAAGGAACGTGCGTCTCGCCACGGGAACCTGCAGGGACTGAACGGGAAAACCTCCCCCCTCATGGGTCCAGGGCCTATTCGTGCCTGTCGCCCCCTGCGCGGTGGACTACTCCCCCCTGTGCGGTTCTTTTTCCATCTCGACAAGCAGTGAGAACATCGCCGCTTCCAGCGGGTCCTCGATCGCGGAAAGGCGGTCGGTAGCATGGGCCCGGATCATCTCCGCCAGCCGCTCGGCATGGGGCTGGTCGGCTGCCGGCAGTGCCCGGCGGGCACGGAGCCAGCGGTCAGCGGTCTCGTGGAGGTCCAGGCGCCCTTTACGGGGCATTCCCGGTGCGGATGGTTCATTCATCCCTTGTCTCATGACGGGTATCTGGATCACCGGCAGGTATGAATGGAGTGGCAGGGGGAGTGAAAGTGAGAGGACCCGATGCATATCAGGCACGCCATGCGAGGAAGGGGCGACCAGGCGGGCGGTATTGCATCCTATTTCTGCAATGGTGGCGAACATTGCACATACCGTGATTGGAAAGGGTGAGACGGGATGGGAGAGACCATAAAGCCGGGAATCATCATCTGCGACCGCAGCCGGACCTCTGCGGGAGGGGAAATACCACCGTGCGTTACGAAACCGGGAGGGTGCGTTCGAGCGGTACAAGGGCAGGGATGTTGAACTGGTCTGGTTTGCTACCTGCAACGGGTATCCAGGTGGGTAAGTCGAATATATGCCGCGAAGGAATTGAAGAAGAACGGGGCGGAGTGTGTCCACCTCAGGACCGGAATGGTGGCCGGATACCCCCCCATGTCCCCTGTATTGGATACTTCTCGCGGTTTGTCTGTGAGAAATACCGCAGGGACGTGGTCGCCGGCGCCCACCCGATCCCGCAGAACTACTATACCAGCCATGCACCACCCATGCGGACCCTGGCACCTGGGATTCCACAGCGTGGAAAGATCTGCTCGCCCTTACGTTCACCGAAGAGAGACGCAAGTCTCACATGATTAAATTTCGGGATCTGTCGGACGCTGCTGGATCTATACGGTCCCCGTGTGCAGGAAAGGCAACCCTTACCACCCATGGGGATAAAGCTCTTCTCTCATGAAGAATGCCTTCCACGTGATGATCGTCCCCACTCTCGGCTGCCCTGCCAGGTGCAGGTACTGCTGGAGTTCCGACCCTGGATCACCACGGATGGGCATGGGGACCCTCAGAGAGGTGGTGGAGTGGCTGAAAGGCATCGAGAAGGAGCGGGTGACATTCACTTTCCACGGCGGCGAGCCGCTCCTGGCAGGCGCCGGGTTCTACCGCGAGGCGCTGCCCCTCATCTCGCGCGAGCTTGCGCACCTGGACCCCGAGTTTGCCATGCAGTCCAATCTCTGGCTGATGACTCCTGAGATCGCGGATGTCCTGGCAGAATACCACGTTCCCATAGGGACCAGCATCGACGGCCCGGAGGAGCTCAACGATATCCAGAGGGGGGAAGGCTACTTCCAGAAGACGATGAGGGGGTATGCGATCGCACGGGAGCACGGGCTGAGAGTGAGTTTCATCTGCACCTTCACATCGCGGTCCTTTCACGAGCGGGAGAAGATCGTCCGTTTCTTCAAGGAGAATGGCTTTACCCTCAAGCTGCACCCGGCCCTCCCGTCGCTTCGAAACGATAACCCCGAGCCCTGGACACTCTACCCCGCTGATTACGGGGAGCTGCTCGTCTATCTCCTTGATGCATCCCTTGAGCACCTGGGGAGAATGGAGATCATGAATATCAACGACCTGTGCAAGTGTGTATTCTTCCGGCATGGAACGGTCTGCACCTTTGTCGACTGCATGGGGAGCACTTTTGCGGTCGGTCCTGACGGCGGCATCTACCCCTGTTACCGGTTCGTGGGGATGCCGGAGTACGTGATGGGAAACGTGGCCGACCGTCCGACACTCGATGCGCTTGCGGACTCACATGTGGGGCGGCTCATGAGGGATTTCCGGGCATTCGTCGACCAGGCCTGTGCCGGGTGCACCCATATCCGGTATTGCCGTGGTGGGTGCCCCTACAACGCCATGGTCCCTCATGGCGGAGAGATAAAGGGGGTGGACCCCTACTGCACCGCGTACAGGCGCATATTCGACGAGATCATCGCCCGCCTTGACCGCGAGATGGCGGACTCCCTGCCGTTCGAGATGGACCTTTTCCCGCCGACTCGGAAGAAGGAGAGGAAGCCCGGCATCATGGCGCTGATGCGGCACCAGGCGATGCAGACGCGGTAACGCGTCTATCATTCTGATGCTTTTTTTAAAGGCATGAAGTGCACTTTCTCAACAGAACCGGGTGGTAGATGAGCGCTTCCCTTGACAGGTTGCGTTCCCAGTGTGCATGCACATGCCTTCAGCATGTGTAATATGTCAGGACCAGGAAAAGGGTATCCGGGCAGGTGGCATTCCCTGAATGCACACGCCAGCGGCTTGTACATGCGTGTATATGCTAAAAAAAATTAAATGAGTTTGAATATGGGGTGGTTCTCGGCCTTGCACTCGATTCCCATCTGCCGGGTGGCTTCCAGCACAACCATGTCGGTGTATGCCTGGGCAGTGATCATGGCCTCCACGTTCTCGATGGGGCCGTACATGATAAGGTCGGCACCGAGTGTGCTTGCGATCATGTTGCAGCC
>JAKPPB010000013.1 GCA_029547605.1 Methanobacteriota archaeon | reverse complement strand
CGGGTCGTGACCCAGGGGAGCACGTGATGCCACACCATCCCGGGACCCGCACGAGTAACGCGTGCTTCATGCACAGGAATTGCAGTTTCATTCATCCCTCCAATTATTTCAAATACAATTGAAATGGTGGGACGATAAACTTTATTAAAATGGTATGCCGCGGTGTCCCTTGTTCCATTTGACTCCAGAGGGCATTCTCCTTACATGATCAAATTTCGAACCGGTTGAAAGGTCAATCAAGGGTGACAGGGGGGAATTTTCCTTTGGCGTAATTGTACAGGAAGGATGCCCCCCCCAAAGATGTCCCCAGACATCTTGGCACTCTCATCGGCCCTTTGACATGACGTTTCCACGGCCTTTTTCCATCGTGGTCCTGAATGAAGAGATAATCTTTCAGTATAATCAGAATTTTTAGTATTATCAGAAATATTATATGGGTTGTACACAGAATTTATGGACATGGCAAAAGAGAAGGCGTGCTGCACCGTGACGGGGGCAACCGGCCGTTGTAACGTGGAGGCGATCATAAGCCTGGATGAGCGCGGACAGATGGTTCTCCCAAAAGACCTCCGGACAAAGGCCGGGATCAACCCGGGGGACAAGCTCGCCGTCGTCAGCTGGGAAAAAGAAGGGACGGTCTGCTGCATCATGTTGATCCATACCGATCAACTGTCCGATCCGGTGAAGACCGTGGTAGGGCCAATGCTGAAAGAAGCGCTATAAGGGGGTCTTGAGTTGACTAAAGAGGATATCAGGAAAAGTGTGCGGGAGGGGTATGCAAAAGTGGCCCGGCAGCAGTGTTCGTGCTGCGGTCCTTCTCCATCATGCTGTGGATCAACAGAGACCGTGGACACCATTGCACAAAAACTGGGATATAGCGAGGAAGATCTTGCAGAGATACCAGAGGGAGCGAACCTCGGGCTCGGCTGTGGCAACCCGGTCGCGCTTGCGTCCCTCAAACCCGGGGAGACGGTACTCGATCTGGGCGCGGGCCCTGGCTTCGACTGTTTCCTTGCAGCCCGGAGGGTAGGGGAGACTGGAAAGGTCATCGGGGTGGACATGACCCCTGAGATGCTCACACGGGCACGAGAGACTGCGCGAAAGGGAGATATCAGGAACGTCGAGTTCCGTTTGGGAGAGATTGAGCATTTGCCGGTTGCAGACAACTCTGTTGATGTGATCATCTCGAACTGTGTCATCAACCTCTCCCCGGACAAGCCCCAGGTCTTCCGTGAGGCCTTCCGGGTACTGAAACCCGGTGGCCGCCTCATGATCTCGGATACCGTGATCCTAAGGCCGCTTCCGGAATTTCTCCAGCAATCGGTAGAGGCCTGGGTAGGATGCGTGTCCGGTGCGATGAGAAAGCAGGAATATATCGACACGATCGAGGCTGCCGGGTTCCGGGATGTGCAGATTGTAAAGGAGACGCCATTTTCCCTGGACTGCGTCCTGAACGATCCCATGGCACGTGCTGTTGCCGGCAATCTGCAGGTCCCAGCCAGAAAAGAGGTCGAGGATCGCCTCGCAAGCGTCCTGATCAACGCGATCAAACGATAGAAGAAGGCCTTATGGCGAGCCGGAGAATCGGGGAGGTCGAGGCCCCCCACCTCCTCCCAGGGTATTCACGCGGTTGAATTCTCTCCTCCCGCAAGGTAGTCGTAGAAGAACGCTGCAACAACCGCACCGATGATGGGTCCGACAATGTAGATTGGGAAATACACCCATAGGTCCGGTCCGCCCAGGAAGGAATCGATCAGGTAGGGGCCGAACGTGCGGGCCGTGTTCAGGGATGCGCCTGCGATATTGCCGGTTGTGGTGATCACCCCGCCTACTGTTAAGCCGATGACAAGCCCGGCAAATCCCTGGGGTGCTTTCTTATCGACTGCAATTCCCATGATGACCATTATCAGTACGAAGGTCCCAATCGCTTCTGCGAGGATCGCCTGCGTGTAGCCAATTCCAGGGAACGGTGCGGTTGCTCCAAGTCCGCCGACCGTGACCGCGTCCATGCCGGCACTTGCGGCAAAGAGAAGGCTGCCGATTGCGCCTCCAATCATCTGGGCAGCGATGTACGCACCGGCTTCCCCAGCCGGGAACCGCTTCGTTGCCCAGAGCGCGATGGTCACTGCAGGATTGATGTGGGCGCCCGAGACCCTGCCCATCGAGTAGATGACTGCAGCGATGACGATGGCGAACGCCATCCCGATGGCAAACCAGTCCCCCAGCCCCCCCAATGCGCCTATCCCGATATTGAACGGCGTGCCGGTATCAGTCCCCCGTGCGATCATCAGCGTGATGGCTGCGGCACCTGCCCCAAAATACACGAGGAGCGCCGTTCCCGTAAGTTCTGCAATGCATCGTTTTGCGAGATCGCTCATCGTCTCACTTCCCCTTCAGCGCATGGTAGCACTCGGGACAGAGTATCCGTGGTATCTTTGCCTTCACCCTTCGGGCCGGGAAGGGGTAGCCCCCTTCCCACATCTCCAGTTCCTCGCGCATGGCATGTTCTTTGCAGAGCCCCATGCCACAGACGATGCATATCGCAACGGCGTCCGAAGAACGCCCTTCCTTTGCGCATACGTAACATTTCATGCGTTCTCACCTCTTTGGTATGGTTCAGACCGCTTCCTTCCACTGGCAGTAGCAGTGCCTGAAGTCCATCAGCGCTGCCGATGCACAATCCTTGCAGATCTTTGCGGGAGCTGCCGCGACATCCTTGTGCAACGCGATGATGTTGGTCATGAGGGTCGCAGTCACCGGCTCACTCGTCAGGAGGCATGGGTAATCGGCGAGACGGAGCATCGCCGATGCACGGACCGTGATCGCGCAGGCAGGATAGGCATACCGCTGCGGATTCATCAGCACCTCGTTCTCGTGGATTGGTGAGAGGTCGATCTCAAAGCCTCCCACTTTCGGCTTCAACATCCCTCCTTCACCGTTCTGCATTCGCCTGGCCTTATCAAGATATTTCCAGCCCCGGTAGATCATATCCATGAAGTCACAGTTGTGCAACTCGGCCGCCGCCCCGCGCCGCGGGTACAGCTGCACATAGTTGTGCCACCGCTTCGTGAGGAGGTCCACTACCATGATGGCATTGAAACCATCCAATTCGAGGAGATATTCGGCAGCGCATGCCGAGGCCCCGGTGGCAACCGACAGGACATCATATTCGTTCCTGAACTTGGGGACCGCGGCGTTCAGGTTTTTTTCCATCACATCAGTGGCAGCCTCTATTGTCGCCATGATGACATCGTCCTTGCACATGTTGAAGGTGGACTGGGCGATGTGATGGGCAATATCCCCGACGCAATACGCAGGGATGGTAACGATGTTACCGTAGTGGACATCATCGTCGATTGCGGCCCTGACCGTGGCTTCCATCTTCTTCCGGTACCCTCTCATGTATTTCCGGCAGTCAAACGAGGTCATACCAGCCTCATCCATCAGTTTCGCCTGGGTCTCAACCGGTTCTTCATAGACTGCCTGGAGCATTCTGATCTCTGCCTTCACCGCATCTGCGAGGGTAGCTCCCTTCTCGGTCTCGTGGGCAAATACTTCCCCCACACCATAGGATGTGTTCATCCCCCAGGACTTCGAAGCAAGGATTGCCTGCTTGTGAGCGGCAGGGATATCGACGGTCTTCAGGACCTGGTTGACGACGTTGCTCGTGCTCCCGGGAATCAGGGCAAAGTCCACGACGCAGGTAGGGCCGTAGAAACCTGAATACCTTCTTGCAGACTCCCGGCCGACCATCGCCTCTGCTTTTGCAATTGCTTTTACGAATTTGTCGACGCTCTTTTTGAATGCAGGGTCCTGGTCATAGAGGACCTCCATCACTACCGGTGTCTGGTAGTGCTCGACAAAGGGGTCATCCTCGGGCCTCACCGTTTTTGTCAGCGATTCGAGGACTTCGAAGTGGGCTTTCACGGATTCGGTATGGAGCGCAAAGACAGCCTTTGACTGGTTGCCGGTGGGCTTCATCTTCCTGACCGCATCAAGGTACGTCTTCGCATCGTCTATGACAAAGGACTGCCCCCGCTTCTTCTTCACCATCCCCACGTCTGCCCGCTGGGCAGCCATTGCCTCTTGGACCATTTTTTTGTAGAGTTCCGACATGTGTCTCACCCTTTCTCCGCGTCTTCCTGCTTTTTTGTTGGTACAGGGAGCCGTTCACTCTTTTGAAGAGCGTCATGCTATATCAACCTTGTTTAAAAAAAAGTTGAAACCTTTTCCGTTGTGCAGGGTTACAATATTGTCAGGAAAGGTAAGCCTCACGGAGATTATATTCCAAAAAAGTATCTGCGAATTGGGAATGTGGTGCATTATAACCCGCATTGCAGAGGCAAAATACCCACCCGGCATATCTTCCATCAGGAAGAACGCGGGGTATATGACATTATTATTGAAATTCTGGTCATCATTCCAGATTCGGCAGTGTACATATTGGGTGCGAAAATACTCGCGACCCTGAATAGATCCCTTCACACTCTTTCAAAGAACTGTGAATCAGAATTATCACTCCTTGTACTCTTTCGCATAGGAGGGACGTATATGCGAGAATTTTTGCCGTGTAAAAAGGATGTTTTCCCAGACCATCGGGATAGTCAACGGCTTTTCTGTCGCACTCATCCCGGGAAATCGTGGATTTTCAATGCCAAAATTGTATATAGGCCAAGACATTTTACATATTCTTGAAATGGCCCGGCAATTGTCACCCTCTCGAACCGCCCGTATCGAAATTGATTCTCTTTCTATTCCTCCTGAGATCGCCAGCTCGCTCTGTTCATGCGGGGGCGTGGAAGGCCTTATCGACATGCTCCCGCCAGATGATCTTATTAGACGGATGGAGGAGTGGTACAAGGCATGTGCTGACCCGGTCAGGTTGAAGGTCCTCTTCCTCCTTATGGTCCAGCCGCTGTGCGTCTGTGTGATTAAAAACATCGTGAATATTGCAGATTCCAAGCTCTCATACCACCTCACTATTTTGAAGAAGGCCGGGATGATTGAAGGTACGCAACAGGGTAATTATATTGTATACCATATTCTCGAAGATGCACGCGCCTTCCTCGAACGTGAGAGAATGCAGTTCCAGGCACCCTGAGAAATGCTTCGGTTCACTTGCAAAGAATTGGAACAGGGCAAGTTGAAGAGTGATGGGTGGCAAGCTCTTCGAAATTGACGGAAAGTGTATCCCCTCCTTTTTGAACCCGTGTATCTGCTTCATTAAGGCCAAATGACTCAAAGGCACTCACTATGAGAGTTTTTGGAGATCTGAGTGAGAGATTATGCGGTTTAAAAGTGAACGGTTTATCCATATCCTCATTGTAAACGAAATCCTCGGTTTTTTTTGTTCCAATTTCGGGCATCCCATCACTACAACTAAACACTCTTGGCCCAATATCTATGAAGAAAAATAAGAACACAAAGTGAGACTCGAATGGGTAATTCCCCCGCAAAACCTTTCTTAAAATGGGCTGGTGGTAAGACTCAATTACTCGAGGAGTTCACAAAGCGGATCCCGGATAAGCTCAAGAGAGGAGAGCTCCCCATTTTTATTGAACCGTTTGTCGGCGGCGGAGCGGTCTTCTTTCATTTCAACACCCAGTTCACATTCGATGAGTGCCACATCTTCGATATCAATGAGGAGTTGGTTCTTGCGTATAATGTAGTGAAAAATAATGTTGATGAATTGATTGAGTTGCTGCAGGGGCTTGAGAAGGATTTTTTATCAAAGGATGAAACCGAAAGAAAACTCTTCTATTACCAGATCCGTGATGAATTCAACCGGCGTAAATCAGCCATTCATTTTCATTCATTCCAGAGAGAATGGATAGAGAGAACCTCACAACTGATATTCCTGAACCGGACCTGCTTCAATGGGCTGTACAGAGTGAATAGTCAGGGAGAGTTTAATGTTCCTTTTGGGAGATATAAAAAACCAAAAATTCTCAATGACGGTATTTTGAAGGCCGATTCTGAAAAACTTCAAAATACAGAGATCCATCTCGGTGACTTTGCTGAATCGTATCGATATATCTCTGACCATTCATTTGTGTATTTCGACCCTCCCTACCGTCCGCTTAACGGGACCTCGTTTTTTACCCAATATTCCAGGAACGGATTCAGCGACCTTGAGCAGAAGCGATTGGCTGCATTCTTTGAGAGGTGTGATGCAAAACAGGCAAAGTTGATGCTGAGTAATTCGGACCCGAAAAATGTGGATCCAGGTGATGACTTCTTTGATGTTCTGTATGCGAAATACCACATCACACGAGTTCCCGCAAAAAGGATGATTAATTGCGATGGGACGAAAAGAGGGGAAATAAAGGAGATTATTGTCACCAATTATTAATCAACGGAGAATCTTGACAGAGGTTACATCATGGCTCGCGGTGGCAGCATGAATGAACCTGGGAGAACTGACACCATCCATAAATGACGAAGAGGATGCACCAGAATACCGGGGGGGCAAGGACTCTTCAAGACATTCCAGGAATTTTCGTATTGTCAAAGCCGAAGGACACATTGGGACAGGAGATTCAACGACAGATGGTACGCCTGTACTCACGATTGGGGAGCAAGGCACCAGAGTATCATCGAGTGGTTAAGAGTTCCCTCCACAAAGTTCCCCATGGGATCCACGCGATTTGAAATAGACACCTTAAACCACTGGACACAAGGGAGGATATCAATGGAGGCGGAAAAACCGCAACTGCTCCTTCTTAAGGAAACATTGTTTGAGAAGATCCCGGTCTCTTCACTTCACTGGGGACCCCTCTTTTCGCTCCGGGGTCGGTGTCCGGATGTATGCCCACCCGGACAGCGGTTATGCATGCTCCTTTTTCCACTTGTGATATTCCTTCAGAAGTGCCTCTGCGTACACGGCCTCTTTCTTCGTTGGCACGTAATTGAATTCTTTGACCCCCTTCATGATCGCTTCCGCAAGAGCGGCAGTATCGTTTAAGGGCAACTTATCCACATTCTCGAATATGAAATCAAGGTGATCAATACCAGTCTCCTTGCCATCGATAAGAACCCGCTTTGTCTTGATCTTGTCCGGAGGGATGCCTCCACAGATCGAGCAGTAATACCCGTCTTTCTCATTGCCACTCATACTCAATCCCGTATCATGATCAGCATCATCTTGAACCTGGTAATCGCGGAGAGTGCATGCGGGGCATTAGCCGGAAAGATGATCGTCTCCCCCTCTTTCATCTGGTACGTCTTTCCGGCAACCCAGACTTCGCACTCACCTTCAAGAATAGTAACCACGGCATCATACGGGGCGGTATGCTCGGAAAGCCCTTCGTCTTCATCGAATGAAAACAGGGTGATACTGCCTGCTTTCCGGTTGATCACCATCCGGCTTGCGACCGTCCCGTCCTGGTAATTCACAAGGTCTTTTAGGACCAGTACTTTTCCCTTGAGCTCTTCTCGTTTCTTATCCGGGTGCCCGGTTTTTTCCGGGGATTCTGGTGTGAACTCCATGCCTGATCATCTTCCCGAGATACTCACCTTCATGCAATAAAAACCATAGGGGTTTCAGGCCCTGACCATGCGGGCAAGATCGGATTCCACGGTGGTATTGGGCTTGAGATCGAACTCCCTGACAAGGACGTCAAGCACCGCAGGCGAGAGGAATGCCGGGAGTTTTGGGCCGAGCGTGATGTCCTTTATCCCAAGGGAGAGGAGTGCGAGGAGGACAAGGACCGCTTTCTGCTCATACCATGCAATATTATAAGAGACGGGCAGGTTGTTGATCCCGACACCAAACGCCTTTGCGAGCGCCTGGGCAATCACCACGAGTGAATAGGAATCATTGCACTGGCCGGCATCGAGAACCCGCGGGATCCCGCCAATTGTGCCGAGGTCGAGCGAATTATAGCGGTACTTGGCGCAGCCCGCGGTGAGGATGATCGTATCATGCGGAAGGGCTTTTGCAAACTCTGTGTAGTATTCCCGCTCCTTATGCCTCCCGTCACACCCGGCCATGACGATGAACCGCTTGATGTTGCCGTTCTTGACTGCCGCAACCACCTCATCTGCACGCGCGAGGACCGCATCATGGGCGCACCCCGTGATGAGGTCCTTCCCGCTTCCTGGCAATGCACTCGGGGGCTGGCACGTTTTGGCAAAGGCGATGATACTTGAGAAATCCTTGCTCCCGTCCGCGGCCGCATCGATATGCCGAACCCCCGGGTATCCGGCAAGCCCGGTCGTGAAGAGCCGGCCCTTGTAGCTCTCCTTTGGGGGCACGAGACAGTTGGTCGTATATAAAACCGGCCCGTTAAACTGCTCGAACTCCTCACGCTGGTGCGGCCACGAGCCCCCATAATTTCCGTAAAGGTGAGGATATTTTTTGAACACTGGATATGCATGCGCTGGCAGCATCTCTCCATGTGTATACACGTCTACCCCGGCATCCTTTGACTGCTCCAGCAGCATCTCAAGGTCTTTTAAGTCATGGCCGGTGATCAGGATCCCGGGACGTTTTCCCACCCCTGTCTTGACTGTGGTAATCTGGGGTTTGCCGTACGCTGACGTGTTGGCCTCATCGAGCAGGGTAAGGACTCTGACACCAGTCTTGCCGCATTCAAGAACGAGTGCCACCATGTCGGGGACAGAGAGCTCCCGAAGGGTGGAGGCAAGCGACCTCTGGATGAACATGGTAATCGCCGCGTCCTTCTTCCCAAGTACTACTGCGTGGGTATAGTAGGCAGAGATTCCCTTGAGGCCGAAGAGAAGCGCTGACCTAAGCGACCGAGCGTCCTCGTTTGGCGTGGAAAGTATCCCCACTGACTGCGCCTTATTGAGGATATCGTCC
Source organism: Methanobacteriota archaeon (assembly GCA_029547605.1). Classification (GTDB taxonomy): domain Archaea; phylum Halobacteriota; class Methanomicrobia; order Methanomicrobiales; family Methanospirillaceae; genus Methanolinea_A. The sequence continues at coordinate 22,978 of JAKPPB010000013.1, read as the reverse complement.
TCTCCACCCGGTTTCCAGGTACAGGCATCCGGTTCCGTGGCGGCACTCTTTGGCAGGGCATCACGGATGGCAACCGCTTTTGTGATGAAGGAAAGAAACCTGGCCTTGTCAAAGTTCACATTTGTCAGCGTGGCAAATAGTGCCTCCGCGATGAACATTCCCGCATCCGGGTTTCCCATTCCTTTCTCCATGGCGGCACAGTTTCGTTCAGATATCCCCTTGCACAAAAACACGAGGACATCCTGGTATGCCGCGATCTCCTCATCTTTCCCGCAGACACCTTTCACGGTGCACCCGGATCCTTTCACGGTCTCTTCACACTGGTAGCAGAACATCATCAGTCTCCCATGAATTATTTTTGATACAAAATATCAATTTTATACTAAAATATAAATACCCAGAGGTATCCATAAAGATACCATGCAGGGATCCTGCACGGTCAGCCAGACAGTCAGGTATCTTTCCAAGCGGTGGACGCTGCTGATCATCCTCGAAATCTACAAAGGCGAGGGGTATACAAGGAGGTTCTCCGAGCTTCGCGGCGCCATCCCAGGCATCACTCCCAAGGTTCTGTCCGAGCGGTTAAAAGAACTCGAGGAAGAGGAGATCATCGTCCGCACCGTGGATGCAACTGCATTCCCTGTCAGGACCGAGTATACCCTCACCGAAAGCGGCCTTGAGGTTATCGGGATCATCCGTGACATCAAGCGGTGGGCCCTGAAGTGGAAGATTGAAAACATCGCCTGCAGAAACCAGGACTGTAAAGAGTGTGTCCTCTGAATTCTCCTTGGGTATTGTCTAAAGAAAGAACAAAGAAAATGAAGAGATGCATTCGTTATGAAGATAGTTGACGCAACAAAAACCCCCATCTCGGAAAATCCCCATCATGTGGACGCAAGAAAGCTCTGCGAGATCCCCCATGCCGTCGTGGTCATGATCACACTCAAGCCCGGCGAATCGTTGAAGCGGCATATGACGCCTGTCGATGTGATCTTCTATGTACTGGAAGGGACAGGCACAGTCGAGATCGGTGACGAGAAGGCAATCGTCAGGGAGGATACCCTGATCGAGAGCCCTGCAAAAATTCCCCACCGCTGGATCAACGAGAGTACATCGGTGTTCCGGGTTCTGGTCATCAAGGTCCCGAGACCTACCGAGGAGACAAAACTACTGTAATGGAGGAGATTCATATCGCTCACCATACCGGCGCCATCCTCCAGCGGGATGGGAAGACCTTTGGAATCGTGACCCGCGTCCCGGGAGGAATTGTCACTCCCGAAGCGCTTGAGAACATTGCCGCCGTTGCCCGTAACTACCATCTTCCCATGGTGAAACTCACATCCGGCCAGCGTTTCATGCTGGTCGGGATCCCCAAAAAGGATCTTGCGGCGGTCTACAGGGACCTTGGACCGTTCGGAGAGAAAGAAACCGCACCCTGCGTCAAGTACGTTCAGACCTGCATGGGTACGGATTTCTGCAAGTACGGGGTCCAGGACTCAACCACACTCGGTCTCGAACTCGAAAAGAGATACCATGGCGTCACATTCCCGGCAAAGCTCAAGTTCGGGGTTTCGGGATGCCCCAGGTGCTGTGGCGAAAGTTATATCCGTGACATCGGGGTCATCGGCACTCAAAGAGGGTGGAACGTTGTTTTTGGCGGAAACGGGGGTAGGAGAACCTCTCTTGGAACAGTGGTTGCCGAGAATCTCTCGACGCACGATGCCCTCGACCTCGTTCATCGCCTGCTCGAATATTACCAGGTGAATGCCAGTCCGAAGGAGAGGACAGCCCGGTTTTTGGAGCGGATTGGCTTTGAGCGGTTGAAATCAGAACTTCTCACTCTCCTGCCATATATCCCGCTCGAGGGTGTGCGGTAGCAGGTGAAGGGAACACCCTATGAACACCGAAGAAATTGCAGAGACATGCTCAACACTCGGATCGACGAAGACTCGGGGCGAGCTTGGGCAGGCGATTTCAGATATCGTACTTTCGTATTCCCCGAAAGACTTCCAGCGGATGCGGGGGAATTTTGCCGGGAAGATCCAGGACATGCCCCCGGACCTGCGGAAAAAACTTGAGGAGACGATCACCGGGCACCTGCAGGGGACCTACCAGGCACTCCGGCTCATGAACCAGCAGGGGACGTTCTCCCGGATGACCGGACCTCTCGCAAAGAATGCAGGGTCGTTCTGGAATATGGTGGCAGTCCAGTGTTCTGGAGGTGATGTGGAAAAGGCCAGGTTAAGGTTCCTGAAATTCCTCGTTTCCGGCTTCTGCATGTTCGTGCAGGAACTTCCCGCTCACCCGGTCGGCATGCCGTTTCCCGGCGGGGACACGGTCAAGATAATTGATGGTTTCTATTACTGCCCGGTCAGGGAGAAGGCAAACGGTGTCGATTCCGCCCTCTGTCCCTTCTGCCCGGCACTCCAGACCCCTGAGATGGGATACCTGAAACCTCCTGTGAATGCGGGCAGGCACAGGAAGGAGGAGTTCCTCCGTCAGACCTTTGACCGGCACCATTACAACGGTTGAACGTGATGCACTCAAGGTTTAGGTATCTTGCCGATCAATTAGGAAAATAGTGGGAAAAATAGGTGGTTTTTAGCTCGTATTTCGGTAATCATATCCAACCGGCATTTCAACGAATCCCTAAAATTTGTTATTTTCCATACTCGGGCAGATATGCAATAAGAAGAGCAAGGGAGTTTATAGGAGATTGGCCATGAGATCCGATGCAGTTGGGATACCAGATCTCTGCCAACTCCTTTGCATCTTCATTCAGATAATAATGGCTGCACCCTGTTTGTCCTTGTCCTGGTCGAAATCGGTGATGGCGACTTCGGTTGAAAGGATCATACCGGCAATCGATCCGGCATTCTGGAGACCTACCCTTACCACTTTGGCAGGATCGATAACCCCCTGCTCCATCAGATTTTCGTAGGTCCCGGTCTTTGCGTTGTATCCAAATGCATCATCATCACTCCCCTTGATGGCGGCGATGACTTCTGCACCCTCAACGCCCGCATTCTTTGCGATCTGCCTCAATGGTTCCTCTAATGCACGCCTTACAATGGCGACACCAATCTTCCTGTCATCATCAAAGGATAGCGTGTCCAGAGAACTGATTGCCCGGTAGAGCGTAACACCGCCACCAGGGACCACTCCTTCTTCAACGGCTGCCTTGGTGGCATTCAGTGCATCATCGATCCGCATCTTCTTCTCTTTCAATTCAGTCTCGGTAGCAGCACCCACCTTGATAACCGCAACACCTCCACTAAGGTTCCCAAGCCTCTTTTTCAGTTCCTCTTTTTTAAACTCGGAATCCGCGATATTGATCTGCGACCCGATGAGGTGCATCCGGTCTTCGAGTGCCTTTCTGCTCCCTTTTCCTTCGACAATCAGCGTCTTCTCTCCATCTATCTTGACGGTGTGGGCAGATCCCAGTGCCTGGCGGGAGACATTTTCAAGTTTCATTCCCCGCTCCTCTGAAATAACAGTCGCTCCGGTGAGGATGGCAATGTCCTCAAGGATCGCTTTCCTCTCCTCTCCATATCCGGGTGCTTTTACCGCACAGACCTTGAACGAGCCGCGGATGATATTCAGAATAAGGGCTGCGAGGGCTTCGCCTTCGACATCCTCGGCGATGATAAGGAACGGTTTTCCTTCCTGGGAGGCCATCTCGAGGATAGGTATCATCTGTTTAAGAGAAGTGATTTTTCTGTCGGTGATCAGGATATTGGGGTCTTCATACTCGCAGGTCATCTTCTCGTGATCGGTCACCATATACGGAGATATGAAACCTCGATCGAACTGCATCCCTTTTACTACATCAAGACTGGTCTCAAGGCTTTTTGCGTCCTCGACCGTGATGAGCCCCCCATAACCAACCTTCTCCATGGCATCCGAGATGAGTTTCCCAATCTCCTCATCGTTGTTGGCCGAAACTGTCGCGACCTGGAGAATTCTCTCCTTGTCCTTGACGGGGACACTGATCGATCCGATATAGCTGACAACCGCAGCAATCGCGGTATCGATGCCTCTCTTTATCTCGATCGGGTTCGCCCCCGATGTGATGTTCTTGAGGCCTTCGGTGAGAATGGCCTGGGCGAGGAGGGTTGCAGTCGTTGTCCCATCCCCGGTCTTGTCCTGTGTCTTTTGCGCAACCTCCTTGACCAGTTTTGCACCGATATTCTCGAACTTGTCGTGGAGCGAGATCTCTTTTGCGATGGTCACGCCATCATTTGTCACGATGGGATTGACGGCCTTGTCGATCACGACATAGCGACCCTTTGGGCCAAGCGTGATCTTGACCGTGTCTGCAACTTTGTTGACACCGGAAAGAAGAGCCTTTCGCGCCTCTTCATCAAACATGAGCTGTTTCGATGTCGCCATCTCCAGCCACCTCACTCAATTTTTGCTAAAATATCCTTGAAAGGAACAAACACGTAATTTTCACCATCCATCTCGAATTTATCCGCACTGTATCCTCCATACAGTACATGATCTCCCGGCTTCAAGGGAAGTGCGGAGCCATCATCCCGACAGCCCACCGCAATGACAGATCCTTCTTTTCGATGTTCCTGGGCGGATTCTGGAATGTAGATGCCACTTTTTGTCATCTCTTCCATTTTCAGGGGTTTTATCAGAACCCTCTCTCCAATAGGAATAATTTCCTTCAACCACACGCACCTCCGGAAATTATTGCATTTTTTCATTTGATATCTAAAATATTTAAAAATTATCAACTATGTAGATATTATTTCAATAATTTGGAAAACATTTTTATTTGTTGATCGCGATACTACAGGTGAGGCATTATGAGGCAGATCGTGGTGAGGCAGGTTGAACGGCCGGTGTCCGGCGGTGAGGATGAGGACCTCTGGTGGCTCTGCAGCAGCCTTGGAATTGGAGAAGGAAGAGATGTGGACAGAGTCGCCTCACGGGTACTCTTCACCCTGCTCGATCATCAGTCCAGGGAGAGGGGTCTGACCGTGGATACCATCGCACAGGATCTTGATGTCACCAACTCGCGCATCAATCACCACATCAGGAACCTCATCGATGCAGGGGTGGTATATCGCCAGAAGCGATTGATTTACCTCCGGGGCAACAGCCTTCAGTCAATGGTCAGGGAGATCCGAAAAGACATCCTCCGGATTCTCGACGATGTTGAACTGACTGCAGCAGAGATCGACAAAGCGTTTGGCATTCTCAGGAAATAAGGAGACCGTGGGGGAATGAGAGATGGCGGGACCGTCCTACTATGGCATCCATAACATATTTCGACGCCTGCTTGAAAATATCCAGGATATCATAGTCATAGGGATATGCATACTTCTGTTTGCCCTTATGATCAAAGCAATACTGGGAATGTTCAATGAGTTCCTGGAGCCCTTCAACTTTCAGTATATCGCATCGGAACTGATCTATATCCTCGTGCTGGTCGAGATTTATCGTCTCCTGATTATTTATATCAGGGAACACCGGATTGCCGTAGATATCATGATAGAAGTGGGAATTGTCTCGATCCTCCGCGAAATCATCCTTCATGGGGTCCTTGATATCGACCCCTTCATCCTGATCGCGATCGCTTTCCTGATGATCTCTCTTACCCTGCTCTTACGGTACGGTGCCGTGCGAAAAGATGAGAAAGAGGCTGAGGTTCATCACAATGTATTGAGCGAACTGAAAAAATCGATCAAAGAGAGAGTCCGTATGCAACCTGATGCCAATTTATTGACGGCACATGAAGGGGAACCAGTACACAAGGGTGAATCATAAAATAGAATGGGTTTCTTTCCATCCTTTGGGGGCGGTACTTTCGCAATATTTATATATAATTAAAACTAACTAAAAGTGAACATAGGAGGGAACACCTATGAGCCTTTTCAAGAAGAAGGAAACAGAAGTGTCTCCTGTCACTTCAAGCACTTCTGTCGCAGAGCGCGTTGAAAGACCGGTATTCTTCCGGGATTACGATTCGATCTTCGATGAGTTCAGACGGTCCTTCGATAATCTCATGCGACCGTTCTTCCCCATGGATTACCCAAGGAGCATGTCTGATTGGCGGCTTGTCAGGTATGCACCGCTGGACCTGATAGACGAAGGTGATCATTACAAGATTCATGTCGAGCTTCCGGGGTTGTCCAAAGAGGATGTTGAGGTAAAGATCAATAACGAGTCACTCTCAATAAGAGCCCAGAAAAAGGAAGAATTTGAGAAGAAAGAGAAGAACTACCTGCACCGTGAACGGTATTATTCATCCTTCGCACGGGACATCTCTTTCCCCGAGGAGGTGAACCCCGAAAAGGCAGACGGGACCATGAATAATGGGGTCCTGGAACTCACCATTCCAAAGAAAGAACTTCGGCCGGAAGAAAAACCCCGTAAAATCGAAATTAAGTAAGTTCTTTTCTTTTTTTCTCTTTCCCACTTCAAAGGATTATTCACTCACATAACAGAGCCGCAACCGCTACCGCTGGAGCCGTTGCAGCCAATGTGGTTCCGCTTGTGTATATCAGGTACATCCACTCACCCGGTTTTCCATCGTTTCGAGGAGGCACAGCTGCGTTCCAATTCTTTGCCTTCTTCAAACCCACCTCCCCATCTCCGCCCCAAGGGCAGGCAGGGTTCAGGATTGATCGATTATAATGCTGAACACCTCATAACGTGGAAGGCACGGCACGCCAATGACCATGAGGAATGGTTATGATAAAACGTGCTCCTTCTCCTGGAATCCCCGCTTCAAGAATCGTCATCCCGGTTATCCCCAGGATCTCTCTCGTTAAAAATAACCCAAGGCCTGTCCCTTTCCCAAATCCACGCTCAAAAATCCTCTCCTTCTCATTGGAGGGAACTCCACATCCATTATCTTCCCATGTGATGGTAAAATCTGCATCAGATACTGCACAGGAGACCCTGATCCTGGTGAGATGATCTCCTCCATGTCGAAGAGAATTATCGAGCAGGTTTTCAAAGACTTTCCCAAGCATCGGATCGGCCAGAATCTCCATGCCCCAATGATCTTTGTGCAGTTGCAGTGTAGGGGGAATGTCCAAATCCTGCAGGACCCTGTCCAGGTTCTGCCATGTGGGCTCCTGTGATCCCAGGGTCTCATACTCCTTCGTGAACTGGATCTGTCGTTTGATTCTCTGGAGCGTCCGGTGAATGTTCTCCCTGTACGAAGAGAAGAGGGTTGCATCCGGACCTTCCATAAAGTTGAGGAACCCTTCCGCGACCATGATGCTGTTCAGGATGTCGTGGCGGGTGATACTGGTGAGGATCTGCATCTGGCGGTTTGCTTTCCGGAGGGCCTCTTCCGCATGTTTCCGATCGGTGATGTCAAGGTGTGTGCCAGTCATCCTGACGGGTTTTCCATCCGCACCCCACTCTGTCACTGTGCCGCGGTCCAATATCCAGACCCAGTGTCCATCCTTGTGCTTCATCCGTGCTTCGCACTCATACACCGGGATCTCATGCGAAAAATGCTTCTGAAGCAGGAGATTGGAGCGGGCAAGGTCATCCGGATGCGTGTGGGTGATCCATGTCTGAATGCTCACAGGTGAGAGTTCTTCAAGGGTATACCCGATTATTTGTGCCCAACGCTCGTTGAACTCGGTCTCGCCGGTCTGGACCTTCCAGTCCCATAATCCCACGCCAGAGCCCTCGATTGCCAGTGCCAATTGTTCTCTGCTCTTCTTGAGTCTCTCTTCCGCCTGTTTTCGTTCAGTCACATCGGTAATGAACCCTTCCAAAAAAAGCAGCTGGTCATCTTCGGAAAAAATTCCACGCCCTCGTTCCCATACCCAGCGGATTTCTCCATTCCGGGCAATAATGGGATATTCCTCCTCGAACACCTCATGCTTTTCCAACAATTCCTGCCAGAGTTTCCACAGAGCTTCGCGATAATCCGGGTGAACGATGTCGTTGAACGCAAGGGTAGTATTTCCTATGAGATCATTGGGGGCATAACCGGTAATCTCGAGACACCCCTCACTGATATATTCCATGGTCCAGTCCGGATCATTCCTGCAGCGATACACGAATCCGGGAAGGTTGCTGATCAGGGTAGAGAGCACCCGTTCACGTTCTTTGAGCGTCTCTTCAGCCTTCTTCCGGTCGGTGATGTCATGGTATATCGCGACAACCTCCCCGGACGGGAGCCTGAATACCCAGTTTTCGCGCCATGAACCTGGATCATGAGAATTACGGTAGATTGCAGCGGGAAAGAATTCAGGCGTTCCTGTCTTCCAAACCTTCTGGAAGACCGAAAAGATTCCAAAATTTTTTACCCCGGGAAATACATCAGTCACTCTCCTTCCGATGACTTCCTCTTTGGGAATGTGTTCAATCGCTTCGGCTGCAGGATTAAAATCCGTGAATACAAAATCCTCGCCATCGTCAACAGCCCGGTAAATCGCCACCCCGCTCGGCATTCTCGAGAAAAGTTCCCTGAAACGTTCTTCTTTTTCTAAGAGAGCAGTTTGTGATTGTTTCCAGGTCGTGATATCCCGAAGAGATGCGATGCTCTTCTTTGTCCCCGGGATCATATCGATTGAGAGGTAAATATTGCGCTGCTCGCCGGACTTTGAGATGAACCTGAATTCATAATGGGTAAGTGCTTTTGTATGGTTTTTCCTCCTGAGCTCATGTTGTGCGAGCATTCTTTCAAGATCTTCCTGCAGCACAAATTCAGTCCAGCGTTTCTTTCCCTCGATCTCTTCCTTAGAGAAGCCGCTCAGTCTCTCGAATTCTGTATTGGCAAGGCTGATTATCCGATCCTCCTCAATTACTACTGTCGCAGTGCCGGTATTCTCAAAAACCGCGCGATATTTCTCTTCACTCTCTCTCAATGCCTGTTCGATACTTTTGATTTCGGTGATGTCCCGGCCGACTGACTGATACTCCTTCAGAGTTCCATCCCTGTGATAGATAGCCCGGTCTACCCACCGTTGCCATCTGACCGTCCCATCCGGCATGATAGTCTGCTGGTCAAGAGAGCCAACCGGGTGTTCAGGAGTGAGTGAATAAAGCAGATGGTTCACTTTCTCGCGATCTTCAGGGGGTATATGTGGCCTGAACCTGCTCCCGATGACCTCTTCACGGTTGAGCCCAAAATAGCGGCAATACGCCTCATTCACAAAAATATGTGTCCCATCCGGCTTAAAACGGCAGATCAGCTCTGTCTGGTCTTCAACGACATGCCGATACCGTTCTTCGCTCTCCCGAAGGTTCCGCTCCATACGCCAGCGGGTCACGGCGTAGTGAATCATGTTGGTAAGTTCAGCAATTTGTGCCTTCGCATCACCGCCTTTTTGGAGATAGAAATCTGCGCCATGATTGATGGCCTCGATTACGACCTCTTCCCTACCTCTCCCGGTAAAGAGGATGAACGGGATGGTGCCGAATTGTTGCCGGACAGCCTTTAAAAAGGCAATTCCATCCATCACCGGCATCTGATAATCAGACACGATCGCATCGTAGGTTTGCTTCGAGAGTAACTGGAGTGCGGTTGGAGCATCCAGTGCGGGGGTGACGGAAAAATTCCCGGAACGCTCCAGGGTTAATTTCATAATATCAAGAAAGGCAGGTTCATCGTCGACGTATAATACCGAGATGCCCGGCTCTTTATCCCTGGAGGATTTCATGCACACAATAATTTCAAGAGTATAACTATAACAAAGTTATTGGGTCCTGCCTCGAATAATGAGAGTGGAGTATCCCGCTTATCCCATGGTTGGAACAGCAGGGGGATAATTTGTTGCGGGAAGAGATGAATAGGATTGAATCCTGATAAATTCCGGGGCTCTCTGTCACCGCTCTGATTTTATGAGGACCGATATGCACCCTTTGGAATCAACAACTCAAAACGGGCTCCTTTTCCAGGTTCACTGGCCTCCTGGATGGTGATGCCTGTGAGGGAAAGGATCTCACGGCAGAGAAATAACCCAAGCCCGGTATGTTTTCCATACCCTCGCTGAAACAGGTGTTGTGTATCAACTGGTGAGATGCCCACACCGTCGTCCTCAACGGCAATAACCAATCCCCGTTCTGATTCTTCCGAGGATATACGAATATTCCTCAAATGCGGGCCGCCATACCGGAGTGCGTTATCGATGAGGTTGTAAAATACCTTTTCAAGGAGGGGATCTGCAAATACCTGGATATCCGGCTGGTCAACGATGACATGTACATCCCTCATTGGGAGTTGAGCCTTTGCTTTCCCGATACTATCGGTTAAGTTCTGCCATTCAGGGGCATGGATACCCATGTCCTGATAATCACGGGTAAAATTAATCTGATGCTCAATCGCATCAGCAATGAGAGATTCCTTCCGAATGATTTCGGAGATGGTGTTCAGATCGGTCTCTCCCTCTAAAAGGTAAAGATACGCTTTTAATGCCGTAATCTGATTGAGGACGTCATGCCGCGTGATACTCGAGAGCAGGTTGATCTTCTTACTCGCAAGCGCCAGTGCATCTTCCACCATCTTCCGCTCGGTAATATCCGTAACAAAGACCAATAGTCCATAAATATTGCCTTTTTCATCACGTAACGGGAGCTTATCTGTCTGTACCCAGAGTACTTTTCCCTGCGCTGTCCGCATCTGCTCGATGATGCCAATCTTTGGTTTTCCCGACGTGATCACTTCAAGATCGTCCTGATAATACTTTTCGGCGAGGTCAGGAAAGAGATCGTAGCAACTCTTCCCTTCAATCTCCTCGATAGTCATCCCGGCAGATTCCGCTCCTGCCGGGTTCACCCTGATGATGGTATTGTGGGTATCTTTATACCATATCATTGCGGGAGCATTGTCAATAATCGTTCTCAAGTCTTCATTTAACCGGATGAGCGCCAATTCGTTCTGTTTCCGTCGGGTAATGTCCCTGACAATGGAGAGCACGATTCTCCTTTTCTGGATAACCACCACATGCGCATGTACTTCGACCGGCATAATGCTCCCATCCTTTCTCCGGTGTTCTGTCTCAAAGATTGCCTGACCAAGAGTCCTGATCTCTTCCCCTATCTGTGCCAGCGGCCTGCTGTGATACTCTGTGACAATATCAAGAGGACTCATGGTCAGCAGCTCTTCCTTGGTATATCCGAGCATCGTGCATGCCGTTGCATTCACATCAATAAAATTCCCCGGAAGGCCGTCTTTGCCCAGTTCGTGGAGATGGATGGCGTCATTCACCGAATTGAATATCTCCCTGAACCTGGTCTCGCTCTCTTCCAGAGCTGCCTCTTTCCTCTTCCGCTCTTCGACCTCGGCAAGAGCGAGATCTTTCATCTGGCGAAACGCCTGCACCTGGGAGACGAGATCGGTCACATCGTCGATGAAGAGGATCGCATATTTTTCGCCATTCTCCTGGATCGAATGTACGGAGGTTCGCTGGAACCGAAGTCCTCCCCCTGGCAGTGGCGCGGCGATGAAATGGGGATGGAACTGGGTGGAAAAGAGTGCTGCGGGTCCCCCGTCAAAGACCTGCTGGATACGGAGCGCATATCTCCGGTCCTTCAGGTGCGGGAATCTTTCCCGGAGATCACGGCCAATAATATCCTTCGGGGGTATCTTGGTCCATGCAGCAATGGCCCTGTTCCAATAGACCACAGTGTAATCTGGTCTTATGACCACTACGCCTGAGGGAATGATGTCAAAGTACTTCCCCTGGGGAAAATATGACGGGGAATTCATGTATTTTGGCCTGCTGAGTCCTTTATTCGAAGCAGCAGGGCATCAAGAGATCCGATTTCAAAGATCATCAGAATATTTCCTACCACATGCAAGTCGCTCAGGGTGAACTGGGATACGGCAAGGATGACCCACTCATAGTCGTAGGATATTTCGCGGCCGAGTATCTCCTGGATACTCCCTTCAATATAGGTGGGCATACTGTAGGTGAGCCGTTCATTCAGGATATTGGTGATCGATCCCATCACCGCGTTGTTTACGATATTTCCGACCTCGTTGAGCGTCTCGATTCGGAGTGCATCGAGTTCCGGGACTTCAATTTTCTCTCCCGTGAGCGCCATGATAAGAATTGCGGCACTTTCGGGTGGAAATACCAGCATGCTGATTCCGGAGAATGACCCGTCAAATTCCAGGGTCACAGCGGAGAGCTTCTCAGATTCAAGTAATCCTTTTTCGTGGATGAGTTCATGGTATCGGAGAATTCTGACTTCCGGGACCTGCAGCAGGATATGGGCCCCTGTCATGTCGTTGAGCAGTCCTGCTGCCCTCCCGACCCCTATGTTGATCAGTTCACGCACTGCATCGACCGAATCTTCATCAATCTTCATGTCCGTGATCTTTTCCGGAGTACTTCCTGCAATGCCGGAATCAGGGTGGTTCGCCTGACTGGTTTGTTCAGGACGTCAACCGCACCCAGGTCAAGGCAAATCTCCCGGGTCGTATGCTGGATATCGGAAGTCAGAACGATGACCGGGATTGCAACGCCATTTTCGCGTATCTTCTTCAGGAATTCATATCCATCGAGATCGGGCATCAGGAGATCACAGATAATAAGATCTGGGGATTCTTTCAATGCGGTTGTGTATCCTGACATGCCGTTCACTGAAGTGATGACCGCGTATCCTTCTTCTTTGAGGATATCTGAGATTATTTTCCTTTGAAAGCCGGAATCATCGATTATCAAAATTTTTGGGATATTTATCACTCGCTTAATATCGGTATTTTTCTCCCTAAAAAATTATTCCTCGTTTTTCACTTGCGTAAAAAATATCCCGAAATCACTTTACACCCAATACAGACGAATGTGTGCAGAAGTTATCCCACAGTGATATTAAGCGAATTGTCAAACAATGGAAGAAAAAGAAGCCAATACCCGATATAGCGAATTATTTTGGAGTGAGCCGGCAACGGGTATATCAAATCATCAAAGAATACAGGAACATATCCTATCCTGCGTAATCCTGGCAGGAAAAGAGAAGAAATCACAGAAGAGACCCTAATTTTATTCTCGAATATTATCAACCACACTTCGTGGGGCCAGTACCACTCGAGAGGAAGATAGAAAAAATATCTGGGATATCCTGTATCACACCATCTACCAGGTCCTGCTTGAGATCATGTGTGTTGAGGTGAACATCAGGAGGAGAGAACAGAGGAAATGGGTCAGTTTCGAGCGAGAGCACTCCATGTCTCTCCATGAGGGAGATTGGAAACGTGTCAAGATAATCGACCAGGTGTCATCAGAAGCACCTGCAGTCGAATGGTAAACTCCATCACCCGGGTACTATAAGCTCGAAATTTTCATCCAGAGGAGCCAAAAATTTCTCCAGGTGAGAAGGGAATCACCGCGATTCAATCATATGTGTCCATACGGATCTCGATCCTTTTTATGAGGTTGTCAGCATATGAAGCATTGACTGATAGATCCCAAGCAGGGTTTTCCCTGCAAACGTAAATCAGGTGCAGTGACAACCACTCATCACGCGAGAGCGCTGTCCATGGAAACGCCCGGTATGAGGAGCGGAAAAGACTCAGGAAATATTGAATTCCAGTCCCTCACCCCCGGAGAGGTATGTGCGATACTGCAGACTTCCGAGAATGGACTCACCTCATCACAGGTTTCAGAGCGAAGGGAAAAATTCGGTCCAAATGATATCTCCCGGGCACGCAGGCGTCCCGCAGTAATCCGGTTCCTGGAACACTTCAAAAATATCCTCGTGCTTATCCTCCTCTTTGCCGCGGTCATCTCGTTTTTTGTAGGGGATATCGAAGCGGCTGCCATAATCATCGTCATCGTCATTGCCAGTGTATCCCTGGACTTTTACCAGGAGGCAAAGGCCGGAAACGCGGCGGAACTGCTCAGGCAGAAGATTATAAGCCGTGCGACCGTTGTCCGGGATGGTCGTCAGCAGGACATCCCGATCACGGACCTTGTCCCGGGAGATATTATCCTCCTCTTTGCGGGCGATATCATCCCGGCAGATGCCCTGCTCCTGAAAGAAAGGGACCTCTACGTTAACCAGTCGGCCCTTACCGGCGAGCCCTACCCTGTTGAAAAGCACGCAATGCCATCACCGCCTGGCACACTCCTGTCTGATGCTGCAAATTACGTGTTTCTTGGGACCTCGGTGGTCAGCGGGACCGCCACTGCCGTTGTGACCATGACGGGAATGGAGACCGAGTTTGGCAGGGTGGCCCAGACCCTCGTTGACCGTCCGGAAGAGACAGAGTTCGAACGTGGGCTGGCCCAGTTCAGTTTCCTGATGTCCCGCTTCATCTTTGCCCTGGTCATCTTTGTATTCTTCATCAATGCACTCTTTCGTCACGGCGTGCTGGAGTCGCTTTTGTTTGCTGTCGCACTTGCGGTGGGGATAACCCCTGAGCTTCTGCCGATGATCCTCTCGCTGAACCTCTCGAAGGGTGCGGTCGCCATGTCGGAGAAAGGAGCGATCGTCAAGCACCCCGAAGCCATCCAGAACTTCGGGAGCATGGATGTCCTCTGCACTGACAAGACCGGGACGCTCACCGAGAACCGCATCACGCTCATCGAATACCTTGACCCGGATGGGACTCCGAACGAAAAAGTCCTGTTCTATGCATTCCTGAACAGTGTCTTCCATTCCGGGATACGGAATCCTCTCGACGAGGCTGTCATCGCCCATCACCCGCAGGAGCCGGGGGATTTCCAAAAGATCGATGAGATCCCTTTTGACTTCGTCAGGCGTCGCCTCTCAATTGCCGTCTGCAGGGGATCCGATCGGTTCCTGATCTCCAAAGGAGCGCCTGAAGAGATCCTCCGCATCTGCTCACATATAGAGCGAGGTGGTACACGAACTCTCATTACCGACCACGATCGGGAGAAAGTCTCGATGCTGTATCGTGAAAAGAGCATGGAGGGGTTCAGGACACTTGCCGTCTGTTACCGGGACCTTGGAAGTGATCAGCTCCTCTTCAGCACGGAGGATGAACGGGACATGACCCTCATCGGTCTCGTCACGTTCATCGATCCACCGAAAGAGACCGCAAAGGAATCGATACGGCAACTGGCCGAGTCAGGGATTACGCTCAAGGTCCTGACCGGGGACAACGAGCTTGTCACCCGGAAGATCTCATCCCTGATTGGCCTTGACGTGAAAGGGGTGCTCAACGGTGCAGAGATCGAGAAGATGGACCGCCAGACCCTCTCGCGGGTGGTGGAAGATATCACCCTCTTCTGCCGCATGACCCCGGTCCAGAAGAACCGGGTACTCATGGCGCTCAAGCAGAACGGACACGTCGTGGGATTCATGGGAGACGGGATCAACGATGCCCCCTCACTCAGGGAGGCAGATGTCGGCATCTCGGTCCAGGGGGCCGTTGATATTGCCCGCGAGTCCTCCGACATCATACTCCTTGAGCAGGACCTCCGGATCCTGCGCGATGGTGTGATCGAAGGGAGGAAGACCTTCGGGAACACGATGAAGTATCTCCTGATGGGCTCAAGCTCCAATTTTGGGAACATGTTCAGCGTGGCAGGCGCCTCCCTGTTCCTCCCGTTCCTCCCTATGCTCCCGATCCAGATCCTGCTCAATAACCTCCTCTACGACCTCTCCGAGTCCACCATCCCGACCGATAATGTGGACAGTTCCTACGTCGGTTCCCCCAAGAAATGGGATATAGGTTTCATCAAGAAATTCATCCTGGTCTTCGGACCGATCAGTTCGCTCTTCGATTTCCTCACGTTCTTCATCCTGCTGTTCATCTTTTCCGCACAGGCTGCGCTGTTCCAGACTGCGTGGTTCATCGAATCGATCTGCACCCAGACCCTGGTCATTTTCGTGATTCGTACCAAGGTGGTTCCCTTCTACCGGAGCAGACCAAGCCGGTTCCTGCTGGGGAGCACCCTCCTTGTCGTCTTCATAGCCTGCATCCTGCCATTCACCTTCATTGGCAGCATCTTCGGGTTTGTCCATCCCCCGCTCTCGTTCTACGCGGTCCTTGCGGGACTCGTGGCAGGATACCTGGTCCTGGTCGAAGTTGTGAAGAAATGGTTTTACCACAGGTATTCATCATTGGTCGAACAGCGTATATCCCCTTCATAGTGAGGAGCCATGCAGGTAGTATGCTCGTGGGCGAACGGTTGTCTATTGGAATCCAGGGTGAAAGGATTCCGGACCTGCATGCAGCACCCCGTCACCTTAATCAATTCGAGGGTGAACAATCTAGGTTACCTTGACTGAATCACGTGATATCGCAAACGATGCCACAAATTCGCTCAAGCAGAAGACTGCCCGGCTCTCGGTGATATCCAATACGTTCCTCGTCATCCTGAAGTTCGTGGTGGGTATTGCAGTCGGTTCGGTCAGCATCATCTCCGAGGCCATCCATTCCTCGATGGACCTGCTTGCGGCCGTCATTGCCTTTTTTTCTGTCAGGATATCCTCAGAGCCGCCGGACTCTGCCCATGCCTTCGGTCATGGAAAGTTCGAGGATTTCTCCGGCCTGATCGAGGCAGTCCTCATTTTTGTTGCTGCCGCACTCATCATCTGGGAGGCTGTCCGCGCCCTCCTGGGGGAGGGGGGGCCGTACCTCTCCGAAGACCTGCTTCTTGCAGGTATTGGCGTCATGGCCATCTCAACCGTCCTGAACTGGTTCGTATCGCGCAGGTTGATGAGCGTTGCAAAGCAGACTGAATCGATCGCCCTGGAGAGCGACGCCTGGCACTTGAGGACGGATGTCTATACTTCAGGAGGAGTCATGGTCGGGCTTGTGCTGATACGGATCACGGGGATCACGAGCATTGATTCTATCATTGCGATCGGTGTCGCGGTGGTAATCATCAGGGCCGCTTACGATCTCACCAGGCGTTCCGTGGCAGACCTGATCGATACGAGTTTGCCCGATCATGACGAGGGACGCATCCGGGAGATCATCTGCGAGCATGCCAGTGAATATGCAGGGTTTCATGGCCTGAAAACCCGCAGGTCTGGCCCGGAAATCTTTATCGACTTCCACCTGGTGATGCCGGGAAATATCTCGGTTGAACTGTCCCATGACCTTGCGGATCACCTGGAGAACTATCTCAACGTGGAATTTCCCCGGTCCCAGGTCACCATCCATGTCGAACCATGCCTGGAGGGAGCCGGCGAGTGTCATCGCTGCGGCTCGTTCTGCACCTATTTTCAAAAGAGAATTCCGCCGAACGCAGGAGAATGAATCAGGGCGCAGGGGGTGGCAGTCAAGGTGTTTCGTGAACATAGAGCATCATTCACTGCCTTATCGCGCAAGGGATACCGGCAGGGGATAAGTCCGTCCTTCCAGCCAACGACCACAGCAAGCTCTGATGCAATATTCTGATGTGAGCCTGCCCCTCCTTTTAGAAAATGTGGGAGAAAAGAATTTGCGAGACCAATAATCGAACCTAAAAGACAAGATTACGATTCAATCTTCTCCCTGCCGACCGTGAAACCGCAGGTGCACCCTTCATTCACACCTGACTCCATCCAGGTTTTCCCTTCCCTGACGCATCAATACCAGGTCAGCGCGGCATCGGGGTAGTGTATCTATTGTGGCCTCTACGGGGTAATCGGTTAAGGTCGCAACCTGTTCGTCAATTACTTCACGGGCAAGTGCGGTCATATCGATATCTGCACGTTGCAGATCTTTTCGGGTGGATCTCGACAACAATAGGATGGCATCGATCAGCTCCCCTATCTTCCCCGCGTTCTTGCGGATTTTTTTTCGATGAGCTGCGTTCCCTTTGGAGTACGCGTGTGCCCGAATTCTGCCAGGGAGAGAGCAGAAAATCCGTCAATCAACCGCAAAGGGGCGCGAAGGATTTCTCAGCGATCCTGCCTTTGCATAGAATACAAATCAATCTCTCGTTAAATATGGATGAATCTGGCAAGAATACTTGGATACAGGCTCCCAACCGGGAATAGTGGAGAGAATCTTCTGAGGATTAAAACCAGAGGGTCTCCCGTTTCCCACGGACCCGGGCTCAGGCACCGTACACCTTTACGCCATTCACGTAGGTGGCAAGCACTCTTGGATAGTTCTCCGTGAACTGTCCCGGGGAGACCGTGAACAGGTCCGTATCGTACACGACGATGTCTGCCTTATAGCCCGGCCGGAGTCTGCCGATATCACGGCTGGGGGTGGTTGCTGCACTCCCGACAGTAAGGCCTGCGATCACGTGCCGGATGGTCAGGGGAGGGTGGTGTCCGGGATCACCGCCACCCGTTGTCGAAATCCCGGCGATTACCGTCGGCGGCGACTGGCTGAGGGGCGAGGTGGGTAAATCCGTGCTGATGCCGACCGGGATTCCGCTCTCGAAGAATTTTTTCAGGGGGTACGCCTCGAACGAACGGTTCCCATAGTACCGCGTGAGGTCATTCTCCAGCTTCCAGAACGCGGGCTGGACACTCATGGCTACATGGTCCCCCAGGTTTTGCATCCGCGCAATCTGCTGGTCTGTCGGGAACGCGAGGTGCAGGAACGTGTGGGTGCTCTTCAACCCCCCACGCCGGGCGGACTGGTTTTCGAGCGCGTTTAGCACCAGTTCAATCGCCTCGTCGCCCTGGACATGGTAGTGGACGTTCAGGCCGAGGTCGTCTGCCCGTGCAACGATCCGGTTGATGTTGTAGGATGCACCATGCGAGTCGTCCGGGTAGACGTACGCAAGACCATAATTTCCCTTCGCATTCATCCAGCTGGTGTTCGCCTGGCCGCCGGCATAGGCCCCGTCGATAAAGATCTTGAGTCCCACGAACCGGACCATGTCGGTGTCGTTCCCCACAAAGGCAAGCGCATCATCGACTTCCTCCAGACTCGCTATCGTATAGAAGTAATGGACCCGTACCGGGAGCTTTCCTTCCCGCTCGAGCTTCTGCATCAGGTCAGGCCGGAGCATCCGTCCCGCCGGCATCGCCATGAGGTCGTTGACCGAGGTGTATCCGTACGATGCCCAGGTCTGAAGGAACTGCAGGGTCACCGGCTCGATCACCGCATCGGGAAAGAGGGGGAAGAGGACGTTTCCGGCCGGCGCCATCGCCGATTCCCTCATCATCCCTGTCGGTGTCCCGTTCTCACGCACGATTATCCCGCCGGGCGGTGCCTGGGTCTTTTCGGTGATGTTACACACACGCATCGCTGCAGAGTTCAGGATCGCGTTGTGTCCCAGCCAATCCCCAAGGAAGACCGGCCGGTCACCGGTGACTGCGTCGATCTGGGCGAGGTCCTCAAGCGACCATCCATTGTAATCCTCGAGCGAGAAACCCGCTCCGAGCATCGGCTCTCCCGGGGGAAGGGACGCGGCAATGGGACCGACGATCGCAGCAATGGACCTGGCATCCGTTGCCCCGTACAGGCTGCAATTGCTGCTGAAGGCGTAGCCGGACTCCAGGAGGTGGACATGGCTGTCGTGGAACCCCGGGTAGGCAAAGGCGCCCTTCAGATCGATGATATCTGCACCCGGGTATGCGCCCGGGTCGACACCGGCTGCACGGACTATACCGTTCCCGATGAGCAGGGTTTCTGTCTTGTGATCGGGATCGGTGTAGATAGTGCCATTCATCATGATAACGAGGCGATCGCGGGGTGCCGGCACAGGTGTAATCTGGGTGAGTATGAGCATGCAGAACGCGAAAACGAGAATGCCACCGAGTACCATCCATTTCCAGGAAACAGCCATCTGTCACTCCTCACCCGAATATCCTCGCGAATCAGGAAAGATACCGAGAACAGGTTGTTTATGGACAGCTAAAGTGGGGACAATGTGTAATTAAACATATCGGACATGGCTGTGTTTGGGGTAGTAGCATCGAAACACCATGTGCGGTAGTTGATCATGCGCCGGCCATGGCCATCTTCATCTCGGTATCGGCGGGGAACTCGGACTTCACGGTCGCGAACTCCCGCAATGCCAAGAAAATTGAATATTGACTTCTGAAGCCCCAGCCGGGCCGCTAGAGCAAAATAAGGAGCCTGTACAATTATTTTTGAAAATAAACTGATTATACACTGATTTGATATTCTTACCAGTGGTTTTTGAAAAATAATAATTTTTCCATCTATATCCCACTGATTATCCGGTTTACTTCCAGAATAAGAGCGTCTGCTTGTTCGTTAGTCAGTTTCTTTCCCCTCTGGGCTTCAACCGAGTTAATAAAGGCATTGAGCTGATTCAGAGCCGCGTTTTCATTTCCTCTATCTAAGGAAGAAATTGCTGCACCCAGTTTTGCGGTAAGACTGTTTGTGATTTCTTTATCAAGGTTTAAATTCACGATATAGTCTTCTAAATTCTCAATTGCCTCTTGCGGTGCGACCTCATTCACCACAATTCCAACAATTATTGTATCGGTCAGGGATCCATCTGATACAGTAAACATTACGTTATAGGAACCACCTTGCGTGTAATCCGTGACCCACGTGAAGGTCGCTCCGTTGAATGATGCTCCTCCGGGGAGACTGTCTGCCTCAATTGTGAGCTCGTCTCCATCTGGATCTGTTGCGGTCAACGTGAACTCTACGGTCTCCCCTTCATCCACCACCTGGTCCGCTATCGGGTCAAACACCGGCGCATGGTTCGAACTTAGAACCTCAATCTCCACGTCCATCGTGGCACTGCCACCGTCGTTGTCGGTGACTGTCAGCTTCACAATGTAGTTCGCCGCTTCTGTGTAGATATGAACCGGGTTCTGTTCTGCGGATGTCTCACCATCTCCAAAGTCCCAGGACCAGAAATCTATACTGCCATCCGGGTCATTTGATGAGTCAATAAACTGGACCTCGTTGCCAATGTAGATCTCCTCTGGTGTGTAGCTGAATTTAGCAACTGGCACGAGGTTTACTTTTTTGACCGTGATCGTGATCGTCTCGCTGTCACTCAAAGAACCGTCACTGACCGTGAATGTCACGGTGCTGGTCCCGGAATCTCCGTAGCCGGGTGTCCCTCTGAATTCTCCGGTCGCAGGATCGAAGGTCGCCCAGTCTGGTACCACAGTTGCTTCAAAGGTCAGGGGATCGTTATCCTCATCGGTTGCTGTAACGGTAAACTGCAACTCTTCGTTCTCATTCACTTCTTTGTTGCCAATTGCTGCGAGAACTGGTGCTGTGTTTTTGGATGTGATTACGACCTGTCGCTGGTTGGTTCCTACCTCTCCCTCGTCATCTGTGACTGTAAGAGTGACCATATAGGTTCCTGCAGATGAATAGGAGTGGGTCCCTGTCAGAGTATGAGTCCCGGAAATTACGGTTGCTGTCTGGGTCTCACCATCGCCGAAATTCCATTCATACGTGCGCTGGTCAATTCCTGGATCGGTAAAGATACCTCTGAATTCAATCGATTCATCTTCCTTGGCCGAGGTGAGGAGACCCTGGTCAATCACCCTGAACTCAGCAAGGACACCATATCCATCATCTTGCGAGATACTAATCTTAAGGTATTGCGCATCTTGTGGAGTGCTGAACAAGTGCTCTCCAAAATCCCATTGGGTAAGGGTGCCGGTAGCAACCTCATTATAGGAGTTATCGTCAACAGATACTGCAACTGAATATGGTTTTCCTTTGAAAACGCCAGAAGTCTCCCTGAATCCCTCAATTCTTCTTATCTCCCCCAGATTTATTTTGATCCATTGTTGTTGCGGGTCGGCACTTGCAGCTATCCAACTGGTCCAAAAATCTCCGTCAAAGATATTCCCTGTCGTGGTATCTTCCACTCCCGCAGTGAGCGCGTATGCAGGTATCGGAAGGATATACGCAGTCGGGGCAACATTTTTGATGTCTACCCATGCAGTATCCGTCGCTGTCAGGCTCCCATCACTCACTTCCAACGTGACATATCCATGGTACTCATTCCCACCCCAATCCCACGTCTGGGTTTCCTCGGATGTAACGATATCATATTCACCATTATTATCGAAATCCCACCGGTAAGTGAGAGGTGTCCTCTCTGGATCAAAGGAACCTGCTGCGGAAAAAGTCACTCCTGCACCGCCTTCAAACCCTGTATATGGGCCATTCGCTTCGGCCACCGGTTGTTGATTGGATAGCAGAACGGAGATGTATTGAACCTTTGATTCGGAATCAGTTCCATGTGAACTCTGGACGGTCAATGTAATGGTGTATTCTCCTGGGGTAAGGAAAGAATGAACCGGGTTTTGCTCAGATATGTCGGCAGAGCCATCATTGAACTGCCAGGTCCAGGAAGTAATATCCGGTCCGGTCGATGCATCAGTAAATACAACGGTGAGCGGGACCTCTCCTGAAGTGACGTCAGAAATGAATTGCGCGGTCGGTAAAGGCCATTTCAGGGGTAAATTGTCAACATTTCCGTCCTGGATGAGATATGCTTCATCACAGAGTCCATCTCCATCGAAATCGGGGTTAAGCTCTGAGTATCCATTATGTTGGGGTGTTTCCCAGAAATTCCCACCGATATACGGTCCTCCCATGATATTTTCATGGTTGACTTTTTCCCCGTTCCAGGAATTGCCGCTGGATAATCCTTCTATCGCTACATTATTCTGATTATTGAAGTAATTGTTGAAAATCACCGAATTTATTGAATCTGCAATGATTACTCCTAATTCATTCTCCGAAATCCTATTCCCATTGAGTATAATCTTTTCAGAATTGCCGGTGTAGACACCAACGGTATTCCCGGTTACTGTATTGCCCTCAACGGTCACCGCATCACAGGCATCCATGTTGATACCGTTCATCGTGTTCCCAGTGACCTGATTGTTCACGATGTGTCCGGTCGTGACGTGATCATACTGGATGCCATTTCCGCTGCATCCCGAGACCTGGTTGTTGCTCACGTCGATGATGTTGAGGTTCTCTCCCCCGACCTGTATGCCGTTGCTGCTCTCGCTCCCCACCACGTTCTGGACCGTGTTGCCATCTATGGTGATGCTCGATGATCCCGATGAGACTCCAATTCCGAGCACCACATTGTTGCTGGCATCGTTGCTGAGAATGTTCCCGATGTCTACATTCTCCCAGAATATGCCACCCAGATTCCCG
>JAKPPB010000009.1 GCA_029547605.1 Methanobacteriota archaeon | reverse complement strand
TCTTAAGTCCGCCGGTTTTGGCCAGGCTTGCCTACCCTCGCCTGCAGGAATATTCTGCATCCTACCCATATAACTGATTGGAAAAACAGTGGGATCATCAGGTATCGGAAGGACTCGCAAAAGATAATTGGGGATGCATCGAAAGCGGAGATATGCGTCTCCCCATGCCCCGCTCTTCGTCGCTCGCCACATTTGGATAGGAAAGAAGTACCTCTTGATATGCCCGGACGTCGATAATATCCTGGTACATCGGACAGGAGGGACTACGCACGAGCTGGCAGGATTTGGCACTCACGAGCTTCATATTCCTCGCAGGGGTGTTGCTCATCCCGCAACTGCTGGATACGATGAACCGTGGCGCCGTTGTCAATTTCTTTTCCGCAAGCCTGACGAGCGTGCTCCTGTTCTGCATCAGCGGCATCTTTGCGTCGCTTGGCCTCTGGATCTCTGTTGTTGCGCAGTCGTTTGTCGGGGTCATCTGGCTGTTCCTTGCCTACTTCTCCCTGAAAAACGTCCGGGACGCCCAGTTCCCCGACAAGTCCCTCTTCTTTGTGGCAAGGGATTTCCTTGGGGTCTGGGTCCTCGGCTCGGCGTTCATGGTCTCGAACGGTGCCCGAAAGCTCCTCCGCAGAGACTGAACGGGAAGGGTTTCCTTCAGGAAGGGACCAAGGGGATTGAAGATCGATATGCACCCGGGCAGGACCCGGATGCATGTAATCCGGGGCAAGAGGACCGAACATCAACATCGACATGGGAGTTATGCCGTCAGGGAGCAGGGGGATCAAACACCCCCATGGACCTGGGAGTGATACAACCCTGGAGCGAGGGGATTGAACATCCCCACGGACCTTGCAGAATTTGGGAACATGTAATCCGTGAGCAAGAGGACCGAACATCCACATCGACATGGGAGTTATGCAATCAGGGAGCAGGGGGATCAAACACCCCCATGGACCTGGGAGTGATACAACCCTGGAGCGAGGGAATGTTACATCCATATGGACCCCGTGGCATGCAATCCGGAAGCAAAGCCGTCATGCCAGGATACCCTCAGGGGGATATCCGGTGTGTCTGAACCTGGCGAAGGCAAGATATTTCCTATCGCAATATAAGGATGGTCACAACATCCTAATACCCCTCCCGCCCCACGCTCTCCTGCACATGAGCAGGTACTCGCTGACCGGAAACATCAGGGATGCCGCGTTCCAGAGGGGCGCAGACCTCTTCGGCGTGGCGGATGCGTCATGCTTTCTCCGGCCGGATTACGCCGGGAACCGCCCGCAGGACATCATGCAGGGCGTCGCATCCGTCGTCGTGCTCGGCGTATCAGTCCCCCGCGGTGCTTTCTCGACCCTCCCGAAAGGACGGGGTGAATACACGAACACCCTGATGGCCGGGACCGCGACGCTCCGGCTGATCGCCTTCTTTCTCGCACGGCAGATCGAGCGCGAGGGGTACCTGGCAACCCTCGTCCCCACCGAGGGGAGCGAGTTTGGGTACTGGTACGCGGACCGGGCCACCCTGAAAGCGGATCTCTCCCTCAAGTATGCCGCGTACCACGCCGGCCTCGGCTCGTTCGGGTTGAACCACCTCCTGGTCCACCCGGACTACGGCGCCCGGATACGGATAACCGGCATCCTCACCGATGCATTGCTCGAGGCAGGAGACCCGGGGACCATCCCCTTCCTCCACCCCCGCTGCAGGGAATGCGGAAAATGCGTGGAGGTTTGCCCCGTGCACGCCATCGGGCGTGACGGCACCATCGACCGGGAGCGCTGCGCCGACTACATGTTCCGGGAACTCAGGGGGCTGCGGTGCGGGATGTGCATCAAGGTGTGCCCGCTCTGAAAGAACGTGTCCTCTGAGTGCCAGGCTCAGCGCTCCACGAGTTCGGCGTCGATATAAAGAGGCCCATGCCTCCTCTCCCGCCACCACTGGAGCACGGAGCCGACAAGGAAGACTACCCCTGCACCAAGGAAAAAGACTCCCACCAGGCGGACGACCACCGTCGCGGTGAACCCTGTATGGAAGAGAAACAGGAGCCCGAGGATGGTGAGGAGTGCGCCGCCGAGCAGGGAGAGGGCCCGTGCCGCGAACCCTGACCGCTGGAACACCCCGGTAAAGGCAACCCCAAGGCCTCCTACGATCAGGAAGGCGGCGGCGATCACCGCCAGGAACCCGCCGACCAGGTCCGGCTTGAGAAACGCGAGCACTCCGAGCGCGAGGACAAGGACCCCAATCACGAGCAGGAGTGGGACAAGAGGCCCTCCTCCACGCGAGAAGAACGCGACCCCTGCAAAGAAGAGGATCGCGACCACCACCGCAACGATCCCGAGCGAATAGAGGAGGAGCCGGATCGTGAGTGCCGGCTCGAGGATAAGAAGCACGCCGAGGAGAATTGCCACGGCCCCCGCGAAGAGGGACGAAGTCCATGACCGTGTCGTCATAACCGCCTGCATGCCTGGCATTGGAGAAAGGTGTGCCTTGCCATCTCAAAAACATGCGGTCTCCGTATCCGGCAGGGAGAACCGCAATCAGGGCTGCAGAGTGTGGCATATACACGCAGAGAGGGCATGCCGGATCACGAATGTGAGGGTTCACGCATACCCGCCATGAGGGTTCCCTCAGGATGGACCTGGACCAGGGGGGCCTCCCGGGCCAGGAGAAGTTCATGCATCCCTGTCACGGAACTTCCCATGTGAGGAGGACCAATGCAGGAATGCGAGGGTCCGGGGGCTGGCGGGAAATACCAGACCCACCTGATGCAGGATCACCTCCCGGGTTTCCCGACAGAATATCCCCAAACACCCCCTCATGATGAGTTCAGCCCGAAAACGCTTATCCCCTCCCGCACTCCACCCTACCGGCACAGGAGGTGAGTGCGAGATGTTTTCCATCCGGTTCTTCCGCATCTACGATATCGGCGACGAGGTCGACCTCCGTTGCCTGGAACGGGAACTTGCGGCGAGCACGCCCACCTCGCGCTCCCGCTTCAACAGGGTGCGGCCTGCCTCCATCACCATCGCCGAGCCGCCGCTCCTTGTAAGGCTCCAGGGTTCGACGATCTCCACCCCGCGTGGGACCAGGACACTGTCGGCGATGGCAAAGGTCTTTGACTTCGGCGCCATCAGCATCTGCCTCTGCCTCGTAGACCAGGAAGCCCCGTCGACCGCACTCGAAGAGGCCGCCCTCCACTTCGCCGCCCACGAGGGGCTCTCTCCCCACTTCGAGCGGGCGCTCTCCGAGCTCCGGGAGGTCCTCAGGCCAGTTCTTGGAGAACGGCCCATCGATGCAGAGTTCTACGAAGAGTACACCATCTACCAGGCCGACCGGGAAGACCCCGGGATAGACCAGGTGGCAATTCTCCTCGGTGAGAAGGGAGGGTTCTCGCAGGGGGTCCGCGAGGACACGCTCCGGCATACCTTCAGTTACTACCCGGACGAGAAGGCAGTCCTCTCCTGGAACGGGACCATCCTCTTCTCACCGGACCCTCTTCTCGACCTCATCGAGCTGATCGAGTACGCAGCCGTCCAGGTCCTTGAGCTCCGCTTCTACGAGCGGGAACTCTCCCGCCAGATGGAGCGGATGTACGATGACATCGAGAACGCCGACCGGCAGTGGTGGATCTCGAGGTCCTTCAAGTACCGCGCATTAATGAAGGCCCTGATGAGCGAGCAGGCCGAGGTCTCGGAGGTGATCGAGGACGTCAACAACCTGATCAAGGTCACCGAAGACGTCTACTATGCACGGGTATATGCCGCCGCCCTCCAGGTGCTGCGGTCCGGCCAGTGGACCGACAGCGTGAACCGGAAACTTGCGACCATCAGGGAGACCTACCGGATGCTCTCTGATGAAGTGAACATCCAGCATGCCCATTTCCTGGAGTGGATCATCATTCTCCTGATCGCATTCGAGATCGTCATCTTCCTCCTCCCCGTCGCCGGCCACTGATCCTTCGCGGCTGAGACCTGCGCTTCCCTCTTCACTGCCTTTATAGCCATCCCGTTCATACGTTTCCTCATGGCACCCCCCGCCCGTTGCATCAACCGGCTGATGTCAGGGATCGTCCTCAAGGACACGACTGTCGACATGGTGAACGCCTACGTGAAGGACACCTGCAGCGAGTGGTACGAGGTCCCGCCGGGATTTGAGTTCCGGGGCGTCAACCTCCTCCTCCCCTCCCCGATGGCAATGGGGTTCAAGCGAAAGAAGAAGAAGATCCTCGTCCCGTTTGTCAAGCCCTGTTACGGGCCGTTGCTTGTCGAGGTCGATGCCATGGACGGGGACTTTTCGCTCATCGTCGAGAGGCTGAACGCTGCGAAGACCCAGTAGCCACCCCTTTTTGGCTCCTCGTTATCGAGAGAGAACAGACCAAATGCCCTTGCAGGGACATGCAACCGCCTGCTCACCGGGCACGAGATAGTCTGATTCGTTGAAGTTCCGACATGTATCTTCTCGGGCGTCAGGCACATCGAGAGTGATGGCGAGGGCAGCCCCCTGCCAGGCGGGTCATTTTTGGTCAGGGAAACGGTTCAGTAACCCCTTGTCCCAACCATCTCATCCCTCGCGCTGGATGCAGGGGGCGTCTCCCCCGAGTGAAACCTGCGGAACAGCGAAGGAACCAGTCACCCTGATGCAATCTTTTTCAGGATCCAGGCCATGTTTGCCCCAAGGGCCTCCATGGTCCTGATGCCCTCAGCGTCCTTCTCCACGTCGCCGGGGTTCATCCCGAGGCCGATATTCCAGTAGATCGACCCGACCGTGTACATCCCGCTGATGCCGAAGAAGTGGTTGATGGTGTCAAAGACATGGATCGCGCCAGCCCTCCGGGCCGCGACCACCGCCGCCCCCACCTTCCGGGAGAAGAGCCCGCCGTTTGCCATCGCCACGAAGCCTGCACGGTCGATGAGGGCTTTCGTCTCGGTGGAGACATCCGCGAAGTACGTCGGCGACCCGATAAGGATGCCATCGGCCGCACCCATCTTTCCGATGCACTCGTTGATGATGTCGTCGGAAAAGACGCACCGCTGGTCCTGGTTCACAAAGCACTTCCCGCAGGCAGTGCACCCGTGTACCTTCTCGCCGCCGACCTGGACGAGCTCGGTCCTGATCCCCTCGTCTTCCAGGACACCGAGCACCCGCGTCAACAGGAACTCCGTGTTCCCTCCCTTCCTCGGGCTTCCGTTGAATGCAACCACACGCATGATCATCCGGTGGAGGCCGGACCATATCAAGGTCACGGGTCATCGCCGCGTCGGGGAGAGCCGCGCATCCGGGAGACTTCTCCTACCGGCAGGTATTAGCACGAATCCTGCCAATTATTACGAGTTTATTCTCAAGAAACGGCAGCCGGGCATCATGTCCCGCTGCCAAACTCGGGTGATCCGCATCCAGAAGAGCGACTCCTCCCCGAATAACAC
The DNA here is from genome assembly GCA_029547605.1 of Methanobacteriota archaeon. GTDB lineage: Archaea > Halobacteriota > Methanomicrobia > Methanomicrobiales > Methanospirillaceae > Methanolinea_A. The sequence goes on along the minus strand of JAKPPB010000009.1, from coordinate 29,195 downwards.
CGGCGATATCAATGCTCCCGATCCTGCGAGAAGGGAAGATCACGAGCATGCCATCACGAGAGGCGTCACACTCCTGACAGGGGACCCGAAGGTCGCAATCCGGAAGCTCTCGGGACCCATGATCCTCGCCATGCTCCTGATGTCCCTCTACAACCTGGCAGATGCCGTCTGGGTGGCAGGCCTTGGCCCCGGATCGCTTGCGGCCGTCGGTTTCATCACTCCCCTCTTCATGGTCTTCATCGGGCTCGGCAACGGCCTCGGTGCAGGGGTCTCGTCGGCAGTTGCCAGGTACATCGGGGCAGGTAACAGGCGTGAAGCAGAGAACGCTGGCATGCACGGGATACTCATCGGGATGGTGTTTGCGGCAGTCCTGACGCTTCCGCTCGTTCTCTTTGCCGAACCGATCGCCGCGCTCCTGGGAGCAGGGGAGGTGACGCCGATTGCGGCCGAATACGGGCGGATTGTCTTTGGCGGGGCGGCCTTCATCCTCTTCAATACCATCGCCTACGCGATCCTCCGCGGAGAAGGGGACACGAAGAGGACGATGTATGCAATGGCTGCATCGTCCATCCTCAACGTCATCCTCGACCCGGTCCTGATCTACGGGGCCGGGTGGGGGATCGCAGGGGCTGCGATCGCGACCGTCATCTCCATGGCACTCGTATCGCTGGTGATCCTCTACTGGTTTGTCGTGAAACAGGACACCTACCTCTCCATCTCCCCGAAAATCTTCGTCCCCGAGCGGGAGATGAGCGTCGATATCCTGCGGGTTGGCCTTCCGGCAAGCGCCGAATTTTTCCTGATGTCGGTCCTCGGCGTGATGATCAATATCGTACTCGTGATGGTTGCCACCATTGATGCCGTGGCCGTGTACACGTCCGGATGGCGCCTGGTCATGTTTGCCATCATCCCGGTCATTGCAATCAGCACGACGCTCATATCCGTCATCGGCGCTGCGTACGGGGCGAGGAACTTTGAACACCTGAAGACTGCCCATGCCTATGCCGTCCGCCTGGGGACCCTCATCTCGGTTGTCATGGCCGCCGGCATCTTTCTCTTTGCCCCGCAGATCGCGTTCCTCTTCGCCTACACCGAGAGCATGGCCTCCCTTGCCCCGCGTATCGCGCTCTTCATGCAGGCGATCACGGTCCTGCTCCTCTTCATACCCATCGGGATGATGTCCCTCTCGGTCTTCCAGGGGACCGGGCGCGGGGTGATATCCCTGGTCATCAACATCCTCCGTACGATCGCATTCGTTGCAGTCTTTGTCTACGTCCTCGGGATTTACCTTGGATATGGCGAGAACGGGGTCTGGGCAGGGATCATCATCGGCAACATCATCGGGAGCCTCGTCGCCTACTTCTGGGCACGGGCATTTATCTCGCGGCTGGTGGCGGTCACCCGGGAGTAGGCTGCCAAATCAGCATGTTGACGGGAGGGATGGGAACCATTTCAATGTTCTCGAAGGCGGTGATGACCGCAATGTGTCACACTCTGCCGGACCCAAAAAAAGCGGACGAAATGCCCTTCTCTAAAAAGGAGTGGTGCAGATCAGTGCTTTGACCAGAAGTAGAGCGAGATTGCGATGATCGTTGCGGCAGTGCCGATTCCGTACCCGAGGATATCCGCTGCGCCTGTCCACGTCAGTGCCTCGCCGAGGAAGAGGACTGCAAGGGCAATTACCACCAGTCCGAGCAGCTTGTCCTTCAGGTCATCGAGGTCGCAGATCTTGAGCCATCCGGGAAGGGGTGCCTTCGAGATGAAGAGCTCGTAGAACCCAAGCGAGATGATATAGAAGACCGTCGCCACCAGGAAGAGGTCGATGATCTCGATGGAGATCGCCATTACTTCCTTCATGGCCTCGAGTTCCATGGAGAAGTGCATGCCTGCATGGGCAAGGCTTGCGAGTGTGACGAGGAATCCGTAAATAAAGAGCGAGACAGCCAGGATCCCGGAACCGAGAACCGCGAGGAGGAAGACCAGGCGGCTTATCCGGCGGACCAGCATCACCTTTCCGGTCTCAGGGTACCCGCATGCATCCGCCATACCATTCTGTGATCCGGGGGAATTTGCCTTCTCTTCCACGATAATGCTCCTGCATTCCCTTGGTTCACTACATCTCAACCATGAAGGTAAATAAAGGGAGTGGTATATTGGCGCACTGGTTCCCTGCTTGGAAGGGGCATGTGGTTTGTGAGAGGAGACACCTTTTTTCACGTATCCATGGGGACCGGAGGACACAAGGTCCGCCGTTCATACCCGCACATGCAACCCACGGTCCCGGAAGAAACGGATAACCGCCTCGTCCCACACCCGGTCATCGGGTGTATCAAGGGACTTGTGAAATTCCTCCCATTCACCGCGAAGACCCTCATCCTCAAGACAGAGGTACCGCCTCTCCATGACGCGGGCGACTCTTCGCCCCTCTTCATCCAGGATGAGTATCCGCCAGCACTCGTATTCCCGGCATATGTCAGGCCTCGTAAGGTGCACCGTGCAGAAGGCAAGTCCCTGGGCATTATCGAGCCTCAGGAACGGGCAGGGGTTCTGCCAGTGTGCAGGAACCTTCGATTCCAGGAAGAGCCGGCGTAAGGGCAGCGCTACCTCTACCTCGCGGGTGTCGCCGGTATACTCGTTCCGGAAGAGAAAACGGAACTCGTCGAGTTGCCGGACAATGGAGAAGACCTGCCCCATCACACTGCAGCACTCCCCGCACTGCTGGCAGAAGTACGCCATGATTACATATGCTTCATCGTGAAGGGATATGCAGGTTTGGGAGAAAAGGAACCTTTTTTACTGGTAAAAGCCGTGTATTCTCCATGAAACGGCTGATGCGGATGAAGGAAGGGAAGGTGCTCGGCGGTGTCTGCGGGGGGATAGGCACCTATTTTGAGATCGACCCCGTCGTGATCCGGATCCTCTGGGTGGTCCTGACCCTCCTCTCGGTGGGGATCGGGGTGATCGTCTATATCGCTGCCTGGTTCCTGATGCCCGAGGAAGGGGCAGGGACAGAGGCAGCGGGGACAACAGGGTCCTGAAACGCGCGGTATCGGGCAGGGAAGGGGTGGTGCCGGAGTCAAAGTCCTTTTATTCCCCGCAATGCCGGTCTTCCCAGTTTATTTCCGTCGTCGTATCTCTTCACTGGCTCCGGAATCGGGCCTCCTCATCCCCGCAAGGGGCATCGATATCCGGTGCATAGGGCTTGATATCGATGACCGGCGTGCCGTCAAGGGCGTCCAGGCCGCGGACCCGGAGGACACGGCCTTCCACGCCGAGAAGGTCGACGACCGAGAGCGAGACGGGGTTCGGGCGGTCCGGCGATCGGGTGGCAAACACCCCGTGCTCGACCGGGTTGTGCGGGGGAATAACCCTGAGCGTCGACCGGTCGGCACGGTCGAACCAGCAGAGGACAAAGAGGTGGGTCTTCTCCGCGACCCGGAAGAGCCCCGGTTCATATGCTGGGTCGATCACGATCTCTGAGACTGCATCTGAGAGCCGTCCCTGCCGGGGGGCGTCCCGCCGCTCACGGTAGGGTCACCTGACATACCCGATGGGGTGCAGCTCGATGCTCATTCCGTCCGGCGCTCCCCTTCCTGCGAGCGTGCCTCGGCACAGGGAATGCAGACCCTTGATCCGTCGACCACCCGCGTCTTTGCGTCGGCAACCGGCTCCCCGCAGCGGGCGCAGGTGACGGTCGCAAAGATCCGTGCCTTCTTCGGGGGGTGCGCAGGAATATCGCGGATACGCAGCAACGCATTTTCCGGGACCGAGAGGATATGTGCCGTTGCCGCCTGCATCAGCGACCGGAACTTCGCCTCCTCTTCTTTCGATGCGGTCCCGGAGAAGACCTTCCTGCGCAGCTCGTCCATTCCGGACCGCTCAGGCATATCCGACTGGCAGACACGCACCCGGATGGCCCGGTCCTGGTCACGGGAGAAGAACGAGAAGACGTGCTTCCCGTAGTCATGGATGACCAGGTTTCCCTTCCCTGCGGTGCAGCCGGTCACCACCTGGATGGCGTCGACCCCGCATGCATCGGTCTCGGCGACGCAGACCAGCTCTTCGTCGTATGGGCGGGCAACCCCGAGCGTTCGCATCGCGGCAGTCGCAACGCGGTACCCGGTCGCAAGGCCCGGGCAGGCATGGCCATGGAACGCGACGCATGCTTCAAATGAAGGGTAATGTGAGTGGAAATGGGTTCCTTCTTCGTTCTCGCACATGGGTATCTACCTCTTTTGCGGGGATAGTACATCAATCATGCAGCAGTTCACACGCCTGTCCTGCAGGGACCACGCAGCGGACGACGCCAAGCTCGCCGATGACCACCGGGAGCCTTCATGCCTGCATGATCACTCACTTTTGCGATGACCAAAAAGGATGACTGCCGGCTTCCCAAAGAGGGAAGGGACATAAGTTAATGGCCTGCGGCATGCCGTTTCAGGTGCGATACCTGCTCTTTCCAGCCCTTCATCTCATCAGGCATGAACACTTCGATCGCACCACCCTGGCGGTCGCCGGACGCGATGCCCATCTCGTCCTCGAGGTCCCCCTCGATCTGCAGGTAGACTGACCGGAGCCCCTCCAGCACCTCCTCGTCAGCCTCCCACATCCCGCGTGCGTGGGCTTCAAGCAGCCTTCGCCCCATCTCCTCCATCGCGAAGAGGTTGTGCTCGCGGAAGAACTCGCGGTTCTCTGCATCCATGAGGAAGGTCCGTGCGATATCGTCAAAGATCCTGTCATCGACCTCCCCTGTCGTCGCGTCCCACCCAAAGACTCTCCCGGCACGCTTAGAGAGCTCCGCAGCGCCCGCGTACCCGTGTTCCTTCAGACCGTTGATATACTGGGGGTTCAGCAGCTTGGTTCTTACCACGCGGCGGAGCTCCTCTGCGAGGGTCCGCACCTCCACCCGTGAGGTGTTCCGGGTGTCCCCGTAGTAGGCGGACACCTCCCTGCCTGAGACCTCGCGGGCCGCAGCAGTCATCCCTCCATGCGAACCGAAGTAGCAGCAGCACCCGAGGAGGTCATATTCATCGGTCGCGGTCTTATTGAAGGTCAAATCCACAGTCCGCAACTGGGAGACCAGGTACTCCGTCGACTTCTCCCCAAAGACCCCTCTGCCGTAGGAATAGCCGTTCCAGGAAATGAACACGTCCGCAAGGTCGCTCACCTCATTCCAGGCCGAAGCGTACACGGCAAGGTTCACCCCCATCCCGTACGTCCCCCGGGGAGCGCCAAATATCCTCGGGCCGATCTGCCCGTCACCGGAATGCTTCCGAAGATAATTCCACTCCGGCGGCTCGTCGAGGGCGGCAACCGCCCGTATCGCGTCGTCCAGGAACTCGACGCACCCGAAGAAGCAGTCCCGCAAAATGCCGCTCACCCTGACCGTCAGATCGATCCTTGGTCTTCCGAGCCTCTCCAGCGGAATGATGCGAAAACCCTTGATCCTCCCGTGCTCTCGCACCGGTTCGGCCCCGATCAGGGCGAGGGCCTGGGCACACTGCTCCCCGTCGGCCCACATGATGTCGGAGGCCATCCAGAGGAGCGCCACGTTCTCGGGGTAGTGCCCGTGCTCCTGGCGATACCGCTCGACCAGGATCTCCGCAAGGCACGTCCCCACCTCCCAGGCCGCCTCGGTCGGGACCGATGACGGGTCGAGGGAATAGAAGTTCCTCCCGGTGGGAAGGATCCCGGTCTTTCCACGGGAGAGGAGGCCGGATGGTCCCGGCGGGATGTAGCCACCCCGCATACCGGAGAGCAGGCTCCCGATCTCATCAGAGCGACCGAGGGCACCGGATATCTCCTGCACCTCTTTGTGGAGCACGGAAAGCCCCTCCTCGTCAACCGTTTCCAACCGGTCCCCGAGAACCGCGGCAGCCGCCCGGGATGGCGGTTCGCCTTCGAGGATGCGATAGACCAGTTCCTCCGAATAGCCGTCGAGCACCCGCAGGAGCGCAGTCTCTGAAGCAGATATCCTTGCACCGAGCCCCATCATCCTGGCAATCAGCCGGTGGAGGTGGCCGTCGTGGTTCAGGATGGGCGCGATGAACCGGGCCCGCTTCCGACCTGCCGGAATTCGCCCGAATACGTGCATCCCCTCGGGGATGCGGGTACTGTACACCCCGGAGATCAATCTCTCCGCATTCTCCAGCAACCGGTCGAATGCGGCGGGATCGTGGTGAGGTGCCTGGAAGCCAAGTTCGCCGGCAAGCCCCTCCCGCGTGACAAGATCGGTGATCTGGTGCTGGAGGGCATGGGCCCTTGCCCCATCAGACCCCAGGAACTTGCGGTACTCTGCGATCTTCTCCTCGAGTTCCTTGAGGACGCCGTAGGGACTGGTGGGGGCCATCACGGTCTGGAGGTGATCGATGATTACCGCCCCGGCCCTCCGCTTCGCAATGGTTCCCTCAGACGGGTTGTCCGAGTTGTAAAGGTAGAGCAGGGGGAGGTCGCCCAGGATTGCATCAGGAAGGCACTCCGCAGAGGGCGCCGCCGACTTCCCGGGCAGGAACTCGAGAGTGCCGTGAGTCCCGACGTGCACGATAAGGTCTGCGCCAAAGACCCGCTCGAGATAGCGATAGACGGCAAGGTAATGGTGAGGAGGAGGGACCTCCGGGTCATGGAGGATGCGGCAGACCTGCCCGTCGCACCGGGAGCCGGCGCATCCCCTCTTCGGCTGGGTGCAGACGACGGCATTGCCAAAAGAGAGCCCGGGTATCACCATGCCTCCCTGGCAGAGCATCGCGGGCGGGACACCGTCTTTCATCTCTCCCGGAGGATCCCCCCATGTCGCGGCGATGCGGGATTGCAGCGGTGCAGGGAGTTCGAGGAACCACTTCTCGTAAGTCTCCCTCTCCACTATGCCGAGAGCCCCGCCCCGCTCGACGATGTCCTGGACCGTGGTCCACCGGAACTCGTTGATGGCGCGGCGGTCAAGGATCTCCCGGGCCAGTGCCTCGCCACTCTCCGGCACCTCCACAGAGAACCCCTCCTCCTTCATTCGGGACAGGATCTCAACGACGCTCTGGAGCGAGTCGAGGTGTGCAGCGGCTCCAACATTTGCCTCCACCGATGCACAGGCAGAGCTGTTCAGGACAAAGGCGATCCTCTTCTCTGCAGCAGGCTTCTGACGGAGCCTGATGAGGCTTCCTATTCTCCTCACAAGGGCCTGGATACGCTCTTTGACAGGTGAATGCCATGCGTGCCCGGGACCAAGCGGCCCCTCTGCCACTGCGCTTGCGATGGGGATCATGCCGATCATCCCGTACATCTCGGGGAGCACCACCGACCAGCCCATCTCGATGCTGCCCATGCCGTCAAGGCTCTCCTTCCACTCCTCCTCTGTCCGGTAATACAGGACCAGCGGGTGGATGACCGGGACTCCGAGCGCCTCGAAGACCCTGACAGGCTCATCTGGGTCGTGGGAGAGTGCAGAGGACGGGAGACAGATGAGCGCGTCCACATCGCCGAGGAACTGCCGGATCACTTCGGTCGCGTCCCTTGCACCTGCCCCGGTATCCCCGGTCCCGACCGAGAAGACCGCGATCGTATTGTATTCGCGCTCGCATTCCCTGATGAGTGCGTCGATGGCCTGAAGATCCCCGTTTGACCAGTAAATCCGGTAAAAGAGGATGCCGACAGTATGCGCCTTCTCCTTCCCCCGCCACTCCCAGTATTCCTCCGCGGTGGCGAAAACCCTGGGTGCGTCCGGGTGGTACACCCCCTCCCACAGGTGAAGCGAAGGTGCATCCCATGTCGCAGGCTGGGAAAGGACCTTGCCCCGGATGAACTGCAGCAGGTTCCGCATGTTGTCTGCCCCCCCATAGACAAAGTAGGCATTCACGGTTGCCGTGACAGGGAGCGGGACAGTCGAGAGGGTCCAGAAGGACTGGTCGTATCCGAACGATATGACGGGGACTCCAGGCGGAAGTTCAGGGATGAGGGTGTCCCAGTAGGCATCGTTCGTGGGGTGGAGGAGGATGACATCAGCGTCTCCAAGTTCGCGGATGCAGGAGTCGAGGTACGCGGGGTCCCTCATGCGGTACGTGGGATGGACACGGAGGGAGACCCCTTGCTCATCCGCCGCGGTTGTGAGCATCGGGATCTCGCTCCCCCAGACAATGGCAGTCAGGCGCATGGATCAGACGCTCGCGATTGACTCGAGGGGAACGATCAGGGGATACCCGTCTTCCCTGCCGACCCTCGCCGACACCCCGTATACATCGCGTATCAGTTTCTCGGTAAGGATCGCGGACGGGACGCCCTGCCCGGCAATCCTGCCCCGGTGGAGGACCACCACCCGGTCGCAGTACCGGGCCGCGAGGTTCAGGTCGTGCATTGCCATCAGCGCCCCGATCCCTTTCTGGTTCACCACCGAGCGGATGATCTGCATGACCTCGAGCTGGTGCCGGAGGTCAAGCGCACTCGTCGGCTCGTCGAGGAGGAGGAGAGAAGGGTCCTGGACCAGGGCCCGTGCAATCATCACCTTCTGCCGCTCCCCCCCGCTGATCTTCGTCACCTTCCGAAACGCGAGGTCAGAGATCTTCAGCCGCTCGAGCACCTCGCTGACCATGCCGAGGTCAGGCTCTCCCACTCCCCAACGGATGTGGGGCCTTCTCCCCATCAGGACCGACTCAAAGACTGTCATCGCCATCCCGATGGAGAGGGCCTGGGGGACGTAGGCAAAGAGCCTCGCACGCTCCGTGCTCCCCATGCGGGCGACATCCTGTCCCCCGAACAGCACGCTCCCCCGTGGGACAAGGATATGGTTGATGCACTTGATCAGGGTGGTCTTGCCGCAGCCGTTCGGGCCGAGGACGCCGACGAGTTCCCCCCCCTTCACTTCAAGACTGATGTCCGAAAGGACACTGTGGTCCTCGTAGGAGAAGGAGAGCCCCGCAACTTCGAGATTCACCAGTACTCCTCCTTCTGCCGCATGAAGAGGTAGAGGAAGAACGGGATGCCGATGAACGCCGTCATAATCCCGACCGGGATGATCTGGGGTGCGAGGATGGTCCGGGCAAGGCTGTCTGCCCCGAGGAGGATGAGGGCGCCGACAAAGCCCGATGCGACGACCAGGTAGCGATGGTCCCCTCCGATGGCAAGCCTCGTGATGTGCGGCGAGACGAGCCCGATGAACCCGATAGTTCCCGTAAAGCAGATGATGGATGCAGTGATAAGCGATGCGACCATCATGTGGAGCGTCCGGGTCTGCTCGACCTTCACCCCAAGGCTCTGGGCCACCTGGTCCCCCATGCCAAGCGCGTTGAGGTCCCATGCACGCCAGACAAGGAGGGGCGTGGCAACCCCGACTACGAGAGAGACCAGGGCAAGTTTCTCCCACGATGTATTCTGGAGGCTCCCGAACATCCAGAAGACGACTGCCTGGAGCTGCTCGGTGGTGCCGGTGTACTGCAGGAACGAGGTCATGGCGCCGAAGAGGTACATGAGGATGATCCCCGCGAGCACCATGCTCTCGGCAGAGATTCCACGGTACCGGGAGAGACCGTAAATCGCAAGCGCGGCAAGTGCGCTCATGGAAAACGCACTGATCACAAGCGCGATCTCCCCGGAGAGTGCAGTGGGGACAAAGATGATGGCGATTGCAGCCCCGAACGTTGCTGCAGACGCGATGCCGAGGGTGAACGGGCTCGCGAGGGGGTTCCGGAGCACTCCCTGCATCACGGCACCCGCAACCGCAAGGCCGAACCCCGCCACGACTGCAAAGAGGACACGGTGGAGGCGGAGGTCCCAGACAATCGTGAATGCGAGCGGATCGGCAGAGAACATGCCCGGGAATATCCCGGCCAGCACTGCCGCGAACACCTCACCGAACGTGAGCCCCGCGGACCCGATGATGGTCGAGCCGACCGCAAGCAGGAGAATGAGCACAGAGAGTACTGCGACAAAGAGGAGCCTTTTTGCCTGCATGCGCAGGTACTGGCCGGCGATCTGCTCCCCGTCGTTCTGCATGTCCTGCCGCTCCTCACCTTGCAGGGAACACGAACCGGTCTGGGTGTGCAAGGCCGGGGTCAAGGCCCTGGAACTCCTGCAGGTACATCCTGTGCAGCGATTCAGGGTCGAGGTCGCCAGCCCCGTCGGGGTGGAACCACCTGGCCATGTAAGTCACGCCGATCAGGTACTGGGGCCCTCCCAGGACCGCGTTGTGGATGACGTACACCCTCCCGTCCCGGACGGCGGGGATAGAGCTCCAGCCGGCCCTCCCAAGAAGGGTGTTCCTGACCTCGCCAAAGCGGGAGCTGTTCTCCCCCGAGTACCCCCCGAAGATGTATTTTCCCGAACCCGCGAGCTTGATCACGACATCCGGTTTCCTGGCGATGACCGACTCGGGATCGATCTCGGGATACTCCGCAGGGTTGTCCCTGAAGATATTTGCACCCCCGGCCATCGTGACCTTGTCATGGTAACCTGACCCCCGTGCCACGGTCTTGTAATCGTTCCAGGTCTCGAAGTAGACCTCGGGGGGCGCAGATGAAGATGCGGCCGCTGCAACCTTTGTGAGGGCATCGGTATAGAATGCGGCAAGACGGGCGCCCTTCTCCTCCTCGCCGAATATCTCCGCAATGCGGGCCGCATCCTCGAGGTAAGTCTCAGGCCGGTAGCAGTCAATCCTGAAGACCGGCAGACTAGGCCTTGAGGCAGTGACCCGCCGCTCGATCTCATCGCACTCGGCCCTGCTCACCGATGCATACAGGAAGAGCGCATCAGGGCGCATCGAAAGCATCTTTTCGTAATCCGGGGCCCAGATTGACCCGACCGACGGATACCCGGCATACTCCGGGAAAAATTCCGGTTTCTGGGCGATGAACTTGTCCACGGCCACGATCCTCTCTTTCTTGACGCCAAGGGACCGCATCGTCTCCAGGGTCTCGCTGTTCATCACGATGATGCGGCGGAGCGGACGGGTAAGCGTGAGGCTCTTTCCCGAGGAGTCGGTCACGGTCCGGGCGGTCCCGTTCCAGTGAACGTACATCCATGCAGCATCCCGCAGGTCAGAAAGAGTGGCGTCGGGGGGCGTGGTGCCGGATGAAAGGATGGCAAGGATCGATGAGGCGAGCTCCTCCTTCGCGATGAACCCGTTTCCATCAAGGTCACCGGGGAGTGCGGCATCTGCCACGACGAAGGGGCAGAGGAGCATGCACACCGCAAGGACCGCAATGAGGGGCGTATTCATTATTCATCCCTCCGGCGTGCCCGGACCATTACCACACACGCGATGGCAAACGCTGTCCCGGAAAGGAGAAGAGAAGGTGATGCTTTCGGGGTCCCAGATGCGAGAGGGACTGCGGGGGGTAGTTCGGGACCCCGCATTTCATCTCCGTGCTCTGCCACACTCCCCACCTCCCCGGAAAGGTAGTCGGTCCATGTCCCCCGGATCGATCCTGTGGGATCCCCCGATCCCCTGACAAGATAGGTGATCTCGCGTTCGCCGATCACCGCAAGAGAGAGCGTCGTCCCATTGACATGATACTGGTGAGGGGGCAGCGAGACTTGAAGGATCTCCATTCCGTCAGGGAGAATCTCGGTGATGCCGGCAACGGTATCTCCCGGGATAGTCAGCGTGACACGGAAAGTGGAATGATCTGCAGGCTCGATGGACCGTTCCAGGGTACCGGCAGCAGCCCCTTGGATCATGATGGCGCATACGACCATTCCCACGAACCCGGCGATGAGGTGCCCTCTCTTCATATGGTAAGATCTTTGGCTGTGCTACAATAAATAATAATGGTTTTAATTCGTCTGTACTAAAAAGAAAAAAACGCAATTATTCATATAAAAAAAATAACAATAAATAATAAACAAAATTTATTTTGCCTTCATTTTCCTCCTTCCTCTCCTCGTGGAACGATACCCCATCCACCTGTCGGAAGTGCTATCAGCACCCGCACAAGAAAGTAGTCTGAGATTGTCACCAGAACATGTGTAATGCCATGATCCCGATCGAGATATCCGGCCTGACGAAATACTATGGTTCACTCTGTGCCGTGGACCACCTGGACCTCTCCATCGGAAACGAGATCTTCGCCCTCCTCGGCCCCAACGGCTCCGGCAAGACCACGACTGTGCTGATGCTCACCACGCTGCTCCGGCCGACCGGGGGGTCCGCATGGATGTTCGGCCATGACGTGGAGAGAGAGGCTCAGGAGGTGCGACGGCTCATCAGTTACGTCCCCCAGGACATGGCAGTGGACATCAAGCTCACCGGGCGGGAGAACGTAAGCCTTTTTGCGAAACTGTATGGAATATCGCGGCGTGACGAGACCATCGACCGGGTGCTCGGCATGATGGACCTCACTGACCGGGCCGACGACCTGGTGCGGACCTACTCGGGAGGAATGCGGAGGAGGCTTGAGCTTGCCCAGGCGCTCGTCCACGAACCAAAAATCCTCTTCCTTGATGAGCCCACCATCGGCCTCGACGTCGCGGCAAGGAAGAAGATATGGGAGCATATCCGCACCCTCAAGTCCCGGGGGATGACCATCTTTGTCACCACTCACTACATGGACGAGGCAGACCACTCCTGCGACCGTGTCGCGATCCTCGACCATGGAAAGGTGGCGGCGGTCGACACGCCAGGCAACCTGAAGGGGATGCTCGGAAAAGACCTCATCAGCGCCAGGGTGACCGGCAGGTTCTCCGGAGATCTTCCCGCCGGGATCGAGCGACTGGGCGAAAAGGAGAACGGCGAGTTCGTATTCTCGTCCGACCACGCATCCGAGAAGGTGCCGGTCCTCTTCCGCTGGCTCGAAGACCACGGGGCAGTTATCCATTCCCTCTCGGTGCGGGAACCTACCCTTGACGACGTCTTCCTTGCCCTTGTCGGGTCGAGAGACGAGGTGACGGGGTTTGACGACCAGAAGTTCAGGACAATGCTCAGGAGGAGATGATGAAGGCCATCCTCTCGTACTTCGAGCGGGACATGCTCCGGTGGATACGCGGACGCGTCTCGGTCATCTCCGCACTCGTCATGCCCGCTGCGTGGCTCATTTTTGTCGGCCTTGCGCTCCCCACCACGTTCACGGATCACTACATCGACTTCATCACGCCCGGGATCCTGGTCCTGACGATGCTCGGCGCCTCCCTCCAGGGGGGCTCCCTCCTTATTTTCGACAAGATCCTTGGGTTCCTGAACAAGTTCCTCGCACTGCCCTCCTCGCGGGAGAGCATCCTCTATGGAAAGATCCTCTTCATCACGACCAGGGGTCTTATCCAGGCAACCGTGATCCTCGTCCTCGCATTCATCCTTGGCGCGACGTTCCTCTCTCCCTGGAGCCTTGCCCTCACCTATGGCATCCTGGCCCTCTTCGGCGTGCTCCTCTCCGCGTTCTCGACAACGGTTGCACTCTTTCTCTCTGACCACGACGCGTACGCCGCGTTCAACGCCATGGTGAGCATGCCGCTCTTCTTCACCAGCAGTGCGCTGATGCCGTATGCCGTCATGCCCGCGTGGCTTTCACCGCTTGCATACTGGAACCCCGTAAGCTATGCAATCGACGCAATACGCGCCCTCCAGGAGGGGGTCCTTGCGTGGCCAAGGATTGGGGCGCTCTTTCTCCTCGCCGTCATGGTGGTGGGAATCAGCGTCCGGCAGTTCCGGAAGGTCACGCTCTAGGACAACGAGAACCCCCGGCGAAGAACGTTCTATCATATTTTTTGGGGTGGACAGGTCCGAATTTTGTTATAAAAAAATTATTAATAATATTTAGTGTTACATTTATAAAAAAATTTATTACTGATATGAGAGAATACCTCTGTGGCAGGATCAGCCATGTGATCTGCTGCCGAAGGAATCGCGGGAGCCTCGAACCCGTCGATTTCCGGCATACCATTGCCTCATGGAAGAATCAGCGACAAGGAGAGAGATTGGCATGGAATTGACCGTGCATGATGAGAGTAATTCCACACTCGATACCACCAAAGACACCTGCCTCTTCAGGGCCGAGAGGAGACCGGGGCAGGCAGCCTATACACGGGGAAAAGACCTGTACCTGCACTCCCGCAGGGGTCTGTCACCTCTCTACTATATCCACCGCTGGTCGCTCAATCCAGGTGAGAAGGAGAGGATATCTCTCATCTCACCGGTCATGGCCAGCCGGTTCCTCGAAGAGAGGGGGATCCTCTGCGACGGCCTTACCGACATTCGCGGAGCTGCCATCCTGCGATCGTGGGGATATGGCATTCTGGAAGAGTTCTGAACATCCATTTATTAAAATACGCCATACTGTCGCCGCTACCGTCCCCTCACCCGGGGGCCCGGGAAACTGGTCCCCTGCCTGGCGGCAGGGCCGCATCATCCATCCCGATCCCACAGGATGACTGAAAAGATCCTTTTTTTGCCTCCTCGCTGTTTTGTATGGGGTGACTGAATCGTGGTTGTGATCTGCATATCAATTCAGTCACTGGACCGCCGCCGGGGCGTCCTTTTGGGGGCGGCGGCGTGCATCGCATGTGGGGATGTGGGGGCGGATACCCCCTACAAGATGTGTCCGGTTCACCACTCCTACCCACACCAGATGGCGAAAAGATCCCTTTTGGAATGCCCCGGGAGGCATCACCGCTTCGCAGGGGGAAGAAGTGTGAGGTTGACAGTCCTTCCTGGCAGCACCACCGCCTCAAAGTCTCGCTCCGCATCGTCCCATCGCACCCTTCCACTGACCGTCCCAATCGCCAGGTAATCGAATGTTGCAGGGGTTATTCTCCCTGTATCCCTGTTGAAGAGAGAGATCTTCGCGCCAGGGGGATCGCTCTCTATGGTAAGGGCCCCTGAATAGTATGGATTCAATGAAAGCGTGATGCGCATGTCGACTGGTTCATTCCTGTAGTCGACGAGGGTTACCACCTGCGAGGAGGGGTAATAGCCGGGAAGGAGGAGATCGACGCGGTGCTGGCCGGGCGAGAGGTTCCCGACGAGTGCGGGGGTCACTTTCCCTGTATTGAAGCCATCAACGAGGATCCGGGCCCCTTGTGGTGTCGAGCTCACCTCGATCCCCGCAAGTCCTTCAGCCGTGTTTTCGATACACACTTCGGATCCATCCGCGATCCGTGCGATGATGGTCTTCGAATGCCAGGCTCCGTCAGAGAAGACTGTCACGAAAGGCGAGACCCCCTCCACATTCACCACCGACGGAATCCTGAGGACCGGTGCCCTTCCATTGACAGTGAACTGGGCACCGGACCACCCGGTGGAGTTGATGAAAAGCCGGCGTATTGCCGTTGCACCGCTCGACAACTCGGCGGTCGCGATCTCACCGGGTGTGACCCAGACCTGCCTGCTCTCTGGAGTGAAGGTGAACGACTCCATCTCGAGCTTTATGCTGTGCATCCCCCCTTTCAGCCAGTTGGCGACAAAAGGCGTCTTGGCAGGCACCTTCCTCCCGTCAATGAAGATGTCGGCTCCCCGCGGATAGGAGTCAATGAAGATCCCGCCGGTGACTGCATTCTCCTGGGAGCGCTGCGGGGAGACCCGTGCTGTGTCATCCACACCTGGAAGGGGGGTTTCGTCATTGAATATCTCCCCGGGACTGGATGGATCTGTGGAATTTTCCTCTCCATCCCCGAGGACAGGCCCGGGCTCGAGGACAACGGGGTCGCTAACGTATACATTGGTTCTCTCCTCTTCGATTGTGAGATCCTCCCTGATCACGGATGTCCGAATCGATGACGCATCAAGAGAGGGAGACCGTTGAATCCCGAAGATTTCAAATACCCTCGCAAAGAGCCATTCCACGATATTCCCAGGAAATCCCGCTTCCTTCGGCGGAGGGATGAGGTGTCCTGAGGAACCACGCGTTGTTTCTCGCGGCTCGTCTGAAATTTCCTCTCCTGTACTCCCCGGGGTGGAGCCTGCTGGCGGGATGCTCCCTGGCGTGCGGGTGGCTCCTGGCACAGGAGCATGTGTGTCAAACGCCGCCACAGGTCGTCCACGGGTCAGCACCAGCACTGCATTCCGGTTCTCCATGTAATCGCCCGCTCCCGCAACCGGGAGGCTTGCAATCTCAAGCCGGTTTTTGGACCGCTCGAGCCAGGGAAGGACATCCAGCGCTGCGACGCTGATGCCTGACGACCCCCCCGTGAGCGGGTTGTACCACTCGCCGTCGTTGAAGATCACCTGGTGCTGATCACCTCCCTCCCCGGATGCCGCAGTGCTGACGAGGAAGAGTGTCGCCTCGCCTATTCCCTCCTTCTCCACGTTCCCGGCGAACTCTGCCTTTGTGCGGGCGTCCTCATCAGTCGTGCCAAAGCGCGGGTCTGCAAAGACGATGTCCGATCCCTCGCAAATCCAGTACGTGATCTCAGGGGCAGAAGGGTCTTTCTGCAGGACAAACAGCATGATCCCGTACGCGGCAAATTCACGGCCACTCCCGCCGCCGTTCACCACTGTCACCTCGCCTTTATCACCGGGTTTCATCACCCCTTTCAGGTCGTACGCGAATGTCTGGACGGGGTAGTCATAGACCCCCTCGCTCTTTCTGTCGGTGTAGGTGGCATCCGCCTTCAGCAGTTTCCCGTTCCACGAGACTGCCGGGGAGGCAGGAATCCCCTCTCTTCTGGTCGTGTCGTAGCTCCACGTGGTGTAGAGGTACAGGCGCGAGAGGGCGATCTCTCTCTCTTCAGGCACCGCATCCGGGAGCGTATACACATGCTTCTGACCTGACGGGATCATCCCGGTGTAATCGCTTGCAACCGTGGAGAATAATGTCCCGTTCAATGTTCCCTGCCGGTACAGCGCCAGGGACGACCCCCGGTATCCCGAGAGGCCTGTTCCACTGAGCGTGGAGTCTCCATCTGACGCTGACCCTCCACGCCCCCCGGCCAACAAATCCTCATCAATCGAAACTGTGTCCCCGTCAATGACCTCCACCATCTCCTTCCAGTCCTGGTACCCGGAGAGCCTGATCGTCACCTCACGGTACCCGGCTGGGACGTCCGGGATCACGCAGGGGGTGAGCGCAGTATGCTTCACCCCGTCGACCAGGACTTCGGCTCCGGGCGGATCGGATGCGACAGAGAGAGTCCCCCTGCCCTGCGGGAGGGTGAAGTGAACAGTCGAGGTGACCCCCGTCTGCACGGTCACCTGCTGCGGGCCCGGATCCCTGTACCCTTCCTTTTCCACCGTGATGATGTAGGTGCCCTGCGGGACATCGGAGAGCGTGGTGTTGGTCACCGCGTCCTGTTCCACGCCATTGAGGTAGATAGTCGCTCCAGGGGGTGCCGAGGTGACCTTCAGGCTCCCGGCGTCGCTCCCCGGGTATCGGACGGCAAGGGTGGCCAGCATGATCTTGTAGTACCTCGCGGTATTGTCATAGGTGAGGTCCGAGTCCCTCCCCCTTCGGATGCTGTCCGTTACTTCGTGGCGGTCGATCCCTGCATACGCGCCCTGTGGTTTTCCCGTTGGCAGGCCGTCACGGTTGAACTCGTACTCCGCGTTTTCGCTTGCCAGGTGGACCACGGTGAGGTCGGCACGCTCCCACTCGTCATCGAGCGAAGAGGTTGAAAAGGATGTCTCCCCGACGTAGGTCTCCCCGAGCACCTCCTCAGTCTGCTCACTGTCTTCGTCGTGGCCCTGGTTGACCCAGTAGAACACGCGATCCCGGTCGCCATCATCGTATGCCACGACCAGGACGATCGCCTTGACCCGGCCGTCAAAGGTGCCGGTGTAGCCGGCAGGTCGGCTGGTCTTGACCCTTGCCTGAACGTTCCTGTCCTGGATGTGGCTTTTTACGTCATACCACATCATGTAGTCGCTGGTCACACGGTTGGTATGGTCATTGAGCCGTACAGGCCCGGTCCCTCCTTCGCCGGGAAAGGTGTACGGGACATTCAGGAGCTCGGTCGCGAGAGTTGCAGCACCTCTCCCCCCGTTGAATGCGACCTCTGCCTGTGCCTGGTAGTTGTTCTGCATGTGCCCGCAATACACGACGACGTAGAGGCGCGCCCACTGGATCGCCGTCGAGGCCGGGAGCGAGAACGAGGCGCTCGCGTCAGTCGACATAGGGAAGCGTGCGTCCACGAAGAGCCCCCCCGAAACTTCGCCATCCCGGACAGTCTCCAGGGGAATCCCCCCGAGATACGGGTCGGCGCAGGCGGGCATAATTGAGGATGCGAGGAGGATGATTACGAGCGTGGTGAACAGGATTGTGCGTTTCGTCTGCATATTCTACCTCCCTGACCTGATTGCCTCCACGGGATTGAGCCGCGATGCCTTCCAGGCAGGGTAGAGCCCTGCGAGGAGCGAGAGGCCCACCGCGAGCAGGAGGCCAGCGGTGAGCAGCGGCCATGTGACGAGCGCAATCTCCGTGTCAAGCAGGCCGGCGAATGCGTCCCCGAAGCGCGACGCGAGGAACGGGCCGCCAAGCGCGTTCAAAACTGTCGCGAAGAGCACCCCGAGCAGGTCGCCGGCCATCCCGCCGATGAACCCAAGTACGGCGCACTCGGCGAGGATCATCTCCATCACGTCCCCTTCAGACGCCCCGACTGCCATGGCGATCCCAATCTCGCGGGTCCGCTCGTACACGGAGGTGATCATGGTGCTCGCGATCATGAGGCCCCCGACAAGGAGCGAGAGACCGGCAAAGATCCCGAGGAATATGACGACCATGTCCATCATCCGGTTTACCGCCTCGATCTGCTCAAATGACCCCCTTGGAGAGAGCCCGATCCCCCGCACCCCTTCGGCGACGGAAAAGACGCGGTCAGGCCCCTCTGCCCTGATAAGGAGCCCGCTGTACCCGCTCTCACCTTCCCCGAGCCCGATCGCAAGGTCTAGGTCCATCAGGAGCACCTGGTCGAACGCATCACCCCGCTCCTCCATGACCCCGACAGGGATCACTGTCGTCTCCTCGTCAAATGGCCTGCCCTGGGCATCGTAGGAGCGCCTGATGAGGATAAGTGGGTCGCCGATGCGGACACCCTCGTACCGCTGGAGTTTCTCGCCAAGGGCGGCACCGAGCACCACCTCGTTTGAGCCGGACAAGAAGCCAGATCCCCTTAAATACGTCGGGTGCAGGACGTCCTCGAGCCCGTCAGCTGGGACTCCGACCACCTGGACGTAGGTCTGGCCCCTGGTCGCAAACGTCCCCCTCACGACGGGTGCCGACGCCTTCACTCCCGGCAGTGCTCCTGCGGCTGCCGCCCGGGTGGGAGTAACGAGCTGCAGGATGTTTCCCTGCGCCCCAGGCAATGCCTCGATCAGCGTGAGGTCTGACTGGGTGCGGATGGCGTCGACTGCCTGGGTACGGATGCCCTCGCCAAGCGCGACAGTCCCTACAAGCGCGGCAACCCCGATCGCGATGCCGGCAATAGTGAGGATAACGCGAAACTTCCTCCGGAAGAGCTGGCGGACGGCGAGCTGGAAGAACTCGGCCAGGCGGGAGTTCATGCGACCACCCTCCCATCACGCATCTCTACCGTGCGGTCGGCATAGGACGCAAGCTCCCGCTCATGCGTCACGACAAGGAGCGTCACCTGTCGTTCCCGGTTCAGCCGCTGCAGGAGCGAAAAGATCCCCTCGCTCGTCTGAGAGTCGAGGTTTCCGGTCGGCTCGTCCGCGAGGATGAGGGGGGAGTCGGCCACGAGCGCCCGGGCGATTGCCACCCGCTGCTGCTCCCCGCCAGAGAGCTGCCCCGGGTAATGGGAAGCCCGGTCACCGAGTCCCACCATCGCGAGGAGCTGACGTGCCTTCTCCTGCCGTTCGGCAGGCGGCCGGTAGTTGAAGAGGAGGGGGTACTCGACATTCTCGCTCGCGGTGAGCGACGGGATGAGGTTGAACTGCTGGAAGACAAACCCGACCATCTGCCTCCGGAACGCGATGAGGGCTCTCCTGTCGGAATAGTCAAGCATTCTGCCGTGAATAGAGACCGATCCCCCGCTGGGAGCGTCAAGGCCGCCGACGATGTTGAGGAAAGTGCTCTTCCCGCTCCCGCTCCTCCCGACGATGGCAACAAACTCCCCCTTCCCTATCCGCAGGTCGACTTCATCGAGCGCACGAACGCCGCCGGGATAGTGGCGGGAGAGGGCCCGGGTCTCGAGGAGAGGGATGCTCATTTCTCCTCCCCATACTCGACTCTGAGCACCGCGTTGCAGAGCTGGAAGTAGTCGCCGTTGTCCCTGACCTCGATGAAATTGTCGGAGTAACGGAGGAACGGCCGGATCTCGCGTGAGGCGATCCCAATCTGGCGGCTCTCGTCTGCAGAAAAGACATCAGTCCAGGTCTTTCCCCGGTAATGGGGGAAGAGGACTCTGAGGACCGGCTCAACGAGCGGCGGGAGAGTGCCGCTTCCGGGCGTGTTCAGGAGGATCTGGTTCATCTCCGGGATCTCCTCGCGGGCAAACCCCGCGGAGGGTGCGACGAGGAGGAGTCGTGCCGACTTCACCCTGGGCAGGTCGATCCTGCCCGGAAAATCCACGCGGGTAGTGGCAAGCTCAGGCGGAATGCCGTAACTCCGGTAGAGGAGGTCTGCCCCCTCAGCGACCCAGATGGCAGATTCCGGGGCACTTTCGTCTTTATACACGGTGAAGAGCGCGGCTCCCTGGACGATGAACGTGCTCCCGTCATCTGCCGTGTTGCTGACCATCACGGTGACGCGGTCACCATGCGGACCGATGGGAAGGTAGCTGTCCATCCCCGAGAAGTAGTCGTTCTTGCTCGCAAACCCCTTGCTGTCGGCATACCGGGCGGCCTGCTCGAGGACGGGTCCTCCGGCATCCCCGAGCCTTGCCTCCATTGTGGGGTAGGAGGCGGCCTGGTCGATCCTGCTCCAGGTCCAGTATACGTAGACCCGTTCGAACAAGACTGTCGCACTCTGCGGAAGATCCCTCGTAAAGGAGGTGACATACCCATCGCCGGGATTGAGGGTCCCGCTGTAGCCGCCGTCGCCGAGAGTGAACTGGGCATTCCCCCGCAGGGATTCAGTAAAGACCATCTGGAGGGGGCGGTCGCCCGCGTAACTTGCCGCGACCGGGGATGCGCATATGATGAGGAGTGCCGCAATGGCCGGCCCGGGATGCACACTACGGGAAGTCATACCTCGCATCTGCCCGGTTGTTCCCTCTCTCGCGCTCAGGGATTGTTCCCTTCTCATCGGCGATCACTGAAACGGTGTGCGGGCCGGGAATGGTATGGAGGGTGACCTGCTCGCGGAGAACGCCCCCTGCGGGAATCCCGGGAACCGAGATCCGGGTGACCTGCTCGCCGTCAAGCAAGACCGTTACCTCAAATGCCGGGGTATCGCTCCCGCCCAGATTTTTTATCTCGATGGGGAGAGTGTAGGCAATAACCTGGGTACTCCCTGCCGCCTGAACGACAGGGACAGCGAAGACCGCGAGGACCATTCCCACCGCAATGAGGAAGGCGAAGTTCCGCGACTTCCCTGTGTACAGCCACCATCCCAGCACCGGCGCCCCTGCGAGCGCTCCCAGCGGGAACGGGGTGGTCGCCTGGGGTGAGAGTGGACTGTCCTGTCGGGCCGGATGGCCGACTGAGACCGCGAGATCGGCAGGGGTCCCGACCTTCACGGTCCTCTCGGCCCTGCCGGGCGATGCCCCCACCACCGCCGCTTCCACCGCGATCGCATGGGTTCCCCCCACCGCGGTCCAGGGGAGCGTCACTTCAGCCCACCCACTGGCAGGAAGCGTAACTTCCCGGCTCCCGGCCGAGATCCCGTCCACCGTCAGTGTGACCGAGACCGGCCCTGCCGGTGCCGTGCCGGTGCTCCTCACCACCGCGGTGATCACCGCCGGTTCGCCTGCGTACGCGTTCCTGACATCAAGCGAGTCGACAGCCAATGACACAGAAGTTGCCGGTCCCGCCCGGGTTACTGCAAGGATTGCGAGGCAGGGGTGGATGTAGTCCTCACCCTCAGGTGTCGCACCGGTGGTGGAAATGTTCCCATCGCCGTCAAGGTCGCGACCGCGTTCGAAGACAAGGACATTGTCCCGATGCAGGACCCCAGTAACATCAAATGACTCCATGTCGACGTACCGGCTCTCGAACCCTGCTCCCCCGGCCGCATCGCAGGACTGTTCGTTCCCGATGTCCTTTGCCCCCGGCAGATAGGTCCCCCTTGTCGGGGCAACTCCAAGATCGGCGCCGTTGAAGAGGACGTAGTCGGGCTGGCCACGGTTCGTTGCGACCAGCAGGACCGAGAGCTCCGCTTTCTTCACTCCGTCGGTCGGCATCCCGCCTATCGGGACTTCCACCCGATCCCTCCATGTGGGGTTCGTGCCTGCCCAGCCTTCGCCGTGGAGGTTCTCGTTTCCTTCCATCACGATATACCGGACCACCTCCCCGCCGTCCTTTTCCACCGCCGCGACGACCATCACTGCGTAGACCCTGCCGTCAATCTTGCTTCCTGCTTCTCCCTTGCTCGTAGAGGCGCTGATGGTGTTCTCGCCAGGGCCGAGGAGTGCGGTCGCATCCTGTGCAATCCAGTACACGCCGTGTCCGCTGCAATAGACCCCTTCCGTGCGATCGTCCTGGCCGTAGAGGGTAATCCGGTCCGTCTGCTTTCCGTTCACTGTGAACTGTGCCCATCCGGAATACTTCTCGGTACCTCCCCACACCCCGGTGTAAATCCTCGCCCACTTCGGGGCGCGTTCAAGGGTGAGAGTGCATTCCACGGGGGGGTTTGTCAGCCCGAATGTCCCGGCCGTGACCAGCTCGCCGATCACCTCGCCCTGCGCCGCGGAGCGGAAAGCAAGGCCCTCGAAGTCGTAGAGTGCGGTGGTGGGAATCGTGATAAAGAAGAGGCTGAGAAGAATGCAGGCGATGAAAGCTTGGCGGGACTGTTGCATACTGAGATACTTACCGTGAAATTGTATTAATATTGTGATTTCAATGCTATTTTTTTTATTCACACTAAAAATTTACAGTAAAAATATGAAAAATTAGAATAGTTTACTTACAAAAAATGAATTTTTAATTATACTATTTTTCTACATAATTATTTCGTATTCAAGAGAAAATATTAGAAATGAACACATAATTGTAACCATGATATAAGCAGGCTTTCATTTATAAGGATTATATCAGGAATTATTTTGTTTTCCGACCAATTCATTTTTTCCGAACAGATGTATTATTTTAATAATTTTATTAAAATTTTGTTTAAATAGTATTACAATTATAAAATTAAATCACAATATTTATTTGTATTAGAGGTGCAGGTAGAAATATTCCTGCGGAATATCATCCGCAGATGGAGTACTGATATGAAAGCTCTGACTATTCTGGGCATTTTTGCCCTGATTTTACTCCTGGTACTTCCAGGAGCGGTATCGGCTGCGGACGTAACGGTGTCCGGTTCAATTGCACAACCGGCCCCGGTGGCTGATTTTTCGGTAACGGCAACGAACGGACTTGCACCGATTACCGTATCATTCACTGATGCTTCAACGGTTTCTATCGGGACCATTGACACATGGAAATGGGAATACCGGATCGCTGACAACGGGCCGTGGACTGAGTTCGGGGCCGGTGCACAGAACCCGACAAATATTGTGTTCTCCACTCCCGGGACATACGATATCCGGCTCACTGTTTCCAATTCAGGAGGAAGTGATACCAAGACCAAGACGCATGTCTTCTCTGCAGGGCAGGCGAATGACCGCCTGAAAACTGTAGGAAGCGGCACGGTCAGCGGTGACCTCTTCGTAGACTCGTACAGCCCGTGGGACAATGCTCAACCAACATCAGAATTCACAAAGACGCAGGAATTCACCCTCCCTGCAGCAGCAGTGGGAAGCAATGTCCAATGGGCCCGACTGTTTGTCAACACATACTCTGGTTCATTTTCGGGCCAGTTTGGGCTGACATCCGTTGTCGCCCTTGATGGTACCACGCTCGGCATCGAGACACTGGATGTCTGGCAGGGATTCCCGACCTCCAGTCCCCTGTCCTACCCGGTCAATGACCATGTCATGAAGACCATGTCAGACTATGAGGCATGGTACGACGTGACCAACCTGATCACCACGGCAACCCCGACTGTCACCGTAACGCACTCTCCCATTAGCGGTTATCAGTTCGACGGGCGGATAAAGGGCATCACCCTCGTTGTCGCGTACAATGACGGTGATTCCGATGTTGTCCGCTACATCGTGAACCATGGCAGCGACTGGATGAATACCGCATCAGGTCCTAGCCCGACCACCTTTGATGCAAGCTCATTCCCCGCCGGCTGGTCCAGTGCAAACATGAAGACGGTTGCACATTCAGGCACTGATGGCACCTACACCTTCAGCGGTGGCACTCCTACCAAGACAACGCTGCTCTCCACTTCTTACATAAAGTATAATTCGTTCAACATAGACAGCGCCCTGACACCGGCTGCCATCAACACACTCACGTTCGCAAATGTTGGCTCCTCATTCAAGGTCACGACCGCCGCGCTGAAGGCAACTTACACCGCCCCCACCGCCGACTTCACTGCGGCCCCGCTCAGCGGTGACCGGCCCCTCACCGTGGCCTTCACCGACGCCTCAACCGGTGGCCCGACCTCATGGGCATGGGACTTTGACAACGATGGCACGGTGGACAGCACTGCACAGAACCCGAGCTACACCTACAACATCCCGGGCACCTACACCGTGAAGCTCACGGTCAGCAATGCACTCGGCACCGACGAAGAGACGAAGACCAATTACATCACGGTCAAGACCCCGGCACCTGTCGCTGGATTCACCTATACGCCTGCATCAGGCGCAGCACCGCTGACGGTCTCGTTCACGTCCACATCCACCGGTGTGATCAACAGCTATGCATGGGACTTCAACAACGACGGGACCACCGACAGCACTCTCCAGAACCCAACCTGGACTTATAGCACGGCCGGCACCTACTCCGTGAAGCTCACCGTCAACGGGCCGGATTATAGCGATGAGGAGTTGAAGGAAAACATCATCACTGTCGGTACCCCGACTATCTCGGTCAACGTAGTCCCGGACACCGTCAGCTTCGGCCAGATGGTCATTGGTGACAACACCGGCTCCACGCAGGTGGAAGTCACCACAGACGGCGGTACCGCCTGGTCAGTCACCGCGTCTGCGACCAACGACGGCTACATGAAGGACGGCGCAAAGACCCTTGCCGAGGCCTTCCAGCTCAAGAACGGCGGCGGCGCGTTCCAGGCGATGACCTCGCCCTTCACCGGGTTCATGACCGGCACGGCTGACGAGGACAGGACCGACACGGCGAATGTGAAGCAGGTGCGGGCGAGTGGCGACCAGCCCGGGAGCTACAGCATCACGCTGACCTTTACCGGCGGGTTCGCGTAATCCGGGTAATGAGGTGATCTTCCCACCTGCCAATTTTTCCGGGTATCCCCGGGAAAACCGCTACAAGACTGCCATAAACCGGAGTTCAACCCCCCATGAAACGGAACACCCACGTACACATCTGCCTCATTGCACTTGCCCTTCTCATAGTTGCAACCCTTCTTGCATCTCCAGCCATTGCACTCAAGGTCGAGGGGGCCCGCATCGCGCTCGATGTCGAGCCTGGGAAAACATACACCGCCCCGATCGGTATCTCGATTAAAGCTGAGGAACCGGGAGAAACGTTTGCCATCGATGTAATGGGCTTTGGCCAGGCACCGAATGACGGAAGCTATTTAGCGCTTGACGCGGCAGCGGATACAAGCCCCTATTCAGCCCGCCAGTTCATTACCATCGACAAACAGACGGTAACTCTCCAGCCCGGAGAGCGGGCAGACGCGACCGCAACAATCAGCATTCCCTCCGGGTCCCGGGACGGCGGCCGTTATGCCATAATTCTGGTCCATCCAGCAGTGTCCGCATCCGGTGCCCCGGCGGCATTTTCCACCGCGGTTGCGATTCCCGTTTTTCTTACCATGAAGACTGGTACGGTTAAGGAAACCGGCGAGATCTCCGCGATCGAGCCTCCCATTTCAGAGAGCGGAAAACCATTTACGGTCTTCACTACCTTCCGTAACACAGGGAACTACCACTACTATGGTGCCGTCCATAACGTGACAATCACAGACATAAGGGGAAATATCGTCGCTTCGGTGAGATCGGAACCATTTATCCGGGCCATCGTGCCGGGGCAATCAGTCACATTCACGGCAGCCATCGCAAATGGTCTCTTGCAAGGTACCTACCAGGTGAATGCACGGGTGGAGAAACAGGACGGGAGCCTGCTTGCGGAGAAAAAGGCGACTCTTCATGCCGGGAGCGTCCCCACAACCCAGGCAACGACAATTGCCCCCAGTAAGGGTTTCCTGCCCGGTTTCAGTGGACTGATTGCGGTCCTTGGGCTGTCAGTTACACTCTTCGGCATCTCCTGGTCAAGAAAGGGGCGGAAGGGATGAGAAGATGATAACGAAAGGATACCGACACCGGATGCACCAGCCCCCCTTTTCATTTCCCACCAAGTGGTATGGTAAAAAGACCGAAAACCACTTTTCCGGTAGTCTTTCAGCCTATTTGGAAGATCTTTCTCGCGTTATTCGGAACACATGAGGATTCACCATGAAACATTTCATGAAAAAAACAAAGTGGGGCCCAATGGTGGCCACACTGCTGCTTGCGTGTCTCGTGGGATTGGTATCTGCAGCAGCCGACCTTACAATTGTGGGTACGGTAGACACGGTCCCTTCTTCAACTGTCTTTGCGAAAGAGCCCAATGCTATCACTCTCACGAACGTCAAAAATCAGGGTCCAGATGCGGCCAGTAATATTGTCGTCAGGCTATATGCGAGCGATGTGGACAGTGGTGCAACCGCTGTTGCGGAAACGAATATTCCCTCGCTTCCCAGTGGAGGCCAAACCAATCTCAACCTGGTGGACCCGACCATCCGCAATTCCGAAGGGTCTATAGTAACCTACACCGCAAAGGTTGACCCGGATAACCAGATTGAGGAGACGGATGAGACAAATAACAATAAATCAAGTTCTGACAAACCTCTGAAATTTAATGGATACAAGGGAAAACGGTACTGGGAAGGCAAGAGCGACATAACTACGAAGTGTACATTCGATCTGAACGGTGACATTGTCTATTATACCCAGCCAGAAAGTGCATATCGGGGGGTTGGATGGACATCTCGGACCGAAACCTGGACGGCAACAAACCTTCCTGTGCCGGCCGGAGCAACAATCGAGAAGGCTTTCCTTTTCATCTCTTACAATTGGGACTCTACTCCAGGGGGAGTTCCCATCATAGAAGCAACATTCAATTCGAATCCAATTACCTTAAGCACTCCGTATACCGATCAGCCCAATTTCGGCTTTTACGGATCTTACAAATATGGCCTCTATCCCGCTGTCGATGTAACACGCCTGTACAACCCGAATATGGACAATATTCTTACCATAACTGCAGGCACAGGGAACAGCAACGCCATATATCCAAGCACACTTGTAGTTATCTTCAGCGATTCCTCAAAGACACGAAAACAGGTCTTCATCAATGAAGAATGTGACACTCTCGCATACTCTGAATCAAGTTATGGAACGACCATGACGGAAGCCACTGCATATGCACCGTTCAGCGGCATGACCATCACCCCGGGAAATGTTCAGATAGCTTCTTTGCATAGTTTCGTAGCAGGCGCCGGACCAAATGAAGGGAACCTGCTTTTCAACGGAGAAACTGTTGCTACGAATATCTGGCAGGGAACATCGAATACTGCTTCTGCCTGTGTATTCGATATAACCTTGCACCTTGCTTCAGCTGGGAACGAAGCGGGAATTCAGGGAACGCAAAGCGGAGGCATGGTCGCTATCCAGCAGATCCTGGTCATCGAATACAAAGAAACCCCTGCCCCTGTCGCCAACTTCTCTGCCGATGACACGACACCTGATGTGGGGCAGACGGTGATTTTCACCGATGAGTCCACCAATACTCCAAACTCATGGTCATGGGCGATAGAGGGGGACGAGAACACCGACTACCAGTATGTGGACTCGACCTCTTCAACATCACAGAACCCGCACGTAAAATTCCTTGAGGCAGGGACGTATGACGTGAGCCTGACCGCCACCAACGCTGGCGGGAGTAATACAAAGACAAAAACCGGTTATATCACCGTGACCGCTGCATCTGTACCAACCATTGACGTCACCCTGAGCAGCTCCTCTGCGACTCTCACGAACATGGTTGCCGGGCAGGACGCCACCGGAGAGATCATTGTGAACGTGATCGCGAGCAATGGTAACAGCTGGTCGGTCTCGGCATCCGATGGGAAGACCACGAATAAGGGACACATGGTGAGCGGGAACACTCCTCTTACGAATCCCTTCCAGATAAGAAAGGAGGGGACTGCGTACCAGCCGTTGACTTCAGATTACACGAATTTCATGTCCGGGTCTAATATGGGCTCTTTTTCGGCGATAGCAAGCCTGAAACAGCCTGTAGCAGCTGCTGATGAACCAGGGGATTACGAAATCACCATCACCTTCATGGGGGTGATCTCATGAGGAGAAAACTCCGGACAGTGAGGATCATCACTTCCCTTGCTATACTCCTCGTATCATTTATGCTCGTTGTCCCATCGTTCGCCGGAAACTCGGTGACCATCTTCGGAGAAATACCCTCTGCACCGGCTCCCACAGCTCAGTTTACCGCCACCCCACTCTCCGGATCCGCCCCTCTCACCGTCCAGTTCACGGACCAGTCAACGGGCTCCATTACGTCATGGGCATGGGACTTTGACAACAATGGCGTTATCGACAGCAACATGCAGAACCCGGGTTACACCTATGCGACTGCTGGCACCTATACCGTGAAGCTGACAGTCATAGGGCCCGGGGGGTCTGACGATGAAGTCAAGACCGGATATATCAAGGTTACCTCTCCCAAAAAACCGGTCGCGGACTTCATCGCCACCCCTACGTCGGGATCTACACCGCTTGCAGTCCAGTTCACGGACCAATCAAGCAACAACCCGACCTCATGGAAGTGGGAGTACAGGAAAGGAACGGGCAGTTGGACGCAGTTTTCAATTGCGCAGAGCCCATCATATACCTTTACCGCAATCGGCACCTATAGTATCCGACTTACTGCGACAAACGCCGCCGGAAGCCACAGCCAGACCAGGATGCATTATATTACTGTCACTCCACTGCGAAAGCCCATTGCGCTGTTCTCGCAGGATAAGGTCACCGGAAGAGTCCCCCTTACCGTGAGTTTCACGGATCGTTCACTCTTCAATCCG
>JAKPPB010000002.1 GCA_029547605.1 Methanobacteriota archaeon | reverse complement strand
GGCCTACGAGCATCCCACGGCACTGGTGGAGTTCGGTGATGATGGCCGGCAGAACGAGATCCTGCTGGTGATCGACTGGGCCGGGAGAACGATCTCGGTTGTGACCAAAGAGCAGTTTGACTACGCCGACGAGGCCTGGTTACGCAACCAGACAGACATCTATGACCTCCCGCCGAACGTTGACGCGACCAGGCTCCGCGACTGGGTGGAGAGGGAGGTTGTGCCGCGCGCGCAACCTCTCGCGGAGGCGTTTGAAATCGTTTCCCGGAACGAGAAACAGTGGGGAGAATTCCCAGGGATGGAGGCTGAACGAAGGGGATTTCATGTGTGGATGTCCATCCACGCCGACCCCCCACAACACGATCTGGAGATCTGGGGTGTCCGGGAATGGGTTGATCTGGGGGAGCTGATCGATCTGGGGCTGACCCCGGACATCCCGGATGAGGGGCTGGAGACGCTTGCAGACGTCCTCATGGAAATATCCGCCTTTCACCAGGTTGTCCTGGTCGGCGGGAAGGAGGCGGTACTGGAATACCTCGGGGAACTCCGGGACACCCTGGGAGAGAGCCCGTTATGGAGCGGTCGCCCCACAACCCCGCGCGAGCCTGATTGTTACAAGATCAGGGGCTACGAGGTGCTGGAGGGCACCGTAAAGCCGCATGGTAATTCGGCGCACGTTACGGTGCCCAGGAAACACCTCGGGAAAAGGGTTAAGGTGGTTACCCTGGAGCCCTGATTGAGCCCCTCAAACTCTTTTCCCTTTTTTATCGCTCCTGTTTTTCCTGGTCTCGTAATACACGCGGCCGGTTCTGCTGCGCCGTTTCCCCGGCCGCATCGCCTTGCGCTGCCTGTCGCGGGCGAGATCAGACCTGCTCGTCTGCCGGGTGGTTGCCTTGAGCACCCGGCCACCGGGTTTACGCCCGGTTTTACCCCTGGCTTTTGCTTTAGCCATACAGCCCGTTTAGGGTTAGCAGGCATTAATAGTTTACCTCCTGGATGGATTCGAACCACCGACTCCCTGCAATAAAGGCAGCCGACGAACAGATCCTATCCATAGGTATATAAATGCTTGGCACAAAACTTCTTCAATGCCACGAAAACAGGAACACGGGAAGGCGGCACCATACCGGACAGGGGAACTGGCACTCACACGTGGAGAGTACCAGAAACTCCTGGCCGCGTGCGGGACGCAACAGGATCGGGTCCTGATAATGATGGGTGTCGCCCTCGGGTTGAGGCGGTCAGACCTTGTCCGGGTGCGGTGGAGTGATATCGACTTTGAGAGGTCGGAGCTCCATTATCGGGAACGGAAGAAGGGGGACAGGTTGAGGACGGTGCCGATCGGCCCAAAACTCCGCCAGGAGCTGATGATACTCCGGGCCAGCACGCCGAAGAACCAGGCCACCGTGTTCTCGTTTGGGGACCGGCAGGCATACACACGGTTCAACCGGGTCTGCGATCTGGCCGGGATTGACCGCCGACCGATCCATGCACTCCGGGCAACCGCGATCAAATTTATGCAGGCCGCCGGGTGGACACCCGAGCAGGTCGCGGAGATGACCGGCGACACCATCCGCACAATCCAGGAGCACTACCTGACACCCAGCCGGTCTGAACTCGCGGAGGCAGCAAGGGAGAGGGAGGTGGTCTAACCCGCACCAATCTGCATCAGGTTGTTTGCGACCACAACCATATAGAACCCCACGGCAGCAGCAACACACCAGGTGCCTGACCCCGGAATCATACGATCCGCCTGCCTGGCCAACAGCAACACAACTACTGCGAACGAGAGTTTGATGAGCAGGTGTAACGTGGGCAACCCGACGAACACGGCGGCAACAGGGTTACCCTCGCGACACCCGGCTTCCTGTAGTGCATAGGCCGTGGTGACAACATCTCCTACCA
>JAKPPB010000110.1 GCA_029547605.1 Methanobacteriota archaeon | reverse complement strand
GCGCGGCGTGTTGAGACAATCGCCAGGACCTGTTCCAAGAGGAACCATTTTGGGTCCTTCCGTTCTACTATCATGGGGGAGTGCATTGTAGTTCAAATATGTATTCCCCTTCAAGTACGATCAATTTTACGGTTTATCCTTGGTTATTTTTGTATTTTGAAGTTTTTCCAAGTGTACTTTTATCCGGGATTGTAAAATATGTGCCCAAATGTCAATTGAGATATAATTTTGCGTTATTTTGAGTTTGATTCTGTAAGGGGGCTAAATCCATTCTTGAGTAGACTTTTCTGACAACAGCCCATTGGAGGAGCAATTCACCTGGGAGAGAACGCATCGAGTATCTTTGAGGTGATCCTTGATCCAAGGCTTGGGCCGAGTGATTCGAGCCAAAGGAAAAACCCTACCCTGGAAGGGGTGAAACGCTCGAACTTGAAGTTTCCGTCTTTGTCCTGGACCATCTTCAGGTACTCTCTCTTCTGGTTTGACCGAAAATACATGAGCGGCTCATATCCTGGCAGGTCGGTCGCGAGGACGACCTTGGAGAACTGCTTTTTAATGTCGTCAAAACCGATCTTTTTGCCCCGTATTGAGAATTCATACTCCTGGCATACGGAACGTATTGCCGAGGGATAGAGGCCTCCGTACAGAATCTTCTTGACGAGCATCGATGTCTCGTGGGGATTTGCGGCGCTCTTGACGTCTACCTCGTTTGAGACACTTGAAAATACCCAGTTCCGCTCCCAGTCATGAAATTTCTGGTAGTCAAAAGAGCGCTTGAACGTAAAATCGGACGCCCTCACCATCTTGGAGTGTGGCAGTCCAGGTCTCCATCCGTGGGGGGGTCTCTGCCTTCCCTGGAGGCCGGACTTGATCTCCTCGCAGGTCGCAGTCTGGAGATGGATGGTGTGGGGGGCCTTGAGGATCCTCCTCCCGGCAGAGTAATTCGAGACATTGAATGATGCGACCATCAGGAATGGTACCCTTGGCTGGTCAAAGAGGTATCCCAGCAGGCTCCTCTTGTAATCGATCTCTGCCTCAAATTCCTTGAGATCGGAGGGAGAGGTCAGAACCTCCGCGAAGGTGACCTGGTTGTCCCCGTCAATCATCAGGAGATCAAACTCTGCCAGATCCTGGCCATTTCCGCGGATTGTGATGTCTCCTGACCTGGAATAGAAGATCCCATTCTGCCCGAGCCGCGCATTTCTCCCCCCGCGGGGTGCGTCTGCCCCTTTCAGCGCAAGGGAGCTGATCGCATCCGTTTTTTTCGAGATCTCAACGAAGAGCTCGTAAATGATGGCCTCATACCAGCGCCCCTCGGCGGTCCTCATCTTCTCAAGGTCTGGCGAGAAGAGCTTCGCCCGCTCAGCCTTGGAGAGGTGCCTCGTGGCATTCAGCGCCAGGGAAGTGTCAGGACAGAATGGTGGCGAATTTTTTGACAACCACGCGGAAATCTGGTTCATCCTTCGTACATTTATATAACCTTTTTGGTTAAAAAATATACCCGATCAGGATAAAATCCCCACACAGAATATTGAGGTGGCAGGTGGTGACGTTTTGAGTCTTCCGCCGCCACGGTGGCGATTAAGCCATGGTGACCACGATTCTCCTGGTAGATGACAACAGGTTCATCGTCGAAGGGCTGAAGGCGATTCTCGGGAAGAAAGGATATCATATTCTTGTGTCAGGCAACGGCCTTGAAGCACTCGACATACTGGAACGGGTGATCCCGGATCTTATCCTTCTTGATATCTCCATGGAGCCAATTGACGGGTGGGAGACCCTCCAACGTGCAAGGAGCCGTCCCGAGTGTGCGCATATCCCTGTTATCATCTTCTCCGCAAAAAAGACGCTTTCAGAGGAGTCCCGCAGGGCGGATCTCAGGGTCTGCGAGATCCTGTCAAAGCCAATCAATACGGGATTATTGATGGCTGCCATTGACCGGGCCCTCAAAAAGGACATGCCACCGACCCCCTTTGAATTGAAGCCAAATATATCCGATTTTCATATTAATATAGGTTTTGAGAAACACCTGTCCGAAGAATGACGCTGGGGGTAAGACTGCCTGCGAAGTATGAAGTGAGAAGGAAGAACTACAGAATAGGTAAATATGTTTATATAGTTTTCTTGCATTGTAATAATGCTGCGTGTAAGTAGAAGGTGGGCTCGTAGCTCAGTTAGGTAGAGCGCCTGGCTTTTAACCAGGTGGTCGGGGGTTCAAATCCCTCCGGGCCCGCTGCCGCGGTCACAACCAGCGGTTTTACCGGTGATGGCCCTGCGAGCAACGTATCATCCAAAGGACGGGGGTTAGGGGTGAGTATAAAACTGAATGTACTGGAACATGCGATGGTTCCGGATCACCAGATTATGAGTGAAGAAGAAGTCCAGCAACTCTATTCTCTCTACAACATTACGAGCGAACAATTACCAAAAATCTACCACGACGATCCTGCTGTGAAGGTTATCGGAGCCAAGGTGGGGGACGTAATCCGTATCGTCCGGACATCCCATACGGCCGGAAGGGCCGAATCGTACCGGCTGGTCATAAAAAGGCCGAAAAAATAATTCAGGCGGGGCTGATCTTTCTGATTGACAGGAGCGTATTATCTAAGGCATATTTCTCCCAGGAGCATGTGGCGCGCCACCAGCTCGACTCTTTTAACAATTTTCTTCTGCAGAACCTGCAGAAGGTAGTCAATGAACAGCGGGTCATCGAGACCGACATCGAGATTCGGGGAAGGAGCAATGACCCGGTATGGGTGGAACTCGGTAAAGTAGAGGTGAAAAAACCACTGGTGAGGGAGGCCGATGGCTCACAGGGAGATCTCTTCCCAAGCGAGGCACGACTTCGCAACCTCACGTATGCCGCACCAATTCATCTGGAACTGACCCTTGTGCAGGGGGGTGAACGCCAGGACCCGGTCATCACCACGATCGGGCAACTGCCCATCATGGTGGGATCGGCGGCCTGCAACCTTTACGGGATGAGCCAGGATGAACGGGTCTCCCATGGGGAAGATCCTTTGGATCCTGGCGGGTATTTCATTGTGAACGGGACCGAGCGCGTGCTGATGACCCTTGAAGATCTCGCGTCCAACAAGATCATGACCGAGTACACGGAGCGCTACAACGAGCGTATTTACGTGGCAAAGGTCTTCTCCCAGTATCGCGGGTACAGGGCGCTCGTCGTCGTGGAACGGAACAGGAAGAACCTCCTCGAGGTCTCTTTTCCCTCTGTTGCAGGACACCTGAAGTTCGTTGACCTGATGCGTGCGCTCGGGATGGTCAGCGACCATGATGTGGTGAGCGCAGTCTCCACCGATGAGGATATCCTCACTTATATGATGCAGAACCTGGAGGAGAGCGATTGCGACAGCGTCGATGCGGGGGTCATGTACGTAGGGAAGAAACTTGCTCCCAACCAGACCAAGGATTACCAGCGGAAGCGTGCGGAGTTCGTTCTTGACAACTATCTCCTCCCCCACCTCAACTACCTGATGCCGACAAATCTCAAGGAGGGTGACGAGGGGTACCGCGAAGCCGTTGCCGAGGTCCGTCTGGCAAAAGCCCACTTCCTTGGGCGCATGGCAGAGGCCTGCTTTGACCTTGTACTCTCGAAGAGAAGGATAGATGACAAGGACCACTACTCAAACAAACGGCTGAAGCTTGCAGGAGATCTCATGGAGGATCTCTTCCGCATCTCGCTCAACAGACTGACAAGGGACATCAAGTACCAGCTGGAGCGTGCGAGCATGCGTCATCGCGACCTCTCTATCGGGACGGCGGTGAGAGCGGACGTGCTGACCGAGCGCCTGCTTCACCCGCTCGCAACCGGGAACTGGGTGGGCGGCAGGACCGGGGTCTCCCAGCTGCTCGACAGGGTGGACCACATGAGCGTCCTCTCACACCTCCGCCGCGTCATCTCCCCCCTTTCCCGCTCGCAGCCCCATTTCGAGGCACGTGACCTGCACCCCACCCAGTGGGGCCGGATCTGCCCGAGCGAGACCCCTGAAGGTCCGAACTGTGGACTGGTGAAGAACTTTGCCCAGATGGTCGAGATCAGCAAGGGGGTCCAGGACGAGGATGAAGTGATCCGTGTCCTCTACACCCTTGGAGTAGAGCATATCAAGGGGGATGTCAGATGAAGAAGGCACGGGTGTTCGTCGATGGAGCCCTGATAGGGCTCGTGGATGACCCAAAGGCGCTGGTCTCCCAGGTGCGGGCAATGCGCCGTCAGGGTGTCATTCCCACGGAAGTAAATATCTCTCACAAGGAATTCAACAACGACGTCATCATTCATACCGACAGGGGCAGGGCCCGGCGGCCACTGATTGTATTACAGCAGGGCAAACCCCTCATCTCGGCAGAAGATGTTGAGAAACTGAAGAAAAAAGAGATCGAATTCGATGCGCTCATTAAAAAAGGCTTAATAGAGTTGATCGATGCAGAAGAGGAGGAAGATCTCCTGATTGCCATCAATCCTGCTGATATCACCCCTGCGCATACCCACATGGAGATAGACCCCTCGCTCATCCTGGGAATCGGGGCGGCGCATGTGCCGTTCCCCGAACATAACGCAAGCCCGAGGGTCACCATGGGTGCAGGAATGGTCAAACAGGCCCTGGGGTTCGGGGCCGCGAACATGAAGATCCGCCCCGATACCAGGGGGCACCTCCTCCACTATGTCCAGAAACCCCTGGTACATACCCAGACATCAGACCTGATAGGCTCTGATGACAGGCCGGCCGGCCAGAACTTCGTCGTGGCGATCCTCTCGTTCGAAGGGTACAACATAGAGGATGCCCTCATATTCAACAAGGCGTCCATTGACAGGGGACTCGGCCGCTCTCATTTCTTCCGCACCTACGAGGGAGAGGAGCGGAGATATCCCGGAGGGCAGGTCGACCGGATCGAGATCCCGGACGAAGAGGTGACAGGAGCCCACGGCGCTGAAAGCTACAAGAACCTCGATGACGACGGGGTGATCAACCCCGAGACCGTGGTCAACGAGAAAGATGTCCTGATCGGGAAGACATCCCCGCCCCGGTTCCTCGAGGAACCGACAAGCGACCTCATCACTGTCGAGAAGCGCCGCGACACCTCGGTGACAATGCGGAGCAATGAACGCGGGATCGTCGACACGGTCATCATCACTGAAGGAGAAAACAGCTCCCGCCTGGTCAAGGTCCGGACCAGGGACCAGCGGATTCCTGAGGTGGGTGACAAGTTTGCATCCCGCCACGGACAAAAAGGAGTCATCGGCCTGATCGCTCCCCAGGAGGACATGCCGTATACCGAGTCGGGGCTCACCCCCGACCTAGTGATCAACCCACACGCCATCCCAAGCAGGATGACGATCGGCCACATGCTCGAGATGATCGGTGGCAAGGTTGGCGCCCTCGAGGGGCGGAGGATCAATGGGACCGCCTTCTCGGGAGAACGCGAGGAAGATCTCCGCGCCTCTCTGAAACGCCAGGGATTTGCCCACACCGGACGTGAAGTGATGTATGACGGCATCACTGGGAAACGGTTCTCGGCAGATATCTATATGGGCGTGATCTATTACCAGAAACTCTATCACATGGTCTCCTCGAAGATGCATGCCCGGTCAAGGGGCCCCGTCCAGGTACTGACACGCCAGCCCACAGAAGGGCGGGCCAGGGAAGGGGGCCTTCGGTTTGGAGAGATGGAGCGCGACGTCATGATCGGCCATGGAGCCGCCATGGCACTCAAGGAGCGTCTCCTTGACGAGTCCGACAAGGTGCAGGAGTACGTCTGCGCCCGCTGCGGGATGGTAGCCATGCTCGACCGGAAAGCCAACACGACCAGGTGCCTTGCCTGCGGGGGTGAGACAGACATCTATCCTGTGGAGATGTCGTATGCATTCAAGCTGCTCCTTGACGAGATGAAGAGCATGGGAATCGCTCCGAGGTTAAAGCTCGAGGACGTGGTGTAGGAGGGAGTGCCATGCCTAGCCCAAAGAGAATTGGAAAGATAGAATTCGGCCTCCTCTCCCCAAAGGAGATCCGCACCATGAGCGTGCGAAAGATCATCTGGGCCGACACGTACGACGATGATGGGTTCCCCTATCCTCAGGGGCTGATGGACCTGAACCTCGGGGTGATCGA
Organism: Methanobacteriota archaeon; assembly: GCA_029547605.1. Classification (GTDB taxonomy): domain Archaea; phylum Halobacteriota; class Methanomicrobia; order Methanomicrobiales; family Methanospirillaceae; genus Methanolinea_A. Next base: position 56,718 of record JAKPPB010000110.1, on the reverse strand, counting down.
TCCCGGTCTCCGGTGTAAGACATGCGACCAGAAGGCAAGCGAGTGCCCGGGCCACTTCGGGCATATCGAGCTTGCAAAGCCGGTGATTCACGTCGGGTACACGAGGCTTATCCGAAAGCTTCTCCGGGTGACCTGCAGGAGCTGCAGCAGACTCCTTCTCTCCCCCGAGGAGATTGAGAAGGTCGTCGGGACCGAGGACGACCTGACGGGCGATGTTCTCTCTGAGAAGGATATCAAAAAGGAGAGACTCTGCCCCCACTGCGGGGAGCAGCAGCTCAAGATCAACTTCGAGAAGCCGACGACATTCTCAGAAATTTTCGTCGACGACGGGAGGAAGATCGAGCACAAGCTCACCCCTGCAGACATCCGTGCACGGATGGAAAAGATACCGGATGAGGATCTCAGGCACCTTGGGATCAATCCCGACGTCGCAAGGCCCGAGTGGACGATACTCACGGTGCTCCCTGTCCCACCGGTCACGATGCGCCCATCCATTATCCTTGAGAACGGGCAGCGATCAGAGGACGATCTCACGCACAAGCTCGTGGATATCATCAGGATCAACCAGCGTTTCAAGGAGAACCAGGACGCGGGCGCGCCGCAGCTGATCATCGAGGACCTCTGGGAACTCCTGCAGTACCATGTCACCACTTACCTTGACAACGAAGTGGCAGGCTGCCCGCCGGCCAGGCACAGGAGCGGGCGTCCCCTGAAGACTCTCTCGCAGAGGCTGAAAGGGAAAGACGGACGTTTCCGTGGATCCCTCTCCGGCAAGAGGGTGAACTTCTCTGCCAGGACAGTCATCTCGCCTGATCCCAACCTGAGCGTGATTGAGGTGGGAATACCCCTGGCTGTCGCAAACGAGATGACCATCCCTGTCCAGGCAAACCCGTTCAATATCGAGGAGCTGCGGCAGATGGTGAGATACGGTCCCCACCGGGCCTCCCTCTCGGCCCCGTGCGGTGCCAACTACGTCATACGTCCTGACAAGCGGCGCCTCCGTCTGGCAGAGGGGAACCTTGAGAATGTTGCCGAAATGCTTGAACCCGGGTGGACTGTAGAGCGCCAGATCAGGGATGGAGACATCGTCCTCTTCAACCGGCAGCCCTCGCTGCACAGGATGAGCATCATGGCCCACAGGGTGAAGGTGATGGACGGCCGGACCTTCAGGTTAAATCCGGCGGTATGCCCGCCATACAACGCGGATTTCGATGGCGACGAGATGAACCTGCACATCCCCCAGACCGAGGAAGCAAGGGCGGAGGCAGCAATTCTCGTGGCAGTGGAGGAGAACATCCTCTCCCCGAGATTCGGCGGACCTATCATCGGAGGCATCCACGACCACGTATCCGGCATATTCATGCTCACCAATCAGCTGAAATGGCACAGCAAGGAAGAGGCGCTCTACCTCCTGAAGAACATCGGGGTAGAGCACCTCCCCGCCCCCGGCAAGAATGAGGGCGGCCGGCCGCTCTGGAGCAACAAGCAAATCTTCTCCACCGTCCTGCCGAAGGAACTGAACATGGTGTTTCGGGCAAGCAGCTGCCAGAATTGCGAGACCTGCAGGAGAGAGCTCTGCGAACGCGATGCCTATGTACGGATTATCGACGGAATTCTCGAATCAGGAACGATTGACAAGAAGGCGATTGGTGCATTCGATGGCCAGATAGTGAACCGCATCATCAGACAATACGGCATGAAACGGGCGGCAGAGTTCATCGATGCAATTACCCACCTCTCGATCCGTGCAATCATGATGAACGGGTTCTCGTTTGGCATTGATGACGAGGACCTCTCAAAGACCGAGTACGGCCAGATCGAAGAGGTGCTTTCGAACGCTGTCAATGATGTGCAGCGGCGGATCAAGATCTATGAAGACGGCCAGCTCGAAGCAATGCCGGGCAGGACGCCAGAAGAGACACTCGAGATGCAGATCATGCAGGTCCTCGGCAAAGCCCGTGACCGGACCGGGGAGATCGCGGGACGGCACCTGGGTCTCGGCAACAGCGCGGTGGTCATGGCGGTCTCAGGCGCGAGGGGCTCTATGCTGAACCTGACCCAGATGGCAGGGTGCGTTGGCCAGCAATCGGTGCGCGGGGAGCGTATCATGCGTGGGTATGATGACCGTACGCTCCCCCACTTCAGAAAGGGGGACCGCGGATCCGATGCCCACGGGTTCATTACCCACAGTTACAAGTCAGGACTGAACCCGACAGAATTCTTTTTCCATGCCATCGGCGGCCGCGAGGGGCTCGTTGACACTGCGGTCAGGACATCCCAGAGCGGATACCTGCAAAGACGCATGATCAATGCCCTCCAGGACCTGAAAGTGGCATATGACGGGACTGTCAGGACAACGGGGGGCCGTATCATCCAGTTCTGCTACGGCGAGGACGGGACAGACCCCATGAAGAGCAGTTTCGGCGACCCTGTGGATGTAAAAGGGATCGTAGAGAGCATCCTGAAGGAGGAGGTATGAGATGAATCCGGAGTTTGAAGAGGCAATCCGGGATGCCAGCCTCCCTGACAAGACCAAGCAGCAGTTGCGATCCTTCCTTGAAGGAAAGGAAATTACCAGGGAGCAGTTCTCTACCATCCTTGACAGGGTAATAAACGAGTACATGAACACCCGCATCGAGGCCTGCGAGGCAGTCGGGATCATCGCGGCACAGTCGATAGGAGAACCCGGCACGCAGATGACGATGCGTACGTTCCACTATGCCGGGGTGGCAGAGATCAACGTCACGCTCGGTCTGCCGAGGCTGATAGAGATCATGGATGCCAGGAAAGAGCCGAGTACTCCCACCATGACCATCTATCTCCAGGAGGAATTCTCAGGTGACCGTGACCGGGCGAGGGAAGTGAGCTGGCAGATCGAGGCTGCGCCTTTGCACGAGTTCGGGGACATCGTCATCGACATGGAGAACATGCAGATCGTGGTCCAGCTCAACGCTGCAGTGTGTGACAAGAGAAAGATCTCGGTGGCTGATATCGTCGAGATCGCGCCGAGGAAGATCAGGGACCGGCGGCATTACCGCGATTTCGATCACGAGGTGGACGAGAAGGGCGCGGTCATGTACTTCATGCCAAAAGACAAGGAGAGTTACCAGAATCTCTTCCAGCTGGCCGAGCACGTGCGCAACGTCATCGTCCAGGGCATAGATGACATCGAGCGCGTGGTGGTCAGGAAGGAGAGCGGAGAGTATATCCTATATACTGAAGGATCCAACCTAAAAGACGTGTTTGAGGTTGTTGGGGTGGATACCACGCGGACCCGCACCAACAACATCAGCGAGATCTCCCAAGTCCTCGGCATCGAGGCAGCCAGGAATGCAATCATCCACGAAGCCCTCTCTACGCTGAACGAGCAGGGGATTATGGTCGATGTGCGGCATATCATGCTGGTTGCCGACATGATGTGCATGGACGGGGAAGTAAAACAGATCGGCCGGCATGGGATTGCCGGCGAGAAGGAGAGTGTCCTCTCTCGTGCGGCATTCGAGGTGACCGTCAATCACCTGCTCGATGCGGCAGTAGCCAATGAGGTGGACGAACTATCAGGAGTAACAGAGAACGTTATCGTGGGCCAGCCCATTCAGCTTGGTACCGGTGACGTGAAACTTATTGCAAAACCATTGAACTAGGAGAATTATAATGGATTTTAATGCTTCTTTACGAAGAGCGATAAAGACGGGCGAAGTCCTGCTCGGCCAGAACATGACCGCGCAGTCAATCGACAACGGCAGTGCCCAGATGGTGGTAGTGGCTGGGAACTGCCCGGAAAATTTCAGGGAAATGCTCAAATCAAAGGATAACCTCTTTGTTTACACGTTCGAGGGATCCAGCGTGCAACTGGGGAAGGCATGCGGAAAACCATTTATGGTCAGCGCACTTGCAATCATCAACCCTGGCGAATCGGATATCCTGAGTCTCAAGAGGGCCTGAAACCATGGCGGAAGTGCTGTTGAACGAGGACTGCATGCGCCTGATATCCCAGTTTGAGAAGCTGACCGGGGCAGGAAGCAGGGACTGCGTGATCGACGATCGGAACAACCGGATCATATTTGTGATCAATCCTGGCGAGATGGGCCTTGCGATCGGGAAGAGCGGGGCCAGCATCAAGAAGGCAATGGACACGATGGGCAAAAAGATCGAGGTAGTAGAATATGCAAACACGCCCGAGCAATTCTTGAGAAACTGTTTCCTGCCTGCCAAGGTGACAGCCATAGAGTTCGAGGGCGAGGGGGATTCCCAGATTGCGCATGTCGAGGTCAGGGACGAGGACCGCGGTCTTGCCATTGGAAAGGAAGGCAAGAATATCTTCAAAGCGAAGAAGCTTGCCCAGCGCCAGCACAACATCAGCGATGTGCTCCTGGTCAATAACCAGGCTGAATAATATCTTCTTTTAATTCTCGCAACGGATAGGGGAGGTATCACAAGCTCATCCCTTCTTTCCCGGGTGAACGATCATTCACACCCATTCTTTAGTATGAGGCCCCGGGCCCCATTAAATGCACAAACCCGGGCAGATCAGAGCGGCACAGACTTGTGAGGGTCCTCCCGTGGGGGGAACGAGTCAGGGAGCGGGCATATCTGCCCGAGGGAAGCCTGGATCTCTCTCAAGCGCCCCGTGATCTCGTGCAGTTTCTTATCAAGGCTGGAGAGGTCATACTGGATCTCCCTGATATCGTTCTTGATACTCTCGATGTCATAAAATGCACTCTCGATCTCAGCCATGGTGTTGGCGATCACCATATTTGCATGGCTACACTTGTCTAGCATTCGTGGCTCCCAGGAGATATGTAGTATTCCCTCCTCTTGAAAGGTACCGTTCAGTATCCAAAGTTCCATTGTAAAAAAGCCACCCCTGATACCATGAGTGAGAAGGAGAAGGTGCGGTCACGGGCCTGGAGGGATTCGAACCCTCGACATCCGGGTTAGAAGCCCGGCGCTCTATCCTGGCTAAGCCACAAGCCCACTGGAGCGTATATATATGTGGTAGGGGGGTAATTAATCGTTCTTCACGTGGAAACAACCATATGTGGGAAATGTTCTCAATACACCTGATAAAAAGAGCCATGTTCATACGAAGGGACAGCCCCGGGCAGAAAAAGATGACGGGTTGCCCATATGGGGCGTCTGAAGCCCGGGGCTGTCATCCTGCATGGTAGCAGGCGGATTTCAGCACTTCTACGGTAATGGGCTGGAGGATTCCCTCAGCAGTGACGCTCTTGACTGTGGAAGATCCCACGCATTTGACTTTTATTCGGGCAGACATCCGCTCCCGCTCCTCGTAATGCAGTCCATGGGAATATTCCATGATCCGCTTCATCGTGATGCTCAGCGCGAGGATCTCGACGATGATCCCCGAATCCCCAGGAGAAACGTCTTCCATGTCCACTGATGTCATGAAAACGAGTGATCCGGCGGGGATACCGGCGAGGGTTACCACGTTGTGCGTACTCTGTAGTTCCAGGGTTCTGGCCTTTCCCTCCTGGAGCTCTCTGATCACTTGCGGGGAAATTCCGGTTAATGCAAAGCACTTCATAAGGGTCACCCGTACATTGGAAGCTGTTCTTTCTTTGGCATTGTCTCTGCAGTCTTCACCTGCTCGGCGAGTTTCTGCATTGTCGACTCGATCTCTTCAGCCTGTTCGATCAGGGGTTGGACATCGAGTTGTATCTCGTACATCTTGTTCAGGACCTCTATTGCAGCCGCTGATGCCCTTGGGTCCGGTGCATTGATCGTCTCTCCGAGGAGCCCGTATGCGGGAATGTTCCGGATCTTGCACTCGGTAAGGACACTGCTTGCGATCCCCGAAATGCTCCCTACGGGGAGTATGATGGTGGAGTCCTGTATCCGCGTGAGGGCCTGCTCGTTGCTTGCCACTCCAAAGACCCTCTTTTCAGGCTCATTGGTGATGATGCCCGCGATAGTGACGACCTCTTTTACTGAAAAGGGCTCCAGCCAGTCCATGATCCCGTTTGCCACCTCGTAGCATATCATGGGGTGAATAGGGATGTCTGCAACAATCGCAGAGAGATCTCCCTTTTCGTAGATGCGCACCGGGACATTGATGACTCCCTTGTTCATCATGGCCAGGGGAGGGAAATATTTGCTGTTGATGCTCCCGATCTGTTCGAACTCCAGTTGGTCGACCATATACTGGAGCGCGATGCTCCCCACGAGGCCGCTTCCCGGGAATCCCATGAGAACAGAGGATCCGGGCCTGGAGAGGGGTCGGGAGAATATCTTGATATCGGTGTTTGGTTCAGGTGACATTAGTTTAACATATTCCATCCACCTAAAAAAGTATTATGCAAGAATATCCGGTGAAAAGGGGGTATACGAAGGATCTCATTGCAAGGATGGAGTCAAAGCTCGTGGAATGCTTTGGAGTAGAGCCTAAGAAGGTTGGCGAGCACCTTCAGATCACATATGGCGCTTTGAAAGTCCTTGACGTCTCAACAGGGAAGGATAAAAAGACGCTGGTGGTTGATACCCGGTCTGACAGCAGCGTATCCGACGAGGTCATTCTCGATACCAACAGGCGTTTTCGGAGATATCTGGATGAGGTCACGGGGTATACAACAAAGGAGCGTGTGAAGAAGGCAAAAAGCGTGGAGCCCGAGTAGGCTTCACTCTATTACGATAGCGGGCTTGAGGGGAAGCGCGACCGCAGCCCTCGGGTGTCTGCTCTCCTCTGCATCCACCACTCTGACCGGGATCGCGCATTCCCTCTCCAGGAAATCTCTGGCATTCTGGAATATCTCCATCTCATTAATCCCGCCTTTGAGATATTGCTCGATGAACGCCGGTGGCAGGCGATGTATCAGCGTAGTGCACTGCCTCGTCGTCTCCGTGGCTTCTTTGCCACGCTTTCTCATCTGCTCATCCTTCATGATCTCGCGTATTACTGTGTTCTTGTCCGCCGACGTTGCCACGGCCGAGAAGATTTCCCTCTTCCATGAAGGGGCCACGCAGAGCGTGATCAAAGTAGGAGTGATCTGGAGGACCCGCCTTATCGAATCGATATCCTCGAGTGTGCGGAGAAGGAGCTCCTCGGCCATTTCAAGGTCGGCATCTGTCTTTTCTGGATCAGCGATTGGCCAGGGAGCAAAAGAGACAAGCCCCTCTCCCCCCGTATCGGTCCAGAGCTTCTCGCACGTGAAGGGTATCACAGGCGCCAGGAGCCTCGTCCATATATGGCCGAGCGCACGGTATGCGCTGCCCCCCTGCATCCCTGGCGGCAGGCGTCTCCTGTACCATTTCAGGTCGGAATCAATGGCATAGAAGGCCTCCTGAAGTGCCTGGCGGGTCTGGAAGCGCTCCAGTGCCTCCGTGGTCTTCACGATATGTGCCTGGAGCCGGGAGAGGAGCCATCGGTCTGCATCGGTGGTCTCTCCTCCCGCGGAAAGGCTCTCCTGCACCATGTTCCAGAACCGCTCGATCTGCTTCTTCGTCGAATGAACAAGATCGTTCCGCCAGTCAAAGTCCTGCCAGGGTTCGGCGCTCCCGACGAGGAACATCCGAACGGTATCCGCACCGAACTCGTTGATCGCGTCCTCGAGCAGGAACACGTTGCCCTTGGAAGAGGACATCTTCGCACCGTTCAGGAGACCCATGCCGAACACCACCATCCCCCGTGGCATGCTCCGGGGCGGGAAGATGGCAGCGTGGTGGAAGAGCTGGAATGTCAGGTGGTTGGAGATCAGGTCTTTGGCGGAGAACCGAAAGTCATAGGGGTACCAGTATTCGAATTCACGGCGCATCGCATCCAGGCGTTCCTTATCGGGGTGTGCAGGAGGCGAGCCTTTATTGAGGAACAGGTAATCGAAGACCTCGGGGGTGAGTTCTTCAGGCCTGCACTCCTTCAGGAGGTGGGAGATGGTGTAGTACGCCATGTAGATGGTGGAGTCGCTGAGCGGCTCGATGAGCCAGTCGGGATCCCAGGGCAACCGGGTACCAAGGCCCACCCTGCGGGTGCAGGCCCAGTCCTTCAGCCAGCCAATTGTCCGCTCGAACTCGGTGCGGACCTCGGCAGGGACGAGGGTCATCTGAGCCAGGTGTTCGGAAACCTGTGATTTCCATGCAGGGTCGCTGTACAGCAGGAACCACTGGTCATGGAGGATCTTGACAAACACCTGGCCGCCACACCGGCACACGACAGGCCTTGTATCGAACTCGTACATGACGGCAGAGCGATATTTCTCGGTCATCAGCGCGGCCACACTCTCCCTGGCCTGCCTGACGGGTTCCCCGCCGTACTGCTCGAAGAGGATCCCTGAGGAGAACTCGGCGCTATAGACCTCCTGGGTGAGGGCCTCCATGGCAGGGTCAGTCTGGTGGCGGATCCCTGCACGCTCAACGGCGTCCTTTGCCGGAAAATCACCGTATCCCGGGACCTTGATAAGTGGAATGGGCGAGATCGCCGTGTACTTTCCCTCTGCCTGGAGGTCCCTGAGCGCGATGTAGTCGAATGGTGCGTGTGCGGGGACGCTCATCACCACTCCGCTTGCCATGGCAGGATCCACGAACTTGGCGGGGAGTATTGGTACCGCGCCGCATAGCGGGTGGCGCACCACCTGGTCTATGAGGGTGGTACCGGGTATCTCAGCAATGACTGTCACTTCGTGATCCTGGAGTGCAAGTTTCTCCGCGGCCTCCCTGCTGACAACCCAGGAAACGCCGTCCACGAGGGCCTTCACGTAGGTGACATCCGGGTTCACCCACAGGTTCGTCACCCCATATATGGTCTCGGGGCGGAGTGTGGCAGTCGGGATGAGCGAGTCATTCCATTCAAACATGACCAGGGTGAACTTCAGGATCTCGGCCTTGTCCCCCTCGAGAAGGTCATGGTCCCCCACAGGGTTGTCGCACTGTGGGCAGAACCGCACAGGATGTGCTCCCTTATTTACGTGCCTGCCCTCGTGCAGGTGCAGCCACTGCCATTCGATGAACTTGCTGTATTGCGGGTCGACCGTAGTGAAACGCCGTCTCCAGTCGATCGAGAGTCCGCATGCGGTCATCACTCTCCGGTACTCCTCGGAGAAGTGGCGCACGATCTCCAGGGGATCGGTGAATCTCTCCAGCGTCTCCGAAGGGACCTTGTAGAGATCGCGATAAAGGCGGATGGCCTTCTCATCGCCTCTCGCAATCCTTCTTGATATACCGATAACCGGGGCGCCGGTCACGTGGAATGCCATCGGGTACAGCACCTGCCTCCCCCTCATCCTCCAGAACCGTGCGATCACATCCGGGACGATATAGGTCCTCCCATGCCCCACGTGCATGGCGCCGCTGGGGTAGGGATACGCAACTGTCAGGTAGAACTTCTCTCTGGACGCAGGGTCCGGTTCAAATGCATGCTCCCACGCATGCAGGGCAGCCTCCTCCAGCTGCCGCATATCAGGTAGGCTCACGTCCTCTCACCTTTGATCCGTGCAAAATAAAGAAAAATGTCTATACTGGCCTCAATTTAATGCTATCGCCCTCGTTGTACCTTTTGATGAGCTCCTGGGCGATGGTAGAGTTCTTGGCAAGGTGTATCTCGCCAGAGTCGTTCACCGTTGCAGTGAAGAGATATTCCTTGCCGGAGAACACATCGACGATCTTCCCGCTCTGCTCGGGGCAGATTATGGCCAGTTGCTTCTTGTCCATCCTTATCTTCACCCCGCCCCCCAGCTGAAGTTCCTCCTCCTGGGTGGGTACTGCGGGAACCTTCTCAAGCTCGGTTCTGGGCCGTATGTCGATCCCGATGCCCACTTTATTGACGATGGCAGCGATGTTCTTTCCGCCCTTTCCGATAGCGGCAGGGACATCCTTGTCCTCTATATATACCACGGCTTTTGAGTCAGAGAGCATGTGCACGTCCACGTACCCCTCCGTGTAGCGCCCAATCTCCCTCTGTATCTCCTTCTCGAGAATCTTCCACTGAGTGTTTTCCTCCTCCTTTGGGACGGAAGGAGCCTTCAGTGGTGCGGGAGCCGTCCCCATATTCATCACCGGCATGACAATCGTCTCACCGTCATACTTGAAGATCTCAAATACCAGGTCCCCTGTCTCGTAGTCTGACACAGTGGTGACAGGCCGAAGGTTGATCTCCGACGACATCCCCTCGGGCACCTTGATTGTGAAACCGACATCGTAGATATTGGTGATCTCTCCTTTGTCCACGAATATGATCGTGTTGATGATCTGGGGAAGCACGCCGAAATCGACACGGTCTGAGAAACGCTGGAGGGCATCGTGGGCCCCGATCGCATGAATGACCCCGATCATCCCGATTCCGGCCAGGCGCATGTCGGCGAAGACGCGGAAGTCTTCGTTCTTCCGCAACTCGTCAAATATTACGAAGTCCGGGCGCACCAGCAGGAGCACATCCGCAGTGTTCTCCATGCTCCCGTCGAGGGAAGTGTACTGCGTGATGTGGTCTGGGACCTGCAGCTCGCGCGGTGCTTCCATCGTCTTGACGACGTACCCGTGCTCTGCGAGGTACGTGGCGATGCTCTGAGCAAGTGTCGTTTTCCCGCCTCCAGGCGAGCCAGCAATCAGGAGGCCCCGCTTGTCGCCTACGATCCGGTTCTTGATGATGCTGGCCTTGTTGAACTGTTCAAGGCTGACGTCAGCAATGGGACGGACCGCGGTGATCTCCATCCCGTCGGAGAATGGCCTCCTGGTGATGGCAATCCGCATGGAGCCGATCTGTACCACGGTCACGCCCCGCTTCTCAAGCTCGATGAACCCGTCAGGGTCCCGCTTTGCCCTCTCGAGTATCTCCTGTGCAAGGCACCGCAGTTCGTAGTCCGTGCAGAGCTGGTCCCTGATTTTCATCAGCCGCATCTCTTTTACAGTGCCCTTCTTGGCCATTGGCGAGACCCTCTCCTTGAGATAGACTGCAATGGTGTGCTCGTCAAAGAACTGGTCTATGCCAAGCGGGGTGAACCCCTCTACCTGGGGACGAAGGTAAATGACGTCCAGTCCCTTCGCCTTGGCCACTTCTGCCTGCACGACGTCACTTGTGATGAACTTGGCGTTGTTCTCGATTGCGGCATGACGGATCAGTGCATCTATCTCTCCGCCACTCGCCAGTTTTACCTGTTCGAGACTGGGGCGCACTCCCACAAACCTGAGTTCAATGGTGCCCTCTTCCGCAAGCCTGCACAATGCCTGGAGTTCGGTAAGCCCTGAAAACCCAATCTCCCGTCCCTGGTTTGCCTGGGCCTCGAGCTCGGCGACGACCGCTTCCGGTATGATTATTGATGCACCCTTATATTCTCCGGTTTGTATCATGGAGGTGATTCGACCGTCTATGACTACGCTGGTATCCGGTACTAATTTCAAAATTTTCACCCTTTTCTGTTTTATATCGTGGATTAAGGCACATTTTTGGCGTATTTTGGTCACTGGAGGTATCTATGATCAGCAGTGTATCGTGCCCCCGGGCCTTCGTTATAAGGTCCACGGTTATCATTGCCCCCGGAAATACATGAAAGTTCTGTCCCCTGAGGAACTTGCATTGCCAGGAAAAAAGCGGAGGATGCCTGTTCATCCAATTTTCCTGTGCACAGGTGAGCGGAAAGTAACAGGGACTGGGTGGCGTAGGGCTACCCCTCCCACTCATCCGGTAGTGTGGTATTTCTGTGATCCGGGTGAATGCCAGATGCCGTCAATAGAGCCGCAAAAATCCATGAGCAAAGAATTTTTCAATGCCTGGATTTGGACTTTATTGACTTTTTTTCGCGTATACCGTCTCCGGGTTGAAAATTCTCTCTGCCACGACACTTCCTTCAATCGTTCTGAAAAAGCAGGATCGGTATCCCATGTGGCATGCCGCTCCGGACTGGTCGATCACGTAGAGGAGGCAGTCTTCATCGCAGTCTACGAGAATACGAAGCACCCTCTGGAAGTGGCCGCTCTCCTCTCCCTTTTTCCACAACTTCTTCCTGCTGCGGGAGAAGTAATGTGCATATCCCGTTTGCCTGGTGAGTTCAACTGCCTCTGCATTGGCATATGCCACCATCAGTACATCCCGCGTCTCCGCATCCTGCACCACCACAGGGATGAGTCCGTCTGTATAGTTAAGCGTGAGCATGCTATGCACCAATTATCCATTTCATCAGGAAGTACAGGATATCTCCAAAGAAGAGCGCGGTCAGCAGTCCCGCGGTGAGAGGGACGATGAACGGTATCCCATAAGAGATCCAGACTGTCTCGGCTTTCTGGTACAGTGCCATCTCCCGTGTGTAATCCCCGGGATGCAGCCTGAGATCCTTGGTATAGATCCTTTTCTTGCCAGATACCATCCTGCGTATCGCCTCACCGGGCCCAACAAAGCGCCTTTTGAGAGACCCGTCCTCGTCTTCTTCGATCTCCTCCATGATAAATCCAAATGCCCCTGGCAGATCTGTTGCACGCACGGGAAAACCAAGAAACATGTAGGGAAATGGCGCCCTCCTTCCATGCACCAGGTTCTGGAGGCCCAGGATCAAAGGAGTGAGCAGGTTCAGGAGAAGGGCATTGACGAGCACCGAGAAAGGAAAGAACCCGGTCGGAGGATATCCGGAGAGCGGCTCTATGGGAAATGCCGGGACACTCGCCGACAGGAAGATCAGCGCCCATGCGTCCGCCCCGCCGAAAAGGTTCAGCCAGGCGAACAAGTAGAACACGATAGAAAATACTCCAGTCATCGCGAGAAAATAGGCAAGGACCGTCCACTGCCCCCCCGCGATCATCATGAGATAAAACCATGCGGCCATGGGGAGGGTGACCGCAAGCATTGGATACCAGGTCCGGAAAGGAACCCGCCGTTCCTTCAAATCCCTGCAAGATGCATATATAAAAGTACATGTCACTGCAGCCGCACTGATTGCCAGAGGAATTATCATGGATACAGGTACAATTAAGTCGTGCAGGTTCTTATGCCTGGCCCCGGCGGGAGTTGCCTGCGGTACGACCTCCCACAATAGAGGGATGCGGAAGGTGACTCCCATTGGCCATGGCGAATGAAGCATGATGAACCAAATACCAGGCTGGAACTGATCAGCGATGACAAATATTGAGATCATGGAATCCCTTATCGCTGCATCTGCGGGAGAGGCTCCCTCATCCGTGCAGGATCTCCTCCAGAAAGCCCGCGCAAAAAAGGTTTGCGGCATTGCCCGTTCTCTTCAGAAGGATCCAAGGTGGTACATCCTTTTCCTGGCCGGGGAGCCCGAGGGAGCAGTGCTCAATGAGAGCAAAGGGATGCTATTTGGCAATACCGCTGTGTATCTCCTCAAAGGGACAGAACAGTTCATTTTTTATCCATCAGACGGACCGGTAGTCGAGAGGCTGATTCTTGGGTGCCGCATCTATGACAGGAATATCCTCAACCGCATGCTTCCAAGCGACATCCCCCAGGTGGCACCCGTGAAAGAAGGAGGGGCCGGCGTATTCTCCATGAAGGTCGTGAAGGGGGAGGTACCCCTTCACGGCCAGAGGGTCTCCATCAGGAAAGGCGGTCAGGTCGTAGGGAATGATTTCACCAGCAGGGAGGGGAAGGTCAGTTTCCGCCTCCTTTTCGGCCGCTACGAATGTGTGGTGCACCTCCGCGATCTCTCCACCAGGGTCTATGAATTTGAATTCAATCCCGATCTTATCGGCAAGGTAGTAGTCCTCGACATCACTTGACGGTGTGCCTTAAAAATACACAGATGAGTCTTTTTGTGAAAGGAGTTGCATGCCACAAATTTAAGTAAGCATACAGCAGATCACTGGATTACGGAGAAGGATTAGATGGATAAACAGGATTTTGAGGCCATTCTTAATGGGAGCAAGGATATCACTTCATTCATGCAGATGAACCCTCTAGAAGGGGTCACCACGTGCTTTGGGGTAAGGACCGCAAGCAACCCGAATTACATGGTCAAGGCTCTCTATGAAATGTATGAGGCCAACCTTAACCGGAAGCTTGCCAACAAAGCGATGCGAAAACTGTTCCGTTCTGTGGGACAGGGATCAGTAGGGCTTGATAATCTCTTAAAAAAACTCGGTCTGAACCTTAAACCGGAAGAGTTCCTGATGCTCGTCTTCAAACTTCAGCACCAGCAAGGCTGGGGTTCCCCCTTTGAATTGGTCAGTGCGAGTGATAAGCGCATAGTGCTTCGCTGCAAGAAGACGTTTGAGTCCGAGGTGCTCAAGGACTGGAAGATGCCCGTCTGTGGTATTCACCAGGGATGGATCGAAGGCATTCTTTCAGCAATTACCGGGAAGACCTGGTACTGCCTCGAAAAGAGTTGCCACGCGAACGGAGACCCGTATTGTGAGTTTATCGCTGATCGGGTCGAGCCGAGCTGGAAATTCAAGGCAGAGGCTGTGGTGAAGGGCGAATCCGCCATCACGGAGTTTATCGAGCATAAGCCCCTTGAAGGCAAGATCTCACTTATGGATGAGCCGGTTGTCATGATGCCCCGGTTCATCTTCACGTCCATGACCAATTCGCTGAAGAAGACCATGGGAGAGGCGCCGGCAAGCGGTGTCAACTATCGTGCCTACATGGACATGGGAAAGGAGAACGTGGAACACTACAAGAAGATGAGTATTTATTTTGATCTCTCCAGGAAAAAACTTGACGGAGATCTCAAACTGTTGCATGAACGTTTCGCAGCATTTGGGCCTCCTTCAATAATCGGAGGCAAGATTGCATACGGCGATCATGTCGTCAACGATAACTTCGAGATTGTTGATTCCATTGAAAAGGAAAGGGGCTGCAAGGCCACGGTCTTCCAGAAAACTGGTGATAAGGCAATCCGTGTATCTACCAACGTGATTGGCGCTGACGGCAAACGGGCTGTTGGAACCGAGATTTCAAGTGTCGTTTACAATGCTGTGATCAACAAAGGGCAGACCTATTACGGCACTGCAGATGTGGTTGGGAAGAAGTATGTCGCAGTGTATGAGCCAATCAGGAATTCCGCAGGAGAGATCATCGGTATCCTGTTTGTGGGAACTCCGGAAGACACGATAAAACAAGAAGGCCAGAAAAATATCAACCCAAAGATACTCTCCGACATGGCATTTGCCTTCTACTCCCAGATGGGCTGGTTTAATATCGTCAAGGAAGAATGGGACGAGAAGACCAAAACGAAGACAATCACTCTCTCCCACACGGTAGAGTCCGAGTCATTCGGCAATACGGGAAAACCGGTCTGCTTTTGTACGGCAGGTCTCCTTGCAGGAATCATTGAAGGTTCATTTGGGATTAAGGTCCAGTGCAGGGAGATTACGTGCAAATCAAAGGGAGACGAACACTGCGTTTTCCAGATCAAGAACAGGAAAGGAGAATCCTGAACAGTTCCGCCTGGCAGTTGCGTAATGTCGGCTCCCCCTGGGTCAGGCTGGTGGCCGGGATACCATCAATACTGATCTTCAGGATGGTCCAGGGCCGGAGGGTGGAGGAAGAGGGGGAACAGGGAAGAGAGTATTTCTTCCACGATTGCCCCCCCCGGGTCTCTAAAAGGAAAAAATTCTGGAAGGTCCCCTGTTAAATTTTCAGGTGTCCAATCTCATCCACGTTCTGCATCAGCGCATCGAATTCTGAGTCTGTAACCATTATCTGCGACTCCAGAAGCTCGAAATCACGGATGAGCTGTTTTATCCTGATATACATGAAAATGACAAGGATCAGCAGGAAGAGGATCACCACGCTGCTGATGATCAGGAGAATCATTTCAAGGGTCATTTTCTCCCCCTGAAGAGGACTTTTGCGAATCGTTCGATGAAACGGTCCTTGCTCTCCACACCACGGTGTTCAATGGGGATGCCGGCAAGTTCGGCTGCCATATTCTTGATCGCGACTGATGAGGGGGAGAGGGGGTACTTGATCACGACTGGGGTCTTGAACGAGGCGGCCTTCCGGACGTTCGGGTCTTCAGGGATGGTCCCTATCACCTTCACTCCAAGCACTTTCTCCATCTTCTGCTTGACCACTTCGGTCTTCTCGATACCTGCACGGTTGATGATAACTCCGAGCACGTGCCCCCCCACCACTTCGGTGAGGATCTTCGTCTTCAGGGCATCGACGATGGAAGAGAGCTCGGGGTTGACGACGAGAATTACATCGTCAGCAATTGCAAGGGGGATCACGCCGTCGCGGCTGATTCCTGCAGGGGCATCAATAAGGAGGAAATCGCAGACCTCTACAAGTTCTTTCATGACATCCTTGAGACGCTCGGGGTTCGCCTGCTGAAATCCCTGGAGGGAGATGCCGCTTGGGACCACTTTCATATCTCCGGGCCCGTCGTATATGGCGTCATGAACGTTTGCCTTTCCCGCGAGGACTTCGTGGAGCGTGACCGGGACATCCTCGAGTCCCAGGGCGAGACCCATGTTCGCCATACCGATATCGGCATCCATGATGATGGTATTTTTCCCAAATTGGGCGAGGCTTGTCCCAAGATTGACTGTGACCGTGGTTTTACCCGTACCCCCCTTTCCTGACGCAATCGTAAAGACTCGGACCATTCAACCCTCCATTAAGTAAAATGTCACCGTGTGTTTATATAAGGTTAATGAGAAGCACGGAAACAGGACTCCTCTCAAATCCATCGTTCGAGTAATTTCACCAGATCTTTCTGGAGCACATCAAGCGTGGCACCTGGAACATTCTCGGTGCTGCGGAGGATCCCCACAAGGGGTGTGCTGCCGAAATCGACCGGGAAGACCTGGACCCCGCTCTCTTTGACGGGTGCTCCTGTCATGAAGGCATAACTATACTGTGCGGCATCGGCAATTGCATCTGGATGACCTGAAGAGGCGATTACCAGCCCATCGGCCGAAGAGACCGTCAGTGATGAAAGGCCATACATTGCGCACAGGTTCTTCATCCCCGTCGGAATGTCAGGCGCATCCTTCGACGGATCAAATGCAATCTCCGGTACCTGCTCCAGGGGACGAGGGATCACAACGGGTGCGGTCTCGCTGGGCATCTCCTCCCTCACCTGGGTTTTTACCGGGACAGGTCTGCCACGCTCCAACTCTGCGAGTTGTCTGCCGGTGATATCCCGGGACAGCCTGATGACGTAAAGCGCAATTACGATCGAGAGGAACAGGACAATCCCTACGAGGATGAGCAGAACGAGGAGGAGAAAGGTATCAAGACTTACGAAATCCATGCCTCTCTCCTTTCAGCTCCCTTGGTCATCGATGAGGTATTCAAGGTGGAGTTTTTCTATCATCTGCTTGCAGTTAATGCGGATTTTCTGGCTCATGGTATCCAGGTCCATGGCATCCAGAGCCTGCAAGTCCCTGTCCACCATCGTGTACTCGTCACCATCAGGTGCGAAGATATCAACAGATTTTGCATCATTTTTCCGTGCAGGTGCAGAAGGGGTCGTGGCTGCAGGGCTCTCCTGAACGGGCACCCGGATTTCGGGAGTTTTTTTCACGTTTTCCTGAATAATTTCCGGTTTTATGATAGTATGGGGTGTCTCTCCTGCCCCAGGACTCATCTGGCCTCCCGGGGAGGGGGCAGGGGGGGTTATTTGGGCAGCTTGACTCCTCCGCTGCACCCTGCATCCCGCGTTGAACTCGAGCGTGAGTTTCATCTGTGCAGGCGTAAGGGCTGAGAGCAATGCATCCGCAATCATATTCCTCTGCTTTTCGATCACTCCCATCGCTGCATCACCGCAGGTCGCCTCACCACTTGCAAGCATGATCAGTCCTTCCTGATATACGAGATCGAAGGACTGGTTGCCGCAGACAAGGGAACACGTCCCAGAAAAATGTTCCTTTTTTAGATCTTCCAGTATACTGCCCAGTTCCACCCCTTTTTTCATGGAATGGAAAGTACCACGGGGAAGCTGCATCACTACAGATCAATACTCGTCGATTCATAAGGTTATTGGTGCAGGGATTAATAAAAATGAGGAAGAATAAAACTGGAAAATTCTTTGGGCCGCCTGTACAGCCGGTATAGCAAACATTTTTATTTTTATATATCCACACAGATGCTTTATATAAGTAGGTGGCATGAATGCTCAAACAAATTCTTGGAGAGTTTTTGAAGATAGATGGGGTCACTGCGGCGGTCGTGGTGGGGCGTGACGGGTTCGTGATCGAGAGTGCTGTCTCAGGAAAGATCGATATCGATGCCCTTGGTGCTATGGCATCGACTGGCATGGGGACATCAGAGGCGATGGGAAAGGAGCTTGGCAAGGGAGAACTGCATCAGATGCTCGTCGAGCTTGACCATGGGCCCATCATCATGTCTCCCCTCTCCGGGGACGAGCTGATCGCGGTAGTGGCCGGAAACGAAGCAAATATAGGTCGCATCCGCTACGAGTTGAAGAAAAACAAAGAACGCCTTGTTGCAGCATTATAGTGCATGAGTCTCCCCGAAGGCACGTATGCAGGTGTTTCGGCGGATCCCCTCAGGGAGGACCACCCGGATGGGGCTCGTCCCTTCACTGGAAAGGTTGAGGTGCTTACTGACGAGGGGAAGGGGCTCCTGGTCGTGGTGAAAGGCCAGGTCACTGCAGCCTGTTACCAGGACAGGGAAGGCGTTCACAGGGGGAGGGCTGCGGTCACATACCTGCTCAATCGCTCGCGGGAGATCGATCTCCCTGTCCGATACGCCCAGTATCATTACTCTTATGACGAACTTCAGGAGGCAAATGAGATCTGCCGTGAGGAGGGACTGTTCCTTAAGGGAGAGGACAGGCGTATAGTGGAACCTGTGGTGTCCGGACCCGATGACACTCTCCTGAAGCGGTTGTCCGGTCAACCCGGAGTACGTGCAGTCTCCATCTTCTTCGAAGGATTCCCAGTTCAGTCAGCCGGTGACGGTGATTTTGAACAGGTGGCGGCAATGGCAGAGGACTTTCTGCGGGCCGGCAGAAAGGTGGCAGAAAACCTCCGGATGGGAGTACCTGACCAGATAATTCTCGAAAGTGACCAGAAAAAATGTATCATCGCACCCTATGGGGACCTCTCTATCTGCCTCCTGACCGATGCTGATGCGAACCTCGGTCTTATAAGGCTGGCCATGAGAAGTATTCAAAGAGAGATGAAAGAGAGGGGGTAAGGGAATGTCCTTGCAGCGGATTGACGAAAGGGACGATCTCACGAATGGGGGTATAAAGCGATGACTGCGGAGGATAAAAAGGGGCTCTCGATCAGGAACCTGTTTGGAAAGAAGAAGGCAGATGGCGCTCCTGCAAAGTCTGGCAAGGAAGGTTCCGGAGAGGAGAAAGGGGCACCGATCCCTGCTGTGGAAGGCGAGGATCTCGACGGGTTCATGAAGAGGATCGGCCTTTCTCTCGACAACAAGAAAGGATCCCAATCCGGCACAGGCAGGAATGCAGTGTCTGCCCGGCAAACTGATGAGGGGGAACCGGCAGGTGATGGGGTGAATGCAACCCTCCCGGATGCGGGTGCCGTCACAGATACTCCCCCAACTCGCGCCCCTCCCCAAAGTTCACACGACCCGAAATTGGAGGCGGTCCCTGATCACAGGCCTCCACGGTTTGAGCCCGCAAAAAAGACCGTGTGGAGCGAGAAGAAACCAGTCCTCGAAGAGACAGTGATATCCGTTGACCAGATCAACGACTTGTCTGGGCTGATTCTTCCAAAAGGCGCCACGTTCCAGATAGAAGAGATCAAAATCCAGGACCGCAGCAACATCTTTTCATTCAAGAGAGAGGGGGGTGCGGCTGCAGGAAAAGACCTGCAGAAGGCCGACCTGCTGGATGCGGGCATCAAAAAGGTGTCCGAGGCCGCTTCCGAAGTCCAGGAGGAAGCGGGAAAAGGGGGATTGCTTTCAAGGCTGAACCCCATAAACGTTATCAGGAAAGTCCCTCTTGAATACAATCCGAGGACCCACGGCCCTCTCGTGGATCTGACATTCCGTCCGAGGCCCGGCGTGGAGCAGACAGAAGTCTACCCTGTAAATGAGCCCTATGCATATGTCCGCATCACGTATGACAATGCCACCCACGAATACCTGTATGAGGTCCTTGAGCCGAAACTGACTCCTGCCGAGGTTGACCTCTTTCGTGATATCAAGGAGCGGATATTCGAGCGTCTCGATATCAACACCCAGAACGTGCTCGAGGAGATTGCGAAGAAGACGCTTCGTGATGTCACCGACGATATCATCCACGATTATGGGATCTCGCTCACGCCTGTACAGAGGGAGAAGATCCTCTATGCCATGTACAAGGAATTCCTCGGAAACGGGATGATAGACCCGCTCATGCATGACCGTTACATCGAGGATATCTCGTGCGATGGCGTAAATGCAAACCTCTTTGTCTACCACAACCGTTACGAGTCGATGCGGACGAACCTCATCTACAAGAGTTCCGACGAGCTCGATTCGTTCGTGACCAAGCTTGCCCAGAGGGCCGGGAAGTACATCTCTATCGCTGAACCCATGCTCGATGCCACCATGAGCGACGGGTCCCGTATCCAGATGACGCTTGGCACGGAAGTGACCGCACATGGCTCCACCTACACCATCAGGAAATTCAAGGACGAGCCTATCACCCCCACGGA
This sequence comes from Methanobacteriota archaeon, assembly GCA_029547605.1. GTDB lineage: Archaea > Halobacteriota > Methanomicrobia > Methanomicrobiales > Methanospirillaceae > Methanolinea_A. The sequence goes on along the minus strand of JAKPPB010000110.1, from coordinate 36,183 downwards.
TCTCATCGAATGGCGCACCTTCTCTCCCCTCTCGATCGCGTTCTTCTGGATGGCAGTAGAGAGCGGGAAGTCGTGTATTTTCGCGGGAGGGACCGCTTCAGGAAAGACGACCTCTCTCAACGCGATCTCTCTCTTCATGCCTCCGCTGGCAAAGATCGTTACCCTCGAGGATACGCGCGAGCTCAAGCTCCCCCACCCGAACTGGATCCCTAGCATCACCCGGACCTCGTTTGATACGAGCGGAAAGGGGGAGATCGACATGTATGAGCTCCTCCGTGCAGCATTGAGGCAGCGCCCCGAGTATATTCTCGTCGGAGAAGTCCGAGGAAAAGAAGCTCTGACTCTCTTCCAGGCGATGAGTACTGGCCATGTGACCTACTCGACTATCCACGCCGACTCCGTGGCGAGCATCGTCCACCGCCTGGAGAACCCGCCACTGAATGTCCCAAGGAACATGCTTTCCGCGCTTGACCTAGTATCGGTACAGGTCCAGGCACGCATCGGAGGCCAGCGTATCAGGAGGAACAAGCAGATCATCGAGATACTCGATATCGATCCCCGGACAAACGAACTGATCACGAACGAGGTCTTCAGGTGGCACCCGGCAACCGATGAGATCACCTACTCCGGGAAATCCTATGTCCTCGAGGAGATCATGGAATCGAGGGGATGGGACGAGGAGAGGATGAGAGAAGAGCTCAAGATGCGCCAGGAGGTCCTGGAGTGGATGCGTATAAAGAAGATACGCAATTTCAGGGACGTAGGCAACATACTGGTCCAGTATTACCGTGACCCTGCAGGGACCATGGAGAAGATAAGGGCCGAGCTGTATGGAGAAGCATGAACGGGTATGAACGTCTCGCCTTCAGGTTGATGGGGAGGTATGCGGAGAAGAAGAGGGATTCGTATTCCGCACTCAGGAACGACCTCGTCACTGCACGCATGAAGGTCCCATTCGAGGTCTATCTCTCGACGGCATACCTGAGTTCGGTCATTGCAGCGATTGTGGCATCTATCCTTCTCGGCCTGGTCACCTATCTCCTGAACATCCCCGGGATGATCAAGTACCAGGGTGCAGTCCCTGAGTTCATGCTCACCATCAACGAGTACAGCCTGGTCATCGGGACAGTGCTCGCCGCGATCATCTCGTTTGCCGTGATTGGGGGCATCACGTTTCTCATCTTTCTCGTCTATCCAAGCGTGGTCGCGGGGAACCGTTGCAGGAACATCGATGCCACGCTTCCCTATGCGATCAATTATATTACCGCGATGTCAACGGCGGGAATCCCCCCGGCAGAGATCTTCCGGCAACTGGGGAGCAGCACGATGTACGGGGAGAGCGCTGTCGAGGCTCGTTTCATCGCCATGGAGATCGATCTCTTCGGGCGGGACCTGATCGATGCACTCCGGCTCATCTCCGCAACCACCCCGAGCATGCGCATGAAGGAGTTCCTCCAGGGGGCGATGGGGTGTATATCTGCCGGCAGCAGCCTGACCGAGTATTTCCGGACCAAGGCAGAGCAGTACTCCCTTGAGAACCGCCAGAGCCAGAAACTCTTCCTTGACACCCTGGGGCTGATCTCGGAGTCGTATGTGACTGCAATGGTTGCCGGACCGCTCTTTCTCATCATCCTCCAGTCCATTATGGCTATACTAAGCCAGTCGTCACAGCCGATATTCCTTTACCTGATTATCTACCTGATGATCCCCTTCGGGAGCATCATGTTCGTGATCCTGATCAGCTCGATGACACCGGAGGGATGAGATGGGCATCAAAGACTCTTTCAAGGGGATGCTGCCAAAAAAGGATCATGGCACAGGAAACGCAAGTGAAAATAAGACGAAATTGCCTCCCGTCGCACGGGCGGGATCCACACCCCCCTCGCCCCAAAAATCCCATCCCATGGGAGCGACTCCCCCGAAAAGACCTGGATTATGGGGGGTATTAAAGGGAGAGAAGCCATATTCCGTGGATCTCAGTCCGGGAGAAATTGGAAAGTTTGCACGGGAACAGGTCGAGATAAGCAAAAAGCTTGAGCGACACCGCAGCCAGCGTTCCGGCTGGAGAAGGGTACTCAAGCACCCTGTCAAAGTACTTCTCGAGAAACCCCTCAATATCCTCATCCTGACCCTTCCGCTGGCCGTCATCTTCTTCCTGATAGGAACAGCCATCGTCATCAGGGACTACGGGATGAGCGTGCTCTTCACCACCACTCTCGTCGACGACATCGTCATCATCTCCATCCTCGTTGCGATCGTACCCGTTGCGATCATGGACTTCCGGGAAAGCAGGCGTATGAAGAACCTCGAAGAGGCTCTCCCGAATTTCTTCCGTGACCTCGCGGGAATGAACGATAGCGGAATGACACTCCCGAATGCCATACACCTCGTTGCCCAGGGGGAGTACAGTACTCTCACCCCGTTCATCAGGCGCCTCGACAACGAGATGTCGTGGAATACTACATTCATTGAATCAATACAGCGGTTCCGCACCCGCCTGGGTACCCCCCTGTCAGACAGGAGCATTGATCTCATCGCCAAGGCCAGCAAGGCGGGCGGTGACGTCAGCGAGGTGCTCCGTGCCGCCGCCCGTGACACCTATGAGGTGCTGGCCCTCCGGTCAGAGCGAAAGAACAACATGCTGATCTACGTGATCATCGTCCTGATCTCGTTCATGGTCTTTGTATTTGTGATACTGATCCTGGTGAGCACCTTCCTCTCGACCATGGCGACCGCAGGTTCAGCGGCATCCGCCGCAGGCGCGGGGGCTGCATCATTCATCGGGAACGTTGACCTCTTCTTCTATACGAGACTCTTTTCCCATGCCGCGATGATACAGGGGATCTTCTCTGGGCTGGTCGCTGGCCAGATGGGGGAGGCGCGAGTAATCGCCGGGCTGAAATACTCGGCAATCATGCTCATCATCGCATGGCTGGTGTTCAGGTTCATGGTCTGATGAAGGATGAGCGGACGGTTTTGCCGTGGGAGGGAGAAAAATCCCCTTGCCTGACCCGCATCCTTACTCGTGACCTTTCTTTTTGAGAATCACCGGAATCAGATGTCTCCTCTCCGCTTATCCTGGCCTTGTGGGACTTCCCGGCTATCAGGAGAGGATACCCATTTCCGTGAGCCTGCGGGGAAGGTATTCCTTTGTCACGAAATCCAGGCCGCGGGCCGCGAAGGCCTGCTGTTCTGACTTGAGGTTGAGTTTGAGCTGCAGCTGGATCTGTGTCCTCCAGTACTCAGATGCGAACCTCGGGTCGGAGATCTCGCTCTGCAGGGCGGCAACGTCCTTCTCTGTAAGGGTATCTGAAGGAAGGTTGTAATCGCGTATGTCGCTTGGCTGCACCCCGATGAACTGAGCCCTTGGCGTGGCTAAAAGCTCGGACATATGGGCGCTCTTGATGGCGCCGTAGGCAACACTTGCGTATATCCGGTACGACCAGGGGTCGCCGTCGGTGAATACCAGCACCGGGAGCCCGAACTCCTCGTTGATCCGGTGCAGCATCCTGCGTGTGGAACGGGCTGGCTGTCCTTTCAGGTGGACAAGGATCGCCTGGTAGTCCTGGTCAAAGCCGTTCTCTATCAGCCGGGCGTACATGCCGCCAGTCTCGATGGCGATGACAAAGCGGGCATCGTGCTCAAGGAGATCGATGTTCTCGACGTTGCTTGGGATCTGGTACCCTGCCTCGCCTACATCCTCCTGGCAGTGGATCACCCGCTCCCCTCTCCTTGTCATCTCCTTCAGTCGGAGAGGGCCGAAGATCGTGGCGCCATCCTCCTCTGGCCTGAGGTGGAATGCCTCCCGCTGGAGATCGGTGAGGATCTCGAGGTCTTCTATCAGCAGGTTGCTCTCGTCCTGGGCAGAGAATTTCGCACGTTTCCACCCCTCCGATATGTAATACAGCTCTCTTAATGTCGAGGAACGCTTCTCGCGGAGTTGCGTCTTCAAAAACGAGATCACGTACGACATCTTCAGGAGGTGCAATGCGCTCTTTGCGGTATGGGCCGACCGGACACTCTCCCGGTCTCCGTACTTCCACACCTCGGAGTCATCATCAAACTCAATGTTCTGCTTTGTCCTGGTTGGAAGGGAGATGGAAGGGATCGTACTCTCCCTCATCTGGTCATACCATCGCATCGCGATGGAAACCAGGCGTTCCTGCGTCTTCTGGTCCATCTCATCACTGGGCATCGAGATCCACCACCACGACGTGCTCGGGGGGCATTCCCCTTATCTCAAGACTTCCTCCACCTGCGCCGAAGTATTCTGCACTCCATGCACCGCCGGGTTCGATCTCTACATGCCAGACCTTCGTATGCTCCCCGTCGAGTTCGGTTACGATAGCCGGCTTTGGATCGGAACCCTCCCCCGAGTCGGGAGATATATCGTAGATGGTGAGCGCTCCAGGCTGCGAGGTGTAATTCTTCACCTCGAGCCTGACACGTCCATCCCGCGACATCTTCTTTACTACCACCTTCCTCATGATCCTTCCCTCAATGGCAGAGGTGTCAGGTACCGGGAGATCGACGATCTCGGCGACTTTTGCCGCAATCTCTGGGATGATTGAGCACACTGCCCTTGCCCTGTCCTCCTGCAGCCGGTTTTTATCCCGCCGGGAGAGGTAGGTCTTGAGCTCCCGCCCGAGTTCCTGGAGCACAAGGGTCACCTCTCTCTCAATTTCCGGGATTGCGGCAATGGCATCCTTGCTCTCGCTTGTGAAGGGAACATGTGTTGAGGCGACATGCACCAGGATGAGGAGGGGACCGGTGGGAAGGCCCGCCTGGGATACATTGTAGTTCTTCCAGGAGACTCCCGCCACACATCCCGTGATGGCACATGCTCCCTGCTGGTAGAGGAGGGGGACCCTGTTTGCAAACCGCAGTATCTGGGCGTTTCCGTCCGGAGGGAGTTTTCCCCCGTAGCCGATCGCGGCTTCCACGAGGAAAGGGTGGCCGGAATACACGGAACTCGGCCTCGTGCGTGAGCGCACAAAATCCATCTGGAACTCCTTCTCAAGACCCCTCGTGATGAGTTCCTCTCCTATCGGGGAGAGACATGTCTGTGTTGGTGGTGCAGGGACCTTTACCCCCTGCATCGCGCCAAGGAGCCTCTTCTGTTCGGCAGGTGTGAGAGATGCGGCCGGGGTGGCGGGAGGGATGCCCGCATTCCTGCAGATCTCCTCAGCCGTCTTTTTCCCGATCCTCGTGAAGTTCTCGACAAGGAACTCTCCGCAGGAACCCCCTTCAGTCCCGAGCATCCGCATCAGCTGGCCGATCTCGATACCATGAGGATGGGGTTTGATGGCCTGGGGGCAGGCGATCACCTCGTCGCTGACCCGTTCGAAGAGATACGTCTCGTCATCGAGCTCCACGCGAATACGGGCATGGGGGTTTACGACAGAGGTGTATTTGAGGTATTCAAGCAGCCGCTTCTTTGCGGCCATGCTGCTCTTGAACTCGATCTGCACCCGGGTGCCATGCGTCCTGTCCCATTCAACCTCTGATTGTTCCACAACTTCAGGCTCGTTTGTATTGATATTGATCTGGAGAAGAAAACGGGAGGCCGGGTTGTCGGGCCCGGTCCTTGATATCACGAGGGTGGGAAGCCCAGTGGTGAGCTGCGCATAGAGCACCGCAGCACTGATCCCAATCCCCTGCTGCCCCCGGCTCTGGCGTATCTGGTGAAACCTGGACCCATACAGGAGCTTTCCAAACACGAACGGCACCTGTGCCGGGATGATCCCGGGACCGTTATCTTCGACCGTAATCCTGAAGACTTCGCTTCCGGTCCTCTTGATTCCGACGAACACATCGGGGAGGACCCTTGCCTCCTCGCATGCGTCGAGTGCATTGTCGACCGCTTCCTTGATGGTGGTAATGATCCCCCGTGTGGGCGAGTCGAACCCGAGCAGGTGCTTGTTCTTCTCGAAGAACTCTGCGACACTGATACTCCGCTGCTGTCGTGCAAGTTCATCAGCGAGGGTCACCACCGCTCACCTCGCTGACTGCGTCAAAGAGTGAAAGTTCCTTCTGCGTCCCGGTCCGGAGGTCTTTCAATGTAACACACCGTTCATCCCGCTCCCGTGACCCGATGATCAGGGCATAGTCAGCGGTCCGGGAGATATGCGAGATCTGCTGCCCGAGGGACTTCCCCGACAGATCGAGCATCGTGACTATTCCAGCGTTCCTGAACTCCTTTGCCGCCGCCAAGGCCCATTCCCTCCCTTCAGGGGTAAACGCCACTCCTATGGCGACTCTCCCGGGCAGATCGTGTTCTCCACGCGCAACCATGACTCTGTCAAACCCGACAGCGAACCCGCAGGAGGGGGTGTCCTCCCCGCCAAAGAGGTGGGCAAGCCGGTAAGCCCCACCTCCGAGTACTTGATTCTCGGCGCCGAGCCCTTCTGCAAACGCCTCAAAAACCATTCCTGTGTAATAGTCGAGACCGCGGGCGATCCCGGGGTTCAGGGTATACCGGATATTCGACTGGTCAAGGATACGGAAAAGATCCGCGATCCTCTCCATGTCCTGGCTCTCGCCGGTAATCGCAAACACTTCATTGAGATCCCGACAATCTGCAAGGGCGACAAGCCTTTCAGAAAGCCCGGCATGCCCACGCGAAGAGAGATAATCTTCGAGGCCGCGCCTGTCCTTCTTGTCAAGGAACATCCGGGCTTTCTTCTGGTCTTCGGGTTCAAGCTCCCCAAGAAGAGTCCGCATGAATGAGAGGTGGCCGACGTGGAGGGAGAATGTGATACCGGAAACTGAGAGGATCTCGTTTGCGAGCATGATGACCTCAGCTTCCGCGAGTGCGGAGTCGGCCCCGATCAATTCCACCCCAAACTGCCAGAACTGGCGATAGCGGCCCTTCTGGGGCCGCTCGTACCGGAAACAGTCAGCGAAGTAAAACCACCGGAGCGGTTTTGAGAGGGTTCGCCCCTCGTTTACGTACATGCGGAGCACGGGAGCGGTCAGTTCGGGTCGGAGCGCAAGCTTCCTCCCCCCCTTGTCCTCGAATACGTACATCTCCTGGATTATCCCTTCCCCTGAGCGGATGGTGAAGAGCTCCAGCTCCTCGAACTCAGGGGTGCAGATCTCCCTGTACCCCCAGGTCCGGGCAACCTCGCGCATCCTGCGTTCGACTTCACGCCGCGATTCCATCTCTTCAGGGAGAAAATCCCTTGTTCCTCGTGGTTTCTGAAGCATGGAAAAAGAACTCACTCCTTGCGTTCCTCTGCTGCCTTCTTTCTGATCTGGGCTTTCCCTGAAATGCGGTCCCATGCACTTTCATTGGAAAAAACGCGCTCCCTTGTGACCTTTCCCTGGAAGTAAAGGGCCGCAAGTATGATCCCCAGGCCGATCAGTTCCGTCGGGAACCGCTCCGTAGAGGAGAACGTAAACGCACATCCGAGGATTGCCAGAGCCCCATGGAGCACACCGCGGTACGCGGCATTCCGGTATCCTGCGAGCCCCGTGCGCAGGAATATCCTTACGTCACGGAACCACAGGAAAAATACTGCCAGCGTCCCGAACGCGGCAACGTAAATCAGGTAACTCATGCGGTTGCATCACTTATTATACCCAGGCCCATATCTTAATTATCACAGCATGTCATGGAATCACCGCGTGGAAGAGATCCTTTCACTGTGGAAAGAGGGGCGCATCCCTCTCGAAGAAGCTGTCAACGAGATCGCAGGGCTTCGGATAGAGGCCGTGGCAGATCTTGCCAATCTCGATGTGGGCAGAGTGGCAAGGTGCGGGATCCCCGAGGTAATCCTCGCGGAGGGCAAGTCCCCCTCGCAGCTCGCCGAGATTGCCCGAAAGGCCGCATCAAGAGGGGGGAGGGTGATCGTATCCAGGGTCTCGGGCGAGCAGCTTGAGGCATTACGGAAGGTCTGCACTGACCAGGGATTCCCGCTCTCGTTCCACGAAGGTGCGGCGATGGCGGTGATATCCCAGGGTCCGCCCTGCGGACCGGGAAAGGGAGTGGTCGCCATCATCACTGCCGGGACCTCGGATATCAGGGTGGCCGAGGAGGCCAGGGTGATCGCATCAGAGATGGGCTGCCGGGTCAAGACCGCCTACGACGTCGGTGCAGCCGGGATCCACCGCCTCTTCCCTGCGATCAGGGAGTGCCGCGGTGCGCATGTGTATGTGGTTGCTGCCGGCAGGGAAGGAACCCTTCCTGCCGTAGTCGCAGGGCTCGTTGACCGCCCGGTCATCGGTGTGCCGGTCAGCACTGGATACGGATACATGGGAGGCGGCAGGGCCGCACTCGCCAGCATGCTCCAGTCATGCTCCGTCATTGCAGTGGTCAACATCGACGCAGGGTTCGTCGCAGGGGCATTTGCAGCCCAGATCGCCAACATGGTAGGTGAGAGATGAACAGGGGATTCTACATCGGGAGATTCCAGCCGTATCACAACGGGCACCAGTATATCCTTGAGAAGATCGCAAGAACCTCTGACGAGATCATCATCGGCGTAGGGAGTGCACAGCTCTCCCATGAGCCGGCAAACCCTTTTACAGCGGGAGAGCGGGTCCTGATGATTACACGGGCACTCAAGCGTATCGACTGCCCATTCTATGTCATCCCCATAGAGGACATCAGGCGCAATGCGCTCTGGGTGGCGCACGTACGGTCAATGGCTCCCCCGTTCGATACCGTGTACTCGGGCAACCCTCTGGTAGTCCGCCTCTTCGAGGAGGAGGGGATATGCGTCGAGTCACCGGCGATGTACGAGCGCGAGTCCCATAGTGGGACAGAGATCAGGAGGAGGATCCTTGAAGGTGAGGAATGGGAGAGCCTGGTCCCCCCGGCAGTTGAGCAGGTGATCCGGGAGATCGACGGGGTCCGGAGGATCAGGCAGATCGCAAGGAATGACGGGGACAGCAGGTCTCCCTGGTGATCTGGCATGTTCCGAAAGGTAAAAGACCTCTTTGGCAAGAAGGAATCCCCTTTAGTGGAGGAGATCGGGTTCGCTGACATCCCGGCCATCATATCAGACCATGAACAGGCGTGGGAGGCGGAGTTCGTACAGGCAGCAAACGTCTCAAGGAAGAAGATACTCTCGACACGGGACAGTCTTGAGGCCGCAGTCCGGCGGCTTTCCGAGAGCAAGAGGGATGCCGCGTTCCACCCGAAACTTGAAAAAATTGTGCAGAATTCCCTCCCCCAGTTCGAGAAAGCAGTCCTCTTTGCACTGGGCCGCCCGTTGCCGGAGGATGCCGATGAGTTCTACCAGGCCTGCACGGAATCCCTGAAAGGATGCGTAAAGGGGCTTGCCGGGCCGGGAAGGTATCTCCGGAATGTCTTTCCTGAAGAGATGAAAGAGATCCGGGCAATTATCGACGATTTCGGAAAAGAGGTCAATCTCTTTACACCCGTTGTGGCGCAGTCAAGGGCAAGGCGCGAGAAGGTTCGCCTTATCCTTGAAGCACATTCGCGTGCCTGCGAGATGGATGCCGCACTTGAAAGGCTTTCGAGAGAGATCCCGGGCATTAAAGAAGAGATTGTGTACCTCACAAGTAGGCGCGACGAGAAACAGGCCACAATTGAATCATGTGATCGCCGATTAAGGGATGACCCTGCATTCAGGGAAGCAAGTGCCATAGTGGAACGTTCGAAGAAGGAGCTCTCCGAGATCGCGCGGAAACTCCAGGGGACGTCTTCCACGCTTGTCCACGTCATGCGAAAAGCCGAGAAGATCGCCCACCGGTCAGACACAGAGAGGCTTGCCCGGGACTTAAGGAGGGTGATCGATTTAGTCTCGTCCAGAGAAGTCCCTGCTGCTGCGGATATCGAACGGGAGGTAGGGGCCATACTACCGCTGTTTTCCCGCATGATCGCATCGGGGGAAGTCCAGTTAAAGAACCAGGAAGAGAGGGACCTCTTCTCTTCCCCTGAGAAGATACCCGGGATTCTCTCGAAAATGATTCAAGAGAACGAACGGGCCAGGGAAATGGCCACGATGGCAGAAGCACGACTGGCAAGCGACCCCATCAGAATGCAGCGCGAGAACGCAGAGGAAGAGCTGAGATCGATCCATTCCGAACTCAAGGAGAAGGAGCGGCACCTGCAGGAACTCATTGGAAAAGAAAAGGAGATGCGGGATGAATACCCACGGCTTTCCCTGCAGTTGGAAGCGCAACTCTCTTCCCTTCTCGGCGGCAACTGGCATATTGCCAAGGTCTGAACCGCTTTTTCTTGTCAGCAGGGCATATAACTGGCATAAATCGCATTTATTTCAGGAGATTAACCGGGAATGTCCCACCATTTGTACATGTTGCGAACCGATCGATAAAATTGTTCAGGGCATTGCAGATCCTCTTGGGTGAGCTAAGAACTCTTCAGCCATTGGTTTACATAGCAATCCAATTACTGAGAAGCCCGTTTGCATATGTGATTATCCTGGACTGGAGGGTAGATATAGATCGGAAGTGAACACATGGAGGGAGAATTCTGATGCCGGAAGATGAATACCGGGTCCTCGAGGTGCGCAAGGGGAAGGTCCCCTGCCTTCCCGGGAAAGAGGAGACGATCGAGCATTGCAGGTTCTGCGTATATTCCAGGTATTTCCGGGTGAGAGGAGAGTACGTGAAGTCACCAGCCCTTGCCTACTGCCTCCGGCACCGTGACGCGAACGAGGTTGACCTCAGCGCAGTTGAAGCAGTAAAATGCGGTGACAGAAGAGGGGAGGGCTACCGGAGCATGATGAGCATCATCGGGTGAAGAGGGAACCATTCCGTCCGGCGGAGGTCAACTTTTCCAGAACTCGTACCACCTTCTGCTCTGGAATGGAACCCCACGTATCTCCTTTGTCCATTCTACCTCGATGGTGTGGTGCATCAGCCTGATCTCCTCTGCAAGGTTCTCAAGAGATGTCTTCATCTCTGATATCGCCTGCTTGAGGTCGTTGTATTCTTCAAATGCCCTTGTCTGGGTGAAGCTTACCGGAGTCCCGTCGGTGAGCCGTGCATAGCCAGCTTCTATACATTCGAGGATGGCCCGGTTCCGGTCGAGACCGTGTTCCTTGCCGAATTTATCGACAAGATCCATGGTGTCCGGGTCTATGGTGATTGAAACCCTCATCGGCATGGTAGTTCCTCGTCCAACCTTCTCTTCATGTGGGTTTGTGTCTCAATCCTCAAATATCTCCCTGTCTGCGCCAGGGTCGATACCCCAGGAAAGGATGTTTCCCCCAGGGCCCCTCTTCTCGAGACGTCTCATTCAAAATATGGAAGGATCAGATCCATCCGAACGTGACGCTCAAAGTTCGCTGCCAGATCCTCGTAGGGATCATTCTCCTGAAGAGTGGGTTTGTAGCTGAGGCCTTTTATGGAATAGAGGAAGGAGAGAAGGGCACCAGCTGCCCGAGGGTTTGAAAAGAGGCCGTGCAGATATGTACCGAAGACAAGCCCATCGTGTGTAGCGGCTCCTTCGCCAATAAATGCCTCGACTGCACCCACCCGTTCCGTCTTGCCCATGTGGATCTCATACCCCGATACCTTGCCCATAGAAGAGAGCACCGGTCCGATTGGCCGTGCTTCAAGAGTGACCTGCTCGGTCTTCTTTTCGTAGCGGTCGAAGCGGGTTATCACCTCAAGTATCCCGATCCCAGGGTGGGACCCCTCGTGTGACTCCACCCCCGAATCGATCACTTCGAGGCCCAGCATCTGATAGCCCCCGCAGATGCCAATGATGGGGATGCCGCGCTTCCACGCCTGCCGTATCTCATCAGCCGTGCCCGACTTCCATACCTGTGCAAGGTCATCGACGGTATTCTTGGTTCCCGGCACGATGATGCAGTCATACTCTTTCAGAGGTGTCCCGAGCGGAACGTAGTCAACTCTCGCGTCCCTCTCCAGTCTCTCGAAATCACAAAAATTGGAGATCCTGGGAAGCCTGATGACTGCGATCCGTACCGGGTGGTCCGTTGAATGCTTCTCTGCAATGGAGAGCGAGTCTTCGCTCGGCAGGTTTATACTGATGAAAGGGAGCACTCCCAGTACAGGGATACCGCAAATCGCCTCGATGATCCCGATCCCTTCGGAAAAAATCTCCGGGTCTCCGCGGAACTTGTTGATGATGATGCCCTTTACCAGTGGTCTGATGTCGTCGGGAAGGAGGGTAATGGTCCCGTACACCTGTGCAAACACGCCCCCCCTCTCGATGTCGGCCACGAGGATGACGGGGTACTTCAACGCCCTGGCAAGGAGAACATTTGCGATGTCCCGCGGGTACAGGTTGACCTCTGCCGCACCTCCGGCCCCCTCCACGACGAGATGTCCAAACCGTTCCTCAAGGGCACGGGCGGCAGACACTGCCTTTTCGAGAAGGAATTCCGTTTCAAGGTAATATTCCTTCGCAGGGACATCCCTGTAAGGATGGCCCATCAGCACGACCTGGGATATGGCGTCCCCTTTTGGCTTGAGAAGGATGGGATTCATCTCGGGCATCGGCTCGAGCCTCGCGGCAAATGCCTGCATGGCCTGGGCAATCCCAATCTCGCACCCATCACGAGTGACATAAGAGTTCAGGCTCATGTTCTGCGATTTGAAAGGTGCCACGCTGGTCCCCCTGTTGGCGAGCACCCTGCAGAGTGCCGCCACCACCGTGCTCTTGCCGGCATGGGAGGAAGTGCCCAGCACCATAAGGGACATGTGCATAGGAATATGCATGAATTTAAATAAAGAGCATTCCTCTCTCTCGTGATGGAACTCTCTGAACCGGCGAAGGTATTGCTGGCAAGTCGTTACCTGCTCCCGGGAGAGACCCCGGCAGAGATGTGCATGAGGGTGGCCCGGGTGGTCGGAGGGCAGAAGACAGCCCGGTTCGCCAGTATTATAGAGGATTTACTTTTCCTTCCGAATTCCCCCACGCTCATGAACGCCGGCACTTCTTCCGGCCAGCTCTCCGCATGCTTTGTTCTTCCTGTAAAGGATTCTATCCGCCATATATTCGCGGTTCTTGGTCATATGGCGCTTATCCATAAGAGTGGAGGTGGCACAGGTTTCTCGTTCTCCCAGGTGCGGCCCCGCGGCGACGAGGTTGCCGGAACAGCAGGAGTGGCAAGCGGACCACTCTCCTTCATCCGTGTCTTCGACGAGGCTACGAATGCACTCCGGCAGGGAGGGAAACGCAGGGGCGCCAACATGGGTGTGCTTTCGAGCAGCCACCCCGACATCATGGAGTTCATCCGGGCGAAGGAGGGAGGAGGCCTGCAGAACTTTAACCTCTCTGTCGGGTTCGATGCAGAATTCTTCTCCTGTCTTGATGGGGAAAGGAGATATCCGCTGGTAAACCCCCGTGACGGAAAGGTCTGGGAGGAGGCTGACCCCGCTTCCCTTTGGGATGCACTGGCACAATCGGCATGGAAATGTGGCGATCCCGGGGTACTCTTTCTTGACCGGATAAACGAGACGAACACGGTCCCGGGTCTCGGGGAGATTGAGGCAACGAACCCCTGCGGGGAACAGCCGCTTCTCCCATGGGAGAGCTGCAACCTTGGAAGCATAAACCTCGCACGCTGCATGAAAGATGGAGAGATTGACTGGGAGACCCTCTTTGCGACCGTGTGGCTGGCGGTTGAATTCCTTGACGCGGTGATCGATGTGAACCGGTTCCCGGTTCCGGCAATCCGCGAGCACACACTCCGGACACGGAAGATCGGGCTCGGTGTAATGGGGTTTGCAGACGCGCTGATCCAGATGGAAATTCCCTACCAGTCAGAAGAGGCGCTCCGGGTCGGTGAACGAATCATGAGTTTTATACAGGAGCAGTCTCACGATGCGTCACGAATGCTTGGGGAAGAGAAGGGATCTTTTCCGGCTATTGACGAGAGCATATACAAAAATCCGATGAGGAACGCCACCGTGACCACCATTGCGCCAACAGGTTCGCTGCACCTTATTGCCGGGACGAGCAGCGGGATCGAGCCGATATTTGCGTGGGCCGGCGAGAGACTGATCGAGGGTAAGGCCTTCCGGATCATGCACCCTGCGCTTGAACGGCTTCTCAAAGGACTTCCTCATGGCAGGGAACTTCTTTTGGAAGTGGAGAGGACAGGGAGTCTCCACGGACTCCAGGTGCCCAGGGAAATCCGCGAGATCTTCAGGAATGCAGCCGAGATTGACCCCGCACACCACGTGAGGATGCAGGCAGCCTTCCAGAAACACGTGGACAATGCGGTATCAAAGACCGTGAACCTTCCCGAAGATGCCACGCCTGGGGATATTTCCAGGATATTCGCGCTTGCCCGGGAACTGGGATGCAAAGGAGTGACCGTCTACCGCTACCGCAGCCGCAAGGATCAGGTCCTGTCGAGAGGGTGTGATACCTGCAGGGTAGACTCCCTTCTCCCCTGACCACGCAGAAAGACCCGGATTTCCTCCATTATTCCAATAACGAAGTGTTCTGGTGATGCCAACAAATATATAAGCAGAACTTGAAGGTACTTGTAATGAATGGTGGGATATGTCCGACGTGTGGACTGCCGAAAGAGTTATGCATCTGTGAAGAAGTCGCAAAAGAACAGCAGCGTATCAGCGTAAAGGTCGACAGGAGGCGTTATGGGAAAGAAGTGACCGTGATCGAGGGCCTGAACCCGACGGACATCGACCTGGAAGACCTCTCCAAGTACATGAAAGGGAGACTTGCCTGCGGTGGCACGGTGAAGGGCACCTCCATCGAACTGCAGGGCAATCACAAGGAGAGGGTCAAGGATCTGCTGGTGCACAAGGGATACAGCGTTGACAATATCAACTGAAATGAGATAATATCCATTATTTTCTGTTCTTTTTCTTTTTTGGCCTGACCATTGAGAGGAGGTCCACCAGGTAGCTGCCCTCCCCTTTCCCCACCCCGACTACACGCTCGTCGGAATTTGCCAGCTTCTCGATGTTCAGCTCGTACGTCCCAGGGGAGACGATGCGGATGCTCTCCAGGGGTTCGTAGCCAGGGGGGAGTTCCACTTCCTGTGTCTCCACCTCTTTCTGCACCGTATCCCCGGTTCCTTCTGAAGGAACCGGGCCCTCATCCCTCGATCGCTCGACAAGGGGCACAAAGATGAACTTTTTCCCGCCGCATTCCCTGCAGCCCTTGAGGATCTCGCACTCGTTGGTGCGGTATTCCCGTCCGCAGTTGACGCAACGGTGTGGCATGGGTGCTCACCGCGTGGAGACCCAGGCGCTGATGATATCTTTCTCTTTCTTGATCATCCGCAACTGGTTTGCCGGGCCAATTACCGTCAGGCGCGATTCAATCGCCGTTCTCCCGAGCAGTTTCTGGAGAAAGCCGGGACTCTGGTCCTTCGATGGATACGTCTCTATCTCGATGCCGTTGAAACCGTCCGGGAGGATCTCGCGCATGGTCATCTCAATCAGCGTGCTCTGCTCGTCTGGGGAGAGCCCCCTCTCGAGAATAATGATGGAGCCTTTCCGCACGTGGTCGAGGATGAGATGGACCTTCTCCATTGAAGTCAGCGATGCAAGTTTCTCGGATGATATCAGGTCTATCTGTATTCCCTGCATGCCCCGCTCCTATCCAAAATGCTCCACCATCTTCTCGTAAAGTTCTTCGATGTTCTTTCCCTCAAGGCAGGAGATGGGAACCACAGGGTGCTGGGGAAACGCGCTGCGGATGCGCTGCGGGGAGGCATCGGGGAGGTCAATCTTGTTTGCGACGATGATCACCGGCAGCTTCCGGCTCTCTATGATCCCGATCATCATGATGTTGACCTGCATGAAGGGGTCTTCGGTGGCGTCGAGCATGTACATGACACCGTTGATATCCTCACGCAGCCAGTGCATGGCCTCTGCAACACCCTCAGTGGCCTCCCTTGCACGTATTACCGCGGTCTCCTTGTCCATCCCGTATTCAAGGAAGTCCTTGTAGTCGATCTTGGTAGTGACACCAGGAGTATCGACGATGTCGATGGTGATGTTGCTGCCGTTCGAACCGGAGATACTGATGTCGGTCTTTCGTACCGCCCGCCTCGTTTCGTGCGGGATCTCGCTCACCAGGCCCACATCCTCCCCAGTCCAGTCCTTCGCAATACGGTTGGCGAGTGTGGTCTTGCCTGCATTTGGTGGGCCGTATATTCCGATCCTGGCCTTTTTCTTCTTGAAGAAGGCCATCAGGAACTTCGAGAGACGTCTTTTGGTCTGGACCAGGATATTCATGGTTCACCTCGTCGTGAACAGGGAGGAGCGCAGGATCCACCCCGGAATCACGCGGATCCGTTACTATCCATCTTAGGGGAAGGTGGTAATTAGATTTATTATATACCGTTTCCCGTGATTTTGCGAATCTGCAGAAAGTATATAGACTCCACTTACCGTATTGGTAACTGCAATACACCCAACTTCTCTCAACAACATGGAGGTGATCGATTGAAGAAATCATCCGATACCATCCGCTTCGATACCCGGGTGCCAGTAAGGGAGGTCATGAGGCGCAACCCCACTACCATAGGATACGATGGAACGGTTGCCCGTGCGGCCATGCTTATGTGCCGGGATGAGGTGGGAAGCTGCATCGTGCTCGGCAGGGATAATCTCCCTGTCGGGATCGTGACAGAGGAGGATATCAACTGCAAGGTGGTGGCCAAGGATCTGAAGCCGAGCACCGTCCAGGTAAGTGAGATCATGAGCACTCCTCTCATCACCATCAGCGCAGACAAGTATGCGAAGGATGCAGCGCACATGATGATTAAGCACCGGGTCCGGCGGCTCCCTGTGGTTGACGACGAGAACAAGGTGATTGGCATTGTAACAGTTCGTGACATTCTCACGGTATCCACAGAGATCAATGAGCTGATGAACGACCTGGTAGAGATCAACCGCCTTGATGAGGTTGAGGTAGGTCTCTGCAGCAGGTGCAGCCAGATGTCTGACGATCTTCGGCGGATTGACAACCTCATGCTCTGTCCGTCATGCCGTGAGGAGGAACTGTTACAATGAAAATTGCCCGGGACTTCATGGTGGGAGTTCCCCTCCTTAAATATGATGAGAAAGCAACCCGGGCAAGGCAGGTCCTCCGCGACGATGTGTACCGCGAACTTTTTGTCCACGACGGGAGGCACCGGCTCATGGGATGCGTCGACATATCCGGAATTCTCAATGTCACGGCAACGCGTTCAAACGTAACGATCGAGGGGTTCATCAGGGACGTCCGTCCTGTCAGCCCCAATTCATCTATAGATGAAGTCATAAAGGTCATTCGGGAAAATGGGACAGACAGCGTGCCAGTCGTGGATGAAGAAGGACTGGTCCTTGGAGGGGTCCTTCTCTCCGACGTGTTCCCAGTGATCATCACACGGCACAGAATTGGAGGCCTGGTAGAGAGATTTATGTCCAGGAAGGTCGTGGAATGCCAGGCCGACGAGCCGGTCCACCGCATTCACACCCTGATCACGGAGAGTGGCTTCTCCGCATTTCCGGTGGTGAAAAAAAAGCGACTGGTGGGGATCGTTTCCCGCCGCGACCTCCTGAAGGATGGGAGGTGGAGGACTTCCGTGGAGAATGCATCGAGCACTCCTGTTGAGGGAGTGATGACCACTCCGGTCATTACTGTCTCACCCGGCGAGAGCGTGCAGAAGGCAGCCGAGATGCTGGTCAGGCATGATATCAGCCGCCTCCCTGTGATCTCCGGGGATGACCTGGTAGGAATCATCGACCGGCACGATGTGCTGAATGCAATAATCGACTGATTTGTGGAAGGAAGATCAATCCCGGCGGTCAATCTGCAACGGGATATAATAAAAGGAAATTTCGGGGGCAGGTATGGTGCACCACAGTGACAAGAATTACAAACAGAGTGATAAACTTCTGAAAATGCCCGGAAAACTCGATCGGGGCCCAATCGAATTCAAGTCAAGGGTTGTAGAGCAGGAGGGCGAGATCATGGCGATCGCAACCCTGGACGTAGTTTCGGTGCCGCAGACGATGAGCATCATCGGTGCGGTGGAGACCATGACCCGGTGCGGCTTCCGGAGACTGCCGGTGGTGGACGCGGGCTCCAGGAAAATGCGCGGAATCGTCACTTCAGGGGACGTGATCAACTTCCTTGGCGGCGGAGACAAGTTCAACCTGGTGCAGGTGAAACATGATGGCAACCTGCTGTCGGCAGTAAACGAGAGCATCCGAAGCATCATGACAAGTCAGGTAACATCGCTTCCGGACTCTGCATCGCTCCAGGATGCAATCGACATTATCAAGGGCAAAATGATCGGCGGGATCCCGATCCTTGACGAGAATGGGGCTCTCACCGGAATTGTCACTGAACGGGATGTCATGACGGTACTGGCGAACGAAAGGGTGACCTGCACCGTGGAAGAGATCATGAGCAGGTCGCTCCGGGTCACCGATCCTGACTGCCCCATTGGAAAAGTCACGAAAGAGATGACCAGGTACCGGTTCCGGAGACTGCCGGTAGTGAGCGACGATGTACTCTATGGGATCATCACCACGACAGATATCATGAAGTACCTTGGCAGCAAGCGGGTGTTCGACCAGCTGGAGACTGGAGATATTGCAGAGGTGATGGCACTTCCGGTGAGGACACTCGTTTCAGGAAACCTCTACACTATTTCCCCTGAGAAGAGCGTCAACCAGGCCGCAGCAGAGATGGTGCGAAGGAATGCGGGCGCCCTTCCGGTGATCGAGGATGCGAGGCTGATTGGGCTCGTTACCGAGTTTGACCTGGTCAAAGCCCTCTCCATGGGGTGAACCGCATGCTGGCACAAGACATAATGACATCTCCGGTCTACGTCGTCGGTCCTGGGGAACATGTGGCGTATGCGCGCAACCTGATGCTGAAGCACAAGATCTCCAGGATTCCGGTCATGGACGAAGGAACCCTTGTGGGCATCCTCACCAAGAAGGACATAGGGTATCGCCTCCAACAAAGTGAACCGATCTGGAGGCGCCGCCCGATCGACAAGATCCCGGTGAGCATACTGATGACACGCGAACCGCTGACCATCTCCCCCTCAACGACGATACGTGAAATTGCTGCCCTGATGATCCAGTGGGACATCAGCGGGTTGCCGGTGGTGGACACGGGTGAGATCGCCGGAATCGTGACCAAGTCTGATTTCATGAAGTCGGCCACGATCAATGCCCTCTCGCACAGCGTGGCGGATGTCATGGAAGACGCAATCACTGTCAGCAGATACCATTCACTCGATCATGTCGTTGACATCATGAAGGAAAGGAATGATAAGGTTATCGTGGTCAATAATGATGGCACGCTGGCAGGGATCATCACTGAGAGCAACCTTGCATTCTACCTCTATGAGACAGAAAAGAGGGAATTACCGCGAAAAGATGTGACGATGCTGCGCCGTGGGGAATCAGGCGGAAGAAAGCAGTACCGGCACGTGATCGAGATGGCAGCCGTTGCCGAAGACCTGATGTCCCGCCCGGTCATCACCGTCGACGTGAACGCGAAACTGAAAGAGGCCATCGAGATTATGCAGGCGAATCATATCAACAGCGTGGTCGCAGTGGAAGGCAACGAGATCAAAGGAATTTTAAAAAGGGACGATATTATACGGGAAGTGGCAAAATGAACGAAGATATTCTGGTAAAGGACATCATGTCCAAGCCAGTCACCATCTCCAAGTCCGCACTCATCACCGATGCCCTGGACAAGATGCTTGAAGAGGGCATTGATCCCCTTATCGTGGTGAACCACAATGCGGTGGTAGGCACGGTGTCACGGCAGAGCGTGGCAGACAAACTCGGGACAAAGAGGAACTCCTCCATATCCCCCACCTCAATACATGTGGCAAACACCGTCGAGGAGGATTTCACCACCGTGTACCCTGACCAGGACCTCGACGTCGTCATTCCCCTCCTCCAGGTCTACAAGCTGGTGGTGGTCTATGACGATGATCACCGATTGGTCGGCCAGGTCTCCGCAGGGGACATCCTTCGCGTCGTCCGGCCGCAGGGCAGCCTTGCAGACGTGATGGAGCCGGCATGCACCATCGACGTTGACGAGCGGGTCGTGCACTGGAGGAGGCGGATGATCGACGACAATCTCCATCGCTGCGTGGTCACTGAGAACGACCGGGTGGTGGGGATCGTGACTGAAACGGACGTTGCAGTCGCCATGCGGCGATTCCGCGAGATGGTCGAGGACCGGCACCAGGATCACCGAATCCGGAACCTGCTCGTAAAGGATATCATGACAAGCCCGGTGCTGACTGTCGATGTGGGCGCAGGCATAGACGAGGTGGTCGACCTCATGCTCTCAAAGGGTATCAGTTCTGTTCCTGTGACCAGCGGAGGAAAGATCGCCGGGATCGTCACCAGGGCGTCACTGATAAAAGCCCTTTAACTCTCTTTTCTGGCGCGGATCCCCAAAGTCACGCATCGCACACAGCCCATTCCCATGGAAGTGAGGGGAGGCAGGGATAGCGCATATTTCTTATTAATTGCCCATCAACCTATGTGCAATGGCAGGGAAGGAAGAAGAGCTCACAGGGCAACCAGGGGGGATCGAGACCATAATGGGAAAACCCCTGAAGGGAGGTGACCGGCATGGGATGCGGACTACCAGGCCGGTCTCCCCCTCTGCAGACGTCGCCGAGCTTCTGGCAGGTATGGCCAGGACCGGGTTCCAGGGGCGAAAACTCGGTGAATCGGTGGAAGTATGGAAGGAAATGATCCTTGATCCCGAGGTAACCATCTTCTTCGGCCTGTCCGGGGCCATGGTACCGGCGGGCATGCAGAAAGTCCTGATCGAGCTTGCAAGGCGCCACTATATCGACGTGGTGGTCTCCACAGGGGCAAACATCTTCCATGATGTCTGCGAGCACCTCGGGGTCTGCCACTACCTTGGCCATCACCATGTCAGTGACGTGGATCTCTACAAGAAGGGTATTGATCGGATTTACGATATTTTTGCGTTCGAAGAGGAGTTCCGCTGGGTAGACCGAGGATTTGCAAATTTTGCCGAGAAGATAGCGCCATTCCGGGGCTCATCCCGGGAATTTTTACAAAGGTTCGGCGAATGGCTCATCAGGGAAGCTCCTGGCAGGGACTCATTCCTGGCGACATGTGTCCGGGAAAAGATACCTGTCTTCGTCCCTGCCCTCTGTGACTCCTCGATTGGGATCGGCGCACTGATTGCCAGGAGAAGAGGTGTGGAGATTGACATTGATCAGATCGCCGATACTGACGAGGTCACCTCCATTGTCGAGGAGGTGAAAAAGACGGGGGTTGTCTATGTGGGGGGAGGTGTCCCGAAGAACTTCATCCAGCAGACCCAGGTAATCGGGTCCATCCACGAAAAAGACCTCGGGGGCCATGATTACGCAATCCAGTACACAGCGGACTCTCCGCATTGGGGCGGGCTCTCGGGTTGCACATTCGAGGAAGCCATCAGCTGGGGAAAAGAGTCCGTGGCAACGAGGCATGTCCAGGTTCACGTCGATGCAACGATCGCACTGCCTATCGTGACCTCGGCGCTCATCGGGAGCGGTGCGAAGAGGCCTGGAAGGAAGAACGCAAGGAGGAGCAGGGTATTCCGGCAGGGAGTCGATTGAATAAGACTTTTCTGCTCTGATATGTGCGTACCGGCGCAGTATATTGCGTTATTTATGGGAATAAATTATCGCGCCGTGCAATTGTGTGAAAGAAATACCTATCCATGTACCATGAGAAAGGGTTTTTATAACCGGCACACCTAATAATAACGCACCATTCATGGAGCAGCACCAGATGGATGCTGCGAGTATCGAAAGATGCGAGATTCTCTGTTGAGGTAGCCAAGCCTGGTATGGCGCAGGTTTGCTAAACCTGTGTCCCCCTGGGACTCGAGGGTTCAAATCCCTCCCTCAGCGCTCCAGAAGAATTCTCACAAAAGAGAGGTATTGGATGGCTCAGGAAGAAGAGATACGATATTTCGTACGGATCAGCAACACCGACCTCGACGGCACCAAGCCGGTGCTCACAGCCCTGACAGGAATCAGGGGCGTGGGAAGACACACGGCTTCAGTCATTGCCGCCATGGCCAAGGTCAACGGAAGAGAACTGATGGGCAGGCTTAAGGAAGAGGACGTGGAGAAGCTCCGCGCAGCCGTAGAAGGGTATGCCCAGAAAGTCCCGGGGTGGATGGTCAATCGCCCCAAGGACGTATACACCGGCGAGGCAAGACACCTCCTCGGGACAGAGGTCTCCACCACTCTCGACGAGGACATCAATATCATGCGAAAGATACGCAGTTACCGGGGTATCCGCCATGAGACCGGCCAGAAGGTGCGGGGCCAGAGGACCAAGTCCACCGGACGCACAGGCGCCACGGTCGGCGTGAAGAGGAAGAAGGAGTAATTACCAGGTGAATCTTCATGGGATACCCGGGTAAGAATCACAAGCAGTACCAGACTCCCAAGCGGCCCTTTGAAAAGACCCGCATTGAGGAGGAGAACCGCCTTATGATCGAGTATGGCCTGCGGAATAAGAGGGAGGTCTGGAAGGCGGCAAGCCACCTTCGCCGCTACCGCAAGGCGGCTCGCGAGCTCCTGGCCCTGATGTCCACGGGGACTGACACGGCGCTGTTCGAGGCGAAGAAGGCCGAGCTGATCGGGCACCTCCAGCGCGCCGGGCTCCTCGGTCCAGATGCAGACATCGACAACATCCTCTCGCTCAAGGTACAGAGCCAGCTTGAGAGGCGCCTGCAGACCCTGGTATATCGCCAGGGCCTGGCAAGGTCTCCGAAGCAGGCCCGCCAGATGATCACCCACGGGCACATTGCAGTCAACGGCAAGCGCGTGAGCATCCCCGGATATCGTGTATCGAGGGCCGAAGAGACGGCGATCTCGTATTACAGCCGGTCGCCGGTGGCGAATGCCGATCACGCAGAGCGGGCCCGCATTACCAGGACAGGGAGGTAAGCAATGGCAGGCGAGAAGGAAAAATGGGGTATTGCGCACATATTTGCGTCATTCAATAACACAATCATCACCGTGACTGATCTCTCTGGAGCAGAGACGGTATGCAAGAGCAGCGGCGGCATGGTGGTCAAGCAGGACAGGAACGAGAGTTCCCCGTATGCCGCCATGCAGATGGCATCGAATGTTGCCCAGACTGCAATGGAGAAGGGCATTGTCGGCGTGCACGTAAAGGTCAGGGCCCCCGGGAGAGGGAAGCAGCGCAGCCCGGGTCCGGGAGCCCAGGCCGCAATCCGGGCACTGGCCCGTGCCGGGATGCGCATCGGGCGCATCGAGGATGTCACCCCCGTGCCACACGACTCAATCCGCCAGAAGGGTGGCCGGAGGGGAAGGAGAGTCTGATGGAGATAGTTTTCTCGAGCATCAACGACTCTGCGGCCAGGTTCAGGATTGCGGGAACCAGCCAGCCGTTTGCGAATGCACTGCGGCGGGCAATGATAGGAGAGGTCCCCACGCTCGCGATCGAGGACGTGCGTATCTATGATAACACTAGTGCACTCTTCGACGAGATGCTCGGGCATCGCCTTGGGTTGATCCCCATCAGGACAGACCTGGATTGCTACATACCCCAGGAGAAATGCAGCTGTGAAGGGGCCGGTTGTGACAGGTGCAGCGTTATGTTCACACTCTCAGTCGAGGGCCCTGCGATGGTGTATTCAAAGGATCTTATCCCTCAGGACCCACGTGCAACTCCTGCGGTGGACGGAATACCCATCGTAAAGCTGACGAAGGACCAGAAGGTAGTCCTCGAGGCAAGGGCCATTCTCAACTGTGGCAGAGTGCATGCCAAATGGCAACCTACCACCACCTGCGGGTTCAAGAATTATCCCATCGTGGAGATCAGCGACAGGTGCGATGCATGCGGACAGTGCGTCGAGGAGTGTCCGCGCGGGATCCTCGTGGTGAAGGGAGGAAAAGTCACGGTGGTAGAGGGGCGGCTTGAGGAATGCTCACTCTGCCGTCTCTGCGAGCGGGCCTGCCTGAATACCGGGATCGGAGAAGAGCCTGCAATACAGGTCAGGTCAGATGATTCCAGGTTCATATTCGTCGTGGAGGGAGACGGTTCCCTCCCCGTAAGAGAGATAATACAGAGGGCGCTTCTCTACCTGAAGAGCCAGTCTGACGAGTTGTGCGAAAAGATAGGTGAAGTATCGGGAGTGACCGGAGATGAAGAGGAGAATAAATAAGAAGACCAATCCACGCCTGGTAAACCTGATTTCCCTGCTGAAGGATACTTCCCGGCAGAACGAGGTGAACGTATGGCGGGACGTAGCAACGAGGCTTGAGGCCCCGGCGCGAAATTATGCGGAGGTCAACCTGAGCAAGATCAACCGCTACGCGAGCGATGGAGAGACCATTGTGGTCCCCGGCAAGGTCCTTGGGAGCGGGATGCTGGATACATCCGTCAAGATTGCGGCGCTGACATTCTCTGCGTCCGCGGCGACAAAAATCCTTGAAGCGAATGGGCAGTGCCTGACGATCGAGGAGCTCTTGAAAGACAATCCCAAGGGGAGCAGGATAAGGATTCTCAGGTGAGGCGGGATGACAACAATTATCAATGGTGAAGACCTTCTCCTCGGGCGGATGGCCAGTATCGTGGCAAAGCGCGCCCTCAATGGGGAGACTATTGCTATTGTCAATGCCGAGAAGGCTATCATATCCGGGAGCAGGGCAAGAGTGCTCACACTGTACGGAAAGAAGAGGAGCAGGGGGTCGCGCGAGGGGGGGCCTTTCTTTCCCCGGAGGCCCGATCACATCGTCAGGAGGACTATCAGGGGGATGCTTCCCTACAAGAGGGCACCCGGCATGGAAGCGTTCAAGAGGGTGAAAGTGTATGTGGGGGTCCCTCTGGATCTCGCTGGAAAGGAGATGGAAGTCCTCGAAGATGCGCATGTGAACCGACTGAACAGTCCCAAGACCGTTACGGTCGGTGCGGTGAGCACTTTCCTCGGAGCCAGGTATTAGGAGTGATGAGAGGAATGGCAAAAATTATCAATACCAGCGGAAAGAGGAAGACCGCGATCGCAAGAGCGACAGTACGGGCAGGAAAGGGCAGGGTCCGGATTAACTCGGTTCCCCTTGAGTTCTATCCAAACGAGATGGTGCGGCTGAAGATTGCAGAGCCCATCTTGCTTGCGCCAAAAGCCATTGAGGGGATTGACATCTCCATCGATGTCAAGGGAGGTGGCATGATGGGGCAGGCTGAAGCGGTCCGCACCGCGCTTGCCAGGGGAATTTACCGGTGGTCAAACGACCCCCAGATCAAGGATGTCTTCCTCTCGTACGACAGGACGCTGCTCGTGAACGATTCCCGTCAGAAAGAATCGAAGAAACCCCATGGCAGGGGTGCGAGAAAGAAGTTCCAAAAGTCTTATCGTTGAGATATGGAAATTAACTGGGAGATCATACCGGCATGATACCCGTACGATGTTTCACCTGTGGGAAGGTCATCTCACCTGCGTATGAAGAGTTCAAGCGCCGCAAGGAGGCCGGCGAGGATCCCAAAAAGATCCTCGATGACCTCGGCTTGGAGCGCTACTGCTGCCGCAGGATGTTCCTTGCCCACAAAGAGATAATCGATGATCTCAATCCGTACCAATGAGGGGTCGTGGGGTAGCCTGGACCATCCTATGGCGTTCGGGATGCTGTGACCTGAGTTCGAATCTCAGCGACCCCATTTATCGCACGTGGATACATTTTGAGGGTATATGAAGGAGACTTATACTCGGTATGAGCGGGCCAGGATCATCGGAGCCAGGGCACTCCAGATATCGATGGGTGCCCCTCTGCTGATCAGGACCAGCAAGATCGATCCGCTGGAGATTGCTCTTGAAGAGTTCCAGCAAAACGTCATACCTATCACGGTGAAGAGGAAGTAGTCAGCCATGACGGTCATCCGCAGCATTCAACTGCGCACGATACTGGACAGCAGGGGTAACCCCACGGTGGAAGCGGATATCTTCACGGAGTCAGGGTTTGGGAGATCGGCGGCACCGAGCGGAGCCAGCACTGGCCTTCACGAGGCAAAAGTGAAGGACCCGAAGGATGCGGTCCCTTTCGCGGTCGCAAATCTTATCCCTGAACTGACGGGGATCGATTCCAGGGACCAGGTCCTGTTCGATTCCATTCTGAGGGAGATGGATGGGACTTCGGATCTCTCGAACATCGGGGCAAATATCGCTGTCGCACTCTCCCTCGCGAATGCGAAGGCCGCGGCATCATCACTCGGGATGGAGCTGTATTCCTATATCGGGGGAGTGTTCGTACCAGAGATGCCGCTCCCGCTTGGCAACATCATCGGGGGGGGTGCGCACGCGAAAGGCGCGACCGATATCCAGGAGTTCCTGGTGGTGGCGTCCGGTGCGGGAGGTCCCACTGAGGCGGTCTTTGCAAACGCCCGGGTCCATAAAAAGGTAAGAGAGATCCTGGAGGCATCCGGGAAATCCTGTGGAAAGGGCGACGAAGGGGCGTGGGCACCCCAGATCCGCGACAAGGAGGCATTCGAGATCATCCACCAGGCCGTGGGGGAGATCTCGGACGAGCTCTCTATCTCCCTCTCGATGGGGATTGATGTTGCCGCAAGCCAGATGTGGGACGAGGACTCCAAGTGCTACGTTGACAGGAACGGGCGCCGCACCACTGAGGACCACATCGCCTTCCTGGTCGAGATTGTGGACCGCTATGGCCTGGTTTATGTGGAGGACCCGCTCTACGAAGAGGACTTTTCCGGATTTGCAGATTTCACGGAACAGGTCGGGGACCGATGCCTGGTGTGCGGAGACGATCTCTTCGTCACCAATGCGTCCCGGATTGCCGAGGGGATCGAGACGGGCTCCGCAAATTGCGTCCTGATCAAGCCAAACCAGGTCGGGACACTCACCGATACCTTCGAGGCAATCCACCTTTCCCACGTTCATGGCATGGACACCGTCATGAGCCACCGTTCCGGTGAGACAACCGACACCACGATTGCGCACCTGGCAACGGCATTCGGTTGCGTATTCTTGAAGACCGGGGCCGTCGGAGGAGAGCGAATCGCAAAATTGAACGAACTGATACGAATCGAGGAACAGATAGCATGACAGAGACAGAGATGGAAATTGAACTGAAAGAACCGCTGGTTCCAGTGGAGGAGTACCTTGCTGCGGGAGTGCACATCGGCACCCAGCAGAAGAGCAAAGACATGATGAAGTTCATTTACCGGGTGAGGGGAGATGGACTGTATATCCTGGATATAAGGGAGACTGACGAGCGAATAAAGACCTCTGCGAAATTCCTCTCCCAGTTTGACCCTACCAGCATCCTGGTGGTGACTTCACGCCAGTACGGGCAGTATCCCGCGAGGAAGTTTGCCGAGACCATCGGAGGCATGGCGGTAACCGGCCGGTTTATTCCCGGAATGCTTACCAACCAGAACCTCGCGAATTACATCGAGCCCCAGGTCCTGGTGGTCACCGATCCGATAGGCGATGCACAGGCGGTGAAGGAGGCGGTCCAGAGCGGGATCCCTATCCTTGCGCTCTGCGATACCAACAATATGACAAGCCTCGTTGATCTCGTGATCCCTACAAACAACAAGGGGCGAAAAGCCCTCTCGATGATCTACTACCTGCTCACACGGGAAATGCTCCGCTTGCGTGGGATCAGCACCTCGCTCACCCCGGAAGATTTCGAGACCGAACTCTAATATAGGTGAGATGCGAGAGGGTAGATCCGATGAAGACTCGGAGATGCGGGGTTGCCGGCATGTTCTACCCAAGGGACCCACACCATCTGGAGCAGTTGCTGGAGAAGTTATTCTCAATCAAGGAGGCGGGGGTTGACGCGATGGGGGTCGTCTCTCCCCACGCAGGATATCCCTACTCAGGAGAGATATCGGCCCTTGCATACACTGCCATTCCCGCGTCCTTTGCGGGAACATTCGTGGTGATAGGGCCGAGCCACAGGGGTTATCGCACCTGTACGTCGCTCATCCCATGGGAGACTCCCCTTGGTATCGTGGATACTGATGCATCGTTTGGGTCCTCGCTTGACCTTGAAGAAGACGAAGTCTCGCACCAGGAGCAGGAGAACTCACTTGAAGTGCAGGTTCCTTTCATCAAGTACCGGTTCCCACGGGCAAGGATCGTCCCTATCCTGATGGGTGATCAGGATATTGGGGGTGCGCGGGAGCTCTCGCGTATACTGATCGACGGGATCCAGCGGAGCGGGCGCACTGATATCAGGATCGTTGCATCGAGCGACTTCTCCCACTACGTGCCGGAAAAGATTGCAAGGGAGAACGATCTCTACGCAATTGCCGCCCTCGAGCACCTCAACGTGGATGAGTTCTACCGCCGAATCCGGTCCCGGAGGGTGAGCGCATGCGGGTACGGGCCGGTCGCTGCCATGTGCCTGGCATGCAGGGAACTTGGCGCGACCACCGGCCGGTTGTTGCGGTATGCCACCAGCGGTGACGTGACAGGGGATCCCGAAGTGGTAGGGTACGCGGCCATTGCGGTGATGTAGGGTGGCGACCTGGAGTGCCCCAGGCAAGGTCTTCCTGTTTGGGGAGCACGCGGTGGTGTACGGGAAGCCCGGCGTGGCAATGGCCATCAGGCCGAGGGTCTTTGTGACCGTGAGGAAGAGCAAATCTGCCCATCATGCGAGGTCGCCTTACATCGACAGCTGCTTCGACGAGATGGGGGTGAAGGGAAGCGTCTACGTGAACTCCCAGCTTCCCTCCTCATCCGGCCTCGGCTCCTCGGCAGCGGTGACCGTCGCAACTCTCTCTGCCATCAACGATGAATTCGGGAAAAAGTTCACCATGGAAGAGATCGCCAACATGGCATTTGCTATCGAGAAGAAAGTGCAGAAGGGCAGGGCAAGCCCTACCGATACCAGTGTGTCCACGTTCGGTGGCATTGTCCTGATCACCGGCACACAGCGGCGCCGGCTTCCCCCCCAGAACCTGCCCCTGGTGGTGGGAAACACCCTCGTATCGCACAGCACCTCGAAGATGGTCGAGAAGGTTGCAGCTCTCAAGAAAAAGAACCCTGAGATCTGTGACCCGATTCTTGATGCCATTGGCGCAGTCTCGCTGTGTGGAATTCGCCACTTCTCTGATCCCCACATGCTCGGGACGCTGATGAACATGAACCACGCACTCCTCGAAGCCCTCGGCGCAGGGCACCCCTCCCTCTCCCGTCTGGTCCTTGCGGCAAGGGCGGCCGGTGCGTACGGTGCAAAGCTGACGGGTGCGGGGGGAGGCGGGTGCATGGTTGCCATCTGTCCCAAGCACCTGAAGAGCAGGGTAATGGGGGCTGTCGAGGCGTGTGATGCCAAGGCATTCATCACAAACCTTGACACAGAAGGGGCAAGGAAGGAGAAGGATGTCTGAACGGCTTCTGCTCAAACTCGGGGGCAGCGTGGTGACGGATAAGGGCATGCAGGGGGTTGCCAGTCCCGGCGCTATCGCGATGATCGCCTCGGAGATCGCGCAATATTCAGGGGGCTCCCTCTGCCTCGTTCACGGCGCGGGGTCATTCGGCCATCCCGAGGCCAAACGGTACGGGCTTGCAGCGGGTGCGGACAGGACCAACAGGGAGGGGATCGCGCTCACCCACGAGGCGGTCTGCCGGTTGAACCAGATGATGGTGGGGGCCTTGCGGGGGGCCGGGGCTGATGCAGTTGGCATCCATCCCCTGGGCTGCTCGTGGGCCAGGGCAGGGCGCCTTGTCAGTCTTGAGACCAGGCCTCTGCAGCACCTGATGGACATGGGAATTATACCGGTGCTCCATGGCGATGTGGTGATGGATGAAGTCCAGGGAGCCTGTATTGTTTCCGGAGACCAGATCGTCAGCTACCTGGGGGAGCGTCTTGCGTTCACAAGGGTCGGTCTTGCCACCGATGTCCCTGGGGTACTCTCCGCGGGAGGAGTGGTGATCGAGGAGATCCCTGCCGATATTTCACCGGAAGTGTTTGCGGGAGGCTCAGGTCACACCGATGTAACGGGCGGGATGGCCGGAAAGGTCAGGGAACTCCAGAAACTCGCATCCCTCGGGTTGCCGTCAGATATCTTTCACCTCTCAAGAATTTCGGACTTCCTGCACGGACGGCCGCACGGCGGGACAAGGGTTGTGGGTAGAATGAACTATGAATAAGAACCTCTTTACATCGGGGAGGAAGCTTGATCACCTCCGCATCTGTGCAGAAGAGGATATCGAACGCGGTTTTTCAGGATTTGGCGATATCCGCCTTGTCCACTCTGCACTTCCGGAGTGCGATCTCTCCTCTATTGACCTTTCAACGAGGTTCCTCGGGCACAGGGTATGCTCTCCCCTCTTCATCGCAGCAATGACAGGGGGTCATCCCGGCACCAGGGAGGTCAATTGCCGCCTCGCAAGGGCAGCCGAACGATACGGCCTTGGCATGTGCGTCGGGTCACAGCGTGCAGCACTTGAAGACCCCCGCCTTGAAGAGAGTTTCCGGGTGGTGAGGGAGGAAGCCCCGCATGCATTCATCTCGGCAAACCTGGGAGTTGTACAGCTTCGTGATCACGGGCTGGAATGGGCAGATAACGCGGTATCAATGATCGACGCCGATGCCATCGCTGTCCACCTGAACTTTCTTCAGGAGGCCATCCAGCCCGAGGGTGACCATGATGCCACCGGCTGCTACGAAGCCCTCGCGGCCCTCTGCAGAGAAAGTAACGTGCCGGTGATAGTCAAGGAAACCGGCAGTGGAATGTCGGCTGAGACAGCGCGCGCCTGCTGGGGCGTAGGTGTCCGAGCAATTGACATAGGGGGCTGGGGCGGAACGTCCTGGGCTGCGGTTGAAGGGGTCAGGGCAGAGCAATCGGCTGCACATTCGGGATCAGGCCTTGTATCTCTCGGCGCCCTTTTTGAGGACTGGGGCATTCCCACAGCAGTGAGCCTGTGCGAGGTGGCGGGCACCGGAGGGCCGATCATCGCCACAGGGGGTATCAGGAGCGGACTTGACATGGCCCGTGCGATAGCGCTCGGGGCTGACCTCTGCGGCATCGCACTGCCCCTGCTCAGGCCCGCGATGGAGAGCGAAGAATCGCTCTTTTTACGAATCGAGACATTTCACAGGGAATTGAGGACTGCAATGTTCCTCACGGGGTCTGCAAAGATAGCGGACCAGAAACGCGCCCGGGCGTATATAACCGGGAAGACCCGGCAGATGCTGGAACACATACACGGAGGAAAATAATGGATATTGAAATAATCGCGGTGGGCGGGTACGACGAGGTCGGGAGGAATATGACCGCCGTCCGCTGCGGAAAGGACATTGTTATTTTTGACATGGGACTTCGCCTGGACCAGGTCATGATCCACGAGGAGGCAGAAGTCGAGAACATGCACTCCCTGGATCTCATCCAGATGAAGGCTATCCCTGACGACACCATGATGAACACGGTGGAAGGGAGTGTGAAGGCCATTGTCTGTTCGCACGGGCACCTTGACCATATCGGTGCAATTCCCAAGCTTGCCCACCGGTACAACGCCCCGATCATCAGCACTCCCTATACCACCGAACTGATTCGCCAGCAGATTGCAGGGGAACAGAAGTTCGGTGTGAACAACAAGTTGTTTGCATTGAAAGCAGGCCAGAAGTACACCCTCTCCCAGAATCTCACCCTCGAGTTCGTGCGCATGCAGCACAGTATCATTGATACGGTGACCGCGGTACTTCATACCCCCAAGGGTGCGATCGTCTATGCCTGCGACTACAAGCTGGACCGGACCCCAGTGATAGGAGAGCCCCCGGACTTTGCACGACTCCGCCAGATCGGAAAGGAAGGGGTGCTTGCGCTTATCGTGGAGGCGACTTACATCGACAACAGGGGCCGTGCCCCGAGCGAGCGGGTCGCCCGTGACCTCGTCCGGGACACTATCACGAGCTACGAGGATGACAAGGCCGCAATCATAGTCTCCACCTTCTCCTCTCACATCGCGAGGGTCAAGACCATTGCAGAATGCGCCCACGAGATCGGAAGAAAGCCCGTTCTGCTCGGCAGGTCGATGGAGAAATACTCATCCACCGCTGAGCAGATGAAGATCGTCAGTTACCCGGACACAATGAGCATGTTCGGAAACAGGAGGACTGTGGACCGCACCCTGCGCAGGATGATGAAGGCAGGAAAGGAGAAGTTTGTTCCCATCATCACAGGCCACCAGGGTGAGCCGGGGTCGATCCTTACCAGGATCGCACTTGGAGATACCCCATACAAGGTTGAGAAGGGAGACAAAGTGATCTTTTCCGCCAAGGTGATCCCAAATCCGATGAATGTCGGGCAGCGCTACATGGTCGAGGCTCACCTGAACATGGCGGGTGCCCGTATATTCCCTGACCTCCACGTGACAGGGCATGCATACCGTGAGGATCACTATGAGTTCATCCACATGCTGAACCCGCAGCATATCATCCCTGCGCACGGGCATATCCGGATGACGTCAGGGTACGCGGAGTTCACAGAAGCGATAGGGTATACGCTCCACAACGACGTGCATATTCTCTCGAACGGACAGCGGGTAAAAATGACATAATTCCTGAAGATGAGGAGGAGGAGATGGAACTGAACAGTTACCTGGAACAGACCGCCAATCAGGTCGACTCCCTGATTCACCGGTATTTCGGATCGTCTTGCGATGATTTGGGCAGGGCAAGCGCCCACCTTCTGCTCGCAGGGGGCAAGCGGCTTCGCCCTGCTCTCCTGCTGCTCTCTGCAGATGCGGTGAACAAGGGGAGTGCCATTGACGTGGTTCCTGCTGCCCTCTCCCTTGAACTTACCCACAGTTTCACTCTCATCCACGACGACATCATGGATGGCGACCTTGTGAGGAGGGGAGTGCCCACAGTCCACACGAAGTGGGATGAGCCTACTGCCATACTTGCAGGCGACGTGCTCTTTGCCAGTGCGTTTGAGTTTCTGAGCCTTGCAGACGCCCCGGACAACGCCAAGGTCAGGGCCACATCAATGCTCGCACGGACGTGTGTCGAGATCTGCGAGGGGCAGCACATGGACATGTCTTTTGAGATACGGGACGATGTGGGCGAGGGCGAATACATGAAAATGGTCGAGAAGAAGACCGGGGCGCTTTACGCTGCGGCAGCGGGGATTGGGAGCATCCTTGCCGGGGGAAACCCGTCCTATACGGATGCCCTCTACCATTTTGGGCAGGGTATCGGAATGGCGTTCCAGATCCAGGATGACCTCATCGACCTTCTTTCCCCTCCCGAGTTGAGCGGAAAGGACCAGGCATCCGATATCCGGGAAGGAAAAAAGACCCTCATCCACATCAAGGCAAAAGAGAAGGGTTTTGACCTCTCTGCGTTCAGGAGAAGGCTCTCTTCCTCAGAGATCGAGGAGATCATCACACACCTCCGAGAGATTGGCGTGATATCCGAGGTGCAGGAGACCGCCCGCAACCTCGTCATGACCGGTATTAGGAGGATATCAATTCTCCCTCCGAGCGAGGAGAAAAATCTCCTCGTCCAGATGGGTGACCATTTCATCAGCCGGAGTTCATGAGATGGAAGACCCGATGAGGCGAGCGCTCCTCGTGTTTGCCCTCCAGAACGCGGTGAAGCACCACAGCATCCCGAAGGCAGGCACCGTGATCGGGATGGTGATGGGGAAATACCCTGAAATGAAGCCGCGTGCCAGGGAGGCAATGGTCCTCGTAAAGGAGGTCATCGAAGAGGTCTCATCACTCTCTCCCGCTGAGCGGGCCCACCGCCTCGAATCGATGGCTCCTGAACTTGTAGAGGAGATGTCGCGCCCACGTGAGCAGATCCGGGTCCTTCCCGCCCTTGAGAAGGCCGACAAGGGGGTCGTCATGAGGTTTGCTCCCAACCCCAGCGGTCCGCTACATCTCGGGCATGCCCGGGCGGCGGTTTTAAACGATGCATATGTCCAGCGCTACGGCGGACGCTACGTGCTCCGCATTGAGGATACAGACCCAAAGAGGGTGGACCCGCACGCATACGACATGGTAAGGGAAGACATCGAATGGCTTGGGCTCGCGATAAGCGACGTGGTATACCAGAGCGACCGTTTTGACCTGTATTACCAATACGGCCGGGAGCTGATTGAGAGGGGCGGCGCCTACGTCTGCACCTGCGAGAACGAGCAGTTCAGGGCCATGAAGCTTGCGAGGAAGGAATGCCCTTGCCGTGGACGGAATATCGAAGATGACCTTGAAATGTTCGAGAAGATGCGTGAGGGGGAGTACAGCGAAGGGGAAGCCACGCTGCGGGTGAGGACTGACCTTGAGCATCCCGATCCCGCGATGAGGGATTACCCGGCGTTCAGGATCCTAAAAAGCCCCCCTCACCCCCGCATGGATGCATGCCTCTATCCGCTCATGAACTTCTCGGTGGCAGTGGATGACCACCTGCTCGGCATCACTCATGTGATCCGCGGCAAGGACCACATCGCAAATACCAGGAGGCAGCGTTACATCTTCGATTATTTCGGTTGGGAACCTCCCGAATACCGTCACTATGGCCGGATGGGCATCGAAGGAGTGGTCCTCTCCACCTCTCAGATGCGAGCAGGCATCGCGGCGGGAGAGTACCAGGGGTGGGATGACATCCGCCTCGGGACGCTGCGGGCCATGGCGCGGCGGGGGATCGCGCCGGAAGCGGTCAAGGAGGCCGTCCTTGATATTGGCATCGGCGAGACTGATATCTCCTTCTCATGGGAGAACCTCTTTGCAAGGAACAAGGCACTCGTCGACCCTATCGCAAACCGTTATTTCTTTGTCCCGGATCCTGTGAGAGTAAAGGTGGAGGGTGCCCAGGAACAGGTCGCACACGCCCTGCTCCACCCGGCCCATCCAGAGAAAGGGACCCGAGATCTCCTTTTTCAAGGGGAGATCCTCTTGCCCCGTGAAGACCTGGAGAAGGGAAGTGGGATGATCAGGTGCAAAGACCTCTTTAATATCGAGATCTCGGGGGAGGGGGAAGAACTTTCTGCCTGCTTTGCAGGTGAATCGCTCGCCGATGCGAGGGCTAAAAAAGCCCCCATCATCCAGTGGCTCCCTGCGAAATCAGCAATCCCGTGCACCCTTGTCACTCCTGACGGGAACCGCGCTGGGATGTGCGAACACGGTGTCGCCAGGGAGAAGGGTTCGGTGGTGCAGTTCGAGAGGGTGGGGTTTGCCAGGATCGATGCGGTGAACCCTGAAGGTATAATTGCATATTTTACGCACCGGTAATTTTGAAAGGAAGTCTTTTGGTTGTAGCAACCTGATTTAATCAACTAAAAAAGGTAAAAATCATTTTACCAGAATTCAATCGTCCTTTCTTGAGGAAATTTCTTAAGGTTCAAAGACTGCCACTTTATCTTCTTTTTTGATGGGGATTATAGCTGAGATGGGGGGTGTTCCGGGTGGAATAACCTTCGGGGAGGAAATGCTGGTATTTTATGGGGTATTTCCATAATACGTAGTTGAAGGATAATTGATCGCGATGCGAGTAGTGAGAGATGTAGTGCCACCACAGGCGGTTGAATGATTCGGTTTCAATGCCGCATCGGCGATAGAGGAGGTTGGTCTCGACGAGTCCATTGTGGGATGGATAACCCTCAGCACGAAGGTGATCAAGCAAACGGTTCACTTTGAAGGGAAGTTCACGATGCCCTTCTATGACCGCAATACCCTCATCGTAAATACAATCACGAAATGGATGGTTCATTGAAGAGACAAGGATGTCTGAACGAAAAAGCTCGATCACACGTTCGTAAATGTAACCGCTTGTAATGCCGATATTGGCATCGATAAAGACTGTTGCCCCATAGTTGGAGGTAGCTTCGGGAAAGAGTACGTGAGGATGAGCTTTGATATAGCGGGCGGCAAGAGTATTTCCCCTGCCCTCCTTTTGAATTCTACATATCTGCCAGGGAGTGGAAGATGGCCATTGTCCCTGGAGGGAGAAAGGATTACACTTCCACCGGTATCTGTCGGTGAAAAGAACATAGTCGAATTGTGGATGAAGAACAGTCGGATTGATTAGTCGATCGTAATCGCCTATTATTG
The DNA here is from genome assembly GCA_029547605.1 of Methanobacteriota archaeon. Taxonomy (GTDB): domain Archaea; phylum Halobacteriota; class Methanomicrobia; order Methanomicrobiales; family Methanospirillaceae; genus Methanolinea_A. Next base: position 173 of record JAKPPB010000110.1, on the reverse strand, counting down.
CAGTATAAATGCAAAATCGGGGTTCTGTCATTGGTAGTATATAGATAAAGCTGTAAAATTGAAACGACCCTGTATCCTACAGTAGATTGCAGAAACGGAGGAATACAGGGCAATGAATAGTAAAGACCTGGTAGAACATTACCTTACCGATAACGCAGAGGGAATGAAGAATG
>JAKPPB010000097.1 GCA_029547605.1 Methanobacteriota archaeon | reverse complement strand
ATAGAGATCCTCGAATATGGGACGGAATTGATCCCATTCGATCAATGTTGCAAATTCTGACAGGTGGTCCCCTACCTTTTGTACCCTCTTATATGCCTCGTGTAATCCAAACGTCTCAAAGGTCATTGAGGATACTTCGATTAGCTAAGGTAAAGCTTTTGCGGTTTGAAGTGGGTATTTCGAAATCCTCGCCTGATTTTAGCAGATAGTTTTATCTCTTCGCTCTATCGAGATTTCAATGATGCTGGTAACATGCTGGCATTCATGAAAGGAGGGATGTAATGAAGAAACTCACATTTATCGTTCTAGCTTTTACCATACTCATCGTTGGAACGGCAATGGCGGCCGACCCAATCAACGCGACCACCGAGACCCAATTTATTTCTACCACAAGCGGAGTGGTCGTAATGGGCACCATGACAAACTCGGAATCGATCGTGATGACTGCTTCGACCATGGATCTCCGGGACAACCCACCGCTGGGTGCATTTGACGATTCAAGCTATCCGGGTGGTTGGTTCTGGGAGGGGGAGAGTCCCGATAATACCTGGGAGCTTGAAAACTGGGGTGTGGCTTCATTACCCGAACGCCAGGCTGTGATGTCCTATACCGAGTCCGTCCTCGCTGACAATGGGTATTCTGAATTCAATGAGATGCAGTCCATGGACACCGGCAACAAGGTGGCGAATCAGAAGAACTTCGCTTCCACTGAGCAATTTGACTATGTTGCGTTCAGCGATGCAATGGGAAGGGCAACCACTTCCGAGAGTCTCCTGCTCGATCTTGTGAGCCAGGGGTCTGATGCTTCAGAAAGGTTCATCTGTCCGTTTGCCACTGGTGACGCAGGATTCATCCCGCCGTACTGCAATGTCTACGAGATGGGCAGTTCATTCACTGGAACCCAGGTCTCTGAAGTGACCCAGGCTGGCACAAACTTCATCGCGAAGTCCGCAGATGTGCCGATACAGGCAAGCTACTCTGTCGGGCTCTCCGGTACCGGCTCTGCCGCCGCGTGGATTAATTCCCATATCATGGAAGGCAGGACTGGTGGTTATTATTATGACACGGATGGTGAGGGTTCATGGATTAGTTTCTGGAACTATGACATGAACACAGGTGATCCGTATTATGGCATTCCTGCAGGAAGTGGCTGGATGCAGGGTGTCGACCTCGTCTACAAGGAAAAGACCACTGCATCCGGAATGATCGAAGCGTTCAGCAAGTCGATGGCGGTCCAGGACGGCGTTCGCCGGCTGTGAGCTAGCAGTTCAGACAAGAGAATACGAGGGGAGATGAAAAAATCCCCCCTCTTTTTTTCTGTAGAACAGATGACCGGTTATTGAGTCGTCGAAAAAAATGCAGGTCCTGAAAGATTAAAAGTCAGTCATCACCCGGAACTGGTCGATCTCTTCCTTGTTCATCTGTTCTAAGAACAGGTCTGCAGCCGTATGCACATCCTTGCTTGCCGTGATCGCCCGGCCCACGACGATGATGTCAGCGCCGGATGCAAAGGCCTTCTTCACGCCGTCGACCCGGATGCCCCCGGCGGTTGCGACCAGCAGTTTTCCTCCGGCGGCCTTCTTCAGGGCAGGGATGTCACCCCAGGCATGCTCAGAGCTCTCGGCATCGATCGCCCGGTGAAGTTCGACGATGTCGGGCTTGACCTTGAGCGCTTTTATTACTTTCAGGGGCTCGGGGACATTGAGCATGTCTATCACCGAGTAAATACCGGTCTTCTTTGCCTCCGCGATCGCCTTTTCAAGAGTGGGGAGGGGCGCAAGGCCCGAGATGACCACGGCATCGGCTGAGGCGTCGGCTGCCATGCGGGCCTCGAGGTTCCCAGTGTCGAGGATCTTCATATCGGCGATGATGAAGGCGTTTGGCCTGACCTTCCGGATCTCCGGGATGATGGAGAGGCCGAACCGCTTGATCAGGGGGGTCCCGGCCTCGATGATAAGGTGGTCGTTCTGCGGAAGCTCGGCAAGAACGGAGTGCACCTTGTGCATGTCCACGAGGTCAAGGGCGACCTGCAGGTATGGCGGGTCCCAGAGCCGCTGGACTTTGAACCCCATGACCGCGTGGGCTGCACGGTCTTTCTCGTAAAGAAGGGTCTTCTGGTCAGGGAACTTCTCCATTGCCCTGGAGAGCGCGAGTTTCGTCGCCCCGTAGTTGTACCGGTAGATTTTATTGTAGTCTGCTGCCGCAGGATCAAGGTAGATGCTTGCCATGATGACAAGGGACTCAAGATCAGACTTTCCAAAGAGCCCCTCCTCCACGCAATCAGCAACGGCCTTCGCAACCGCGGCCTGGACGGGCCCGAACATCTCCCTGATCTGGGCCCCTTTCCGCAGCGTCACCTTGGGGATGATCAGGGTTGCCGGCTTGGCGAGGAGGTTCGGGCGGACCACCGCGAGGAGCGGTGTGTGCCCCGCCGAGAGCTGGGAGAGGGCGTTTGCGAATGCGGCCCCTACCGGCCCCTCCTTGTCACCGAGAATCAGGTCTACATGGGCCAGTTCCGGCCCGTCGCCCACCAGTGCTTCACCTATTAGGTACATAAAACGACTCGTAACTCCTACTCATTATGTGACCTGAATATATGATAAATATATGAGAGATCCGGGCCTTCAGGCCAGGAGCTTGCCCGTGAAGATGGGTACCGCACCCCCCGCAAGAATGACCCTGTCATCCTTGAGGGTTACCTGTACAACTCCCCCCCCTGGGGGAGCACTGGAACCCGATCATTTCTGTCTTTTTGAATCGCTCCCCCCAGTAGGGGCCAAGGGAGCAATGCGCCGACCCTGTCACCGGGTCTTCAGGAACCCCGACTGATGGTGCAAAGAACCGGGACACAAAGTCGTATGCCGGCACGTCGCCAGCAGCCGTCACGATAATGCCCCTGGCCGGCAGCGATGCGAGTGCAGTGATATCCGGGTCGAGAGTACAGACATCTGCGGCAGAAGCTACCTCAAAGAAGAGGTCGAACTGTGTCCTTCCTGATGATCTTACTTCAACACCGAGTGCCTCCTCTATCCCTGAGGGCGGATCGCACGGAGTGACCGGCACAGCCGGGAAATCAACCGCAATTCCTGAAGAGCCCCTGGTTGCGGTCAGGGTTCCGGAACGTGTCCTGAACCTGATCGGGGAGCCCTCATCCTCCCTTCCCGTGCTCCATATGACGAATGCCGAGGCGAGTGTTGCGTGGCCGCACAGGTCAATCTCTCTCCTGGGTGTGAACCATCGCAGACTCCACTCATCACCAAGCCTGTGGAGGAAGGCGGTCTCGGAATGATTCATTTCGGAGGCTACACTCTGCATCCAGGGGATGTCCATCTCTTTTTCGGTGATGCAGACCGCTGCAGGGTTGCCGCAGAAAGGGGAGTTCGTGAATGCATCGACGAGGTGCAGTTCTGCGTGCATGGATGAATGGTTATTCACCGCGAGAAAAAAAGGTAAGTGGGAACACGAGGGCAATACGGTCGGAAAAATGGTTCTTTTTCACCCTGCAGAGGTCCCGGCTTAGTGCGTCTCAGGACAACCCTTTCCCGTCTCTTTCAGAGAAAACAGCCTTTGCCACCTCCATCCCATTCAGGGCGGCCGGAAACCCTGCATACACTGCCATCTGGGTGATGACCTCGACGATCTCCTCCCTGGTGCACCCCACGTTCAGCGCCATGGAGATATGGCCACTTAACTGGACCGGTGCGTTTCCAAGCGCAGTGAGAGCGGCGACCGTTGCAATCTCTCGGGATTTGAGGTCAAGACCGGGCCTGCAGAGGATATCGCCGTAAGGGAACTCAACGGCGAACCTGCCGAGATCAGGGGCGATACCTGCCAGGCTGTCGAGCATCGCGTCGATGCCGGCGCCATGCATTTTCGTTAACTGCGTTCTACCTCGTTCAAACCTTTCATTCATCATGCGTGTATTCCAGGTGAGTATTGAGCCGCAGGTAAGATGAAGTGGTAACCCCCGGATCCCCCCTCATGTGCGTCAATGAATTCTCGCCGGGAACGATGGATGAGAAAATGTGGGGTCGGTGAGATTTGAACTCACGATCGACGGGTCTCTCCGACATGCGTCAGTGCTCCAACGGATCATCATCATTTCAGGAGACCCATTGTTCATCATTCACACGACGCGAAAGACCGCTGGAGCCCGTCGCCATTCCGGACTAGGCCACGACCCCGTGACTCTATGAGGTCGCTTTATGCCGATTTAATGGTTATGCTGTTGATCCGGTGGGGATATAAGATCCCGCACCTCACCTCTTTAGGATGGATGCAGGCAGCTATGATTGCGGGACCTCCACCTACCCGTTACTCGGGTACACGATAGGTGAGATGCTGAACAGGATAGCCCGGAAGTATCCCCGCACCGATGCGCTGGTCTCGGTGCACCAGGGGATCCGCTATACCTACGAAGAATTTCTCGAGCGAGTGAATGACCTCGCCAGGGGCCTGATGGCGATCGGCGTGGAAAAGGGAGATCGCGTGGGGATCTGGGCCATGAACCATGCCGAATGGGTCCTTACCCAGTGCGCCACTGCCAAGATCGGGGCCATCATGGTGAACATCAACCCTGCATACCGTACTTACGAACTCGAATATGTCCTCAAGCAGGCCGAGATCCAGACCGTGATCGTCCAGGGCCGGTTCAAGACGTCAGACTACGTGGGCATGTTCCGCGAGGCATGCCCCGAAGTCGACACTTCTCGCCCGGGGCACCTGGAGACTGAGAAATTCCCTTTCCTCAAGAATGTCATCTTCATGGGCGATGAACCGCAGAGGGGGATGTTCTCCTGGTCGCAGATCATCTCGCGAGGCCGTGAGGTGAGCAAGGACGAGCTCATCGCACGGGGGGAGTCGCTTGACTTCGACGACCCTATCAACATTATGTACACCAGCGGGACCACCGGCTTTCCCAAGGGAGTCGTCCTCTCCCACCACAGTATCCTCAATAACGGCTACATCATCGGGGAGGGGATGAACTTCTCCGAAAAGGACCGGCTCTGCATCCCGGTCCCGTTCTACCACTGTTTCGGGATGGTCCTCTCGAACATCGCCTGCATGACCCATGGGAGTACAATGGTCCTCCCCTCGCCCACCTTCGATGCCCTGGAGGTGTTAAAGACCGTCGAGAAAGAGCGCTGCACCGCCCTGCACGGTGTCCCCACCATGTTCATTGCCGAGCTCTCGCACCCTGACTTCCCGAAGTACTCGATGAAGACACTTCGCACCGGGATCATGGCCGGGTCCCCCTGCCCGATAGAGGTGATGAAGGAGGTCAACCGGAAGATGAACATGTCCGAGATCGTCATCGTCTACGGGCAGACCGAGACTGCGCCGGGTATCACCATGACCACCACCCGGGACCCGCTGGAACGCCGGGTCTCGACAGTGGGACGGGTCTTCCCACACACCGAGATCAAGATAATTGACCCAAAGAGCGGAAAGGTTGTGCCCCGGGGCGAGATCGGGGAGATCTGCGCACGCGGCTACTGCGTGATGAAGTGTTATTACCACAACCCGAGCGCCACCAATGCCACTCTCGACGAAAACCGCTGGAACCACACCGGGGATCTCGGGACCATTGACGAGGAAGGATACGTGAAGATCGTGGGTCGCTTGAAGGACATGGTCATCCGTGGCGGCGAGAACATATACCCGAGGGAGATTGAGGAGTTCCTTCACCACCACCCGAAGATCGCGGATGTGTACGTCGTCGGCGTCCCGGATGTCAAGTATGGCGAAGAGCTCTGCGCCTGGGTCATGGCCGAGAACGGGCACACTCTTACCGAGGAGGAGGTCAGGGAGTTCTGCCGTGGGAAGATCGCGCACTACAAGATCCCCCGGTATGTCATGTTCGTCACCGAGTTCCCGATGAGTATCACCGGGAAGATCCAGAAGTACAAGATGCGGGAGGCATCCATCAAGGCGCTCGGCCTTGAAGATGCATCGAAGATCGAGACGGCGTGAGG
>JAKPPB010000071.1 GCA_029547605.1 Methanobacteriota archaeon | reverse complement strand
CCTAAGATCGATTCGAAAAATTGGGTCTGGGCATCAATTTTATCAATCAGCGCTACATTACCTAATGAGAAGGTTACGTTTTTTGTCATGAAATTCTGTAAACGTTACCTTCTCATCCTTCTTCTGGCGAAGTCAGGTTATTAAAGGTGTGACTGGCGCCGGGAAGCGGGCCTCCTCCTGCCAGTATATTCTTTCACCTGACTCTCCCTCGTGACCAGCAGGTTGTAGGCATGGTGTTTCTGGTTGAACCTGACCAGAACGGACGTGAATTCAGCAATAGATCCATAGGAGATTGAAAGAAGCGCGTTGTTCTTCCCAGAGATATGGTATGAGGGAAGGATCGCATAGACTGGTTGTCCGGTGGTCCCGTCACAGATTTTGAATACATATGTCCTGTGGTCGCCAAGGTTTCCTGACAGAACCACCCCTGCAACATTGATCCTCCTGTGCAGGTGTCGCGACAGTGAGGAGAGCCGGGCATAACCGCGTGGCGAAAGAGGGAGCCCTCCGACCGGTGGGGGGGGTGCCTTTCGGAGTAATACATACGAGTACTTGATATCGGTGTTCCGGTAGCGGTAGCCTTCATCTCCGGATGCCAGAGCTACCATGAGTTCTGTCGCGAGTATCGGAGGTTTTTCAACGAAACTCCAGCAGTGCTGAGGAATACAGGGGATGTTCCAGAGGAAGCGGCATGGGGCATGAAGATAGAGGCCAGACGCCGATGCATAGTGTGCGACCTGCCTCAACTCCATCGAATTAACCATGTCGGCCGGTTCAACAATCAGGATGCTGCCGTCCGAAGAGAGAGCCCTTGCATACCTCTGCACCAGCTTCCCCCTCTCTTCGTGAGTGAGCGCGGTCATCTCGTTCAGCGTATTCTGAAATACAATTAGGTCGAGTGACGTAGGGACGTTGTGCAGGGGCACCGTGCTGATATCACCTCTGACAGGTGGATGAAATGTGACAGGATCTCCTCTGGAAAGAGTTTTTTTGGCGAGGAATCGGTAGGCCTCGATAAACTCCTCCGACTGCTCAATTGCGTACACATCTGCAGAACACCCACCAATCCTTCGAAGGAAGTCATTGATCGCAAGCGTAACAACACCGGGACCGCACCCGAGATCGAGCACCCGCATAGACTGTTTCAGGAGCCCGGCAAGGGCAAGGTCATACATGAGATGCTCAGTCTGGACGAAGAAGACAGGGGCCTGGTAGGCAAGGTACCCAAGAACGGCATACCCTTTCCTGTACACCACTCTTTTTTTCTTTCCCTCGCGCCAGTATTCGTCCTTCTGAGATGCGATAGCCTCCCTTATTTTCTGCAGGACGTATGGATCATTCCATTCCTTGCCGGTCTTTGCATGGATATATTGGCGGATGCAATTCTCGATCTCGAGGGGAAGAGAAGGATACGTAAAAAAGGCGTCCAGCCTCTGGCATTCGCCGGGGGAGAGAGTCCTCTGGGAGGAGGGAGGCTTTTTCAGGAGGCGAATGTCGCCTGGGACACGCTCTGCGACAAGATCAAGGGTGGTGAACAGAGGCCAGAGTTCGGCTGCCGCCAAGGAGACAGGACTTCTACTGCCTGCCCTGGCAAGGACTTCAGAGAGGAGGAATACTCCCTTATTTTGCGCATATTCCGCCAAGAACTCTCGCGGACCCTGTTCAGGCATGCAGGAAGAATCTGCTGCCAGGGAGATAATCCCTTCCAGAAAACAGGACGATACGTACATAACTTACCGGGCCAAAGGTGAGAACGAGAGAATTCACCCTGCACGAGAGGCGGTCCAAGCGTGAAGAAAGAAATGAAAGGAAATGATACTCCGCGGCTCCTTCCCGAGCATGAGGGGATGGCACTCCTCGAGAGGGCAGGGATCCCAGTCCCGGAGCACGGTGTTGCGACATCACCGGAGGAGGCGGGAAGGATTGCCGGGTCGATAGGATTCCCGGTGGTGATGAAAGTGGTTTCGGCCCAGGTGGTGCACAAGAGCGATGCAGGGGGTGTTGTTACAGGTATCCACTCTGTGGAGGAGGCAAGAGATGTGTTCCAGTCAATATCCGGGTCGGTCCTGGAGAAGATCCCCGGGGCGAAGATCTCTGGAATACTCGTGGCAAAACAGTATCCTCAAGGTCTTGAACTCCTTGTAGGGGGAAGGACAGACCCTGCATTCGGGAAGGTGATTACCATCGGCATTGGAGGCACGCTCGTCGAACTCCTCCGAGATGTGTCGATCAGAGTGCTTCCAGTCGACAGGGCAACTGTTGAGGAGATGATCGACGAGATCCGCGGGTCCCGGATCATACGGGGTTTCCGGGGTTCGGACCCTCTTGACAGGGAAGCCCTCGTCGATGCGATCCTGCGACTTGCGCATCTCTTCGAGAAGGATCCTGACTGGGATGAATTCGACATCAATCCCCTGATCCTGTATACACGCGGCTGTATCGCGGTGGATGCAAGGGTGTATCTCTCCCATGGAAAGGAGAAAGCGACAGGTGCTCTCCTCCCTTACCCCGGTGAAGCCCTCTTCTCCCCAGGTTCAGTTGCCGTTATCGGCGCCTCATCAGATCCTCAAAAGATTGGCTACGTGGTCCTTCGGAACCTGCTTCAGTTCCCCGGGGCGGTCTATCCTGTGAATCCGAAGAGTCAGGAGATCCTCGGGAAACGTGCCTACCCCCGCATCACGGAAGTGCCTGGTGAAGTGGATGCTGCAGTCATCGCAATTCCTGCCCCGGGAGTCCCTGGTGCACTTCGCCAGTGTACGGAGAAAGGCGTGAAGCTTGCCATCATCCTCTCATCAGGGTTCCGTGAGAGTGGGGATGAAGGTGCGGCGCTCGAGAATGAGATCCTGGAGATCGCAAGGGAAGGGAATATGCGCATCGTGGGCCCGAACTGCCTTGGGATCATTCTTCCCCATATAAACCTCAATACCACGTTTGATCCCGTCTCACCTATGGATGGCCATATCGGTTTTATCTCCCAAAGTGGTGCGGTCGTCACGACTATCGTCGACTGGAGTATTCCTGAACACATAGGTTTTTCAATGGTGATAAGCGTGGGAAACCAGGTTGACCTGGGGTTTGTTGAATACCTCCGAGTGGTTGCAGCCAATCCCCATACCCGGGCCATTATCCTTTACATCGAGGAAATACGGCGCGGGAGAGAGTTCCTCGATACAGTCAAGGAGATTACAGCAACAAAGCCGGTTATTGCGCTCAAGTCAGGGTCTTCACGCAAAGGCCAGAGAGCGGCCGCCTCGCACACCGGGTCGCTCGCAGGGAATTATCAGGTGTACCAGGCTGCATTCCGCCAGGCCGGAATCATCCCTGTCTATACCATTCAGGAGGCCTTCGACGTCGCAGAACTCCTCGCTTCAGAAGGATACCCGAAAGGGAACAGGGCCCTTGTAATTACGACGGCAGGCGGGTTTGCAGTGATGGCATCCGATTACGCGGACTGGTACGGTATCACCCTCCCGCCCCTCCCCGAGGAGATGATCAAGGCCCTCGATGAGTTCCTTCCCCCGATGTGGAGCAGGGAGAACCCCCTTGACATCATAGGTGACGGCGGAGCAGAACGGTATGCAAGGGTATTTGACGTACTCAGCCGGTTCCAGGACTACTGGGACATTGCCGTTGTGATCGCGGTCCCTTCGGCAATTCTCGACCCTGCCCACCTTGGCCAGGAGATAGCAAGGTTCTCAAAGAATACCCACAAAATGGTCATAGGTTGCATCCTCGGGGGCGATAGCATGAAGAGCGGTGAACGGGTGCTGCGGGAGAGGCATATCCCGAATTACCGTGAGATAGACGGGGCATTCAGGGCTGTAGGGAGAGCGCTCTCCACGCGTCCCTATATGATGAGGTAAGTCACGCGTACACAGATACCAGTCCTGGCCAGGCAAGGAGAATTTATTGTCGTTGGCGAGGAATCACGCATGACCACATCTTCATCATCCGGGGGGAGCATGCCACCTTTTGGAGAGAGAAGGTGCTCCCTGCGACACCCTGCCTGGGTCCCACCCTGCGATTGACTCCCCGTTCGAGTCCCGATATTATTGTGGGGAGAAGTACAGGTCTGTTCTCAATCAAGGAGTATGGTAAAAGAATCGCCTCCGCAGGTGTCTTGGGCGTGAATCAGGTCTATGATGATGATTCATGCCTTGAGGAGATCAATGCCTCTGATACTCTTATTGAACCATGCGGTTAAATCATCGAATCATGCACAATCTTGTTCGCACTTTCATGATGTGTCCAATTTAAGTGAGAGGCAGAATGACAGTGGTGTGGTGAGGCATGGAAGTGAGGCCGGAGGATTGCCACCCCGAAGCAGGGGCGATCGGTGACAGGATTCAATGTGGCGGTAAAAGGAATCATGTTCATCCCGTCCACCGAAGAGGCACGATGCCCGTCCCTAACGTGCCGAGGAATCCCCGTGCCTTGCTGTCCCCTGCGAGGAGGCTTGGGACAGCATGCAACACCACCCCGAATGACATCCACCAAACCGTCAGAGGAACGCACACATCCTTGGAGCATCACACCCTATCGGCAATTGGACACTTGTAGCGCATGCCAGATCCTGAAAAATTGCACACTCACAATAGATGCAGACCACGCTCCCGGCAGTAACTTTCGCTGCAGGGAGCACGAATACCCATTTTTTCATCATCCCCGGGACGTCTGTTCGGCACTTGAATTGCGAAGAGTGTCAGGCACTGCGTGTGTTAAATTGAAATCCGGGGTCCCTTATCAATGCATGAACTCTGTGAAGATTCATGTGGTTGAATACCAGGATTTTGGCCGGGAAATCCCATGATTGCCCAAACTAAGGATTTCACAGGACTTTCCATGTTCTCTGAAGAATATCCCCATGAATGAGGAATAGCTTGACCTTGAAGAATGTTTTATGAAAGGTCTGGATGTTGGGTGGGTTAATCCTCGAAAATGTGATAGCGGTCCTCAGTATCTTCGCGAAGGAGGAATGCGTCGAGGTCCCCAATCAGGTCCCGGACATTCTGATATCGGTCGTCGGGCCTCTTCTCAAGGCAGCGCATGACAATCGTGTCGAGTGGCAGGGCATCGGGATTCAAGATCGAAGGACGCTTTGGCACCTCCGAGAGGATGAGTGCACTGACCTTAACCATATCGTTGCCTGGGAAGGGGACCGTTCCTGTAAGCAACTCATACAGTACGCACCCTATCTGGTAGATATCTGTCCGCTGGTCGGTCTCTCCGAATGTCTGGGGTGCCAGCTGCTCGGGGGCAGCATACGCGAGGGAGAAGCCTGTGATGGTGGGCATCCCGGTGACCCCCATTACCTTGCTCATCCCCCAGTCGGTGATCTTGGGTACTCCTTCATTCGTTACGAGGATATTATGAGGCTTTATGTCCCGGTGGATAATCCCCCTTTCATGGGCAAAGAGGAGGCCCCTCGCTACGTCACGGCAGAACCGTGCGGCAGATCTGACCGGGAGGGGCTTGTGGACATCGGCAAGGGTCTTTGGGACATACTCCATCTCGACGTAAGGGACGGGAAGGATATTGACCCCGCTCACCCGTACGATATTCTCATGGTTCAGTCCTTCCCACCCCACGATCTCCTTCAGAAATGATCTGCCTGTTTTCTCGTCCGATTGCAGGGGTATCTTCAGTGCGACCTCCTGCCCTGACTGGAGGTTTCTTGCCCTGTAGACCCTGGCGAGCCCACCTGAACCGACAAATTCCATCACCTGATACTTCTCGGTGAGCTCCTGGGGGAACATCCCGTTTGCGGCAATAGCGGGTGTGCGGGGTTCAGCCTGCCCCTCGGAGGGGCCACTGCGCGTTTCCGCGGGACCTCGTCCTTCTTCCTGGCCGGCCTGGAATGTCTCGTCCTGCCACCGGGCTGCAAGAGTGGAGAGTATCCCGGCAAGGAGCATGACACCGGTGATGAACCGCCGTGAAGGGTCGCCGGTGATGAGACCCATGAACGCAAGGAAGATCAGTATGATCCCTGCCACGGTATGGACCTTCAGCGTCCCCCGGAACGGCCACGAGAAGATGGCCCCGATCATCAGTGCGATCGATGAGAGGATCATGTAAATGACAATGGGCATCGCCACTGCAACCAGTTCGGGATTGAGGCCTCCTCCACTCTCCGCGGGGTAAGTGAGGTACCAGTGGAGGACTACCGCCATCGCGATGCAGGGGATGGCAAAGAGTGCAAAGGGCACGAGGCGCATGAAGAAAGGAACCCCGCTCTGGCGGCGTGAAGCGAACACGTCCCTGGTGATGAGGAGTGTTGCCAGGCCACCCGCTGTGAGTATAATGAAAACTCCTGGAATTATCGGTGAGGAAGGAGGCATCGTGCCGTTGTCTGGCGTTGTCGGGACCGTGAAATTGGGGCGTGGGGTCTGTTCAGAGATTGGTACAATAATAGTGGGGGTTCCGGGAATGGCAGTAGTTGTGGGAGAGGTGGTAGGGGCAGTGGTGGTGGCAGTAGTGGTGGGAGAGGTGGTAGGGACAGTGGTGGTGGCAGTAGTGGTGGGAGAGGTGGTAGGGATAGTGGTGGTGACAGTAGTGGTGGGAGAGGTGGTAGGGACAGTGGTGGTGACAGTAGTGGTGGGAGAGGTGGTAGGGGCAGTGGTGGTGACAGTAGTGGTGGGAGAGGTGGTAGGGGCGGTGGTGGTGACAGTAGTGGTGGGAGAGGTGGTAGGGACAGTGGTGGTGACAGTAGTGGTGGGAGAGGTCGGAACAGGGACAAGCACTGCGGTTGGGAGTATCGTCGTCTGTCCCTCGTTTACCTGTGCTTCGGTCCTGAATTCCTGGAATCCAGCAAGGAGTATGCGGATGGAATGCATGCCGGGACTGATTCGCGAGAATGTCACTGGTCCGCCGGGATCGGTTGTCCCGTAAAAGATATTATCGATATATACATCTGCCCCCCCAGGTCTCGAATGAACCTGCAGCGAACCGAACAACGGCATGAAAGTTGCAGAGATGACATGATTGGTATTGACCTTGTTGAACGTGTAAAGGGGGATCGCCCCGAGTGACCTCTGGTCCACCATCACGTTCTCTATCCGGTAGCCCTGGAATGGCTCGATCACGAAGAGCTGGTCGCTGCCTTTCAAGACTGACACATCGCCTGATGGGGAGATCTTCCCACCTGTCCCTGCAGTGGCTCTGATGGTGTACGTATCAGCGGCAAATGAAGATGCAGGCAGGGAAATGAGGGCGATTATGAGGATGAAAACAGGAAAGCGCAGGTGTGAGTGGTACATGGAACGCGAATGAACGGGACAGTCCAGGTTACTTCCTGCCTGGGAGGATGAGAAGCAGGCGGGCCCCCGCGGTTCCCTTTGCAAGCTCGATCAAGTCCCCGTCACATACCTCCACAGGGACCCGCTTCTGCAGGGGGTTGCTGTTCAGGTAGGTACCCCCCGTGCTTCCCCTGTCCTCTAACAGCCACTTGGTCCCCTCCTTCCTGAAGACTGCATGCGGCTTGCTCACCCTGCTGACAGACGTGTACTCGCGGGATAGTATCACATCCCCCTCATTCTCGTTTGGTCCTGCCACACTGGGATCTACCCGCCCGATGCGAACACCGGTCTCCGGGATGCAGAAACACTTCCCATCATCTGGCCCTCCAAGGAGGATGAGCATAGGGTGGTTGCCCGTGATATCTCCCTCGATTGCATGCCTGACCTCATCGAGACGCCTCTTGAGGTCTGTATCAGTCATCTTGATCCGCATGTTGGAGAAGATGCCCAGGTTCCGTACAACCGCCTCCATTGCCCCCGGAACAAGCGAGTATTTCCAGACAGGGTGCACGCCTTTCGATGTCTGCTGGCCGAGTCCCACTTCCTTCCTTATGAGACCCATCCCCATCAGCTTGTCCAGGTGCTTCTTCGTGTTCTCGTAGCTAGTGGATATCTCGGACGCAATCATGCGCACGTCGCGGGGTTTCCTCTCAAGCATCTTGAGGATTTTAAGGCGCTGGCTGTTGGAGAGGACTTCCAGGTACTCGGAGAGCTCGTGGTAATAGTCAGGTATCTCATCGAGTACAACGGTCCTGGCTGCGTCCTGGGGTTCCCTGGTCATCCACCTCCACCTTCTATATAGAATGCAACTGCAGGAACTAAAATATTCTCCGGACCGGAAAGTCTGGGGTGGGCTGCCACAGAAGGAGTTCGATATAAAAGACTAAACGCACGCAGAGTTGATGAGGGCCGGCTATGGTTGCATTATCTCCGGAGAAAGATGCGGTATCCTGTTTACGATAGGAACGGATCGTGCAGGAAGAATAGAAGAGCTGCCAGGTGTCATCAGCGGGTGAGAAGATGGAACAGTTCCATGTGCCAGGGGACCTCGATGAAGCCAGGCGGATCCAAGTGGATATCCGAAGAAAAATTGATGAGAATCCGAACGTTTTCGATATAAACCCGGCACTTGTTGGGGGGATGGATATAAGTTACGGTGTCTCATCCGCATACGCCGCAGTAGTACTCGTTGGATACCCGCACCTGGACTTCTTTTCACGCGTCGAGGCCAGGGGAGCAATTGAGTTCCCTTATATCCCAGGGTATCTTTCGTTCCGGGAGATCCCGCCCCTCCTTGAGGCATTCTCGCTGCTCCCCGATCCCCCGGATCTCATCCTTGTGCATGGTCATGGGTATGCGCATCCACGGAGAGCAGGCCTGGCCACGCATCTTGGATATCTCCTGAAGATCGCGAGCATTGGCATCGCCGGTCGGAAAATGGCGGGGATGCATGCCCGGGAACCGGGAGAGTCGAGGGGAGATTCCTCGCCGTTGATGATGGAGGGGGAGCAGGTAGGAACAATCCTTCGGACCCGTGAGGGGAGTGTCCCTGTCGTGGTCTCTGCCGGATACCGGACCACGCTTGCGCAGGCCGAAGAGATCACGCTCGCGTGCTGCAGGGACACGCGGTTCCCTCTTCCGCTGGTGCTCGCCGACCGCGCCGCAGCGAGGATGCGCAGGCGATGCGAGGGATAATGGGATCATGGGAGATATTCTCGTGGGCATGCAGACAGAAGAAGCCCGGGCCCTCATGTGCGCGTTCCTTAAAAAGGAGAGTCTCAGGTCGCATTGCCTGTCCACTGCTGCGATAATGAAGGCGCTTGCACACCGCATGGGGAAAGACCCTGTTCAGTGGGAGATAACGGGGCTTCTCCACGATATCGATTACGAACTGGTGGGAGGAGACATGCAGCGGCACGGTGAGGTGGGGTACCGGATGCTGATAGAAAGAGGGATCGGCGAGGATATCGCAGGCGCGGTCAGGAGACACAACGATCTCCTCTATGGAGACTCACAAGAGCCGGTGGACGTGGCCCTGCAGGCGGCCGACAACTTATCCGGACTCATCATCGCAGCTGCAGCAGTGAAGCAGGGACACATTACAGAAGTGTCTGAAAAGACTCTCCAAAAGAAGTTCAAAGAGAAGGCGTTTGCGGCGGGGTGCAGGCGAGAGAAAGTGATGGGAATTACCAGGTTTATGGAACTTAATGAGTTCTTTTCACTCTCTCTTGCTGCCATCCAGGAGATTCGCGGGGAACTTGGGCTCGACTGAGAGCGGGGACAGACCTGATACAACCCAGGAGAGAGAACCGCTCTTTTCGAAATTGTTCCCTCAGGTGCATGAATACGCAGGCCTTTCATCTCATCAGGGTTTTGACAAAGAAGAAAGAATGGGCGGGGGATATGGGTTTGCATATATGTCAAAATCAGGGAAGATTAAAAAAATGCAGAGGGGGGTGAGTCCCTCCCAGCTCCTTACCCCTGCTCGCTCTTCTCTTCCGGTTCTTTGCGGGGTGGGCGTTCTGGCTTCACATAGGTAATGTGGACTAACTCGATACCCTCGTGAACGGTTATGCTGGGGGAATAGCCCGTCTCCATGACCAGGCAATGGGCCGGGCATACCTCAACACAGCAGTTGCAGACCACGCACTTCAGGCGGTCGATACTCCAGGTTTTATCGTCCTTGACTACGCAAATCGCCCCCGATGGGCATTTTCTCATACACATGCCGCATGAGATGCACCTGGAAGGGTCGATCGTGACCCGTCCCCGTGATATGGCGGCCACCTTCGCGGATACCGCCGGGTATCTCCTCGTTGCCGGGCTCTTCAGTGTGGTCAGTATCGCGGTTTTTGCCATCTCAAAGAATGCCATGATCTGTTCACCTCTCCATGCACCCGATACAGGGGTCAATGCTCAACACGATGACCGGAACATCGGCAAGCTCACATCCTGCAAGCATCTTCACAAGGGGCGGGACGTTCGTGAGGGTCGGGGTCCGGATTCGCGAGCGGACAAGGTGCCTGCTCCCATCCCCCTTTACATAGTGCACTAGTTCACCGCGAGGTTGCTCGGCGCGGGAGAAGCATTCACCATTTGGATTTCCTTTTGGCTTGACCTCGATCTCTCCTTCAGGGATCTTTGCTGCAGCCTGGCGCACGATGTCAATTGAAGAGAAGACCTCCTTTACTCTTACCGCGCATCTTGCATAGCAATCCCCATCGGTCTCTACAACTGGCTTGAAGTGAATCTTCCCATACGCGGCGTATCCGGTCTTCCGCAGGTCAATGGCCACTCCGCTTCCACGGGCAGTTGGCCCCACCGCCCCCAGGTGATACGCATCACCATGTGAGAGCACCCCTACACCGCGCGTGCGGGCGATGATGGACTCATCGCGAAGGAAGACATTCGCGATCTCCTTGAAGTCCCGCTCGAATCCTGCAAGGTCGCCGACCATGCGATCGAGAGTCTCACCTGGAATATCCCTTCTCACCCCGCCTACCTTGCAACTCCCCTGGATGACGCGCCCGCCGGTGGTCTCCTCAAGGACATCGAGCACGGACTCACGCAATCTCCACGACGCCATGAAGAGGTTCTCAAAGCCGATGGCGTCGGCAAAGAGCCCGAGCCATAAGAGGTGCGAGTGCATCCTGGAGTATTCAGACCATATGGTCCTGAGATAGAGCGCGCGTTCGGGCACCTCGAGGTTCATGACCTGTTCTACTGCCTGGCAGTAGGTCATCCCATGGATGAAACTGCATATACCGCAGGTCCTCTCGGCGATGTAGACGTATTCAGGATACTCGCGTTTTGCGACCAGCGTCTCGAGGCCCCTGTGGATATACCCGATGGAGGGGATGGCCTCCACTACCCGCTCATCCTGGAGCACCAGGTCAAGGTGGATAGGTTCGGGGAGCACAGGGTGCTGGGGCCCGAAGGGGACGATTATTCTCCGGGACATGGCTCCTCCCCCCTGAACGTGGGATTTGCAAAGGGGTTCTTTTTCGCGGTCCTGAAGAGATTTCCGCCAAAGTCAACGTTCATTCCTACAACCCGTATACCAAAGAGGTCGTGCATCTCGTTCTCATAGATGAACGCTCCCCAGTAAATCCCGGAAATGCTCGGAACCTCTGTCTGCCCGTCCACCATGATCTTCAGGTTCCTGAACTGATAATCCAGGTCAAAGGAATAATTGATCTCATACGTCTCTCCGACTTTCGTGCAGTTCAGCTGCACCAGCCGGTATCCCTGCTTTTTGAACTCTTCCACTCTTCCGATCAGGTAGTCCCGCTCTATCACGGTGGTCTGGTCTGCGTCCATAATCATCTCTCACCTCCCCCAGTCGCCCTCCCGTGCGCAGGCATCCTCTTCTTCTCCTCGAGGATCGAAAGCGCCCGGACGATGCCGTCTATGATCGATTCAGGCCGCGCCGCACATCCCGGAACATAGACGTCCACGGGGATGATGCAGTCGATTCCCCCCACCACGTTGTAGCACTCCCTGAAGACCCCTCCGCTTGAGGCGCATATCCCGACCGCGACCACCACTTTCGGATCAGGCATCTGGTTATAGAGGTTTTGGACGACCTGGCGGTTCTGCTCGTTGATTCCACCGGTAATTACAAGTACGTCGGCGTGCTTGGGATTGCCCGTGTTGATTATCCCGAACCGTTCGACATCGTAGAGTGGCGAGAGACATGCGAGCACCTCGATGTCGCACCCGTTGCAGCTCGACGCGTCATAATGCAGTATCCATGGAGACTTGGAGAGGTGCGTCATACCGGCACCACCCCTGAGAGATAATAGAGCACCCCGAGATTGACGAGTCCCATCATCCCCGCGATGATCCATGCACTCTTCAGCGTGAACTTCCAGGTGGCTCTGGAGAAGGTGTTGTCTATCAGGATCTCGAGCAGGTAGGCGACAATGATGGCGATGATGCCGACCAGCGGGTTCCATGCAAAGAAGAGATAGATGAACCCCAGCAGGAAGACGTTCTCATACCAGTGTGCGATCTCCACCCGTGCGAGCATCGGGCCGGAGAACTCTGTGGTTACTCCTTTGACGATCTCCTGGTGTGCATGGTGCGAGGTAGAGAGATCGAAGGGGGATTTCCTGAGCTTGATGGTAAGGACCATAAGGAACCCGAGGAAGACTCCGGGCAGATACAGGATCAGCGGCAGAGAACTTGTCATGATCTCCCAGACAAAGAAACTCTTTGTCACCATGTACATCCCGACAGCTGCAAGAATAATCATCGGCTCGTAAGCGATGATCTGGATCAGCTCCCTCTCGGCACCGATGAAGCTGTAAGGGGAGTACGACGAGTAGGCGCCCAGCACCAGGAATATGTGGGCGAGGGTGAAGGCAAAGATCACCAGCAGGAGATCTCCCCCCGCAAAGAAGAGGGCTCCGCTTGCCACAATGAAGACGAGGTATGAGAGCACATAGAAGTGCTGAGATGGCGTCACCACGATCTGCTCCTTCTGGAAGAGCTTCCCCACATCGTAGAAGGGCTGGAGGATCGGCGGGCCGACACGCCCCTGCATCCTCGCCGTCAGCTTGCGGTCGATTCCTGCCAGGAGTCCGCCGATGAATGGGGCCAGGACGATAAAGAGGACTGCATACTCGAGCAGGATCATAATGCCACCCCCGCGGTGAGTGTCCCGACCAGGAGTATAAGCCCGAAACAGAGGGCTGTCCCGGCCATGAAGAGTCTCTTCTCTCCGAAGACCTCCTCAAGGTAGTAATTCCCGAGAGTCACCTGCCGTGTGACTCCCATGGAGCCGAGGAAATGGAGGTCTGGCGTCGCAGGCCTCCCCGCCATGTAGGGAGGGACGATATTCTTCTCTTTTCTGAACCAGAGCAGCGAGAATGGCATGATCATCAGGAGGAAGAGCATCATGACCATGATGGTGACGTTGTCCTGCGAGAGCCGCGTGGTCGCACCGTACACAGAGAGGACAAACGGCTCTATGAGGTATGAGGAGATGAGTGGGAATGCAAGGCATATGAACACTGTCATGGCGGTCAGAAGCGAAAGCGCAATCCACTTCTCCTGAGGTATCCGGTTCTCAACTTTTGCGGCCACTGGGCAGACCGAGATGATCTTCCCCATCCATTTCGACCAGAAAAAGACCGTGATCGAACCACCAAAGGCAAGGATGGCGACGAAGATGAGGCCGAACTGGGCCTCGATGAAGGCCTCGATCGCAGCCCACTTGGAAATCAGCATCCCGAAGGGGGCAAGGAACATCCCTGCGATGCCTATGAACATCATGACGGCCACATGCGGCATGCGCACGATCAGGCCGGTCATGTCCTCGATGTCCTTGCTGCCGATACGGTGCTCGACTGTGCCAACACAGAGGAAGAGGAGTGACTTGGCAATTGCGTGGAAGATGATCAGGAGGATCGCTGCCCAGACCAGTTTGTAGGTTCCCACGCCTGCGCAGGCAACGATGAGGCCAAGGTTTGCGATGGTAGAATAGGCAAGCACCTTCTTTGCGTTGCTCTGGGAGATGGCAATTGCGGATGCAAGCAGGAATGTGAACCCGCCAATGAGCCCGATGATGAGCCCCTCCATCGTCCCGGTCAGGACGGGTGCGAACCTGACGATGATGTAGACACCGGCCTTTACCATCGTGCTCGAGTGCAGGAGCGCCGAGACAGGGGTGGGTGCGACCATTGCCCCGACGAGCCATGCAGAGAACGGCATGAGCGCCGCCTTGGTGATCCCTGCAAACGCGATCAGGACAGCCGGAACCAGTGCGACCATGTGGCCTGAATGGATGAGGGTGCTGATGTTCAGGAGCTCGCCCCCGGGACTGACAAAAGCCAGGTAAAGGAGGGCACCCACAAAGGCGATTCCTCCGAGCAGGTTCATGTTCAGTGCGAGGAACGCATTGTTGATAGCTTCTCCTGTTCCCGAGTATCCGATGAGGAGGAAGGAACAGAGGGTGGTGAGCTCCCAGAAGAAGAAGACCCATGGCAGGAAATCTGAAAAGACCAGGCCGAACATTGATGAGAGGAAGAAGAACATCAGGAAGAAGAACGTCCTTCTCCGGTCCCTCACTTCGGGGTGGTGCTCCTGGTAGGTGGCCATGTATCCCAGGGCATATACACAGATGAGACTTCCAATAATCCCGATGATCAGGGCCAGGATAAGGGAGAACTGGTCGATGAAGAGGTTCGGGACGATATGCGTCCCAGTCGCAGCAAGACTCTCATAGTATACAAGCAGGGCGGCCTGTGCGACAACCAGGAAGATGGCCAGGTATTTCTTGTATTTGATACCAAGGTAGACCAGGAACGCGGCAATAACCATCTCCGCCAGGAACATCAGCTCCGAGATTGAATCGAACTCGACCGGAAAGAATCCCGGCCCGGTCTCAGGAGTGATGAACAGGAGGTAGAGGGACGCAATCCCGATGATGAGTGCACCTGCTTTTACAACCAGCCTCCGCCACGCATCGGCAGAGACGAGGAGGAGGAGGATGGCGATTACGGCAGGAAAGAGTACCAGAAATGGCAGTGTGATCATAAACTCGCCCTCGAATGGGGTAAAGTCTAGATTTCTGTCATTATTAATCATTCCAATTTGACGCGAAAGGGGTGATACCATTGCATTTTTCATTCTCCGGGTGAGGGGACGTCCCCCATTCGCTATACGTCGCAAGATAGGACCTGGCAACACTTTTTAAGTTTTTGAAGTCTACATCCTCGACACCTGTCGAAAGGGGTGATTGGCAGATGGCAGATATGTCCAGGACAGAGATTGGGAGGCGGATGTATTCCCTGCAGAAAGAGAAGAACGTGGAACGTGTTATCGAGAAGATCAGGAAGCAGCTTGGTTCTGATTGGGTCTACATCTCGCAGGAAGACCAGAACGTACTGAAATACGTGATAGGTGAAGTCTGGGTCTACAGGGAGCGGGATTTCTGGGAGATGGTTCAGTACACCCGTCTTACCGTGAAAGCGATCCTTGATATCGTATCAATAGGGAGAAAATTGATGTCGCACGAGTCAGATCCAAGAAAATCTGTTGAAGAGGCATCAGAGATTCTGCGTCTGGGTTCAGGACAGGGAGCGTAAAATCTTGGGAGGGATGTTGGAGACACTTTGCAGTGCACGAGTGCAATGCAAGGGTTTATTCACACATTTCACAGATATTTCTGATGTTTCATCAACGGGATCGCAACGCTCCCGGGGATCAGCAAGAACATGGAGGAGACACTCGCATGAAATCGTACCGCCACCTGCGACATGTGCTGGCAACATCCCGTGCCGGTCACGGGTTCTGCCGGGAAACTGATCAGCGGGGGCTGATTACCATATACGAGAGGATCGAGAGGAAAGGCTCGCGCAGGGACTGATATTCCCCGGTGCCAGGGTTTCTACTGAGTCTTTTAGAGGGCACCCCGGCAGAGAGGATAAGAGGATTTATTTTCCCGATATTCGAAAACCACGCGCGAAGAAATAAACAGATCCGTACGTCTCCTCCGAAGCACACTTTTTTTTCAAACTTTCAGATTTCATCCGTAATTTTCATCCGGGGCACAAATTCTCTTGTGGGGCGTCGGTGTCCGAAAAGATATATACCCTCACGGGGATTGTAGAGTGAGCTGGTGGGCATGCCAGAAGTAACGGATGATGAACGGGGCCGGAGAGTCTTCCAGATCCACAGGGATATGGCAGTCGAGAAGGCGATAGCCCGGCTGAGGGAGAGCTTGGGGCAGGACTGGAAGATCTATTCCGCGACAGACATCGCTCTCCTCAAGTACATGCTGGGGGAGAGCTGGATATCCATGGACCGCAGGAAATGGGATAGTTTCATATTCACCCGGCTTTCAAAGGAGGATATTGACGAGATAATCAGGACCGCAAAAGAGGTGAAGAGAAAGGAGAGGCTGGAGAGCGATGCGGTCGTGCACGTGGCAGAGATTCTTTCCAGGAGTTCACAATTGCGGTGATGCGGCTTTCTTCTTCCGCTCGATGATCTTCTTCACTTTTTTCAACCGGTAAAGGTCTTCGCGCTCACGTTCGTCGATCGTGATCTCGATATATTTTGCCTGTCGTTTCAGTTCAGGGATAAGCACCTGCTCCAGGGCATTCACTCTCCGGCGGGTCATCTGGATTTCGCTTCCTATCCTCCGAAGGGAGGTCTCGGTCTCTGCGAGGCTGATGATCAGGTCAAGTTCCGCCTCGAAGTTCTCGGCTGCCTCGTCGATTCTCCCGCTCACTCCAAGGATGCTATATCCCCGCTCGAGGAGCCCCTTCACGAACCGTTTCTTCTCGATGATTGGGACCGGGACACCCATGATGTTCTTGCCCTTGATCTCAAGGGTGACACCCCTCCTCGTCGCAAAGGATGCAGATTTCAGGGTGACAGGGTCGTCGACTGCCATGGCGATGAGCAGCGAGTGCTGCGCAACATCTGCACGCCTCTCAAGTTCGTCCCTGGACTGCGAGACCGATTCCATGATGTGGAAGAATTCCTGAATGAGTGCGTCCATTTTCTGGCGCAGGAGATCCCTGCCCTGCTCTGCGAGTTTGATCTGTGCATTCTTCCTGATTAGCTCCATCCGGGTGGGGTTAATCTGCTCCATCGGTCACTCCTTGCGGTAGGCTGGATGGTACTTCTTGATATACTCGCGCTTGATCCGCTTTAGTTCCTCCTCGGGTAATGCGGAGAGGAGGTCCCACCCCGTGTCCAGCGTCCTTGTGATGGACCTGTTCTCGTCTCCCTGTGTGATGAAGTGACGCTCAAAGTCATCTGCAAACTTGAGGTATTTCTTGTCGAGTTCGGTCAGCGCCTCCTCCCCGACGATTGCGACCAGTTTCCTGAGGTCTCTGCCATAGGCGTACGATGCGTAGAGCTGGTCTGCAACATTCCGGTGGTCTTCTCTTGTCTTCCCGGGCCCGATTCCAAGGTTCATCAGCCTTGAGAGGCACGGGAGTGCGTCGATCGGCGGATCCGCGCCCCGGCGGAAGAGGTCACGCGAGAGGACGATCTGCCCCTCCGTGATATACCCGGTGAGGTCTGGAACCGGGTGAGTGATGTCGTCGTCAGGCATGGTGAGGATCGGAATTTGGGTGATGGACCCTGCGATCCCCTTGATCCGGCCTGCACGCTCGTAAATGGATGCAAGGTCGGTGTACATGTATCCGGGGTACCCCCGCCGACCCGGTACTTCCTCGCGTGCGGTTGAGATCTCGCGCAGGGCTTCACAGTAGTTGATCATGTCGGTCAGGATGACCAGGACATGGAGGTTATGGGTGTAGGCAAGAAACTCGGCGACGGTAAGGGCGCAGCGGGGGGTCGCGATCCTCTCGATGGTGGGGTCATCGGCAAGGTTCATGAAGAAGACCACGCGCTCCAGTGCACCGGTCCTCTCGAAATCCTTCATGAAGAATGATGCTTCCTTGTAGGTGATCCCCATCGCGACAAAGACCACCGCGAACTTCTCGTCCTCTCCAAGTACCCTGGCCTGGCGGGCTATCTGTGCAGCGAGTTTGTTGGCAGGGAGTCCCGCGCCAGAGAAGATGGGAAGTTTCTGCCCCCGGACGAGGGTGTTCAGGCCATCCACTGTTGACATTCCCGTCTGGATGAAGTCCGCGGGCTTGTCCCTTGCAGAAGGATTGATGGGCATGCCGTTGATGTCAAGACTCGCCTCCTCGATGATCTCAGGTCCCCCGTCCCTGGGTTTGCCAACCCCATTGAAGACGCGGCCCAGCATATCAATCGAGACCTTGATCATCGGGGGTTCGCCGGTGAACCTGACCCTGGTATTCATATTGTCGATCCCGCTGGTCCCCTCGTAGACCTGGATAACCGCGAGATCCTTTGAGATGTCAAGCACCTGCCCCGTCCTTTCTTCTCCATTCGTGAGTATTATCCGGACGATCTCGCCATACGAAACTCCCTTGACATCCTTCACAAATATCAGCGGGCCTGATACGTAATTGACTGTCCTTGCTTCCTTCGTGAAGAGCGTTGGGCGAGTCATCGTTCGGCCTCCAGTTCACCGAGCGCGTTATCGATCCTGGTGATCAACCCTTTTATTTCCTCAATCCCAGTCAGCTCCTTCATCCTGCCGATATCAGCCTTTACGGGAAGTTTGAGGATCTTCGAAAGTGCAACTCCCCGCCCCATGGCTTCGTTCACGCGGTCAAAGAAGGAGAGAATCACCTGCAGCATCCAGTACTGCTTCTCGAGGGGGCAGTAGGAGTCGATATCGTGGTATGCGCTCTGCTGAAGGAAGTCCTCCCGTATCATTCGGGTGACCTCGAGGATCGCTTTCTCACTCTCGGGAAGTGCATCTGGCCCGACCAGCTGCACGATCTCCTGGAGTTCAACCTCTTTCTGGAGGAGGTACATCGCGCGGGCCCTCAGATCCATCCAGTCAGGAAAGCCGCTTTGTGCATACCATTCCTTCACCTGGTCGAGGTAAAGGGAATAGCTCTTGATCCAGTTCACGGAAGGAAAATGTCTTCTGTACGCCAGGTTCGTGTCCAAGGCCCAGAAGGTGCCGGTGATTCTCAGGGTATTCTGTGTAATGGGCTCAGAGAAATCGCCGCCGGGTGGGGATACAGCACCGATTATCGTGACAGATCCAATCCTGGAGTCGGAGCCGAGGCATATCACACGGCCGGCCCTCTCGTAGAACGCTGCAAGCCGAGTTGCGAGGTAGGCGGGATATCCTTCTTCTCCAGGCATCTCTTCAAGCCTCCCGGATACTTCCCGCAGCGCCTCGCCCCACCGAGAGGTGGAGTCTGCCATCAACGCCACGTCGTACCCCATGTCGCGGTAATATTCCGCAAGCGTGATCCCGGTGTAGATGGATGCTTCCCGTGCGGCGACCGGCATGTTCGAGGTATTTGCGATCAGGATCGTCCTCTGGATGAGGGGGAGTTTCGTTCGGGGGTCGAGGAGTTCCGGGAACTCTGTGAGGACATCAGTCATCTCGTTTCCCCGTTCGCCACACCCGATATAGACCACGATCTGGGTGTCAGACCACTTCGCGAGCGTCTGCTCGGCAACTGTCTTCCCTGTCCCAAAGCCGCCAGGAATCATGGCCGTGCCCCCCTTGGTCACCGGGAAAAGGGTGTCAAAGATCCTCTGGCCTGTGGCAAGGAGGGTATCCGGGTCCATCTTTTTCTGGTAAGGCCTCCCTTTACGGACCGGCCACCTCTGCATCATTGAGAGTTCATACCCATCGTCAAGCGTGCAGACTGGCTCTTCAACCCTGAAACCCCCGCCGCGTATCTCTTTTACAGTACCGGATACGAAGGGTGGAACCAGAATCCTGTGCTCTATGTGATGCTCGGTCACGGTCCCGATCACGTCGCCACCCCTGACACGATCTCCTGCCTTCACCTTTGGGATGAACTCCCATACCCTCTCCCGTGAGATGCCGGAGATCGAGAGGCCCCTTGAGATGAAACTCCCGCTCTGCTCCGCAAGTGCCGGTAATGGGCGCTGGATGCCATCGTAGATGGAGGAGAGGAGACCTGGACCGAGTTCAACCGAGAGCGGGTTGCCGGTATTGGCCACCTTCTCCCCTACCCGGAGGCCGGTGGTATCCTCGTAGACCTGGATGACCGCCTGGTCGCCGTCAAGCCGGATGATCTCGCCATTTAAGTCCTGCTCACCGACTTTCACCACATCATACATTCTCGACCCCCTCATCCCCTCAGAGAGGACTACGGGGCCTGAAATCCTTGAAATAACACCGACGATCATACTCTCACTTCCTCAACACGATGTTGTATCCGATGGCCCGTCGAAGGAGTCCCTCGATGTAGCTCGTCCGGTCCATTCTCTTCTGTCCTGCCGGGATTGGAATGATGATGGGGCGATACGATTTCTCGATCTTCTCAGTCATCTTCTCATCAAGGGTCTGCATGTATTCCTCGTTCATGGCGATTATACCGGTGTCATCCTTATTCAGGAGTGCAGGGAGCAGTTTTCCCGCCTCTTCCGGGCTTGGCACCTCCATCACTTCAACTCCGGCGAGACGGAAACCTGGTGCGGTATCTGGGTCTGTAACCACGACGAATTTATACATTGATCAGGGCCTCCCTGAGCTCTTTATCTGGCACACCGCTCTGCTTGCAGCGGGCGATTATCCTGATATTCGTGACTTCGGCGTACTTTGCCCAGATGTAGCCTATTGGGATGGCAATGGAGAGGGGATCTCCAAGGAACTGGCTGATACCTTTCCTGACAAGATACCTGTCCAGCTCTTTCTCGAATGCAGAGATCTTCTCTGCAGAGACATACTCCTGCGGTATTCCACTGAGGAATCTGTAGGACGTCGGCTCGAGCAGTTTCAGCGCACCTTCCAGAGTTCCAGCCTTTACCATCGAATAGAGGGTCTCGGTATCGAGTTCGGAGCTCCCTTTCATGAAGAACTTTTTTGCATCCTCCCGGTCCATGCGGTCCCTGATTACCCTGAATACCGTCCGAAGATTGTTGATATCGATCTCCGTGACCAGCATCTCCCGGATTATTCGGTTATCCTCAGTATCGCGGCTCTTCAGAGTTGAGAGCGCGTGCTCGAAATAGAACGTGTCGATTGCGTACTCGAGCACGAGCATGTCCCTGGTCTCGGAATATTCCTTGAAATTCCTCGTCAGAGGACGTGCATAAGGGACGCCCCATGTCGCGAGGAGGTCAATAATTGCCTTCACGTCTGGCTGTTTGACAAGTTCTGTGAGCGCAGCCTCGCCTAGTTCACCTGCAGGGATAAGGCAGTCGAGGATCTCCGATGCGGGTGCATGGATCTTCTTTCCCCGAAGTATTGTCTTGATGTTCTGGACATCCCACCGCTGGAGAATTAGGGTGAGGAGGTTCTCCTCCTCACCGCCCTTGATGAAGCCGAGTATCGCCCGGAATGCCCGGATGAGGTCATTTCGTATCGCAACCTCGACACGGTTGATGCCTGAGAACTGGACTCCTGCTCTCTCCAGCTCCTCCCTGTATGAGGTTCTCTCGAGATCCGCGATAATGGAGTCGACATCAGGCTTGTTGATGAGCTGCTCAAGAAAGGGTCGCCCGAGGAGCCTGCTCTTCATGGCCCTTATCCGCGCATTTACGTATGCATACTCCATGTCGCTCACCCAAAAAGGATATTGGAAATTTCAGGCCTGTAGAGTTCTTTTGCTCTCTGTATGCGTGCCTCGATGGTATTGAGCACCAGGAAGCGTTCGTCGCGTGTGGATGCATTCACTCCCCCTGAACAGGTAAGGTCGCTGATTATCTCACAATCCAGTTTCAATTCGCGGAGTATCTCCCTGCAGATGGCCTCATCACGAGGGTCGACGTGGAGGATCAGATCCCCTGCGGGAAGCGTCCCGGTTACCTCGTTGATGAAAGTTGCAAGTGCGTTTCGATAACGCGGGTGGCTGCGGATCGTTGCAAGTGCCTTGGATGCCTCTTCAAAAGCCCGTTCCAGGATCTCATTCTTTGCAGCAATGACCTTCTTGCGGTTCTCCTCCCTGGCGAGGGATAGCATCCTGTTCCTCTGGTGCTCCACTGATTTTTGTGCTTCTTCGAGATAACGGCTCTTCATCGGCCCGGTTTTTGCCTTCGCCTCCCTGATCATCTCTTCCGCTTCAGCGTGTGAGCGTTCCTGTATCTCCTTTATCCGCTCCTCTGCACTCACCTCCACTGCCCGGATCAGTTCTTCGAT
The DNA here is from genome assembly GCA_029547605.1 of Methanobacteriota archaeon. Classification (GTDB taxonomy): domain Archaea; phylum Halobacteriota; class Methanomicrobia; order Methanomicrobiales; family Methanospirillaceae; genus Methanolinea_A. The sequence continues at coordinate 27,320 of JAKPPB010000071.1, read as the reverse complement.
AGCCATGGTTGAACCCTTCTTTCAGAGTCTCTGGGACGATTCCTCCGGTACCCCTCCCTGCAAGAGTCGCCCACCCTTCACACCAGCATTATCATGATCATGGAGGCGACGACAAAGCCCAGGATGACCAGGGTCTCCGGGATTGCCACAAGGATGATCATCAACCCGAAAGTCTCCGGTTTTTCTGCGATCGTTCCTGCCCCTGCTGCGCCAATCTTCGACTGTGCGATACCGGTGCCGAGCGCTCCAAGCCCGAATGCAATGCCTGCCCCAATGGGGATTCCGAAATCAACCATTCACACCAGCTCCCTTTTTCGACTCGCCGCACTGTGCATATGCGGCATACATTTTTCAACATACGCTCCCTGCCATGTGGGAGACCCGGGTGGAGACTCCGCATGGCTGATGACCATGGAGAAAGGCCATTCATGGATCAATCAGGTTACATGGCACAACTCCTCTTGAGTTTTCGCATAGAGGCCGACTTCTTTCCAGAAGGAATTCCAATCTCATACTTCACGACGATTGGCCTCCTTCCTCCTTCTTGAAAGGTTTGTACATCTTTCCTCCTCCCTCGTAGAATTTTGAATTGAATTCCACCAGGTGCAGACGCAGGGAGTGAAGGAACGGGCTGAACATCGCGAGCACTATGTTCAGCGTGTGGAGGAGTGCCGCAATCAGGAGCCCGAGGATTGCCACTTCCATCATTCCTCCGAGTTTGTTGGCGACCGCGGCAAGAATGACCGATGCCATTCCGATCGCCATGATACGGGCGTACGAGAGGATATTTCCCACGGTGCTCATGATCTCGAATATCCCAAAGAATCCTCCGCCATAAATGAGGAGAGGGAGGGCGATGAAGATCAATATCACTCCCAGTATAAGGAGGGGGTCAGCAAGCGCTTTTGCTGCAGCGCCTATCACGAGTATCAGGCCGGTTATGACAACAATCATGCCGGCTTTTTCGCAGATGTGCTTTTTTGCCTTGGCGACATGCCGTTTGCAGCTGATTTCAGTGTATGAATTGAGGATCCCGATTCCGAGACCGAGGAAGACGTGAAAGATCCCTATCGCGATTGACAATATAAGGAGCGGAACGATGATCTCGATCCGGTTCCACGTGATGCCGAAGAGCTCCTGCGGATGGATCCAACCCATGTGTTCACCGAAATCACCAAAAAACTCCCCGTACAGCCAGCCGAAGAACAGGGTCGGGAACGATACGATAATCAGGATGTTCATGAGGTGCTGCAGCCAGTCCCGGTCGCGAAACTTCCATTTCACGATGAGAGCAAAACCAAGAATGATCAGGCCATACGCGATGTCGCCGACCATGATCCCGAAGAAAATGGGAAAGAATATCGCGAGGATGGGGCTTGGGTCGATCTCATGAGACTTCGCAGGGCTTATGACGCGCATCAGGTATTCGAAGGGTTTGACGATCCGTGGGTTATCATAGAACGTCGGTGCATCTGCCATCTCTTCGGCACTCACGATGAGTTCATTGACAACAACCCTGCCGCCGAACGCCTCTCTCAGTTCATTCACTGTGTCTTTGAGGAATTTTTTTGGGATCCAGCCGAGGATGACAAAGGTATAGTCAGTCTGGCCAATCTTTGAGAAGACGCCGAGCTCTTCGTTCCTGTCCTCGAGTATCTGGTAAAGGGCTTTGAGTTCTGTGTAATATTCGGACGAGATCTTTGCCAGGTCCGCGTTGATGCGGTCCATCTCTCCGGTCGCTTTCTTCTTCCTCTCCTCGATCAGGGTGAATATTTCACCGAACGGTTTTCCAAGGTATTCCGGGGGAAGGCGGATCTCGTTCACGTTCTGGGTGAATATGAACGAGTGCACCTGTTCGGAGTACCGCTTGTTGAATATAGTGACGGCTGCGATGGTGGTGTCATCCACATCCGCCGATATGAGTTCGAATTGCTTCCTCGTTATATCGGAGAGCGAGTTGCGTATTATCTCGATGACATCCTTGAATTCCTTCTGGATAAGGATGACCGCAACTTCGAACCCTTCGAGAACGGGGAGGGTGCTCTCGATCGGCCGTAACTTCTCGATTATCTTCTCATACCTGATCAGATTCTCGAGGTTCATCTCGAGATCGCTCTTTTCAGAAGCCAGTGTTCTTGTTTCAGTCTCGAGTTCTGCGATTATCGAGTGTGCGTGGCCGAGCAGGTCATCGTGGGACATTGCCTTGAGCCTGTTGTATATCGCAAATGTCTCTTCCTTGTCCTCTTTTCCCCTTGGGAGGGTCAGGAGTATGCCTCCGATCTTGGCAAGTGCATTCGCGATATCTCCGGCCTGTTCGACGCTCATTCGCCGGAGTATGGTATCCCCCGATGCCACCTTGGCAGACGCATCCTCGACATGGATCGTTCCCTTCCGGTAGAGGTGATCGACCACGCTGTGGAGATCTTTTTTCGGCCCTATCACCTGGATTTTCACCATCTTCTGAAGCATGGCACACTACTCTGCGAGTATTAAGGAGACGATCCGGTCGACAGCAGGGCGGAGGTTCGCCTCTCCTCTCGTGCGAATCCCCTGAATTTCTTCTTCGGTCTTTGCTCGGAGGACATTTATTTCTCCCCGGACCCTCTCCATCTCTTTCTTTACCAGGTCTTCTGCGGCAGTTCTCCCTTCCTCCTCACCCTGCTTCAGTATTGCCAACGATTCCTTTTTTACACGGGAGAGGTGTTGATCGGCCAGATTCCTGGCTTCATCGATCTTCACGCTCATCTCGAGTTCCTTCTCGCGTATCTTCTGCAGCAATGATTTTTCCGTTATCATTTCATGTCCCCTCACCGTTTCGCATGTTCTGCACTGCTCTGTCTTTCACAGGAGTCGACAGGCTACCATCAAGAACAGGAAAATCGCCAAGTGCTCGCCCCAGTCCCGTGCGTTTGCCCGTACGGTAAGCGACTCCCACGCGCCTCATTTTTTCCCAATGTAGGATTTGCAGTGCACTTGCCATTGTATGAACCTCCATCTCTCCCGAATGAGCGATTATTTGGCCTTCCTCCTCCGATAAAATCCTTCACCGATTTAAAGTCCGTGGCGATGGCGAAGTATGGCAGTCACGCCGTGGCATTGTGGATATGCAAATCTCTCTTGAGGTTTGTAGGGCGAACTTCTCGAAGCGTCCTGGATCCGCTCTTCGCAGCGTTTCAGGACCAGTAGTTTCATTTTCTCGATTGTCTGAAGCGCCTTTTCGTTCACCATGTCGCACCTACACCTCTCTTTGAAGGACTGTCTAAGTATCTATCTTAAGATATATATTTTACTATAGTTCCACTCAAATACGCAGTTAATTTTTTATATTTTTTAATTTGTTTTTAATTTTTATGGTAAATGCGCGCAATTGAATAACACTCTATTAAAATTTTCTCACAAGGTGCGTCCAAATGATAGACCCAGTTCTGGGATATCGATAAAATCTCAGATTGTGTGGTGGAATACATCTGGCGCCCTGGATTGTGTTCACATCACGATAAAAAAATTCCATTGAAAGGTTAATCCTCCCTTGAATATTCTGGCTGCGCTGAAATTCATTTGCAGGAGACGCCCATCGATACTGCCTGTCCTCATCGGATGCATTGGGTGCAAAGGATGAGTCTGCGTGCACACTGGGAACCCTTCCATCGCATAACCGCAGTCGACGGATATTTTTCATACGATATCGAAAAAGGGAGCGGGGCAGGGTTATCATCCCCAGCAATCCCCACATTAATGATATTTGACGATGTTCACCGGACGAACTGCGAATGCGATCCACAACTATAAAGAACCGCGCAGCGGTAGATCAGGGAAAGGTATGTTTTCAAAGATCCTGTTTCCTACCGATTTCTCGGAATATGCAGCAAAGACGCTCGACTGTATTGCGGGATTTCCCGGTGTCCGTGACGTGATACTGCTGCATGTGATCAAGGAGACGATATCTCCACGTGGAGGCGGCGAGATAGGGAGTGCCCTCTTCCATGAGGGAAAAATCACTCTCAAGGAGGAGAAACGCCATCTCGAGAGCCTTGGAGAGAATATCAGGGTCCGCACCGAAGTGAAAGTCGCGTCAGATGTTGCCGGGGCAATTGTTCAGGCCGCAGAGGAGAACGCGGTCTCTCTGATAGTCATTGGCGCACGCGGGAGCAGCCTTGTCGAGGAAATTCTTCTTGGCAGCGTATCAAAGGCAGTCGTCCGCAGGAGCCGTACAAGCGTGCTGATCATGCGCCATAAGATTACCAGGGGCCTGCAAGGGAAGACTTACGAGATGTTCTGCCCGATGATCCTCTCCCGTGTCCTCTGCCCTGTCGATTTCTCCATGTACTCCGACAATGCGATTGCACGGCTCTGTGCAACTCCAGGAGTGGGAGAAGCCATTCTCCTCTGCGTGGTCTCGCGCGGGGAGACAGAGGAAGAGATCGAGTATTACAAGCAGAGGGCGAAGCAAGGGATCGAGAAGATCCAAAGCGATCTTGCCATGCAGGGAATCATGGCGAGGGCTCTCGTCAAGATTGGAAACCCCTCCTCCGAGATACTCAGGGTTGCCGAGGAGGAGGACGTGTCCGCTGTCTGGATGAGTTCTGTCGGGAGGGGCTGGTTCCGCGAGCTCCTTCTCGGCAGTACCGCGGATGCCGTTGCAGTGAACTCAAGGAGACCGGTGTTCATCATCCGCTCGAAAGAGTCCTGATTTCCAGGCTACAGGCCGGCGCATCATCTTTTGTCCGGCGATCTCTCCTTTCAAATAATGCACCTGCCAGATTTGAAAAGATCCCATCTCTCCGTTGAATAAGACCGGAGAGTATATGGTAAATGTGGCATTCCCAATTCCTGAGGTTTATCCTTGCATATGTGTGCCTGTTTCCGGAAAAAGAGAAGAACGGGGATCTTTCCTGGTCTCACCCTTGTATTTTGGGACGATTCATGTCCCGAACCTTCCAAGAACCCCCAGTGTAAAAGCCATCACCAGCAGTGCGACAGTCTCGGTCATTCCAAGCACGATCATGTAATTGCCGAACCCTTTTCCGGTCTCTCCCATCGCATCACAGGCACATGCCGCGCATTTGCCCTGGAAATAGGCTGAGAGGCCAATCGCAGCCCCGCAAAAGGCCCCGATCCCCCACAGGTAATAGCCCTGCGCCGTTAGTTCAAACATCCGGTTCATCACAATCATCCCGTAAATAGTCTGGGTAAGGGGTGCACCGACAAACGCAACGAGCATAAATGCTGCCGGCTTGTTCTGGATGTAGTTTTTCTTCCATGCCCCTATCGCAGCCATGCCTGCTGTCCCTGCTCCGGCGGCAGATCCGAAGGCGGCCAGGGCCAGCTCAAGACTGAGCCCTATATCCTGAAATTGTGTTACAACACTTGGATCCATGATATTCTCCTGATTTCATTCCTCTTTAAGCGGGTCGAATGCCGTTCCGCTCCAGGTCACGTTTGCATGCCCTGAAAATTCGAGCACGTTCAGTCTGACGCCATGTACAAGCACGGACATCGGTCCTAAAATGATGTTTAAGCCATGACCTGTGATAAGAATTACTGCGCTTGCCACAAGGGCCACTATCCCATTTCCGAATCCAAAAGCAAGGGTATTTGTGGTCTCTGCAATCGCAAGGGTTGCAAGGCCGACCGCGAAGAGACGGATATACGAGATGACATCGGTAAAATTGTTCATGAGGCTCAGCGCGACTGTTGCAAGCCCGGTCCCAATCCCCTTAAGGACATTCCGCTGAGGATGGGTGAAGAATATTACTAGGAGTACCCCGGCCGAGATCAGCCCTATTCCGAAAGAGGGAAAGGCCTCTCCGAGGATCAAATACCTTGCAAGGAAAAATGCGGTCCAGAGGACACATATCCATCCGATGTCAGAGAGAAAGGTGAGCGATGGAAATTTCAGCACCGCCCTCCATGAGTGCGCAATGGAGAGGTGCAGGGCTCCAATGAAGAAGCAGAACGTCTGTATGAAACTGGGATCATTCAATTCGGGGACAGGAGGGACATATCCAATATTAAGGAGCCAGGTCTGGCCAAAAAAAACCCCCGTAAGAACTCCCCAGATAACCGCGGAGCAACCAAGGAGGTAAAACAATGAGAACGTAGTCTTCAGATCGGGATTCTCGAGGATCCAGTTCTTGAGCACAACCTTCTGTAATATCAGGGTGATAAGGATATACGCGACTCCATATCCTGCGTCACCTATGAGGATACCGAAGAAGAGACTGAAGAATACCAGGAAAGGGATACTGACATCAAGTTCCCTGTAGCCTGGCGTGAGTCCGAGCAAACCAAGGACAGGCTTGATCAGGCTTGCCCACTTCGGATTGCGGATGAGCGTCGGAACTTCGTCGATATCTGATGGATCATTGATTAAAACCCCCCATCTCTTTTTTCTGGCTTCTGCTATCAACTGCGCTTCCACGTCGAACGGTATGTATCCTGTGACATAACTGATTGGGCCATCCCGGCCCATCCCGCTCAGCACCTCCTGGAACTCGATCTCCTTCTCCAGTTCCCTCCTGATTTTAGAGAGGGAATCACGGTAGCGGGCATACGAGAGAAGATCCTTCCTGGCCGATTCCATCCCTTCATTCATCTCCTGCAGTTGCCGTTTCATTGCAGATACGCTCTGCTTTGGCAGGGCGATCTCAGGGTAGGGGCATTCGAATCTCCTCCTCGCTATCGCGACACAATGTGCGATGTCGCCAGTAGCAAAAATCGTCTTTACCACGACATCATCAGGAAAATATTTCACCTCCTTGAGAGGGACCAGAAACAGTCGGATGTAGACCCCTCTCTCCTGGAGGAACTGCACCTCCGAGGGTTCGATATCCCCCCAGCCCTCCCATTCCTGGATCTGACCGATTACTCCTCTCGAGGCGATCTCCAGCTGTTCATAGCGTTTCCTGGAATCAAGGATCTGGCCTGCGACCTCTCTCCAGTCCTTATTCAAAAGAGGCTCCTGCGGAATTCTCTCTTTCTCTGATGACCCTACCTGGTTCAGCACATCGAGAGCGGAATTTATTACCCCCACCTGTTCCCGGAGTTTCGTGATGTTAGTGCTTTCAGGGGCGTTCTCGTGCTCCACATGCATGACGCCAAGGGCCCGCAGTGATCTAACCGTTGACTCTGCATCGTGGGCCTCGCAAAGGATATTCACCTTCTTCATCGGGACGATCATACCCCTGCCTCCATGGCCGCCGCTGCCTCTATCTTCTTCTTGGCAATCTTGCTCCTGCCTACGGCATTGGTCATCTGGTCGCCAAGGTGGATCTTAATCAGGCGAATCGCTTCTTTGGCCTCCGGGATCTTCACTTTCTCAAAGAGGTTTACGCGCTGCGTGGTGATCCGGAGTTCATGGTTGAGAATCGATATTCCCTCCTCGAGGATACGGATCTCTTCCTGCAGGGATACGATCTCCCTCAATGCCTCAATGCCGCGATCGATCCAGAGCGGCTCAAGGAAGAGATCATACATTGCCGTCTCGAACTCTGCACGCTCAAAGACGGGAAGGTCTACCCCCGCAACATTTTTCTTTCCTCTCACCACGTTTTCTGGCACAAGCCACCTCCCGATTCCCGGATCCTCGGCAAGGAGAGCAGACCACTCCATCGCAGCCTTCATCTTCCTGGAGAGCTCATCCTCGGCCCCCTTCAGGATAGACTGGTGGTGGAGGATTTCAAGTTGGATCTGCTGCTTCTTCAGCTGGAGAGTCGGAAGGTACCGCTCGAACTGGCGGAGTGCATCCCGCTGGCGCTTGAGTTCCCCCTGGGAGAGTTTAACCTTCATGCGTTCCCGGCCAGTATGCGTCGATCATAGACCGCTTGATCCCCGTCTCTTCAGGAGAGAAGCATTGATGGAGGATCTCCCACCCGAGGTCGAGTGCTTTTTCAAGGGGAATATTCACCTCAAGGGACATCATCTCCTTCTCAAAGAGCCTGCCGTACTTCAAAAGCTTCTGGTCCCAGGCGCTCATCTCGAATCCCATAGCCTGCTTCTCAAGGGTTTCCCGGTACTCGGCAAAGAGCTGGATCATGGTATCCATGATTGTCCTGTGGTCCTCGCGAGTCTTCCCGTTGACCTGCTGCTTCAGGCGGCTCAAAGAGCCGAATGGCTCGATCACGCCATTCTTGAGATAGAACTGCCCCTCCGTGATGTATCCTGTGTTGTCGGGGATGGGATGAGTCACGTCGTCTCCCGGCATCGTGGTTGCGGCAAGGATCGTGATCGATCCTGCAGTATCAAAGTCCACTGCCTTCTCGTACCGCGACGCGAGCTGGCTGTAAAGGTCACCAGGGTACCCTCTGTTCGAGGGGATCTGTTCCATGGTGATCGAGATTACCTTGAGCGCGTCGCAGAAATTGCTCATGTCCGTCAGCAGAACAAGCACCCGTTTCCCCGCGAGGGCAAAGTTTTCTGCGACCGCGAGGCTGATATCAGGGACGAGCAGGCACTCAACTATCGGGTCTGCGGCAGTATGCATGAAGACGATGGACCGGGAGAGTGCACCCTGCTCTTCCAATGTCTCCTTGAAAAAGAGGTAATCGTCGTACTTGAGCCCCATGCCACCAAGGATGATAATGTCGACCTCGGCCTGGATTGCAATCCTCGCGAGAAGCTCGTTGTAAGGTTCCCCGGCAATGGAAAATACGGGAAGCTTCTGCGACTCGACAAGCGAGTTGAAGACATCGATCATCGGGATGCCCGTCCTGATCATCTTCTCAGGGATGATCCTCTTTACAGGGTTTACCGGAGGTCCGCCCACCTCCACGAGGTTTTCGTCGAGAGCAGGTCCGCCATCGAGGGGACTTCCGCTCCCGTTGAAGATGCGGCCGAGGAGCATCTCTCCGGTGGGGATTCGCATCGGGTGACCCAGGAACCGGACTCTGTCTCCAGTTGAGATGCCCCGGCTGCCGGCGAATACCTGGAGGAAGACTTTCTTCTCGTCCAGCCGTATCACCTGGGCAAGGGAGGTTCCACGCCGGGTGATCACCTGGGCGAGTTCGGCATTGCCTACGTTCTCTGCCTCGACGGTAATGACGTCGCCGACGATCTGGGTGATGTTCGAGTAAAATTTTTGCATCCTATCCCGCCTTTGTCCGTTCAGCGAGGAGCGCTCGTATCTCTGTTTCTGTTCTCTCGAATTCTTCGCTCTGCCAGGGGGCGGAGTTCCATCCCCTGAAGAGCTGCCGCAGTTGCTGGAAAAAGTGGAGTGCCTCGTCCTTGTTGCTGAAGGAAAAGTCTGATTGTATTATCTCGTCAATAAAAGCAAAGACGTAGGACTGTCTCTCCTCCGGGGTCGCTTCGTCAACAGGGTCAAAAGCGTTCTGCTGGAGGTAGACAAAGTCAAAGAACTCTGACTTCAGATAGTCCAGATAATCACCAAGAGAGGTCCCCTCCTCCCCGACAACCCTCATCATCTGTGCGATATCGTTGCCCTTGCGGAGGAGCCACTGGCCTCTTTCCTTCTGCTCCTGGTCAATGAAACTCCTGTACTTGCTCCAGCTGATAAGTGGATCGATTGCGGGGTAGCGGCGTGCATCGGATCGGCTTCGGGAGAGTCCGTGGAATGCCCCTACCACCTTCAGTGTTGCCTGAGTGACAGGCTCCTCGAAGTTTCCACCAGCCGGACTCACCGCTCCTCCTATGGTCACCGAGCCAAGCGCGCCATCGTAAAGCCTCACCAGCCCTGCCCTTTCGTAGAATGAAGCGATGTGAGACTCGAGGTATGCGGGAAACGCTTCTTCACCGGGGATCTCCTCGAGCCTCCCTGACATCTCCCGCATGGCCTGGGCCCAGCGGGAGGTGGAATCGGCAAGGAGCAGTACATGGAGGCCCATCTGGCGGTAGTATTCCGCGATGGTGACCGCTGTATATACACTGGACTCTCTTGCGGCGACGGGCATCGAGCTCGTGTTACAGATAATGACGGTGCGGTCGCTCAGTGGGTGGCCGGTTTTTGGATCGACCAGCGTGGGAAATGTCTTGATTGTCTCCACAACCTCGCCGGCACGCTCGCCGCAGGCAGCGATTACCACCACATCGGCATCTGCGTGTTTGCTGATCAGCTGCTGCAGCACTGTCTTCCCTGCCCCGAAGGGGCCAGGGATACAGTACGTCCCACCCCTTGCGACGGGAAAGAGCGAGTCAATGAGGCGCATCTTGGTTACAAGCGGTTCCGTAGGCTTGAGCTTCTCTCGATACGCCCTTATTGGGATCTTCACCGGCCACCGCTGGCAGAGTGATACATGGTGCACGTTCCCTTTCTCATCCTTCAGGTGGGCGATCGCCTGGTTCTTCGTGAACTTTCCGGGTCCTTCAACAAAGACAACCTCGAAAAAACCTTCCCAGGAAAAGGGAACCATGCAGTAGTGCCTGAACATCTTCTCCTGTACAAACCCGATCTTATCCCCTGCGCGTACCTTGTCACCTGCTTTCGCGACAGGAGTGAAGTCCCATGCCTCGGAACCGGAGAGTGCCTCCATGTAGATACCCCTTTTCAGGAAGAATCCGCATTGCGCTGCGAGATCAGGGAGAGGGTTCTGCAGGCCGTCGAAGATCTGCCCGAGCATGCCGGGTCCCAGTTCAACTGAAAGGAGGTCACCCGTAAACTCTACCTCCTCGTTGATCTTCAGGCCGCTGGTATCCTCGTAGACCTGCATCTCTGCAAGGTTGCCGCGCACACGGATGATCTCGGACTTGAGACGCTCTTTTCCGTGCTGGATGTAGGCGACTTCGTTCTGCATGACGGGAGAATCGAACCTAACCGTCACCATGTTGCCGCTGATCCTGGTTATCCTGCCCTTTCTCAATCCAGTCATCTATCCCCGTGCCTTCTGTAGTGTGTGTTCAAGAATGCTGCCCGGGTCCGCGTTGTGAATGGGCTCCCATCTGATGAGAATCAACAGTTTCAAGGCATAAGTTATCAGCAATACCAAATCAAAGTGGTGCCCGGCTGCAAGTTCATCGAGGGCTTTCCAGCGAACCTCATCAAGAGACATCTCGGCGGCGAGGAGAGAAGGATTGGCCAAAGCCGCCGTTGCAGCAGCGGTAAGTGTGGGATCAGGTGAGGCGCCTGGCCGCAGAGACGACGAAGGTTCCCGATGAACTCTCTGGCTGCGGACTTTCACGAGCTCATTTCTGAGCGTGGTATCAAATTCTATCCAACGCCTGACAGTCTCCTGCCGCGAGCGGTCCTCCTGATATCGTGCCGGTTCAGGCAAGTTGCACAATACTATGTAATCATGGGCCGGGATGAATTCGCGGCACATCCCGAGGAATCCTTCAAAGGAGAACGGCGGTTTCATGCCAAGATGCAGCGTTGGAAGGCTTGAAACAAGATAGGGGTAAAAATCGGCCATATTAATTCATTCCCTGGCGGCTTCCTGGAGAATCGCATGCAATTTTGGCTTGAGATATACGCCGATATATTCTGCAAGGCTCTTATCTGAGAATTCAAAGCATGACCTTCCGTTGTCGAAACTTATGATGAAACCGCCAGAGATCTTGTCAGATGGTCGTAAGACAATCTCCCGCTTCGTCTGCTCCTTGAGACGCGAAAGGTAAGAGTTCTCAAATATCTCGAAATCCTCTCTCTTCATCTCTATCTCGATACTGCCCGTCACATCCGCAGAGCACTGAGTGACGATTGAAGAGAGCAGTCTGAACAGGGTTTCAGGTGTGAGAGAATCCCGTACATCCATGAGGATAATACGCTCGAGCATGGTGCAAATTTCGTTCCTGAGCGAAAGGAGCAGATCTCTGCCTGCCTGGATGAGCAATGCCTTCTCCCTCTCCTCTTCACGACGTATCCTCTCCTGTGCTTCAGAAAGGATCCTCTCTGCTTCGAGCCTCGCCGAAGCAAGTATCTCCTCGGCGTCCTTCCTGGCATGGGCCTCGATCTCGCGGGCTTTTTCTTCTCCAGCCCTGATACCCTCTTCGCGTATCTTCTCGATCAGGTCCCTGACATCCTCTGCCATTCTGTGCCCCTTCCCGTTTTCCTGCATATTAAGATGGGATACACCAATATAATCAGCTCGATTCTTTCCCGCATTCGCGCTTTTTGGTGCCACGGGTAACGACCACTGGAGACGTATAATTCATATACTTTTTATTCACGCCGAGATCTCACCCTTACCATATCCATATACAGGGAACTATTGTGTTGCTGAATGGCTGCATATGCTGGCAATAACCGCGTGAACCATATCATAACCGGGGCTCCGAAGGGTTGTAATTCAAAAAAAAAATCGAATCCATTATCTCACACATAGCGGAAATAATGAAGATCTACACATGTTCGGTCTGCCAATGCTCACGATTGCCACAGTCGGTGGCACGGTACTGATAGTCGTCCTCCTCCTCCTCTTCTGGGGCCTCCATTACAGGGCGGCGCTCTCATGATTGATCCAGTCGATGCTGCGATAGTCGCGCTTTATTTCGTCGGGCTAGTAGGCATTGGCATCTGGGCGTCAAAGAAGATCCATTCCATGAGCGACTATGTGGTGGCAGGACGTTCTCTCGGGTTCTGGCTTTTCACCATGCTCATGGTCGGATCGGTATGCAGTGGGATGTCTCTTCTTGGTGTTTCGGGGCTTGGGTTCAATTTTGGCTGGCCGACCATATGGGAGCAGATATTCGTTCCCCTCTCTGTGGCGTTCTGCATCATCTTCTTCGGGGTGAAGATCCATGGTCTGGCCAAAAAGAACGGGTACCTGACTGTCCAGGATTACTTCGTGCACCGGTATAACAGCCCCAAAGCGCTCCGATCGCTCTCGGCCCTTTCGGGCATCGTTGTCTCGATGATTTACCTTGCCGGGCAATATACTGCGGTCAGCATCGTCCTGATGTGGATCTTTGGACTTCCTCACTGGATTGCGCTTCTTCTTGGTGCATTCATCGTGACCATTTACACAGTTATCGGGGGTCTCTATGCCGTAACCTGGACCACCCTGATCCAGGGGCTCATCCTCATCGTGGGCGTGGTGGTCATGGCGCCCCTGGTGATCATGAAAGCCGGGGGATTCACCCACATTAACGATGTGATGGCGGCAACCAGCCCTGACCTCATGCAACCATGGGTTGCAGCCGGCCTCTTCACCCCCGCATACGTGGTGTCGTTCTCCCTCCTGCTCATGGTCGGTCTTGCATGTGCACCCCATGTGATTAACAATATTCTTGCTGTCAAGGATGCGCGATACTTCGGGTGGGCGCCGCTTATTGCGTTCCTCATTTACGGGGCGGTTATGTTCCTCCTGAAATTCGGCGGTTTTGCCGGCATCGTCCTTGTCCAGGAGGGAATCATCACACTTCCGCAGGTGAAGAATGCGGGTGATTTTGTCTTTATCTATGGAATTCAGTCGGCGATTCCCAATATCATCGTCTGGGGTCTGTTTGCCGTTGTAATTCTTGCCGCAGTGATGTCAACTACGGATAGGCTGATGTTGACCATCGGGACCTATTTCAGCTGGGACATATACCGAAACGTCTTCCGGCCAGAAGCGTCTGATGCCCAGGTGCTCGTGGTCAGCAGGATCGCGGTCGCAGCGACCGCGATCATCACTGTCGCCCTGGCACTTGATCCACCCGCGATGCTGGTTTGGCTGATCTGGGCCGGCATTGGTATAATGTTTGCCACATTTGCGGTTCCCCTCCTTGCAGGGCTCTACTGGCGGAGGGCGACCCGCGAGGGGGCACTCGCGGCAATGGCGCTTGGCCTGGTCTCATCCTGCATCTTTGGGGGGATCACATACTTCAAGATCGCCCCGCTTCCTGTTCATTTCAGCCTCTACGGTGTAGTCATTGCGGTAGTCGCCATGATTGTCGCAAGTCTTGCAACAAGACCAGTTGAGGGCACGATCCTTGATGAAACCCACACGGGGTGGTATATCAAGGTCAAATAACCTCCCATCTCTCTAGAATCACGTTGATTGGGTCAGGTACTGTTGGGGAAAAATGCACGAAACCTCCTGGCGTAATGAGAGGGTTTTTATGCGCGGTGAGGGTATTTAAACCCCATTAGATTATCCTATACGGATATAAAAAGAAAAAATATTTATACTATAGAAGCAATAGGAGAATCGCCTCAGTGAGGAACAATCTGGGGATACCTGCCATGGTGAAACGAGCACCCATATCCAAACGGCTCAACGATATGGGCGCGTACATGTCGATTCACCGTGGGGCCGAACAAATGTTCAGGTAACATACTTCCAGTATGGAATGAGGCCATGGTCCAGAGCGGCGAAAAAGGCCATGGGCGGCAGAGACATTCCATGACGGGGGCCGAAGAGGTATGTTCAAGGAACATGATGCCGGGACGCATCGAACCTGCATCCCAAAACGGCGTAAGAGATGCAGGTGGGAAAGACGATATATCCTGGGGCCGAACATGTGTATCCGCAAGGGACCTCACGGGGCACATCCATCCCTTTGGATTCTGGGTCTTCACGCTTCTTTCTCACAAGTGATGGGTGTTGCCTGCAGGGACGAGTAAGCATGACAGCAGACTTCCTGGAACAGGTGGCAAAAGGAGATGGGTGGCATCAACAGGAGGCGTCCACCCCACCCCTTTTCGGGGCAGGGTTTCCACCATGGATTGGAACGTTCAGTCGGTGATTTAGTTGGACACTAATACACCTGATATAACATGGAGAGCAATAATAATTAAACCTTTTGGAATAATCAGGGCCTCGGAAAACGTCTATTTCCCAAAAATGAGTCACCATCTTTAAGAACGGGGAGATATTCATGCAAGACCAGGTGTAGATATTAACACCCCTGCAAGAACCTCTGTGTGATTATTCCTGAACTTTCCATGTCCGGTTGAATAGGGCACAATTCCTGGGTCAGGGCAGAGAATCCTCATCACATGGGAATTCTGTCAATCCCTCACAATGAGTAACGCTTTCCTGAATACATCCATTTACTCTTTTATTCAGGGTAACCTCTCGGGAATTGGAATGTATGGATTATGCATTTGTTCGATGAGTGAGTGTGAATGAAGGAGGAGATCGAGGGCTACCTTGCTTCTCCTTGGCATATGAACTATCGTCCTACCAAATATTCCTCTGCAAAAAGCACACTGACGCATCTAATGGTCGGGGGCAAAAGGATATAGGAGTACTTGTTCGGCCGCGACCGTTCGCAGCGTGCCAATGACCCCCAGGAAATTCTTCCCTGCAGAGAACACATCGCATTTCAGCCGCTGGAAGAGAATATGATTTTTTACTGTGGCTGCAGGGTTTCCTTGGAGCAGAGAGCATAATTCTTGTGAGAAATCTTGTAGGAATGGTATAATTGCCAGTAAGATACCGGGCAGCCTCCTCAAATGCGGGTGATCGAACGGCCGGCCGTTAGGGCGGTGGCCCTCGTCATGATCCATCCTGCCCAATGCATTTCATGCACGGTGAAAAAGGTGGGGTAAGTGGAAAATTTCCCGGTTCACGCTAGTTCGTGGGAGCGAATCCGTCCCGCCCCTTCTCTAATCTGCCCGCTGGTAGTGTGCGTGTTCAACGGACTAATCTACTGATCCCGGATAAAGCCTTTCTCAATAAGATCTGAAAGCCATGAATCAAGGAAACGGGAGAGTTCGTTCCTTGCCTTGAGATCCACTTTTCCAGGTGCGGTATACACTTCTCTCTTTATCTCGCCTGCCTGGAAGGTGAGTGGTTCAGCGGTCTTCCTGACACGGTCGATCCGTATCTCAATGTCAGGATCAGCGATCATGATACCATCCACTTCGGGGTTCTGGGAGAGTGCGTACACATCTTCAGACAGCCGGTCAATGCAGAGCGGAACGAATGGCGGCATCTCTATCACGGCATATTGGCGGACATCGAGGACCCCGATCTTCTCGAGTTTTTTGTAGATTGACTGGTAAATATCTGGCATCTCCTCTCCAAGGCTCCTGTTGCTCAATAGGTGAGAGGATCGGAATGATAAATATTCTCAGGCAATCGCCCGGCAGTCACATGGGGGGGTATTCCACCATGGAAGGGCATTCCTGGTGAAACGAGTGTGTCGCAAGGGGAGGATAATTCCCCAGTGAAGCTTTTCTTCAGGAGCCGCATCACAGGCCTGCAATATGTTCGAGGAGAATTCGTATACCTATACCGATGAGAATGATCCCTCCAAGAACCTCGAAACCCTCACCATATTTCGCTGCAAGGATACCACCGAGCATTGCCCCCGCACAGGCGAAGAAAAATGCCATGACCCCTGCGACAGAAGCGAAAAGGAGTATATCCTGGGTTACGAACGCGAGGGTTAAGCCCACCCCCAGGGAGTCTATACTGGTCGCAACCGCGAGGAGGACGAGTGTCGGGAGGAGGAGGCAGTCGCGCCTCTCACGCTCTTCTCCGCCCATCACCCCTTCATAGATCATCTTTCCCCCGATGATCAGGAGAATTACACACGCGAGCCAGTGATCGATACCGGATATCTGTTCCACCAGGGCTGAACCTGCCAGCCATCCAAGCACCATCATCCCCGCCTGGAACAGCCCAAACGTCGTCCCGAGCCCCAGGGCAATGTTCATCCTCCGTGTGGGCGTGGATGACGCGGCTGCGAGTGATACCGCGAAACAATCCACCGCAAGCGATATGCCAACGAGGACAATCAAAATGAAGTCCATCTGCCATAACTGTTACGCGGTAAGCAACCAAAAGTGATTGCGTCCATATATACCCCAAAGACACTCTGCGTGAGCTCCCAATCCCGGACATGAAATGGATACCCTGGAAAGGTATTTTACAGGAACGGAGAAAGATCTGCCATGTTATAGCATGACAGGGAGGGTCTGGTATTCCGTATACCGGGTATGACGAAGTATATACCCGCTCGCTCCGTGACCCGGAGCAATTCTGGGCTGAGGCGGCAGAAAATGTCTCGTGGACGCGTCAGTATGACCGGGTTCTTGATACATCCAACCTGCCATTCGTGAAGTGGTTTCCTGGAGGTGTCCTCAATACCTGCGAGAATGCCATCGACCGGCATGTGGAGGCGGGAAATGGCTCCCGGATAGCCCTTATATATGACAGTCCCGTAACGGCGACTGTGATACGGTACACGTATGCCGAGCTCCGGGACCTTGTAGCGAAATGTGCAGGAGGACTCCTTCAGCTTGGGGTGAAGAAAGGGGATCGCGTGGTCATCTACATGCCCATGATACCGGAGGCGGTCATCTCGATGCTCGCCTGTGCCCGAATCGGCGCGATCCACTCGGTGGTCTTTGGGGGTTTTGCCCCCAAAGAGCTGGCATCGAGAATCCGCGATGCACGCCCGAAGGTCGTCCTGATTGCTTCGTGTGGTATCGAAGTCAACCGCATCATCCCATACAAGCCGCTCATCGACGAGGCGGTGTCTCTCGCCGGGGTCCCTGTAGCGCATTGCGTGATCGTGCAGAGGCCCGAATGCCCCGCAGAACTCACGGCTGGAAGCGACAGGGAATGGAGAGGGTTCATGGATACTGCACCACCTGCAGCTTGCGTCAATATGCAGTCCACCGATCCGCTCTATATCCTTTATACTTCCGGCACGACAGGAATCCCAAAAGGCGTGGTGCGGGACAACGGGGGGCACCTTGCCGCGCTCCTCTGGAGCATGAGATACCTCTACGGCCTCTCCCCTGGCGAAGTCTTCTGGGCAGCTTCAGATGTCGGGTGGGTGGTCGGGCACTCATACATCGTGTATGCACCCCTTGCATTCGGCAGCACGAGTATCCTCTACGAAGGGAAATCCGTAGGGACTCCGGATCCCGGCGCGTTCTGGAGAGTCGCGTCACAACATGGCGTGAACGTGCTCTTCTGTGCACCGACGGCCCTCCGCGCAATAAAGCGCGAAGACCCCGAAGGGAAGTACCTGGAGAAATACGACCTCTCGAAGCTCCGCACCCTCTTTTTAGCCGGGGAGCGGTGCGACCCTGATACCCTGGCCTGGGCACAGAAACGGCTATCGGTCCCAGTCATCGATCACTGGTGGCAGACAGAGACAGGGTGGGCGATCGGGGCAAATCCTGTCGGAATATCCCCGCTCCCTGTGAAACCCGGATCATGTACAAGGGCCATGCCGGGCTACGATGTCCGCATCCTCGATGACAGCGGAAGGGAAGTTCCCCCGGGGGTTACGGGGAACATCGTTGTTCGCCTCCCCCTGCCTCCCGGTTGCTTCACCACACTCTGGCAGAAGGATGACGAGTGTATAAAGACCTATTATTCCGCGTACCCGGGGTATTACCTCACAGGCGATGCCGGTTTTATCGATGAAGACAGGTATCTCTGGATCATGGGCAGGACCGACGATATCATCAACACCGCCGGCCACCGGCTCTCCACCGGTGCGATGGAGGAAGTCCTCGCCTCGCATCCTGACGTGGCGGAATGCGCTGTTACCGGCGTTGCAGATGAGGTGAAAGGGGAGATCCCAGTAGGTTTCGTGGTACTCAAGGCAGGAGTACAGCGGGAGAATGGCGACGTGATCCGGGAGCTTGTCCAGATGGTCAGAGATCGCATTGGCCCCATCGCCTCGTTCAAGACGGCCGTCGTGGTCAGGAGACTCCCAAAGACGCGTTCAGGAAAGATACTCCGCGGCGTGATGAAGAAGATAGCCGATGGCCAGCAATACTCTGTTCCCCCGACCATCGAGGACGCTTCCGTACTCGGCGAGGTGGCCGAGAGTCTCAAGGGAATAGGATACCCCCGAAAAACATGGTGACAAGTGTTTACCCGGGTAAGGATGCAAATGAGGGCGTTCCTCTGCCCCACTGGAAGGGCACCGGGAAATGCCGGCACAACAGGTCAAAAATGGTTCCAAGATCCTGAAAATATATTCCAAAGATTATTTTTGAATGGGATGCGGAACGAGTGGTGAAGGGTGATCTGTCGCAATGCTCATTGGTATGGACGTCGGCGGGACCAATACAGACATTGCCATGGTGGACCATGAGGTCACCTCAGTAAAAGTCCCTAATACCCTTGGTGTCCGTCAGGTTCTGGGCCGCATCCGCAGGCCGGGGCGACTCGCGGTGAGTACGTCGACTCCCCTCAACAGGGTGTTGGCCGGTCCCCCCATGAAAGTGCAGACAATCCTTATCCCCGGCCCCGGCCTCTCATGGCCAGGCAGCATCCGCGGTGCAGTCAACCACAGGGGTGAGGTCGTTGAGAGTATTGATC
The DNA here is from genome assembly GCA_029547605.1 of Methanobacteriota archaeon. Taxonomy (GTDB): domain Archaea; phylum Halobacteriota; class Methanomicrobia; order Methanomicrobiales; family Methanospirillaceae; genus Methanolinea_A. The sequence goes on along the minus strand of JAKPPB010000071.1, from coordinate 8,151 downwards.
TCGAAGAAGTCGACGTGGCGCTTGCTGTCCGCGGCGACGTCCTCGCCATCGCCGGTAAGTTCTCGGTGAGGAACCCTTCACTCGAGCAGGAAGTGGCTGCGCGTGCCCTGCACTACTATACCGCGGAGAAGATCGCGGTCAGTCATCATCTCGGTACCCTCAACTTTCCAGCGAGAGTGGCAACCACAAGGCTGAATGCCCAGCTCATGGAGACAGTCACTCTCCTCACAAAAGAGATCGGAGCAGAATATCGCGATTTTTTCTTCTTCAAGGGTGACGCGGGCCTCATTCCACCTGACCACGCGGTCAGGAATCCTTCAGTCCTGTATCGTTCGAGTGCGGCAGCGGTTGCACTCGGGGCATTCTATCTGAGTGGAATCGCGGAGTGCCTGGTGGTGGACGTTGGGGGAACCACGACGGACCTGGTCCCCCTTTCCGGAGGCAGGCCCGTGATGGAGACCATCGTTTCAGAGAACGAGAGAACCGTCACGACCGCGGTCGCCGCACAATCTATCCCGTATGGTGGTGATTCGTTGATAGAAGAGAGGCTTTGTCCCACACGGGTGGGAAATGCCATCGCATTCGGGGGAGAACGTCCAACCCTCACCGACGCGCTGAACGTAACAGGTTGCGGGATAGGGGATGCCATGGCATCCCGAAAAATTACCCCTCTTATCGCTTTTGAGGCATTGGAAGAGTATTATTCCCTCGTATCTCAGGCTGTCGCCATGCATGGTGCACGGAGACTTGTCGGTACCGGCTATCTCGCACCGTTCCTGGTGCCTGAGATCGCGCGCCGCACAGGGACTTCTGTCACAATCCCTCCACATTGGGACTGTGCGAATGCCGTGGGGGTGGCGATCTCCCGCGTAAGCCTCACTCTTCACGCGAGGTTCGATTCGGGTCGGGGCTGTGTGGTCTTCAATGGTGAGCCACAGGAACTGCGGAAGATGGGAGATGAGGAGGCAGTGCTTGATCGGTGCAAGGAAGAAGTGCAGCAAAGGGCGCTCGCAGCAGGGGCAGATCCACGCGACGTAGAGGACGTGCAGGTGCTTTTCTTCCATTCCTACGATGTCATCAGGGGTACTTACAGGAGCGCACGCATCGCGGACGTGGTGGTCCAGATCGCCCCGGGCATCACTGCGGAGGCGCCATGAGGACCGCGCTGGTATTTCATCAGAGGTATCTTCTCCACGAGCAGTCACGCGACCACCCCGAGCGGCGTGAGAGGCTCTCTTACACCATCGACCAGGTCAGGGAAGAAGGCCTGTTCGACCACCCCCTGATACTGAACCTCACACCCACAGAAGCCCCATGGGACGCGGCTGCACGGGTGCATATTCCGGAATACCTCTGCTTCCTGGAAGAAGCGAGTAAGAGGGGGGGTTTCATCGACTTTGACACCAGCGTTCCCACTGGTCTCCTCTCCAGCGCGTTGCTCGCGGCTGGGGGAGCCATTCGGGCCGCTGATGCGGTGATTTCAGGGGAGGCGGTGAACGCATTTGCCCTGGTAAGGCCCCCGGGACACCATGCCCGCCAGGGGACAGGTGCGGGGTTCTGCTACCTCAACAATATTGCCATCATGACCCGGCACGTGCAGGAGAAGGGAATGAGAAGAGTGATGATCCTTGACTGGGACGCGCACCATGGGGACGGAACCCAGCAGATCTTCTACGAAGATCCGTCTGTCCTCTTCACGTCCATTCATCAGTGGCCGTTTTACCCGGGATCAGGCAGTGTTGACGAGATCGGGTCTGGCGAAGGCGAGGGGTTCACTGCGAACATGCCAGTCCCTGCAGGGACCGGCGATGAGAGCTACCATTTCCTCTTTGATTCCGTGATTGCTCCACTCGCAAGGGAGTTTTCCCCTGACCTGATTGCCATCTCTGCGGGTCAGGATAACCATTTCACCGACCCACTCACGGGGCTTGCCCTCACCGCGAGGGGCTATGCAGAACTTATGAAGAAGGCCGTTGACCTGGCTGAAACGCTCTGCGGGGGGAGGCTGGTTGCAGTCCTCGAGGGGGGATACAGCGTGGAAGGAGGGCTGCCATACACAAACCTTGGGATCATTGCCGCGATGGCAGGACTTGATCTTTCGAATATCCGCGAACCGGAAGCCTACCAGGGATGGCTGGTGAGAGCAAAGGACCCTTCAGCCCATGCAAAGGTGAGAGAGCACGCCGCGGCCCTCCGCGCGAACCTTTCACCGTACTGGAGTTGTTTTGAATGAATGGAATAAAAACGGCATATCCGGATTTTTGGGATAAAAGATGAAAAGGATCACATCATTGATTTCGTGATGCACGCATACAGAATGAAACACACGTGGGACCATCTGGTCACATATCCGTGCTGATGTGAAGCCCCGGGTGCGGTTCTCATGCCGAATGGGAAATGAATAACGGATGCATATGCAGAAAGAATTGATACCACGAAGGAATATCCATCCAAAAAAGAGGGCCACATGAACTCGGCGAAGGGATCACCCCGCATTCGCCTGGGACTGGTCCAGGCAACTGCCGGACAGGATCCTGGGGAGAACCTGGAGAAGACAGGAACGATGATCAAAGAGGCTTTTTCCAAGGGGGCGCAGGTCGTCTGCCTCCAGGAGCTCTTTTCCGCGCCTTATTTTCCAAGGGCCCAGGGTATTGACGCGAGACAGTATGCAGAGCGGATACCGGGAGAGACGACTCGCGTGCTGGGGCTTCTTGCGAAGCAGCATGGCGGCGTGATCATCGCGCCCATCTTCGAACAGGGAGATGAAGGGCGTCTCTATAACTCAGCGGTCATTATCCGCAGGGACGGCACAGCGGGTGGCGTGTACCGCAAGGTACATGTCCCGCATGACTTGTATTACTACGAGAAAGAGTATTTCTCACCTGGGTCTTCTTATCTGGTGGAGGATACCCCTTTCGGACGTCTGGCGGTTCTCATCTGCTACGACCAGTGGTTTCCTGAAGCAGCGAGGGCGGTATCGCTGATGGGGGCCCAGGTCATATTCTACCCTACAGCCCTCGGTACAATCCGGAATATGGAGGACCCCGTCGAGGGTGACTGGCATGATGCATGGCAGACAGTTCAGCGGGGCCACGCGATTGCAAATGGAGTTCACCTGGCAGCGGTGAACCGTGTGGGGATAGAGGGGGAACTTTCATTCTTCGGGGGATCGTTCGTCTGCGATGCCTTTGGAAACCTTGTGGCGAAGGCAGGGAGAGGAGAGGAGGTGCTGATCGCAGATATAGACCTCTCTTTGAATGAACTCGTGCGAGAAGGGTGGGGATTTCTCCGGAACCGGCGGCCTGAGACTTATGGCATCCTTTCCGGCAGTATCGGATTTGCACAGGGCGACACCCCCAAGGCCTGCGGCTTTCGCATGCCCGCGGAATGGGAACCTCACCAGGGAATCCTGCTCTCATGGCCCCACGACAATGGGACGTTTTTTGATCTTCCCTCGGTTGAACGCACCTACCTCGAGATAATACAGGCACTACAGGGCCGGGAGCGGGTCTATCTCCTTGTCAGGGACCAGGAGATGCGGTCGCGCGTGCGGGAGTTGCTTGATGCAGGCGGCATCAACAGCGGCCAGGTAAAATACCATATCCATCCCTATTGTGATGTATGGTTCAGAGATTATGGCCCCACGTTCCTGGTGCACGAGCGGGAGCCGAAAATTGCAATGGTGAACTGGAATTTCAATGCATGGGGCGGCAAATACCCGGAACTGGAACACGATGACATTGTCCCGTCGATCCTGGAAAAGGTATTGCAGATCCCTGCATTTACACCAGGCATGGTGCTTGAGGGGGGGTCGATTGAGGTCGACGGTCGCGGAACTCTTATGACGACCGAACAGTGCCTCCTCCATCCAAACCGGAACCCATCCCTCTCAAAGGAGCAAATCGAAAAGGTGCTCCGGGATTTCCTCGGTGTATCCAGGTTCATCTGGCTGAAGGGGGGGATAGAAGGCGATGATACCGATGGCCATGTCGATGACGTTGCCCGTTTCGTCAACAAAAAAACCGTCGTGTGCGCCGTCGAGGAGGACAGGACGGACGCAAATCATGAGGTCCTCCGGGAGAATTACGAGATACTGCGCAGTTCTTCTGCCTATGATGGCTCACCTCTCCGGGTAGTGCCGCTTCCCATGCCTCGATCTTTTCCTGAGCCGGTCCCGGCGAGTTATACCAATTTCTACATCGGAAATGGGGTCGTACTGGTCCCGACGTTCAGTGACCCTGCTGACGGCCGCGCAATCAGGACGCTCAAGGGTGTCTTCCCGGGAAGGGAGGTGGTCGGAATCGAATGCAGTGAGATGATCAGGGGAATGGGAGCCATCCATTGCGTGAGCCAGCAATTGCCCTCGCCCTGACGGCAGACCGGGCCTTCAAATCCCATTCTCTCTCTTCTTAAAAATCACAGGGACCGCGGGGAATGAGAGGTGCAGGTGGACAAGCACCCAGGCGTGACCTGTCCCTTTCAGAACCGCAGTGAACCTGCCTTCCTTGAGCAAAGAATCCTCCGCGGAAGAGGCATGAAACGTACCAAATACCCAGCTGATGGTACCTGTTGCCTCTATCTGGATGTTTGAGAGCTGAAGATCGGGCAGATGTTCTGTTTCCCGTTCGAGAAAGACCTGGAATTGATCGAGGCCTTGGAACAGCTTTGCGGTTCCCGGACCGAATCCCGAGCATCCCGGATCAGCGTGCGACAGTATTGCGGGGATATCTGCCCGGTTCCAGTACCGTACCAGGAGGTCAAGGGTATCAAGTACCTGGAGGCAGGTCTGATGACTCGGATTCATGTAAATAAGGTATGGATACGAATCAATACAAGCATATCGTAATTTCAGGGATCGGGACTGCCAGACGATTTGTACGCTCAAAAGCCCATATCCCCACCTGTCCACCAGCGTTGATCTCAGGTCCTCTCTCACCTGGTGTAGCTTGGAAGATGAAGGTGAAAGTGGCGGTATCTTCATTTCCTGAAGCTTTCGATGCGTCTTCCCATGGTATCTCTGGGCCAGGTGCCGGGTTCTCGAGATGATGTTCTTTTATCGCTCATACAGTGGAAACCCCGACGGGTGGCTCCTTCTCATTAACGCTGGCCAGGGTGTGGGGATGGCGAGGGAAAAAGGCGGGACTGATGCAAAATTATATGAGAATTGATCATTGAGATGTGTGATGACAGGGACAGTCTCTATGGAACCGGGAGATCTGGAGAAGTACGTGGAGAAACTCGAGCAGAGGATCGAAATCCTTGCAAATGAGAATGCAGCCCTTACCATCACCCTGAATAAGATGATGAGGGAGAACATGAAGCTCAAATCTGAAATAAATAACCTTGGGAAGAAACTCTCGTTGGTGGATGCTGATCCTCCCGTTCGCTTCGATCCGGAGCTGCAGAAGGAATGAACGACTACGTCCCCTCAACCCCCCTGGAACCCATTCTGCAGGATCCCGACCCGGGCATGCACCTGACCAAAGAAATATGCCACAATTACCGCATCATCCTCCACGTGGACATGGACAGTTTTTATGCGTCCGTGGAAGTGCGCGAACATCCGGATCTCAAGGGGAAGCCGGTCGTGATCGGTGCCGACCCAAGAGAGGGGAGCGGAAGGGGGGTCGTCTGCACCTGTTCCTACGAGGCCAGGAAGTACGGAGTCCGTTCCGCGATGCCCATCTCACATGCATACCAGCTCTGCCCAAATGCGGTATTCCTGCCACCGCGTTTCCCAGTGTATACCAGGGCATCAGAAAGGGTAATGGCTGTCCTGCGTAGGTATTCAGAAAAGTTCGAGCAGGTGAGTATAGACGAAGCATATCTTGATCTCTCATATCTGAAAAACTTCGCAGATGCAGAGCTTGTCGCACGGGATATCAAGAAAGAAATCCTCGCCACTGAGCAACTCAGCTGTTCGATAGGGATTGGCCCGGGAAAGGTCGTGGCAAAGATCGCGTCCGACATGCAGAAGCCCGGAGGATTGGTCGTGATCACTCCCGGGCTGATAAAGGAAATCCTATACCCGCTCCCGGTAACCAGGATTCCCGGAGTAGGCAGAAAGACTGGAGACGCCCTCGTGCAGAGAGGCATCTCCACCGTTGGAGATCTCGCAGAGGCGGATATTCAGCAGCTCATGGGGGTATTGGGAAGATGGGCAGTCCCGCTCCAGAAAATGGCAAAAGGGATAGATGATTCTGAGGTGAGGGGACATTCGGATAGCAAGTCGATAAGCAGGGAGATGACATTTGAGACCGATATTGACTCTCCCAGCGTTATACTGGAGACGCTCGAAGGTATGGCCCGCGAACTTGGCAAAGACCTTGCAGAGCGGAACCTCTATGCCAGGACTGTCACCGTAAAGATAAGGTTTTCAGATTTTGCAACGTTCAGCAGGTCACGCTCGCTTCCGTGCCCCACCAGGGATGTCCGGGCAATCCTCTCAGCCGCAAGGGATCTTGCCCTGCCTCTCATCTCGCAGAACAGGGTCAGGCTTGCAGGCCTTCGTCTCTCATCCCTCTCACAACTCGATCGAAATCAGACGACAATCGGGGAATTTTGCGGGTGACTTCGAAAATGGCGGGACCTTTGGAGCCAGGCCACGGTAGGACATGTCGGCGGGTATGTGTGTGAAAAAAAAGTATTGTGGGAGTTTCCTGCGGGGGACTCCTTGACTGCTACAGGACACACGACACAGAGAACACAAACTTCTCTATCTTTCCCGATGCGGTCACCTTCTGGTGATACTCGATCAGAGAAGATACTCCGTTTGCGTTCCCCTGCATGGAATTCTGATTCACCCAGGCAGATACAGTACCCTGTGCGTAAGGACGAGGCAGGGAGACGGAACCGACATGGTCGGTCACGCTTTGAGCCGTGGTCATATCTCCTTCATTCTGAAGGGACGATAGGGTGCATAAGGAGTAGAGATCGTCCAGGGGTTGGGGGGATTCCAGCTGCGGGTCATAGACGGAATTTCCCTGGAAATCCGTGACCAGTGAAGCTCCTGCCGGGGATAGAATCCCTATGCATATCAGAATGAATCCTGGCAGTATGAGGTTCCGGTTCAGGTACTCCAATGTGTGTTCACCTCCTACATCTTCGCGTTCGGGAAATAAGACGCTGAATGGGCCATATTCCGTGCAGGTATGGCCAAGCTGCCTTTCCCGGGCGTCAGGTGGCGGGTATGCACTTTCCTGGCGCCATTGAGTGTTATGCGGTATGCGGTATTTATAATAATTGAACCATGGGGTTTGTATCATATGAAGATCCGTGAAGGGAAAAGACTAAACATCCCATGAGAGGAAATTCTCATGTATGGCGGGGGCAGTTGCCAGGAAAGAAGATGCAGAGGCGATAAATGAGCTGCGCCAGTACCTGCAGGAGATAGACGTTTCCATTGTCAAAGAGTTCGACGAGGGAGAGTTCCGTGGATTCTGGGTAAAATTCGGTGATTATCCAATTCTTATAGAGAACCAGAAAGGAAAGTGGTATTTCATCGTTGCATTCCAGATCACGCTTCCTTTGGGACCGGAACAGGATGCACTGAACGAGTATTATGAAAAGAAGGATCAGCATTTCATCTTCGAGCTCACTAAAGCATTCACCTCACCTCTCACCGGCTTTTCACGGATCATGGAAAATGGGAAGGTGGTGGGATTCACCCTTTCCAGGTATATCTATCCATTTTATTCCGACTTCTGTGTAAAGGACCTTGATAGGGCACTTCAGGCTATAGTGAGCCAGGGTGCGGAAGGAATCGCATTCCTCAAGACGATACTCCCCAGAAATCCTGAAACTTGAGGAGGTGCCTGAATCCTGTTGATGATGACCCTTTATTGTGTGGTATTTATATTCAGTGGGTAATCCGGTGGGGTCTATACCTTCAGGAACCCTGACCGAGAATAACAGAATCCCACCTTGGGAAATATTCTTTTCACCCTGTAAGAAAAGACCCCTCTCTTCACACTTGTTGTAAATGTGTGAGGGGTTATGGACGATTCTTTTTAACCTGACTTCGCCAGAAGAAGGATGAGAAGGTAACGTTTACAGAATTTCATGACAAAAAACGTAACCTTCTCATTAGGTAATGTAGCGCTGATTGATAAAATTGATGCCCAGACCCAATTTTTCGAATCGATCTTAGGA